>DATJEL010000001.1:0-22291 GCA_035496675.1 Terriglobales bacterium
CTATGCGGATTGACGATACAGAAATTCGAGGGCCTTTTCGTTGCGGATCCTATTTCGGATTCTATCCAGCGCTCCATCCTTCGTCAAACGAGCGCGAATGTCGTCCGCGGCCTGATTCGTTTGTTTCGCCAGAGCTTCAACTTCCCGGTCAATTTCTTCGTCCCCAACCTGAATATTTTCGGTATCAGCGATCTTTTCAAGCAGTAAACTCGCCTTTACTTCCTGGACCGCCTGCTCGCGCTGTCCGGCGCGTAGGCGGCCGAAGTCCATCTTCTTCATGTGCTCCTGGCTCATGCCTTGCGCTGCCAGGGCGCGCAGACCGCGCTCCAGGCGAAGGTCAACCTGGTGTTCGATGAGCACTTCCGGGACCTCGAAGCCATTGCGGCGGATAAGCTCGGCGAGAAGCTTGTCCTTGGCTTCGCGCTCGGCCTCGTGCTTCCGCTCGTGCTCCATGCCCTCGCGCAGACGCTGTTTGATTTCCTCGATCGTCTTGAAGTCTCCGACTTCCTTTGCAAAATCATCGTTGAGCTCGGGCAAGCTCTTCTGCTTGATTGCATTGACCTTCACTTTGTAAGCAAAGGTCTTGCCCCGAAGGCGCTCGTCGGAAAAGTCTCCTGGGTAGTTCACATCAAACGTCCGCTCATCGCCGGGGTTCGTGCCGCGGAGATTATCCGTGAACTCCTGCATGGTGTTCGTGCCCCCGATCTCGACCAGAACATCGTCCATGTGGACGGGTTTGGTGCCTTCGTCATCACCTCTGGGTATTCCATCGAAAGAGACCTGGGCAAAGTCGCCGTCCTCAATGGCGCGGCCTTCAACCGGCGAGTAGGCCGCCTTGCTCTCCTGTAGACCCTTGAGTTGGCCCTCGACGTCCTCTTCGGTGACCGTGATTTCGGGGTGCTCGGCTCGGAGCTCCTTGTAGCCCACAACCTTGATTTGGGGCATGACTTCGAAACTGGCTTTGAAGTGCAGGCCCTCGCTGTCATGGACATGGAGATCGGTGACTCGCGGCTGCGAGATCGGACTGAGTCCAAGGCGCTCGGCTTCCTTGCGGAAGTACTTGGGCACCAGGGCGTCGACGACATCGTTCTGAATGTCCTGCTTGAAGCGTTGGCGGATGACCGAGGCGGGAACATGGCCCTGGCGGAAGCCCGGAATGCGGGCGAGTTTTTGGTACTTCTGGACGAGAGCATCGGTCTCGCGACTGACTTCCTCGGCCGGAACCTGGACTTCGATTTCCCGTTTCGTGCTCTCGGCAGTTTCGGTTGGACTCACGGTTTGCCTTTCCAGATTTGAGTTTAAAGAGGGTGCAAGGGGAGCGTCAAACGAGGGCGGAGACAGGGGGGGAGCAAGAGAACAGGAAGGCCAACCGCGGGTACTCCTATTCTTCGTCGAATCGAGGTTGGTGAGCGGTCGAGGAATTTAATTCCACCGGAGAACAGGGCGAAGTTTCAAACGGAAAAGGCCCGCGGGTGACCCACCTGCGGGCCGGTATCAGCAATCGCGGTGCCGCGGACCGGTGTCACCGGGTTTCTTGGTTCCCGCACATCGGGACTCCTCCGATGCGCGACACTGGGAAACGACTACGCCGCCGCTTGCACGGCTTTCTTATATTGAGGCGCGAACACCTCCCGGGCAAACTGCGGAAAAGTAATTTTGCCGATGCGTTTTTGTTCGCCTTTGAATTGTCCTTGAATTTTGGGGAATGCCTCTTCCATTTCAACCAGCAGTGCTGCCATTTCAGGGGACATCCCGGCTTCGCTCATTGCGGCCTTCAACTTAGGGCCCGGGACAGTGACCACGCGCAGAGGCTTCCCGATCGCCTGCCCGGCGATGCGAGCCCACTCGTCGAGCGAAATCTCCTGCGGGCCTACGAGATCGACCACGTGATGGCCGTCGATCGGGTTCAGCAGAAACTCAGCGGCAACCTCGGCGATGTCCTGCGTGGCTATGAACGGTGCTTTTACCGATCCCGGGATCGAAGTGAAGATGCTGCTGTGTTCGATGATCGTGGGTAGCGAGAAAAGCACGTTCTCCATGAACTCGTTCGGTCGCAGGGAGACGATGTTGTTCCCGGCAGCGCGGAACTTATTTTCCGTGTCGTACAGCCCCACGATCGGCCCGGTGCCGCTCGGGAGGAATGCTCCTGCACTTGAAAGCTGAACCACATGCAAATTGGGATGCTTGGCGATGACGCTCGACCCGGCATCGGCCATGCGGCGGGCGGTCGCCAAGGGATCGTGCGAGGTAATCTCCGACGGGGTCAACCAGAACAGCGCGTCGGCGTCACCCACAGCCTGCTCAACAATTGCGGGATTGGCGTGGTCGCCAGTGAGGACCTTTGCACCTCGCCTGGCCAGATCCTTCACCTTCTCCGGGTGCCGGGCTATCAAGGTGACCTCGGACTTTCGGTCAAGAAGAATGTTCGTGAGTTGGTTGCCGATGTGGCCGGTAGGAGTGGTAACTGCAATCTTCATGAATTGTTTCTCCTTACCGTGGAAGATGTGCAGAGTTTGTCTCGCGTTTCAGAAAAGGCAGCTGCCTACCTGTGGATTCGTAGGATCGTCACTTTTCCCGGGTCTCTCCCGCCTGCCTATCATCCATTTAGGTATGGGCGCTAGACGAATTGCTCCTTGCTCTTGATTCATAACCAGAACGCTGGCGCGTTCTAGAACGGAAAACACCATGCATCCACGTGTGGAACTCAATCAAGTTGCCCCCGACGCTCTTAAAGCCGTCCTGCAAGTGTCTGCTTACATCAACCATCACTCCGGTTTGGAACCCACTCTGCTGAACCTGGTCTGTCTTCGGGCGTCCCAAATCAATGGCTGCGCCTGGTGCATCGATATGCACACCAAAGACGCGCGTGCCTTGGGAGAAACCGAGCAGCGGTTGTACGAAGTCAGCGCCTGGTGGGACACTCCCTTCTATAGCGATCGTGAGCGGGCCGCTCTTGCCTGGACAGAGGCAGTGACACGAATCGCCGATGGCCGTGTTCCCGAGGAGGTGTACCAGGAAGCAACGAAATATTTCCCCGATAAGGAACTTGTCAATCTCACCTTGGCCATCACTCAGATCAATGTTTGGAACCGGTTCAACGTCGCTTTCCGGAACGTGGCGGGGTCTTACCAACCTAATGTTCGCGAATTAAAGAAGGGTGCGTGACCCTGAACTCCAAGCATCCTCTAGCCTACCCCAGGAAAACGGGTCGCTTTGCCGCACCCGAAAAGACGAATGGAAGGCGGCAATTGCGTGAGATGGCTTTTCGTGGATGCAGGCTTGAACGCTCCGTTCTTGCGCGGCATCTAACCCGCGGAGTTTACCTATGATTGTCTTCAGGTGCGATACCTGCAGGAAGCTGAAAAAAACCGAGCAGGACTGGATTCTTGGAATGGCCGGTGAGAGCCTTGGCGCAGTGTCGGCAAGCCGTGAAGTGAATATTCTTTCGACCTGGGCCGACAAGCAGGCCGTTCATCCACTCGCCGTACACTTCTGCTCAGAGCGGTGTAAAGACCGTTATGTGACGAAGCTTTTCAGTTATGGTTCCGTTGCTTGAATCGCCCACACCAGATTCACATGGTCGGGAGAGCTCGGGTAGGGCTGCCGTCCTCCTAGGCCGCGGCCGAGTGAGGGACCAGCAGGACAACGTGAGCAGGGCAGGCAATGGGCAGAAGCAGTGAGCTAATGTCTCGCCACGGCTCCCCGCTCACAACATTTGGAGGGCCCATTAGGGCGTCAGGTTGCGCTGGCCGGTTGAAAAATCGAGAGCTGCGGTTTACAGGGTATCCGGGGGTCTCGCTGTCTTAGGTCTTCGCCTTGGTTTTCGCCGCGATGAAAGTCTCGTCCTTCAGGGTTGTCTCTTGGGCCGGGGTTTCCGTCGTACGAACTATCTTGATCGTGGAGTGCGTACCGTGCAACGGTGGGAGCATGAATTGCATTTGCCCGCCCATCGCATCGGGAGAGGCAAGCGCTGCCCCGTCTATGCCAAAGCCGAAGAACTGAACTTTTGGTTAATCACCTCAGGTGTTGAACGCGAGGGGACCAATCACACGGCTGCGAACCCGAGCCTCGCGCCGGTTGTGCCGGATCGGGCCAAGCAAATCGAGAATTCTCGGCGGCTTCTCCAGGCCGTCCAGGGACCTTGCCCAGCGAATAGCAGAAACCAGCGTGCGGCAACGGCGCCAAGCCGAAGATCTTCAGGCCCAGATTCTGAAGATGCAGGCGCGGGTGAGATAGCTTTCCGCTCCCGACCTGCCAATTCATGAACGCAAGAGCCCTCGTGCTCCGGGCGCGCAACCTGTAGTTCTGGTGCTGCTACCCTTTTCGTGAGTTCAGCGCTTCTTCTTTGCACTCTTTCTAGGTCCGGAAGCGTCTCCGGATTGAGGCTCAAACATGATTAGGACGTTGCGGGTTCGGTCCTCCCGAGGGATTACGCTGAAATGAACGTCAGTCTTAGAACCGTAACGTGGACCCATGTCTTGGCCGCGAGCCACCATGGGTTGCTCCTTCACCAAAACGGCACGGTGTCGGCGGATCAGAAGGTTACGCATGCTTTCTGAAAGCGGGAGCTGTTCAACGGTCAGGTCCATGGGTGGCTTGCTCTTAAAGCCGAACAGCCGCAATGCCATCTGGTTCCAGAATTCGATGTGACGCTCCTGATTGACTAGCATTACCGGCAAGCGAATCTTCTCGAGCGTCAGTGCGTAGACGCTATTGACCTGGTCGAGTTCCTTGGTGCGCTCTTCGAGTTCCTGGTTCGTGGTCTCCAGCTCTTCGTTCAATGACTGCAATTCTTCATTCGTCGTTTCCAGCTCTTCATTGGTGGACTGCAGCTCCTCGTTCGTCGTTTCGAGCTCTTCGTTCGCCGACTGTAATTCTTCGCTGGTCGATTCGAGCTCTTCGATGGTCGTCTGCAGCTTTTCATGTATCGATTGGTCGTCTAGGTAAATGAGCGTGCCGCAGCGCTGGCCGCGCTCATCGAGAAGAGGACGAATCGTAATCTCGAGCAGCTTCTCTTCGTTGCCCATTTTTAGGCGAGCCGGAAAGCGTGAGGACTCGTTATTTACTCGGGTGGTCTGTAGTTGTCCGCCAATTTCAGGGATGCGAAGAAATAGATCGGTTTCGGTGAAGCGCTTTCCTGCCAGATTGGTTGGCGCAAGGCCGCAAAGCGTGAGCGCGGCTGTGTTGTGCTGGGTAATGGTGTCGTCCATCGAAAGCGAGAAGACGCCAATCCGCAATGTCTCCATCAGGTAGCGATGTTGTTGCCGAAGCCCCTCTAGTTCGGAATTGTTTCGGCCGCCGTTGGTTCCCATCCCCATGACTTCCTGGTGGTTGTCTGATCGTTCTTCGATCAGGGGAGACGCGGTGATTCGCTGGAAAATTCGCCAGCGGGCATTTAACCGCTGGAATTGCGGCGAATTCGTAAGTTGCGATTCGGACTTGCCCAGGAACAGGATGCCACCTGGTTCAAGCGCGTAATACAATCGTGCCAAGATCTGCTTCTGGAGGTCTGAGTCAAAGTAGATCAGGACGTTCCTACAAACCAGCAAGTTCACGTGTGAAATCGGAGCATTCTGACCCAGGTTACTGCGTCCAAAGATTACCAACCGTCGAATTTCGCGATTCACGCGCAGTAGGCCCTTGCCGTGAAAATACTTCTCTCGCCATTCCGGCCGCACTCGCCGCCCGCCTTCAACGGAATACTCACCGCGGCGGGCCGAACTGAGCGCATCCTCGTCGATGTCGGTGGCGTAAATTTTGACATCGTAATCCTGAATGCGCGGGCCGAAGTGTTCGGCAAGAAGGATCGCAATCGAGTAAGGTTCTTCGCCGCTCGCGCATCCCGCGCTCCAGGCGCGGAAAGAATGCCCGGGCTTGATACGCTTTAGCAGGCCCGGCATGATCTCATGCCGCAAAATCTCCCACGCTGGCGGATCCCGAAAAAACTCGGTGACGTTGATGAGGATCGTGTTCAGCAGCTGGTTCGCTTCGTCCGGATGTCTGCTGATGTAATCGCCATATTGCCCATAGTCTTGCAGGTTGAGCTGAAACATGCGGCGGCGAAAACGACGCTCCAGGGTGGTCTTCTTGTAACCGCGGAAGTCGAAGTTACGTTGTTCCGCCAGTTCCTGCAGAAGCTCCTTTAGAGTGACATCCTTTGCCATGTCTTACCGTTTCCCGTGAGAAAGCGACGAAAGAGTTTTCCCCATTGTATCCAGCGGGATAACGTGGTCAACACAGCCCGTGTCGATGGATGCCTGGGGCATAACGCGGTACTCGGCGCTGTCAGGGCTCTGGGCTACAGTGACCCCCCCGGCCCGTTTGATCGCGGCGATTCCGTCGGCCCCGTCCCGATTTGAGCCGCTCAGGATGACCCCGATGGCGCGACCGCCATAGGTTGCAGCCACGGAGGCGAACATGACATCGATGGATGGGCGCGAGAAACGAATGAGTCTTGAATGCGCCAGTTGAATTTTGCCTTCGCTGACTAGCAAGTGCTCATCCGCCGGCCCCACGTAGATCGTTCCCTGCACAATCGGTTCGCCGTCTTCTGCTTCTTTCACTCGGTAGCTCGTCTTGCGGCTTAGCAACGCCGGAATCTGACTTTTGTGCCTGGGATCGAGGTGTTGCACGATCAGGATAGCCGGCCCGTCAGGCGCAAGCGTAGGAACGATCTTCATGAGCGCAGGAAGCCCCCCGGCGGACGCACCGATCGCGATCAGCTCACACTTGTCGCCCGATGGACGCCGTTTTCGCGTAGGAGGAACCACCTTGCCCTTGCGTGGAGAATTCTAGTCCCTTGCAGTGGCACTCGAAAAGCGTCTTGATGCTCAGCCGCCCCGCGATCCACGTGGCTTGGGGTGGTGCTTATGAATGTTCTCGAGTATTTCGCGAGAATCCGCCGTCAGCTTCTTACTCGCATCATCCATTCTGTCGTTTCGGCACAGTGCTTGAGACGCTCCTGGTGCTTTTTGAAAGTGGGGAGGATTTTGACGAATTGGCGCCCTTTATTACCACGGCAATGAAAATCTGGCTCGATGCATGCAACCAATCAACAAGGGGTCTTAAGGCCTGTTTTAGGGAAGCCGTTCGAATAGACCCCAGTCCTAACTTAGCGTCCGGTCCCTTCCGCCGGCCACCTTCTTCGCTTCCGTGCCCTTGGCGTGTGCTTGTTCACGAGCTTTACGGGCTCGCTCCCGCGTGGCAATGGTCTCCCGATGGAGCTTTTCCATTTTTTTGTGGAGTTTGTCTGCCATGACGTGGATCTCGTGAGCAGTTTTTTCGAACTTCTTTACCCGCTCAGCCACGAGCCTTCGCTCTTTATCCAGTTTGGCCACTGGGTACCTCAGTTCGTCCCGGTCTGCTCCTCGAAGTCTGACCCTCTATCCTCCAATTGCTCTGAGCCTCCATCTTCCAACCGCATTTCAAGTACTTCGCCCGAGGTTTTCGCAAGCAGGTCGCGGAGAATACTTGCATTTTCGCGGTTAGCATCGGCCTTCTCCGCAAAGCGCTCGGCTAACCGTAAACGCTCCTTGTGTCGTGAACTGTCCGCCAGCCGGTCAGAGAATTGCGCTTGTTCTTCCATGCTGCGGATTGCCGCCCACAGCGCCCGTTCGACCGATTCGGTTTGATCGGCCATCAGACTGTCCGGAGAATAGATATGTCCTACCCGGCAGCGGAAACGAAGCATGCTGCCCTCCTTGGTCTCTTCGAGAACCCCTCCACACTCCGGGCAGGCGTAGGTCTGCCCAGTGGCGGCCATATCTGCGGCTCGACCGGGTATCACCCGAATATCCTGAGCCCCCTCTGTCGAAGCAAGCGCGACGAGTTTGGGGCCGATTTGTTCACCCGGCAAAATAAAATCCACCTCTGTTGCCTCGATGGCACTCGCCGGCATCGAAGGCGAGACTGCCTCATCTGGGTTTTGAACGATGGCGAGGCCTCCCCGGTTTTTGATTGCCACCAGACCTGCGGTGCCGTCGTCAAGGTTTCCGGTTAGCACAACCCCGACGACGTTGCTTCCGTAGGCATAGGACGCGGAGCGAAACAAAGCATCGATCGCCTGCCGGCTGCGGTTCTCTCTCGGCCCAGGTTCCAGGCGAACTCTGCCGCGCTCGAGCACCATGTGGCGCTGTCCAGCAGGAGCGACATACACTCGCGAAGGTAGGATCTCGACGTTGTGATGGGCATACAAGACCGGCAGCTTACTGCTGCGGTTAAGAATCTCGGGCAATACACCCGGACTGTCCTGGGTCGTGTGGAGTACAACGAAAACGCCGCCGGAAAGTCCCAGGGGAAGGCGGAAACGATTGCCTGCAGAACCTGCAAGGCCCCGGCCGACCCGCCAACGACAATAATGTCTCTGCGTCCCATGGCTCTCCGTCGAGAGTGGGATACAACAAGTGGGGGGTACGGCAAGCGCAACTCCGCTCTGCTGGTTAGGCGCCGGGACCCAGCGGTGCACAGCAAGTGAGCATCTTGGAACAGATAAGGGTTAAGCGCTGCCCCGGGCGACGATCAGGGTGTCGGCTTGGGGACAGCGCCCAGTACGTGGTGCTCTCATCATCTACCCTGGCGCTGGCCACGGAAGCGCCAATATGCGCCGCGGCAGCCATTCTCAGGGCAAGCCGAAAAGGAGAAGGACGCGGGCCTTGCCAGGCCGGGGCTGATGGGACCTCGGAAACTTATCGTCAAGGGATCGCTCGCGGGCTTGCTTGGTCAAGGCAGCTCGGCATGGCAGAAGGCGCCTTCGTGGCATTACTCACGGCTCTTTGCTCAGCTCTGCCGTCCAAATCTCGCGCCAGCGGTCATGCCGGCTGCAGTGGGTGCCGCTAGGGCTTCTGGGACGCGCATGCTCGTTCGACATGGATTTCGTTTTCGGACGACCAGCCAAACGACAGGTGGAAGGGAAATGACGTTATGGTCGATCCAACGAGTCTGGCCTGCCGAGCGCAAACTTGCGTGCACTAAACAGGCCAGCTCCAGCTCACTGCTGTCTTGCTGATGAGCAAGCCCAGAATGCTACAAGTGGCGGTCTAGAGAAAAGCGTCACGAAATGCCACTCTGGATTGTGGCTAGAGGCAGATCTCCTGGTTCGTTCCGGGCTCGCCCCATCCGCTGCTTGGCAGGATCCTAAGCCTTGATTTCATCGAGGGAAGTGTCAGAACACACAGTCGGGCGGCTGAGAATCAGTTGAGCGCAATCCCTCCACGGCTGAAAGTCGTCAACCAAGAGAACTCGGTATGGGGGCGGTGTAGAAATGCCGATTCTCTCGAGGCAGATGCCCTCGCGCGGTTCAGGATGACCGAAAGGACTTTGTTCAGGAAAGTGTCAAAACACGCCATTTTCCGCACTTGGCCGGACGTCACCTGCCAGGTACCGAGTCTCGACCGAATCCCCCCTTGCCAGCACGGCCTCTACTTAACTGTTCTCAGCAACGAGAATGAGGCTCTGTGCGCTAGCCGTGTTCGACCCGCGCTTTTATATCCGAGTACGCCGCATGGACGAGCCTGCTTAACGCGGCAGCGTTGATGGTGGTTCCTGGTCTCAGCTTCACGTGACGCATGAACTTGCCCGTCCCTTGCAACAACCCACAGGGATCGGGCAGCGCTGCACCGTGAAAGAACCCTACATTTACGTGCCCAGTGAATACATTCACGTAGCCGAAGGGGGCATCTCCCAAACATGCAACCGGACAGCCGTCATGCAACAGCTCTCGCACTTCATCCCCGCATTCGCGCATCACTGCAAACCATCTCTCGGCAATGGCCCCCAATCCACCGGGGTGCTTTTCCATCCACGCTGGGATAGCAGGGTCCCGCTCGACCGCCCCATTGAATCGCAACAAATCCGATCTCATCATCACTGCCTTTCAGGCTTTCGACATTCGCTCCTGAGCCTCAGATTATCCATGGACGCCTTGTCGCCGACCGAGAATCAAGCGTCCAGCCATGATCGCCCCCCGTCGCCGACATCCGAGTACGTCACCTGCCACTACAGGCACAGAGCTCGTTTCCGCGCGCGCGCCCCTTCCGAGGTGAATCCGTAATGGTTCATGTATTCAGAGTGTTCCTCCAGGAACTCCCGTGGATCGATCGCGTACTCTTCGAGTGAGTACCGATGACGACCGTATTTGCCCTGGCGATTGTTGTCGAGATAGCTGCGCATCCGCTGCTCAAACGTCGAGGAAACCTCAAGATCGAACCAATCGTAGATGCGTTTCACCATGGCGATCGGATCAGAGAATAAATCATCGTACATGCAGTCGAAGACCCGACGGGTGCGCGATGGATCAGCACGACGATATTGAAACGGTACGGAAAAGCAAGGAACCAGAAGTGCGGACACCAACTTCGCGAATCGATATTTATCGAAGCAGCCGTCTCGGGTAAATGCGATGCACCAGGATTCAAACAAACGACACACTGAAGGCAGACAGATGAGTGGATTGCGATGAGTTAGCACAATTCTTGCGTCGGGATATTCTTGAACAACATGGGGGAATGCGGGAGCATAGTTTGGCGCCTTGAGAATCCAGTGTGAGCTCGCAGGCCGATATGAATCGAGCAAGGTGAAGAAGAGCCGTTCATAGCGGAGTACCGGTCCGTGGCAGGTAAATTCTGCAAGCGCCCGTGTGTAAGTCTCCCCGGCGTTGGGTGCGTCGAGCACCAACAGCCCGTTGTGCGCCAGCATGTATATGTAGGATTCTTCGCACTCGGTAGGGCTCCACAGGTGAGACTCACCAAACTTCTCAAGAAAACCGGGCGCTGTACGGGACAAAACCTGCAATACGTCATTGGCTTCGGCGATGCGCGAATCGGCTAAAGGGTCTTGGCCCTCTGTGAGTGGGGGTAAGGGACTTTCCATTTCAAACGTGAAAGGCGACCGGGCATTTGGGTCTTCTGCCAGAAGCCGCTGCAGCAGGGTGCTTCCGGTTCTGGGTAGGCCGGTAATAATCAATGGGGCCCGCACTCTCCCGCGAGCTTCAATGAAGGACTTGTTCGCGGCAAAGTGCCGCAATACCGCGTTGCGTGCATTCAGGCGATCCGTCAACAATTTTTTCACCAGCACACGACCAACGCCGAGCAGATAGGGGTTGTCGTCGAGACCGCGGGCCAAGGTAACCACCATGGCCCGCAAGCGACCTAGTTCTTCGGTTGTTCCTAGATGTGCATCGTATGGGGCCGCGCTATCGTAGGCGGCACGCACGGCCTTCTCGATGGACAACGGGCTGACACCCATACGCACATGCAGCGCGTTTAACCACTCAACCGGCTTGAACCGGGCGGGATACCGCACATGGTTCCGAGGAAACCGCCCTTGGTCGGCAGGGTCACGGGCGGTTGAAGGCGTTTGATAATAGTTGCCGGAACTTGTCATCCCCCCCGCCTTCGTCGACGAGAAACGTCGCCATTCGCAGGGCTGAAATCGTAGGGGAACAAGGGGGGTAAGTCAATGAAGCTTCAGCCGCAGGCTCCATTTGGGGAACCGACTATCGCAAGCGAGTAGGGAAACCCTGCTTTAGCCGGCTAGAAAAGACTCTGGATCGCGCAGTGTCACCTTGCCCCGATACTTAGAAAGCCTTCCCTCCTGTTCCCATTTGGATAAGAGGCGGCTCGCTGTAAACAGGCTGATGTCGGAGAGCGAACTGAGTTGTTCATTGGTGATGTCGATCGAAATTCCCGAACCCGACACCACGCCGGCATAGCGAGCTAGTTCGACAAGCTTGTTGGAAAGGCGGGACTCGGCAGATTTCGTGACAATGCTGGCGTGACGCTTCATGTAGGCCCCCAGGTATTTGAGAGCCACACGAAACCCGTTTTCGGCGAGCTGCGGGTAGAAATTCACAAGCCGGTGGACCGTGTCCTGATCCCAGGCCAGGAACTCGCATTCAGAAACCGTCGTGGCGTTGACCATATGCGCAGGCGGATCCGGCAACAAAGACACTAACCCCAACGCCACACCGGGAACCACCCAGAGAAGCAGAATCTCTGATCCATCCTCGGTCACGATATAGGACCGAGCGCGTCCATGTTGCAGCACCAGGAGATGGTCCGGTTTCACTCCTTTCGTGATGACGTTTGCTTTGGCAGGAAAACGCTTCACTTTCGCTTTCCTGATGATTTCTGACATCGAGGCATCACCCAACCCCGTAAATAGCTCCGACTCAACCCGAATCGGGTGTGGCTTGGGGGAGACGAGGAAATTCCGTTTGGCGTTGGTGTGCACAACATTCATCCCGATGGGAAATTAGAACTTCCAAAATAGTCGAGGTGAACTGTCATGATTGACGTACACGACTGCTAGGTCCTGCTAAGTCCGGCCTGCCGCAAGTCCTAAGAAGCGTTCTTCTGTGGCCACGAGGTGGCTCACATCCCCAAAGTATGGGACAAAAAGGCTGGCGCCTCCGGTAATCCTTACAGTGGCGGGCTAAGTCCCCGCACCTTGATGATGGATGAACGCTAACTGCGGCAACAGTCAAACCGCATGAGCAACTGCGCCAAAAAGAAAGCCGGTGCATCCCTTCGAGCGAGACTCCCGCTCTCCAGAGTGTTCGTTCTAGTCATTCTGGTGGTTCTGGCCCTGGAGAAAGGATCGCCCGCAAGGCCAAAGCTGATCCTTCCACGGTGCTCCCTCCCAAGTATAGAAAATCAAACCGGTTGGCCAATGGATGCGTTGGCCGGGATGGTCAGGATTGCGGGAGGAGGGCTCTCAATGGGTGCTAGCGACACGTCCAAGGCGGGCAAAGGCGGAATGCAAGCAAGCGCGGACGCGCGCCCCTTTCCACCGAATCTAAAGCGGCGGCTTTTTTATGGACAAAACCGTACGGATGTAAAAACGACAACTCAAGATTCAACTGCTCCAATGGTCAACTAGTCATCGATGCTCTCTGTCGATTGGGGTGTCTATTTCGATGAAAGCCTCCCAAACTTACGAAAAAGGTCATCAGCAGTCTTTGCTTGTCCGCCGCAGCCTCTCCTTAATGCTGTTTCTCGTAATTGCTTTACCGTTCTTGCACGCCAGGGAAGGTGAAGATCTCGATGCCCATACCCTTCGCTTTAGTGGCTTTTGGTTCTATTCACAGCCGTCGGGAAGTTTTCATGGCACGGGAGCTCAGGGCAGGTTGGACCTTCAAAGGGACATCGATCTTAACTCCTATAACACTGGCGCCTTGAAGATCGAGTGGAAATTCACCCGCAAGAATCATCTTTTTCTCGGGCTACTTCCTTTCAGGAGCACCAGGCAAGTAGCGCTGAGTCGCCAGGTGGTTTTCGAGGGGCAGACGTTTGCGGCAGGATTGGTGGCTAAAGGCAAATTGGAAACCTATGCTTTCACTCCGGGCTATCAATACGACATCATCCGGCGAAGGAGAGGGTATCTTGGCGTCGTGGCCCAGCTCGACTTGTTTTACATAAAAGGAAGCATAACTGCATCGGCACAAACTTTAAATGGGATCCCTCACTCAGCCCAAGCCTCGTCCTCGACTATTCGCGCGCCTTTGCCGGTCGCCGGCCCTGAGTTTCGTTATTACTTACTCCCTGGCTCCAGGCGTTTGTTCGTTGCCGGCAATGTCTTGGGCATGTACTTTTTCGGATACGGCAATTTCATTTCTTCCTATGGAACCGTCGGTGTCGCGCTGAATCGGCACTTGAATTTTCAGGGAGGCTATCAGTTGGCTTCACGACTCGACATTAAAGCAAAGGACAATCGAATCGGACTCAATCTGAGTCAAAGCGGAGCGGTTGCCGGACTTGAAGTTTCGTTCTAAGAAATTACCCACTTGTGCAGTCAAGGAAAAATTGGACAAGCGCGGGGGAGATTCACCATCCTAGGTTCCTGAAGAAATCCTTTCCGCCTTCATCGCGCCCATCGATTGCCAAAAGCTTCCTAACCCTGGCTTTCTTCGCCAAGAGGCCTCTCCGCGTTTCATCCGTTGAAACGAACGCCCTGGTTCGGTTGCGATCGAACTCAGATCGGTATAACTTCACGTTTGGCCCGACGCAGGAACACCTGTTGCAGGAGGGCGGGAGGCTCGATGAAGAAGTTTTCACGGCGAGACGTTCTGAAGGCTGGCGTTATCGCTCCGGCAGCTGCGGCCGCGGTGCATGGCATGGGTCCGATGGCCGGTGCGATCGACATTCACTCCGAAAAAGGAGAGCCATCGGTTGAGCCTCTGCTGGGCGCGACCGCCGATGAAGCCCAGAATGGAGGAAGGGAACGGCTGCTCCTCGATTTTGGCTGGCGATTCCATTTGGGCCATGCCAGCGATCCCACCAAGGACTTCGGCTTCACCGGCAATTTTCAAAAGACCGGCAATTTCGTGCCGGCGGGCGGGATTGCGTTTGATGACGGCGGATGGCGTCCACTGGAATTGCCGCATGACTGGGCTGTCGAATTGCCGTTCCAAAACGACCCCGCTTTGATGGCCAAAGGGTTTTACCCAATCGGCAAGGCCTATCCGGCGACGAGCGTGGGTTGGTATCGTCGCGTATTCGAGATACCGGCTGAAGACCGAGGCAAGCGCATCACGGTGGAGTTTGACGGCGCTTATCGCGAAAGCATGGTGATCTTCAACAATTTTTACATCGGTCGACACAGCGGGGGATACGATCCGTTCAGCTTTGATCTGACTGATTTCGCCAACGTGGGCGGCCGGAACGTTTTGCTGGTGCGCGTGGATGCGACCTCAAGCGATGGTTGGTTCTACGAGGGGGCGGGAATCTACCGTCATGTTTGGCTGGTGAAGACCAACCCCGTTCACGTGCCGCGATGGGGTACGTTCGTCAAATCAGATGTCCGGCATGGAGAGGCAAGCCTTTCGATCTCGACAGCGGTGAGTAATCATGACAAGACAGCGCAGACGGTCCGCGTGATCTCAACCATTCTGAGTCCGTCGGGAGACACGGTTGGACACGCGAAAACTGCGGTGCAGTCGATTGCTAGCGGCCAAGAGGGGGCATTCACGCAAAACCTGTACCTCAGCAGGCCGCTGCTGTGGTCGCTCGAACAGCGGAATCTCTATCGCCTGGTCACGGAATTGCAAACTGAAAACGGAGTCGTTGATCGCTACCACACGCGCTTCGGGATTCGCACCGTGAGCTTCGATGCCAGCAAGGGGTTCCTTCTGAATGGAAGCGTGGTAAAGCTCAAGGGCACGTGTAATCACCAGGACCATGCTGGGATCGGCGCCGCTCTGCCCGACGCGGTGCAGTACTACCGGGTGCGCAAACTCCAGGAAATGGGATCGAATGCGCTGCGGACATCGCACAATCCGCCCACGCCGGAGTTGCTCGATGCCTGCGACCAGTTGGGAATGCTAGTGTTCGACGAGACTCGCATGATGTCCTCGAACCCCGAAGGCATGAACCAGTTCTCGAACCTTGTGCGGCGAGACCGCAATCGACCAAGCGTCTTCATGTGGTCGATGGGCAACGAGGAGGGGCAGGCCAATACCGATAAGGGGTTGTCGATCCTGAGCGCGATGAAGGCGCTGGCCAACCAACTGGATGGATCTCGACCGGTGTCGATTGCTCCGACGGGTGCAATTGGGACAGCTGGCGGGCTAGCCGCCTGCGACGTCGCCGGCTACAACTACATGGATCCGCAGGCGGAGGAGTTCCACAAGAAAAACCCCGAGAAGCCGGTGATGGGGACCGAAACGGTGAGTGCAGTGGGCACTCGCGGGATTTATGTGACGGATGCTTTGAAAGGCTTTGTGGCCTCGTACGACCCCTATACGACCACCGGGCGGGCGTCGGCCGAGGGCTGGTGGAAGTTCTGCAATTCGCAGCCGTGGCTCTCTGGGGGGTTCGTTTGGACGGGGTTCGACTACCGCGGCGAACCCTCGCCGAACGGTTGGCCGAATATCAGCTCGCAGTATGGAATCATCGACACCTGTGGTTTTCCCAAGGACTCGTTCTACTACTACAAGGCCTGGTGGGGGAACGAGCCACTACTTCACCTGTTTCCGCACTGGAATTGGCCGGGCATGGAGGGGAAACGAATCGCGGTGTGGGTGTACTCCAACCTGGATAAAGTGGAATTGCTGCACAACGGGGAGAGCCTGGGCACCAAGGAGATGCCGAAGGATTCGCATGTTGCCTGGGTGGTGAAGTACGCGCCGGGCACCCTCGAAGCCCGGGGATACAAGAACGGCAAACTCGTAATGACCAAGAAGCGCGAGACCACAGGCCCCGCGGCCAAGCTAGTGATGTCGGCGGACCGGCGGGAAGTCTCAGCCGATGGCGAAGACGTGGCCATGTTCGCGGTGGAAGTTCGGGATGCGCAAGATCGAGTGCTACCGATCACCGATAACGATGTGACCTTCAGGGTCTCGAGCAACGGCAAATTGATTGGGGTGGGCAATGGCGACCCCTCGGATCAGGCTTCGGATAAGGGCACATCGCGGAAGGCGTTCTCTGGATACTGCATGGCCGTCGTGCAATCAACCAAGAAGGCGGGCTCGATCACGGTTGCAGCAAGCTCGCCGGGGCTCTCTGCTGCAACGGTCACGATTGAAGCAAAAGCAGTGAGCCTGCGGCCACAGGTCGCAGGTTGGGAACGAGAAGTCCCGCAGGGAGAAGGCATCACCGGGCTTTGGAGGCCGGTTGCCGATGGCGCATCCCAGCTGTGGTTCCTCGGCAGCGGAGATTCGATTTACTCGTTCAAGCAGGAAGGGGCCAGCCTGAGCGGCAGCGTGGAAGGCACGGGAATGAGTTTCACGGGCGGCAGCGATGCCCCCGCTCCGCTCGTGAATGGCAAGGTCGACGGCAGTGCGATCAGTTTCAAGGCAGGAGCCAATACGTTCCATGGCACGGTGAAGGGAGACCGCATCGAACTTGAACGCTCGGTCAATCTGGGTTGGGAGATTCCGAAACCCCCGCCGAAGGCGGCCGATGCTCCTGATATCGGTCCAGCCCCAGACGGTTCCGATCCTTCGATCGGGAACTTCCAGATTCCATCGAGTATTGCGGTCGTCCTTCGGAAGGTGGAGCGCTGAGATCGGGCCTCTTGGGATCGAGCGCGCGTCAATTTCGAAGCGGGTAGGCCCCCGGCCATTGTGCGTCCTGTTCGGTCCAGCCGAGCAGCTTGCGTACCTCATCCGGCAAGGGAACGTGCCGGTTCGCGACTCCCGGGAGCCTCTGCAGATCGTATCGCTTGAGATCGGCACCTCTCAGGGTGGAACGCGGAGTGCGGTCCAGTTGCCGCCCGTTGGCTTCGAATCCGTCGGCAATCTTCTGGAACTCATCTAACGTGGTAAAGCTCGAGGAGCAGTTGTCGGAGGGTACCGGACTCCAGCTCACCAGTGGCGGTGCAGGCGCGCCGGGAACCCGTGGACGGACGTACAGATTGCCATCGATTTGTTTGGCCATGGGACGCCTCAGGCGCGAGCAGAGCGCCTGCGGCTGCTCAAAGCGCAACAGGGGAAGACGATACGAGTGACTTGCAACGAGAAGGTTATTCACGAAGACGTGCCCCTCGCGCTCATCGACGTTGGGCCCGGTCGAAGGGTGCCAGCCGAAGTGATCTCCGGTAGCGCTCCGCTCGTTGCGTTCGAATGAGGCCGGTGTGTCGATGAAGGTGTTGTTGTAAACACGAACGTCGGCCGAGTTGAGTACGCGCACACCCTTGTCACAATGGACGAAAACGTTTCCTGCCACGGTTGCGCCCCGGGAGATCTCAAAGAAGAAACCGTCAAGCGCGCCTTCAATCCAGTTGTTCACGATGACGCCGTCGCGATTGCCTACGTCATACCAGACACCATTCGAGTAGGGTTGGTCGATGATCAGGTTATCGCGAAAAACCACGCGTCGCGTCTGATTGAAGATTTTGACCGCCGATGGATAGTAGCCGGTGAGTTGCATGACGTTGTTGCGCCGGATGATATTCCGTTCGAGTAGAACGTCTGACGATCCGATCACGTAGATGCCTTCGGTGCCGGTGTCGCTGATGAGGGAGTTGCGGATCTGGAGGCCGTCACCGCGGAAGTATCCAGCGACGCGCGAGCAATAGGAGATGGTTACGTTTTCAAGAACCGTCCCAATGACTTCCTTGCCAAAGGTTGCGGGATCAGAGAGCCCGACGGGCTCATCGGTAGGTTCATCGTTGACGGTGAAATGCTTCTTGCCCTCGACTTCGAGAGCACGGTAAGCGTACTGGGTGAAGGTGATGCCGCGGATCAAGGGGCCTTTGTGATCATTGGTCTTGCCGTGGATGGAAGCGCTGGTACGGACCAGCGCACTGTTAAAGGCCGTGATCTCAACTTGCTTGTTTGCGGGATCGATGCCGATGTAGACGTAGCCGCCCGAGTAATCGATGTAGAAGGTATGCGCGTCGAGTTCCCCTTCCCAGCCCGCGGACTTCAGCTGCTGGCCATCGACAAAAACCATGTCGGTGTTGAATCGGTGGAGAGGTGTTCGCATGCCTTCGCGATTGCGTTGCCACCAGGGAAGGGGTGAGGCGGGAAACAGCGTAGCCCACTTCGTTCTCCAGACGTTATTACGCAACGGCTCCCAGTTGGTCGCAAGCTGGGTGCCTTTGAAAATGGGCCGCTCCTCGAGGTAGGGCTGCAAGGTGATGCCCTGATTCAGCACCAGGCCGCCTGTGCGATAGACGCCACCACGCAGGACGATGGCGTCGCCCGTCGTGACCCGATCAATGGCGGATTCGATGGTAGTGGGTTTCTCGAGGGTGCTACCCGAGGCTGCGGCTTTGCCGTCCGGAGAAACGAAATAAACGTGCGGGGCCTTGGGGACTTCGTAAGGCTGATCGATCGGGCCGTAGGGGCCTCCGGAGGGTTGCGCGAAGCAACGCGCATCGAGAAATAGATGCACGCATAGGATGGACATCAGCGCGGAGAAGCTTGCTAGCTGCTTGGTCTGCATTTTGCCCCTTTATTCGGCGGGCACAGCGGAACCCTGGATCCGCAAGTGCTCGGAACCGAATATGTTAGAGGATTTACGGACGCTCGACCACAGGGTTCACGCGAACGCCGAGGAACCTCCGCGGCTATGTCCCCTACTCCGTTGGGGCGTAGTAACCGTTGCGGCTGCGGACTTTTAAGCCTTTACGCAGGGCGGAAATTTCGATCGTGCGATAACGCCCGTCGTGGGTAAAGTTTTCCGGGTGGTAGGAGAGCTCGTATTGGCTGCGGAGGTCGGCCTGAATCTGTTGGAAGGCATCGGCAACCTGCTCCAGCTGGAAGGGCTGAAAAGAGCGTCCGCCGGTCGCATCGGCGATGCGCTGCAGGACTTTGTCGCCCGGGCCGCCGCCATTCGGGAAGTTCGTGCTGATGGTGTACACGATGACGTTGGCGCGCAGGGCCATCTCAATGGCCTCTTCGCGGGTGACGTGGCTTTGGTTGTCGTCGCCGTCACTGACCAGGATGACAGCGCGGCGAACGGAGCCAGTCTGGGGCGACTTCAGCAGTTTGTCACGACAGGCGTAGTACAGTGCGTCGAACATGGCGGTACCGCCGCCAGCCTTGAGGGAACGCACACCGGAGGCAAGTTTTTCCGTGTTGTCGGTAAAGTCCTGGGTGATTTCCGGCTCGACGTCGAAGCCGAGCACAAAAGCTTTGTCGTAACGGGGGCGAATAATCTCGTTCAGAAACTCGATGGCGGATTCTTGTTCGAACTTAAAGCGGTCGCGAATGGAGTTGCTGGCATCGATGACGAGACCGACCTGCAGAGGCAGATCTTTTTCCAGGCGAAAACGAAACTGCCCAACCGGATGGCTGTCGTCCAACACCTTGAAATCTTCCTGTCGTAGATCTTTCACATAGCGGTTGTGCTTGTCGGTGACCGTGAAGACAACGCTGACCTCGTTGACGATGGTTACAATCTTGGGGTCGCTGCTGAGCACCGGTTCATCGGGGGCGTTGTGGTCGGAAGCGGTTGAAGATGCGCTCGCACTCCCGCTCCCATCTTGCTGAGGACTCCCGCTAGAAGATTGCGCGGGTTGCGCTCGATCTGGCTGAACCGGTGGATCGGCCTTTTTCGGAGCAGGTTTAGGTTTAACCGCCTCAGAAGGGGCCGCGGGCAGATCGTCTGTGCTCTGTGCTGCCAGAACTGCCACGGCGACGAAAAGCGCAGCAAAGGTAAAGAAAGTAGCTAACCGCCAGGACCGATGCATTGAGGTAATTATAGCTTCACCAGGGAGAGATGGTCAGCCGAGTTTATGCAGAAACTCCTCGAGGCTTGCCGGTATGGGCTGGGAAAAGTCGAGCCCCTGGCCGGTTCGGGGGTGAGCGAAGTGCAATTCGGCGGAATGCAGGAAGTTGCGACTTAGGGACAGAGCCTGAGCAGTCTTGGCTCGAATCTGGTGGGGAGCGCCGTACAGCGTATCGCCAACGACCGGGTGACCAATGGAGGCAAGGTGAACGCGGATCTGGTGAGTGCGTCCGGTTTCGATGCGCAGTTTGAGCAGGGTGAACTTGCCGTAGGGAGAGTCAATGCGGCGCTCGATCTCATAGTGAGTAATGGCTTCGCGGCCGCCACTGCCCCGGGTGGTCATGCGCGTACGCCGGACCAGGTCACGGCGAATGGGCGCCGAAATAGTACCCTGGCCGCTCTTAAGCCAGCCGTGGACGAGTGCAACGTAGGTCTTCCTGACCTGCCGGCGGGAGAAATCGCTCGCGAGCTTGCGGTGTGCGGAGTCGGTCTTTGCCACGACCAGAAGGCCACTGGTTTCTTTGTCGAGACGGTGGACGATGCCGGGGCGGAGTCCTCCGCCGAGCTGAGACAGCGTTGTGAAGTGATGAAGCAGGGCATTGACGAGAGTTCCGCGATTGCGCTCGTCATCGGTCGAACCGGCTCCGGCGTGGACCATCATGCCTGCGGGCTTGTCGATCACGGCCAGATCAGCGTCCTCGTAAATCACGTGCAGCGGGATGTCTTCGGCACTGGCCTTGATTGGCGGGCGCTCTGGCGGGCCGAGAATCTCAATGTATTCGTTGCCGCGCAGTTTCAGAGACGATTTCGTGGGCTTGGCGTTAACCAGGACTTTTTCCTGACCAATCAGTTCCTGAATTCGCGCGCGGCTGAGGTCAGGGAGATGCGAGACGAGGAATTGGTCCAGACGTTTCCCAGCGTCGTCGGCGCTGGCAGTGAACTGAGCAATGTCGGTCATCGTGATTGCAGAATGCCACCGCCAAGGCGCTAAGGTACACGAAGGAAAGAGGAAGGGAAACTGCATTGTACCTCACGAACGGCGGAGCACTCCGAAAAGGTGGCACTCGTTCAGCGCGTGGCGGTGGCGACCACAACCTTGGGGGAAGGACGTAAGTACCAAATGAGCCCTCCGCCGAGGACGAGGCCGATCGAAATCAATTGGGTTCCGCTGAGATCGCCGAAGTACGGGCCGCCGCGGCCCGGATCAGCGCGAAGGAATTCGATGAAGAAGCGCGCGATTCCGTACAGAAACAAATAAGCGCCAAAGATTTGGCCTTCGAATTTCTTGCGGGCAAACATCCAGGTGAGAATGCCGAAGATGATGAACTCGGCGGCCGACTCGATCAGTTGAGTTGGTTCTAGCCGTATGCCAAGCGGAGTGCCGGCATTGGCATGCGCCAGAAGATTCGTGAAGGTAACCCCCCACCAGTGAGTTGTTTCCTTTCCGTAGCAACAGCCCGCGGCAAAACAGCCCAGGCGGCCGATCGCGTGGCCAAGAGCAAGGCCGGGAGAAAAGGCGTCGCATGTCGCCAGAGCGGGCATTTGATGCTTTCGCAAGAACCACCAGGCGACGATGAAAGCACCGATCAAACCTCCGGAGAAAACCCCACCGGCTTGCAGTGTCGCCAAGCTAAAGATCTCTTTCGGGTTTTCGGCGTAAGTGTGCCAGTCAACGAGAATGTATAAAATCTTTGACCCGAGAATTCCGGCGAGCACGACGGCGATGCCGAAGTCCCATGCTTTCTCGGGCTTGATGCCTTGGCTCGCGGAGTTTCGGACACTGATCCAGAGGCCAAGGAGCACACCCGTGGCTACCAGGACACCATAGGTAGGCATCGCAAAGCTGCCGATATGAAACAGTTGGGGAAACACTGGTTAATTAGATGCGAGCACCCGGCGGAACCCTTGAGCCATCCTTTGCAGTTGGTTCTTTCCGCAAGGTAAGGCCGGCTTTGACCGACGAACGACCAACCGGCAACGTCTTAAAAGCCGACCCACAAAGCCGTGTGACGGGCCGAGAATGAACCGTCGGTAGACGTTTGGGAACCCCCCGAGACCCTTTAGGCGTCTCCGCATGGCGGAGCATGGCACACCGGATCTTAGTTCGAGTGGGGCCCCCG
>DATJEL010000002.1:0-31350 GCA_035496675.1 Terriglobales bacterium
GTAAATATTGATTTGCGAAAATAGTTCATCGAATCCTCCCGCTTGTGCGGTTCATCTCCTGACCTGAAAAACAAATTGCCTGAGAGTGCTACAAAAAGACGGAGAGTCTTTGCAATTCAAGATTGCAACTCTGATTCCAGAGACTCCGAAATGCGATGAGCATATTAATCAGGTACTTAGGACTTTTGCAAGGAATATTGCTTATTGCAAATACCGTATTCTGGATTCAAGAATAAAAGCTGTATATGGAAAACTGTATAACCTCCGGCAGCCACTGGACTTAACACGCTGCCCTCATCAGGCCCGGTGTTACAATCCTCGCTTCTTGATGCCCAAAAATGTGCCCATTAGAGACGGCATTCGCCCCATTCCCCTGCTCGACCTGAATCGGCAATACCTCCTGATTCGGCCTGCGGTCCTCTCGGCAATCGAGCGGGTTTGCTCCTCGCAGCAGTTTGTACTTGGCCAAGAGGTCGAAGCTTTCGAACAGGAACTGGCCGCCTATGTCGGCGCGGCCTACGCAGTCGGCTGCGCATCCGGCACCGATGCCTTGTGGTTGTCTTTGGCGGCGGCAGGAGTTGGGCCGGGCCACCGGGTGATTACCTCTCCTTTTAGTTTCTTTGCCTCGGCGAGTTCGATTGTGCGCGCCGGAGCCGAACCTGTCTTTGTGGATGTCGATCCCGGATCCCTGAATCTGGCTCCTGCCGAGGTGCGCAAGGCCCTGTCGAACGCGAGAAGCAGTCAGGGATCCAGAATCAAAGCGCTGCTGCCTGTCCACCTTTATGGTCAGTGCGCGGACATGACTGCGTTTGAGGAGATCGCGGCTGAATTCGGTCTCGCTCTCATTGAAGACGCCGCCCAAGCCATTGGTGCCCGCTGGGAGGAAAGGGCGGCCGGATCGATTGGCCTTGCGGCTGCCTTCAGTTTTTACCCCACAAAGAACTTGAGCGCGTACGGGGAAGCAGGAATCGTAACCACGAACGACGCCGAGATGGCCGCTCACATGCGCCGGTTGCGGAATCACGGGAGTCCGGAGCGATATCGGCACGTCGAATTCGGCTGGAATGCACGCATGGACGCAATCCAGGCGGCCGTACTGCGCGTCAAGCTAAGACATATCGATCCGTGGAATCGAAGCCGACGGAAGCACCGAGACACCTACGACCGTCTTTTTCAAGACGCGGGTTGGTTCGAGGGACGGGTTCGCCCGCTCGAGACCTCCACCCACGCCTTCCACGTTTCCCATCAATACGTGATTCGTTCCCCGCGACGGGACGAGTTGCGCGCTTTTTTGGGTTCGCGGGGAATCGCAACCGAGGTGTACTATCCGCTTTCGTTGCATTTGCAGCCTGTCTTCTCCTATCTCGGCTACAAAGAAGGAGATTTGCCGGAAGCCGAGAGGGCGTCGAGGGAAGTGTTGGCCCTGCCGATGTTTCCAGAGTTGACCGAAGAGGAAATCGAGCGGGTGGTCGGGGCAATTCGAGAGTTCTACGGTTAAGATCAGCCTACCCGCCGGACAATCGGCGTGTTCATCTTGTACCTGCGCTCGGTGAGTGGGCCGTCTGGATTCTTCGAGTCCTTCCCGCGAAGAGTGAACGTGGGCAGGTCGCCTTCCTTGCCGAAATCCTCGTGCGAAATCGTGACCGGCAGGATGCCATTCAGCCTCTCGCGATACGCGGTTTCATAACGGTGTCGCTTCAGGTTCCAGGTAAACACCCGCGCCTGGTTATAGTCGAAGGGCAGTCCATCTTTGGGTTCTGAAAGAAGCATCAGGAACTGCGGCACCTGCTTATCACCATCTTTTACCTGGTCGAGCACGAAGCAGGCGATAATGCGCTGGCCCTCGGCATATTGGGCGACCTCAAGCGGTACATCAATGTCAATCAGGCGGGCGAGCACCCATCCGACGTGATCTTGGGCGTCGCGAACGAGCCACCAATCCTCCATCGGGGGATTGGCGTCTTTAGCCACCGCAGGCTTTACGCCACCTGGCAATACCCTCTCAACCGCCTCCCGCTTCATGACGGACAGCTTTGCGCCTTGGGCCACCTGATAAAGATGTTCCGTGTCCCGGCCGGGTTCGACATGCAGGTTGGTGTCGTTGCGCGTCACCGCCGTGCCTGCGACCGGCGCGTCTTTTGCATCCTTCGCCAACTTCTGGAAGGACTTGTAAACTTCCTCGTTCACCAGGTAGCGCTGCTCGACCCAGCCTTCGACGCCATTTGCGAGCCTGATTTTGGCAAATCGCTTTTCGCGCTCGACCACTTCCACGCGGTCGCCGTTCTTTGCCGCTCCAACTTTGTTATAGACCTGTGCGAGTTGATCGCGGAGAATGACCTGCGGTGCGGACACGTAGTCGACTTCGAGGACTCGTTGTCGATGCCGGCCGCAGGCGCACATCAATCCTGCCGCGGCCATTACCAGCAATAACAATCTAGCGGGAGGTTTCACCGGAATGAATGCTCATCATAACCCAGCCCGGCCCGGGCGCTAGTTACGAATGGTGTAAGGGTCAAGCGATCGTCACTCAGGATTCAGGAATTCAGCCGAACCCTTGTTCTCAAACCTAGCCCGATCCGGCAAGCCTCGTCGTCACCGGCTGGAAGGACGGCCCAATTGTTTCACAAAATTCTCTCGTGCACGTATCCGCTGGCGCTGAGGGCGGACAGTAGCTCCGCAATGTGGTCAGGACCGCGGGTCTCCATGGTGATATCGATGGCCGTGTCGCCTAGGTTCACGCCGTAGTATGCCCGGTCATAAGCCGTTTCGACGATATTCGCCCGATGCTGGGCCAAAATCCCGGTCAAGCGGTGGAGGGCACCGGGATAGTCGGGAAGATGAACCCGGAGCCGCACCAGACGCCCGTCTTTCACCAGACCGCGTTCCATGATGCGCGAGAGCAGGCTGACATCGATGTTGCCGCCACCAACGAGCACCGCGACTTTGTTCCCGACAAGCGACGTCTTGCGGTTGATGAGCGCCGCAATCGCAGCCGCGCCTGCGCCTTCGGCGAGCGTTTTCTCGCGCTCGAGTAGGAGAAGGATGGCGTTTGCAATTTCTTCTTCGTCGACGGTGACGATCTCGTCCACGTATTTCTGAACGAGGCGAAGGGTTTTCTCTCCCGCGCGGCGCACGGCGATGCCGTCGGCAATGGTTGCGGCTGGACTTAGCGTCACCGGTTGCCCCTCGGCGATCGCCACTTTCATCGACGGCAATCGTGCCGGCTGCACGCCAATCACCCGCACTCGCGGATTGCTTTCCTTAATGGCGCAGGCCACGCCCGATATCAGTCCGCCTCCCCCGATGGGAGCGATGACGGCCTCGATGTCGGGAACCTGCTCGAGAATCTCAAGCCCCAGGGTCCCCTGTCCGGCGATAACAACTTCATCATCAAAGGGGTGAATAAACGTCAGCCCAAACTGATGGCTGCGACGAACCGCTTCTTCGCAGGCTTCATCGTAGTTGGCGCCGTGGAGGACGATTTCCGCGCCATAGCTTTTCGTCGCTGAAACCTTGATTAAGGGGGTGGTGAGAGGCATGACGATCTGCGCCCGCACATGATGCTTGCCCGCGTGGTAGGAAACGCCTTGGGCATGGTTCCCCGCCGAGGCCGCAATCACCCCGCGAGAGCGCTCTTCCGCAGAGAGGGTCAGGAGTTTGTTCAGGGCCCCGCGTTCCTTGAATGCCCCTGTACGCTGCAGATTGTCGAGTTTGAGATAGACGGAGTTTCCCGTCAGCTGCGAAAAGCCCTCCGAGCGGGCGCAAGGGGAAAGATAAATCGAGTCACGAATCCTCCCGCGCGCCGCCTGAATCTCAGCCAGCGTGACTGGCCTTTCGGGCACCTTCGAGGCTTTGGCGTGCATGAGAATAGGCTTGGACATTCAGATTTCCTTCGAGAAACCCTCGTGTCCTCGATGGTTGCAGGGGCTCTGCAACCTCCCGAGGACAGAGATATAGGAAGGATTTCGAGCTTACGCTGACACCAGATCGCGTTTCGCGCGCGTCTTCGCGATCGGCTTAGCCACAGGCTGGCTCAGATACTTATCGATGGAAGCCGCCGCTTTGCGGCCTTCCGCAATGGCCCAGACGACGAGGGATTGCCCTCGCCGCATGTCGCCTGCCGAAAACACGCCCGGAACCGATGTCAGGTAATCTCCGTTCGCCTCAACGTTGCCGCGCACATCCAGCTTTACCCCAAGCTGTTCGATCATCCCGTTGCGCACCGGGCCGGTAAAACCCATCGCCAGCAGAACCAGGTCAGCATCCATGACAAACTCCGTTCCCGCCACTGGTTCGAACTTCGGGGGAGGGCCCACCTTGATTCCGTGCAACTGCTTCACATTTCCGTTTTGATCGCCGGTGAACTTCGTGGTCGCAATACTCCACTGGCGGATGCCCCCTTCCTCGTGCGCTCCTTCAATTCGCAGCTGCATCGGCCACAGAGGCCAAGGGGTATGCGGCGCCCGCTCATCCGGAGGCTGCGGCATGATCTCGAACTGATGAACCGAAATCGGCTCCTGCCGGTGAGCTGTCCCCAGGCAATCGGCCCCCGTGTCGCCACCGCCAATAATAATGACGCGCTTGCCGTTCGCGAGAATGTCCAAAGCGGGATCTAGCTGGTCTCCCTGACAGCGCTTATTGGCCTGTGGCAGATACTCCATGGCGAAGTGGATGCCCTTCAGTTCCCGGCCTGGCACATTCAGATCGCGTCCCGCTTCGGCGCCGCCCGCCAGAAGGATGGCATCGAACTCCCTTTGCAAATCTTCGACGGGAACACTTCGTCCCACGTGGGCATCGGTGACAAACTTCACCCCTTCGGCTTCCATCTGCTCAAGTCGGCGGTCAAGAACCAGCTTTTCCATCTTGAACTCAGGGATGCCGTAGCGAAGCAGACCTCCGAGACGATCTGATTTTTCATAAACCGTGACCCAGTGCCCGGCGCGATTCAACTGCTGTGCGGCCGCAAGACCAGCGGGCCCGGAGCCGACCACCGCGACCTTCTTCCCGGAGCGGAATTTTGGAAGCTCCGGCTGGATCCATCCTTCCGCCCATGCTCGATCAACGATCGACTTCTCGATGTTCTTGATAGTGACGGCCGGCTCGTTGATGCCAAGCACGCATGACGCCTCACACGGAGCTGGGCAGATTCGTCCGGTGAATTCGGGGAAGTTGTTGGTCGAATGCAGCTGTCGGATCGCCTCTTTCCATCGCCCGTTGTAAACAAGATCGTTCCAATCGGGGATGAGATTGTTCACCGGACACCCGGTATGGCAGAAAGGCACGCCGCAATCCATGCAGCGGGCGCCTTGCGCGCGGAGCTTCTCTTCCGGAAAGTCCTGATAGATCTCGAACCAGTCTTTGACACGCTCGACGACCGGACGGCGTGGGGAGGTTTCGCGGCCGAATTCCTTAAAACCGGTGGCCTTACCCATGCAGCGCCTCCACCAGTTCTGGTATCGGCAGGGGTTGCCCGGGGATGTAATTGCTGCGCGAACGGCTCACGCCAAGCACGCGCTTAAATTCATGGGGGAAGACCTTGATGAATCTTGGCAACATCTCCATCCAGTTATCAAGAATATGTTTTGCTCGCTTACTGCCGGTCAGCTCGAGGTGCTTCTGAATGAGACCGTGGATCAGTTCTACATCGCGCGGCTCAATCACTGGCTCAAGATCGACCGATGCCAGGTTGCAGCGCTTCTCGGTGAAATCACCCCGCTCATCGAAGACATACGCGATGCCACCGCTCATGCCTGCGGCGAAATTCCGGCCGCAGGAGCCTAAGACCAGCACCAGGCCATTGGTCATGTATTCGCACCCATGGTCGCCGACGCCTTCCACCACCGCCATCGAACCCGAGTTGCGAACCGCAAATCGCTCGCCGGCCACGCCGTTGAAGAAGGCCTCTCCGCTGGTCGCACCATAGAGCACGACGTTCCCAATCAGGATATTTTCTTCCGCAGCAAAGGCCGAACTCCTGGGCGGGCGAACCACCAACCTCCCGCCGGAAAGTCCTTTGCCGACGTAGTCGTTCGCATCCCCTTCGAGCATCATGGTCACGCCCTTGGAGAGAAAGGCACCGAAGCTTTGCCCAGCCGAGCCTTCGAAGTGGATGCGAATCGTATCGTCCGGCAAACCGTCGGATCCGTAACGGCGCGCAATTTCACCGCTCAACATCGCACCCACGGTGCGGTGCACGTTGCGAATCGGAACAACGAGGGTCACCGGTTCGCGATTTTCGATTGCCGCTTTGGACATCCTGATCAGCTGGTGATCGAGTGCCTGATCAAGCCCGTGATCCTGCGACTGGACGCAATGCCGGGCCACCCGGCCGGGCAGCGGCGGGTTATAGAGAATGGTGGAGAGGTCGATGCCCCGCGCTTTCCAGTGGTTCACCGCCGGCTGCATGTCGAGCATGTCGACGCGGCCAACCACATCGTCGAACTTCTTGAAGCCGAGCTCGGCCATGTACTGGCGCACTTGCTCGGCAACAAAGAAGAAATAGTTGATGACGTGCTCGGGCTTCCCGGCAAATTTCTTGCGCAGTTCGGGGTCTTGCGTCGCAATGCCCACCGAACAGGTGTTGAGGTGGCACTTGCGCAGCATGATGCAGCCGAGGGTTACGAGCGGGGCGGTTGAGAAGCCAAACTCTTCGGCTCCGAGCAGTCCCGCAATGACCACGTCGCGGCCGGTTTGCAACTTGCCGTCGGTTTGCACCCGAATGCGGCTGCGCAGGTCGTTCATGAGCAGGACTTGCTGGGTTTCTGCCAGACCAAGTTCCCAGGGAATGCCCGCGTGCTTGATTGAACTCAGAGGCGATGCGCCGGTGCCCCCGCTATCGCCTGAAATCAGAACCACATCGGCGTGCGCTTTTGCAACGCCCGCCGCCACCGTTCCCACCCCAATTTCTGAAACCAACTTCACCGAAATACGAGCCTTCGGATTGGTGTTCTTCAGGTCGTAGATCAATTGCGCCAGATCTTCGATCGAATAAATGTCGTGATGAGGCGGAGGCGAGATCAGCCCGACACCCGGAATCGAGTGCCGCAGACGCGCAATCACGTCGTCCACCTTGTGGCCGGGCAATTGGCCGCCCTCGCCAGGCTTGGCGCCTTGCGCCATCTTGATCTGCAGTTCATCGGCATTCACGAGGTAATTTGTCGTCACCCCAAAACGCGCGGAGGCAACCTGCTTGATCGCGCTACGGCGTGAGTCCCCGTTCGCGTCCGGCCGGTAGCGGGCTTCGTCCTCGCCGCCTTCGCCCGTATTCGACTTGCCCCCCATGCGATTCATCGCGATCGCCAGCGTCTCGTGCGCTTCCTTGCTGATCGATCCGAATGACATCGCGCCGGTGGTGAACCGTTTCACGATTTCTTTGGCCGGCTCGACCTGATCGATCGACACTGGCTTGCGCGCTTTTTTGAACTTCATCAGGCTGCGCAAAGTCGCCAGGTTCTCGTTTTGCTTGTCGATGAGATCGGTAAACTCCTGAAAGGTCTTGAAATTCTCATCGCGCACGCTGTGCTGCAGTTTGCTGATGGTCAGGGGATTCAGCAGGTGATACTCCCCGTTGATCCGGTAATGGTAGCTTCCCCCTACCGAAAGCTCCGTCTCCGCTTCGGTGAAGGGGCGGAAGGCAAACTCGTGCTTCATCTGCGCTTCCCGCGCCAGCACATCCAGCCCGACTCCCCCTACCCGGGACGTGGTGCCGGAAAAGTACGCATGGACCAGATTTTTGTTGAGGCCGATTGCCTCAAACACCTGCGCTCCGCGATAGCTTTGCAGCGTGGAAATCCCCATCTTGGAGAAGGTTTTGAGTAACCCCTTATTGATCGCCTTGATGAAGTGCTTCACAGCTACATCCGGGGGGATGGCCGCCGGCAAGTACCCCCGCGCCGCCAGATCTTCGAGTGTTTCCATCGCCAAATAAGGATTGATCGCACTGGCGCCATAGCCGATCAGCAGAGCAAAGTGCATAACTTCGCGCGGCTCGCCCGATTCGATGATCAATGCCACTAGGGTGCGGGTTTCTTCGCGGACCAGTAGGTTATGAACCGCTGCCAGTGCCAGCAGGCTCGGAATGGGCGCGTAGTCTTTGTCGACGCCACGGTCGGAGAGGATCAGCAGTGTATAGCCCGACTTCACGGCCAGAGACGCGCGCTTGGACAGCTCATCAAGCGCCGAACGGAGACCCGCTTCACCATCGCAAGCGCGGTAGAGGGCCGGCAGGGTAATCGCCAGCAGATCGCCGCGGGAGACCCGGCGCAATTTCTCGAGGTCCCGGTTGGTCAGAATGGGATGCGGCAGCTTCAGCGTGTGGCAGTTCTCCGGGGTCTCGTCGAGAATGTTGCGCTCCGTGCCGATATAACTGATGAGCGACATGACCATCTCTTCACGGATGGGGTCGATCGGTGGGTTTGTCACCTGCGCAAACAGCTGCTTGAAATAGTTGAAGAGCGGTTGCGGCTTGTCATTCAGACAAGCCAGTGGCGTGTCGGTTCCCATCGAGCCTATCGGCTCTTCGCCCTTTACCGCCATGGGCTCGAGAATCATCTTCAGGTCTTCGGCGGTGTAGCCGAACGCACGTTGCCGCGCCAGCATCGTCGAGTGGTCGGAGGGATGCACGCGCATCGGCTCCGGCAACTGATCGAGCGTGATCTGGTTTTCTTGCAACCACTCGAGGTAAGGCTGCCGAGATGACAAGGCCTTCTTGATTTCTTTGTCGGCGATAATTCGGCCGGCGACGGTATCCACCAGGAACATTTTGCCCGGCTGCAGCCGGCCTTTACGCTTGATCCTCTCCGGCGGAATTGGGAGCACACCGGTTTCCGATGCAGCCACGACCAAATCGTCGTCGGTTACGACATAGCGGCCAGGACGCAGGCCATTGCGGTCGAGCGTCGCACCGATGACCCGCCCATCGGTGAAAGCGATTGCCGCTGGACCATCCCAGGGTTCCATCAGCGAGCAGTGATACTCGTAGAAAGCCCGTTTCTCGGCCTTCATGTGGGGATTTCCCGACCAGGCTTCCGGGATCAGCATCGCCATCACATGCGGCAAGCTGCGGCCTGACTGCAACAACAACTCAACCGCGTTATCGAAGCTCGCGGAATCGCTGCCCCCCGGCTCGATAATGGGAAAGAGCTTCTTGATATCGTCGCCGAAAAGCGGCGTTTCGAGAATCGACTGGCGGGCGTGCATCCAGGCGACGTTGCCCTTGAGCGTGTTGATTTCGCCATTGTGCGCAACGTAGCGGTATGGATGCGCCAGCTTCCAGCTCGGAAACGTGTTGGTCGAAAAACGCTGGTGGACTAGACAGAGCGCGCTCGCTACGTCGGGATCGGACAATTCCCCGTAGAAGTTCGCGATCTGGGGCGCAAGCAGCAACCCTTTGTAAACGATCGTCCGCGCTGAAAGCGAGGGAATATAGAAAAACTCTTTGTCCTCGATGTCGGAAGCACCGATCTCGTTCTCGGCTCGTTTGCGCACGACGTACAGCTTGCGTTCGAACGCGTCCTCGTCCATCTCCGGCGGACGCGCAACAAAGATCTGCTGAATATACGGCTGCGATGCGCGGGCCACGCGGCCAATGGCATCGCCATTCACCGGCGTGTCGCGCCAGCCAAGGACGGCGAGTCCTTCTTCCTGAATGATTCGCTCGAGCACGCCTTCGCAGTTCAGCCGGGGCTGCTTCTCGACCGGCAGAAAGGTCATCCCAACCCCGTACTCGCCTGGTCCGGGCAGCTCGAAGCTGAGCTTCTCGCACTCACGGGCAAAGAACCGGTGCGGAATCTGAATCAGCACACCCGCCCCATCGCCTGTTTCCGGATCGCAGCCGCAGGCACCGCGGTGCGTCAAGTTGATCAGGATCTGAATGCCCTGCTCAACGATGGTGTGACTCTTTTCCCCACGGATGCTGGCCACAAAACCGATACCGCAGGCATCACGCTCGGTCGCCGGGTCATAGAGACCCTGCGCCGGCGGCAAACCGTTGTTTGTCTTCCAATGCTTCAGAAAAATGCTCCTGGCTGGTCGTTGGCGTGTTGTCGTCGGCTTCCTCAGAGGCACTTCGAGTGTGATGCTGGAGGGCTGGGGCCTCTCGAACTGCTATAACCAACCACGGTGAGCCAACGACAGCTCTTAGTCGCGCGCGCCACGACCCAATATATATCTTTGTTACAGCCACTTGGGGTCAAAAGTCGAATTCAGAATTTCGATGAGGCGGATGGAAAAATTGGGACGAAATTCGACCTCCGAGACACCTCGAAAAGCCCCAAAAAGACTCGACCTGTGCGGCCCTTCCCCCCCTCCGTGGGGCCCCCATCGAGCCCCAGGTCTCCCTCTAGAGAGCGACTCCGAAATCCCGCCAGCGACGGCCACGTACCCCGGTCAATGGGGTCTCACTCGGCGAGCACTTTTTTTGATTTGTGCTATCGAAAAACCTGCTTTCGGATACCCAGCTGTTTCCGGTATATTCGTTTTTTATGCCGTCCACATCCCAGACAACGATGCTGACGCCCATCGGAATGAAGGGCACACGAATTACCGTCTGGGGTGGGCGCTGAGTTGAGCAGAAAGCAGAAATAAAGATTCAGCTCAAGACCCACAGCCAGAATAAGCCGGCTGGTGGGTCTTTCGTGCGTATGGGGCATTTTTCGGCTTCTCGGTGAGCCCGCTGAGGGTCCCTCCTTCAGCCTTGCCGGGGTGGTCACAACTGGGAACTTGGTCCTAGATCGCAAAGTTGGGAGAATCAGTCATCATGGAAACCGCGTGGTGTGAGGTGCGCCGATGATCGTCATGAAATTTGGCGGGACCTCCGTCGAAAGTGCTGAAGCCATCGAGCGCGTCTCGGAAATCGTCCGGAGCCGCATGAAGCAATCGCCGCTGGTCGTGGTCAGCGCCATGGCCAAGGTGACCGATCAACTGGTGGCGATGGGGAACACGGCCTCCACCGGTGACTCGGGTGAAGCGCTACTTTCAGTCAAGGCCCTGCGGGAGCGGCATCACCAAACCGCCCAGGCCCTCTTAGGCGAGAAACGTGCCGCAGCTCTTGCTCCCAAGCTCCAGGCGCATTTCATCGATTTGGAGAACTTCGTTCGGGGCCTCGCCGCGGTCCGCGAACTGACACCTCGCGGGAGCGACTATCTGCTTTCTTTCGGGGAACTGTTGTCCAGTCTTATCGTGGCGGACGCATTCATCGTTCGCGGAGTAAAAGCCGCATGGGTTGATTCCCGCGAGTGCCTGGTCACCGACGCCACTCACACCCGTGCCCGTCCGCTGATGGAGGACACTCGCGAGAAATCCAAGAAGAAAATTGGTCCTCTTCTCGCTAAAAAACGCACCCCGGTCATGGGGGGATTCATCGCCGCGAGCAGGGAGGGAATTCCAACCACGCTTGGCCGCGGTGGTTCCGACTACTCGGCCGCCATCCTGGGCGCTGCCCTCAATGCCGATAAGATCGAGATCTGGACAGACGTGGAAGGCATGATGACCACCGACCCTCGCCTGTGTTCCGGGGCCCGTACCATCAAGCAGATCAGCTTCAATGAAGCCGCCGAACTCGCCTACTTCGGCGCCAAGGTGCTGCATCCGCTCACGCTTCTTCCTGCAATCCAGCAGAACATTCCGGTTTACGTGCTGAACTCGCGCAACCTGAAGAGCACAGGAACTGAAATTACCGCGCAATCGCCACCCAGCCGCGATGTCTTCCGTGCCATCACTGCCAAGAAAGGTGTCAGCATTGTGAACGTTGTGGCCTCGCGTGGAGTGGGCGTACACGGATTCCTGCGCTCGGTGTTTGAAGCCATGGACCGGCACGCGGCTTCGGTCGACCTCGTGGCCATTTCGGAAGTCAGCATGTCCTTCACCATCGAAAGCAAGCGGCTGGCGGAGGCACTGATCAAAGACCTCGCGCAGGTTGCCGACGTGAACGTCGACAACCACCAGGCAGTCATCTGCCTGGTCGGCGAGGACATCCATGGCAAGCCCGGCATCGCCGCCAGCGTGTTTAACACCGTTGCTGAAGCCCAGGTGAATATTCGGATGATTTCCCAGGGCGCCTCCGAAATTAACATCAGCTTCGTCGTAAAAGAGGATGACGTTCCAAGGGTGGTGCGCCACTTGCACGACCACTTCTTTTCGGCGCCGGCAAAAAAGAAGGCCGGAGTTCGTGTGAACGGAACCGGACGGGTCCGAAGGCGGCCGGCCAACGGCCGACCGTCACTCCGCCGAGCGGCCGCGGCGGCAATTTAGAAGGGTAGGAGAGCAGATTGAATCCACTGACGGCATCGATTGACGAACTTGCTAACGCGAGCGCTTCTTCCCGCAAGCCGCTGAAGGTTGCGATTGCAGGCTTCGGCACGGTTGGCAGTTCGGTGGCTCGCATTCTCACCGAGCACCCGCCCGAAGGTCTTCGCTTGAGCTATATCTTCAATCGCGATTTCGAGCGAAAGCGGGCAAACGCTGCTTGGCTGCCGCCCACCATACAGTGGACCAACAACATCGACGAGGTTCTTTCTTCAGACGCCGACATCCTGGTCGAGCTTGTCGGCGGGCTCGAACCCGCAACCACATGGATTCGCAGCGCAGTGGAATCTGGTAAGTCGGTCGTGACCGCCAATAAGCAGATCATCGCCCGTTACGGACCGGAGCTCGTGGCCCAGGCGCACTCGCGCGGCGGCCACGTCGCGTTTGGGGCTTCCGTGGCTGGCGGCGTTCCCGTCATCTCGGGCTTACAAGAAGGTCTGGCCGGCGACGAGCTGATCGAGTTGTGCGGGATTCTGAATGGCACCTGCAACTACATTTTGACCCGCATTGAGAACGCGGGAATCTCCTTTGCCGAAGCCCTGGCGGAAGCTCAGAAATTCGGCTATGCGGAAGCCAATCCCGCCGAAGATATAGACGGTTATGACGCCCGCGCCAAGATCACGATTCTCTGCCGGGTGGGACTGCATTGCGCCGTTGCTCATTCAGAAATCCCTACGCGCTCGATTTCGATCATCGAGCCCATTGACTTCGAGTACGCCAAGCTGCTCGACTGCACGATCCGGCAGATTTCGCGTGCGGAAAAGAGCGGTGAGCGGCTGCTCGCCTCGGTTGAGCCCACCCTGGTCAACCGCTCCTCTCCGCTGGCCAGCGTAGAGGGCCCCCAGAATCTCGTGATGTCCACGGGGAAGTTCGGTGGGGAGACGATTTTCGGCGGCCACGGTGCGGGCGGAAACGCAACGGCAGTCGCCGTTGTCTCCGATCTCATTTCGATCGTCCGTCTGCGCCAGATCGGCGGCGTTGCGATCCATGAAAACGGGCTTGCCCAGCTCGCAGTCAGCTCCGACTTCACCACGCGCCACTACCTGCGATTTACCGTGAAAGACGAGCCGGGAATCATTGCCGCCCTGGCCACCATTTTTTCCAAAGCTGGAATCAACATCGATTCCGTCTTTCAGAAGCCCGGCTTCCCTGCGTCGAAGCTGCCATTCGTGATCACGCTCGAGCCCTGCGCAACCTCGCTCGTCGAGCAATCCCTGAAACAGATCAGCCAACTTGGGTTTCTGGTACAGCCACCGGTGGCGCTCCCCATTCTCGACTGATTTCCTGGTTAGAACCCCTGGCTGTGTAGAAGGGGAAAGTCGCTACGCCATGACCGGCACTTCAAACCCATCCGGCAGGAAGCCGGCGCGGCCCATGGCGACTTCCACTTCGGGATTGCGCATGAAGGTATTCCAGACGTACTGCGAGCGTGCATTCTCGGCCATGAGCATGCTGATGCCGACATCGATGCCGAGCACGTCTTTGCTGGCCCAGCCGGTGATGGGATTGAAGGCATCGACGAATCCGTACTTGCGCCATGTCTGCCTTTCGTAGCGACTGCGCAAAGTGCGTAGAACGGTCAACGCTTCATTGAAAAGGAATGGCAACGATCCCGCCGAAGCCGCCGGCACTACGCTGCCGTCGATCGGCCCGAGCAGAGGGGGCCCTCCCCATGCCACATATCCCCGGGTTGAATCCGAGGCCGTGATGCCCCAGATGTCGTCGGAGTAGCTTGGGAAATGATGGCTCAGCGAGGTGCAGAACTCGCGGTGCGCCTGGCAGGCGACAATGGAATTCTGGAAGTAGTTGGCGTAATCGTCGTGCTTGTCACGGAAATCGAACCAGGCGTGCGAGAACTGGTGAACGAAGAGCGGGGCCGGGCTAGAAATGTACTGGTGACCCGCATAGACCATCTTCGGACGCCGCACCGCATGCCAGCTCTCCGGGGGAATGGGATGCGTTGGCGAACCCATGGCCAACAAATAGAGCATCATCGACTCGCAATAGGAATCCCAGCGGAAGCGGCTGAATCCGGCTTCGGGCGTCCACGCGAGGGCGAAGGTGTTGCCGCCGTTCATGGCCCAGTTCCAATCCACGCGGTGGTAGAGGGTGGTCGCGTCACGCCGAATCTCTGCGCTTGAAAACTGTTCCCGGCAAGTCAAAGCACCGCAGAGCAAAATGGCCGTGTCAATGGGGGAAACTTCGGAAAGCTTATATCGGGTGCCGGTGTTTCCCTGCATGAAGTGATAAAAGAGACCATTCTCGGTCGGCGTATCGTTCGCCAAGAAGTGAAGCGTCTGCCGTACTCGCGCCTGAATCTCGCCCCGCGGACGGAACCGTCGCTCGTGCCCAATGCAAAGAGCGGTCAGCCCAAATCCGGTGGCGGCGATACTTGCCTTGGTTCTCCGCTCCCCGCCATCGGCGTTGGCCCGGTCGCGAATCAAGCCTGTACGCGGGTCCGATTCATTCCAGAAAAAGTCGAATGCCGCACGCTCGAGTTCATCGAGTAGGGCATCGTCGGCCCGAGAAACGCGGGGAAGCGCGGGAGCCAGGTCAGCGGCCAGCCCTCCCTTATTGAAGGGGAGAATCGCGGCCCCGGTCATAGCCACGCGAAGGAAATGACGGCGGGAAAAACTCATTGCTTCTGCTTCGGTACTCTCATTATGTCCAGAGCTGCTGTCCAGTGACAATCCTGAAAACACAAAACAATAGACTTTCTTAAAGAAGCCAGGAAAATATTTCTCGAATCAGTGCGCAAACCGCGAATTACTTGCTCATGCGCATCTTCATCCTGAGCACAAATAGAGTCAAAACATTCGCGGCATCGGGGGATAACCGGAGTAATTAGGGCCCTTGCCTTAGCCCTGAAGCCAAACCCGGCCCGGCCAGGTATTTATCGAGGTGTTTATAATGTCCAGCAATCAGGGGTGCTGCGGACGGGGCCATCGGCGTCTAACTACTGAGCGATAAAACCCTTACCGCGGTTTTCGGCATCTCTGGTTGGAACCACGGCGGCAGCATTTTCTCTGACGTAAGTAGAAGCAGGCGGCTTCTTAGCCGGACACGGCCAAAATGTCACATAGCGGAAACTTCTGGAGTAGCTGGCAGGAGCGCCTCACGGCGCTTAGGAATGTCCCGCCCATTCTGAAGATTGTCTGGCGCTCGGGGCCGGGCGTGGTCTCGTTTGGGATTGCGGCGCGGACCATCGCCGCGCTGCTCCCGGTTGCGATCGGCTATATTCCCAAGCTGATCATTGACATCCTGGTCGAGGTGCTCAAAACCCACGAGCCCGTACCCACGCGTCTTTGGTATCTGGTAGGGGCAGAGTTCGCTCTTGCGCTGCTGAATGGCGTCGTTCTGCGGATGATCGACTATTCCGACTCGCTGCTGGCGAACAAGTACACGCGGCATGTCAGCATTCAGGTCATGAAGCACGCTTCAGAACTGGACCTGACCGCCTACGAAGATCCGGTTTATTACGATCGGCTGGAACGCGCCCGGGTGCAGGCAACGGATCGGCTGGTCATGATCCAGTCGATCGGCCGCCTGCAGTTGCAGGTACTCACCGCGATCGGCTGGACAGTCGGCGTCATGCTGTATTCGCCATTGCTCATGATCGTCCTGGTGGCGACGGTTCTGCCTGCCTTCCTGGGCGAGACGCACTTTGCCTTTCTCGGGTACGCCAAGAATTTCCGTCAGACTCCGATCAAGCGCCAGCTCGACTATTTGCGCCAGGCCGGAGCCACCAAGGAAGCCGCCAAGGAACTTAAGCTTTTCAACCTGAGCCAGTTCTTTACCTCGCGCTTTGCGAAGCTCTCGGAAATTGTTTACCAGCAAGACGTCGAACTGGCGCGCACACGGCTTGGGATCGGGTCCATCCTGTCGATCATCAGCACCGGCGGCTATTACGGCGCTTATGCCTATGTCATCTGGAAGACGCTCGCGGGCAAGTGGGGCATCGGCACCTTCTACTTCCTCACCGCAGCCATTCTCAATGCGAGCAGCAACATTCAACAGGTCCTCTCGACGCTTTCGGGAATTGCGGATCAGGCTCTATTCCTTACCGACCTGCTCGCCTTCCTCGAGATGAAGCCGACCATCCAGTCGAAACCCAATGCTCTGCCCGCGCCGCGGCCCATCCGCCAGGGATTCGAATTCCGCAACGTATCATTCGTTTACCCCGGAACCGAGCGCCGGGTTTTAAACCGATTGAACTTTCACTTGCACCCCGGCGAGCGGGTTGCACTGATCGGCGAGAACGGACAGGGCAAAACCACGATCGTCAAGCTCATTACCCGACTTTATGATCCGACCGAAGGCCAGGTGCTGCTCGATGGCGTCGACTTGCGGGAATACGATCTTGAAGACCTGTATCGGGAGATCGGGGTTATCTTCCAGGACTTCATGCGTTATGAGATGACCGCTCGCGAGAACATTGCCGTAGGCAAAATCGATGAGATCGAGAACAAGCCCATGCTCGAAGAAGCCGCGCACAAAAGTCTCGCCGATGAAGTCGTGGCCAAGCTTTCGGGAACATACGAGCAGATGCTCGGCCGCCGCTTCGAAGGTGGCGTGGACCTTTCGGGCGGCGAATGGCAGAAGATTGCCCTGGCCCGCGCCTATCTTCGCGATGCACAGCTTCTAGTGCTCGATGAGCCCACGGCCGCGCTCGATGCCCGGAGCGAGTACCAGGTCTTTCAACGATTCGCTGAACTCACCGCCGGCAAGATGGCGTTGTTTATTTCCCACAGATTTTCGACGGTGCGTATGGCAGACCGCATCGTAGTACTGGAAAACGGAGCCATCGCGGAGGAAGGAACTCACGAAAGGCTCACCCGCATGGGCGGACGTTACGCCGAGTTGTTCGAATTGCAAGCCGCCAGTTATCGCTGATCACGAATGCCCGAAAACACCCATATCGAGATGCTTGAATCCGTAATGGAGCACGAGCCCCAGGGCCCGACTCCTCCTCAACCGGAGCTGCAGCAGTTGCAAGAAGGCGCGGAGGAACTCTCCCGCTTGCTGGCATGGAATCCTGGCGTACATAATTCGAACTTTTTCATGTCCCGTTGGAGGGCCATGTACGCGGTGCTAAAGCCTGCGCTCGAGCGGGCAAGCCGCGCTCCTCGCACCCCGGACGATCCGGACGACCTCCGCTGGCTGCGCGACAACATGACCATGCTCTGGTCTGAGGTTTGGAACACGCGCAATGCCTTTAAGCTGCTTCGCAATTTGCCCCATGTGCGCACCCCCAATGGGCTCACGATTCCCCGCTGCGCGGCCGTCTCCGAAGCCTACTTGCACGCGGTTCATTGCAGCTTCACGGATAAGACCCTGACGGAGTACCTGAGCGCCTTTCAGAAACACACCGTTCTAAAATTCCAAGAACTCTGGGCCGTCATTCCCTCCATGGAGCTGGTTCTGCTCGAGCAGGTCGCCGTCCGGGCGCGAAAGTTTCTGGACAACTCAGCCCCATCCTCGGTAGGAATTTGCGTCCGCAGCCTGCGCGAGATCAATGAACTGCAATGGAAGGAAGTTCTTGATCCGCAAATTGCGTTTGATTCCATCCTCCGTCAAGATCCAGCCGGCGCTTACCCGCAAATGGATTATGACAGCCGCAGCCTTTATCGCGAGCGGGTAGTCAAACTGGCCGAACGTTCTGACTCGACCGAGATGGAAGTGGCGTTCGAGGCGGTCGCGCTTGCGCGCCACTCCGCCGAGCGCAATCAGGAAGATCGGCGCGTGGCCGATCGCCAGTCGCACGTCGGCTACTACCTCATGGCAGAAGGCCTGCCGCAATTGCAAAGCCGCATCCGCTTTCGGCCATCATTGATCTGGCGTGTTCGCGCCTTCCTGAAGAGCCATCCGGATGAGTTCTACCTGCCTGGGATCGAAGTGCTCACCTTCGGCATCATGTCGGCGATCGTGCTGCTTCTCACCAGTACCTTTACGCCGCCGCTGCTGATTCTGTTCTCGATGCTCGTGCTCTTGCTACCGTGCTCGCAAAGCGCGGTGCAGCTCATGAACTACCTGACTACCACGCTGCTTCGACCCGAGATTCTGCCGAAATTGGACTACTCGAAGGCCATTCCGGAAGACTGCACCTCTCTCGTCGCCGTGCCCGCGCTCTTGCTCAACGAGAAACAAGTGCGCCGCCTCGTCGACGACCTCGAAGTCCGGTTCCTTGCCAACCACGATCCCAATCTGCATTTTGCGCTGCTCACCGACTTACCTGATTCGCCGGTTCCCGCCCATGAAGATGATCCGCTTGTAAGCTTCTGCGCCGGTCTGATTGGCGTACTCAACCAGAAGTACTCAGACCAGCAAAGCAGTTCGTTTCTCATGCTCCATCGTCATCGCGTCTACAACCCCCGCGAGCAGGTCTGGATGGGTTGGGAGCGCAAGCGGGGCAAGCTGATGGACCTGAGCAAACTTCTGTTCAGCGAGTACGACAGCTTTCCTTTTAAGGCCGGCGACGTTTCTAAGCTTTCTAGGGTTCGTTATGTGATCACGCTCGACGCCGACACCGAACTTCCTCGCGGTACCGCCCATAAGCTAGTCGGCACCCTCGCTCATCCGCTGAATCAAGCCATCATCGATCCCGAGAAGAACGTCGTCGTGGCTGGCTACGGGATTCTGCAACCGCGCGTCCGCATCAGCGTGCAAAGTGCCTCGCGCTCGCGCCTGGCCAATATTTATTCGGGGCAGACGGGCTTCGATATTTACACCCGCGCGGTCTCCGACGTTTACCAGGACCTCTATGGCGAAGGGATTTTTGCCGGCAAGGGAATCTTCGAAGTCGAGACCGTTCATCGCGTACTCGATCGACGCTTCCCGCAGAATGCCCTGCTGAGCCATGACCTGATTGAAGGCGCCTACTCGCGCGCCGGCCTGGTTACAGATGTCGAAGTGGTCGAGGATTATCCGTCCCACTACAGCGCATATAACCGGCGCAAACATCGCTGGCTGCGAGGCGACTGGCAGATCACAAGCTGGCTGTTCACGCGCGTGCCCGATGAGAGCGGCCGGATGGTTCCGAATCCCATCGCCTTGGTTTCGCAATGGAAGATTTTCGACAACCTGCGCCGCAGCTTGGTTGAACCGGCAACCTTGATCCTGTTTGTCTTTGGCTGGCTGGTTCTGCCCGGTTCACCGACCCGATGGACAATTGCGGCAGCCGCCATTCTGTTCGTGCCGGTGTGGTTCGAGTTCCTGTTCACCCTGATTCGAGCAGCCTTTGAACAGAAGGTGGCGGTCGCTCGCGAAGCGCTAGCTGCGCTGATGGTGTCCAACTTCAGCGTCTTGCTGAGCGTAACGTTCCTTCTGCATCAGACGCTGGTCTCGCTCGATGCGGTGGTCCGTACTCTCATTCGGCGATGGTTCACGCGCCAGCGCTTGCTGGAGTGGGAAACCGCTGCGGAGGCGGAATCCGGTCGCAACAAGCGCACTCCCGTCGACATTTACCTCAACTGGATGCCGCTAATCGCGGTGCTCCTCGGGGTAATCGTCTTCTTCGGGCGCCACTCGGGATTCGACGCGGCCCTTCCGATTCTGGTTTTATGGGCCTGCAGCAAAGCCGTCTCGGTTTGGTTAAACCATCCGCCGCAGCTGTCACGGACCGAAGCTTCCGAGAAGGACAGTCTCTTCCTCCGCCGTGCCGCGTTGCGCACGTGGCGCTACTTCGCCGAGTTCAGCAATCAAGAACACAATTGGCTGATCCCCGACAATCTGCAGGAAGACCCTTTCCGCGTCGCCGCCCGGGTTTCCCCGACCAACATTGGGTTGCTGTTGAACGCGCGCCAGGTGGCATGCGAATTCGGATACCTGTCGGTCCCCGAATTCGCCGACCATACCGCACGCACACTGGCGACCATTCGCCGCATGAAACGCTATCGCGGGCACCTGTTCAATTGGTACGACACCAAGACACTCGATCCTCTGCCGCCAATGTTCGTCTCCACCGTGGATAGCGGCAACTTGGTGGCATCGTTGTGGACCTTGCAACTCGGCTGCAAACAACTTCTGGAGCGGCGCGCCTTGCACCCTGCGATCGCCGAAGGGTTCCTGGATCACCTGCGTGTCTTGAGCGATCTCCGGGCCTTCCCGCGAGGGCTGTTCGCGAGGCTAGAGCGCAGGGTCGAGCACGGCGACTGGCTCAAGACACTGCTCAAATTTCCCGTGCCTGCGCTCGAACGTATTTCCGGCAAGGATCTTGAAGCCAAGCACGCGGGAGATGTGAAGTGGTTCGCGAAAGAAGCCGCCCGCCGGCTGCACGCGCTTCATCACCTTGTCGCCCGCTTTACACCATGGATGTTGCAGGATTTTGCCGAACTCCGGAGCGATAGAGAGCTTGGGCTCCCAGGCCCGGACGTTATTCTCAAGGATCTTCCCAAGATTACGGCGACCTTGGCCGCCAGGCTGCAATCACAGCTTGAGGTTCGAGCAGGTGCGAGCGACCAACAGACCCAGTTGCTGCGCCGGCTTGTACCTATGATCTCTGGCGCGAGCAACGATGCCACTCGCCTGGTCAGCGAACTCGAGGCTCTTTCCGAGGACATCGAGGACTTCGCTGATAGCACGGAGTTTCGATTCCTCTGGAACCCGCGCCGCAAGCTGCTATCCATCGGCATGGAGACGGAAAAAGGCGAAGTCCATGCCGCGTGCTATGACCTGCTCGCCTCCGAAGCCCGCACTGCCGCCTTCGTTGCCGTAGCCAAGGACGAGATTCCACAAGAAACCTGGTTCTCGCTCGCCCGCACTCATGTCGCGCCGCTCCGGCGCCCAGTCCTACTCTCCTGGACCGGGACCATGTTCGAATACCTCATGCCCGCAATCTGGATGCGCACCTATGCGGGCACGCTGCTTGACCGATCCCGCCACGCCGCGGTGCAGATGCAACGGGAATATACGAATGCGAAGCGCATCCCCTGGGGAATTTCCGAGTCTGCCTACGCTGCCCGTGATGAAGCAGGGACCTATCAGTACCACGCCTTCGGAGTGCCGCAACTCGCGCTGCACCAGGGCGATGTCGACGCCCTGGTCATCGCCCCGTATGCAACCGCACTCGCCTTGGGCACAGCCCCCAAAGCGGCTCTTGAAAATCTCCGCCGTATTTCACACGAAGGATGGTTCGGCGCATATGGCTTCTATGAATCCGCCGACTATACGGTCAGCCGCCATCACAAGTGGCGCCATGAATTCGAACTGGTGCGATGCTACATGGCCCACCATCAGGGCATGACGCTTTTGTCCATCGCAAACTTCCTTGCCGATGGCATTGTTCAGGAGTGGTTCCATGCTCATCCGCGGGTGATGGCGACCGAACTTCTTCTTCACGAAAAACCCGTCAATTACCTGCCTTCGGGCCATCCCTCCGCCTAGCTCCCGCATGCACTAAGTATTCCTTCCCTCCCTTGAACGTAAGTTGATGCCCATCTAGATTGACGGCAACTCACCCTGCACCGACTGCAAACCAATGTAGCTGCTTTTAGCGGCTCAGCATTCGTGTGCAAATCATCCTCAGCTGGAGTATTTCGATGAAGCAACTGTTGATCCTGATGGCCATTTCCGCCATTCCTACGTTTGCAACCGTAAAAGTAACCGCTCCGATCTCGGGTTCCTCAGCCGCATCGCCCGTGCATTTTGTTGCCAGCGCCACCACGACCTGCTCGAAGGGCGTGTCGTCGATGGGCATTTACACAGCGCCTTATGTTCTGGCGTACAAAGTTTCCGGGTCTAGCCTGAATACCTATCTGACACTTTCATCCGGAACCTACAACGCTGTCGTGCAAGAATGGGATGCGTGCGGATCAACCAAGACCGCTCTGACGATCAAAGTCACGAGCGGCACGTCGAGTACGGGAACGATTCCCTCCTCGAGCCACGTGTTCGTCGTGGTGGAAGAGAACCACAGCTATTCGCAGGTGATCGGCAGTTCCTCGATGCCATACCTGAATAGCTTGGCAAACAAGTACGGGCTTTCCACGCAGTACTATGCGAACACCCATCCCTCGATTGGCAACTACTTCATGATGACTGCCGGGCAGACCATCACCAACAACGACAGCTATTGTTCCACCCTGACCAACGACAACATCGTCCGCCATTTGCTCAGCGCAGGGAAAACCTGGAAGTCGTATGCGGAAAGTCTGCCTTACGCGGGATACACAGGTTGCGGCTCGGGGAATTACGCGAAAAAGCACAATCCGCTGGCATTCTTCTCAGACGTCGCCAACAGCAGCGAAAAGTACAACCTGGTCCCCTTTACACAGTTCTCCAAGGACCTAGCCAACAACAACCTGCCAAACTTTTCCTTCATCGTACCCAATCTCATGAACGATGCTCATGATGGAACCTTGAGTGCAGCCGACAATTGGCTGAAGGCAAATATTGCGCCCTTGATCTCAAGCGCGACATTTCAGAAAGATGGCATCCTGATCATCGTCTTCGATGAGAGCCTTGATACGGACACCGCTCACGGCGGCGGGCATATCGCCTGTCTCGTGATTGGGCCGAAGGCAAAGCCAGGCATGAAGCCAACGGTGGTCTACCAGCACCAGAACCTTCTGAAAACTGTTATGAAAGCGCTGGGCATGAGCAGTTTCCCGGGAGCGGCCAGTAGCGCGTCAGCAATGACGGCTTTCTTCTAATTGGGCTGGGGTGGGGATCCCTCGCACTGGTACGAGGTCTCCCCACCAAGCTCTGGTTCCCGGTAAACGAGAATGAACGACCCGACGAACGCTATCGATTCCTCTGCCGGCGTTCACGTTCCCGGCGAAGGACTTCTTCGGGAGTGCTGAATCACTACGCGGCCTGTTCTTTCTTCTTCTCGTAGGTTCCCATGAGTTCCGCTTGAGCGAGCACATGCCCCCGGATCGCCGCCTGCACGTTCCTGAAATCCGCTCCCGGCACAACGTCCAGCATGCAGTCCAGAGCGTAGAGCTTGAAAAAATAACGGTGGACGCCAGACGGCGGCGCAGGCCCTAGGTAGCCAAGCTTCCCCGCTTCGTTCTTGGCCTGCAGGCCAACGCCTTTAATCTCTTCGCCCTCGGGAACGGCTTCTTCGATGTGCCCGACTCCCGGACCGACGTTGTAGACGACCCAATGCGTGAACCCGCCTTCGCGCGGCGCGTCCGGATCATGCAGAACCAGCACGAAGGACTTGGTGCTGGCAGGCGCGTCTTTCCACGACAACTCCGGCGAAGAATTCTCGCCATCGTTGGTATATTTGCTGGGGATCTCTGCGCCTTCTAGGATTTCAGCGCTGGTAAGTTGCATGGCGACCCATCCTTTCGGAGACTCGCTTTTGAGAGTCCGAACCTGGGGAAGGCGTTGCCTGTATCGAACGAGAGATGTACCTACGGCGCCTTTTTGTATACGCGGACGTAATCGACCAGCATGGCTTGAGGAAATTTTGTGGTCGCGTCAGGACTCCCCGGCCACTCTCCACCCACGGCAAAATTCAAGAGAATATAAAAAGGATGGTCGTACACCCACTTCGTTCCCGCCGGCAGGTCCGACGGCTTGCGCGTGGCGTAGAGATGATCATCCACGTAGAACCGGATCTGTTTGGGCTCCCATTCCACGGCGAAAACGTGAAAGTCCTCGGCGAAACGACCTGAGCTCAGGGAAAACGGCGCCCCAATTCCTTTTGCACCCGAGTATCCCGGTCCATGAATGGTGCCGTGCACTATCGCTGGTTCGCGTCCAATGTTTTCCATAATGTCGATCTCGCCGCATGCCGGCCAACCGACGTGCTGGTCGTCAGAGCCCAGCAGCCAGAACGCCGGCCAGACGCCTTGTCCATATGGAATTTGGATCCGTGCCTCAAATCGCCCGTATGCCTGCTCGAACTTGCCGGAGGTGATAAGCCGCGCCGAAGTGTAGTCGCGCCTCACCCCCTCTTGACCCGTATAGCTTTCCTTGCGGGCGATAATTTCAAGATTTCCGTGCCGTATGCGCGCATTTTGCCGCCCTGGCAAGTAGTACTCCAGTTCCTGATTGCCCCACCCATTTCCGCCAACCGCAAACTTCCATTTCGTGGGGTCCGGCGCCGAGTTGTCGGGCTGATTGAACTCATCCGCCCAGGACAGCGTGAACCCAGTTCGCGATGAAGCGACGGGCTTCCGGTCCTGAGAGCTCATCTGAGCGGAGCATGCGGCGATAAAAAGCGTGACCAGCAGAACCCTTGCGTTTCCCAAGTAGCATCCCCTCTGCGCGCTCATGCCAGTGTCGGCCTCAACTCCACCTTCTTGGTCGTGATCTTCAAGCTCACCGAGGGAAGCTTCGGCCCCGGCCAATCTTCGGTGTAGGCCTCAAGCACAATCTCGCCAGCGTTCTTGGTGGACTGTAAGATGACTTGCGCCAACCCGTTGAATAAGCTTCGCATGGGATCCTTATCCGACTCCTGGCAGTTGGGATCGCCGTTGCCTACGCCGATCAACGCACCCTCGCCTTTCACCCTGAAATTGATCGGGAAGTCTGCCGTCGGAATATGCCGACCCTGTTCGTCGAGCGATTCCACGCGTATCAGGGCGACATCCTCTCCATCCGCATTGATCTCGGTCCGATCGGCACTCAACTTGATTGCAGCCGGCTTGCCAGTCGTCTCCCGCTTGTCCACGAGGACGACCTTGCCGCTCTTGCTTCCGCGGGCTTCAAGCACCCCCGGCTCATACTTCACCCTCCACTCCAGGTGCTTCAGCGGTTCGACCTTCCGGCTGCCCTGGCTCTTGCCGTTCAGGAACAATTCCACCTCGTCAAGATTTGAGTGCACCCAAACCTTGATCGTCTCGCCGTCGCGTTCTTCCCAGTTCCAGTGCGGAAAAAGGTGCAGTACCGGGTCATTTCCCCACCATGCCTTGTAATAGTAAAAGTTGTCTTTGGGAAAGCCGCACATGTCTACAATGCCGAACTGCGAGTTGATCGATGGCCAGCCATACGGAGTCGGCTCGCCGCGGTAATCGAATCCGGTCCAGGCAAATCCGCCTGCCAGCCACTCCCGCGCGGCGTAGAACGTCCACCATTGCTCGGCAAGTTCGGACCACGACGTGTGATTCAGGTCATAAGCGCTCACCCAATTGCGCGGTTTGTCGGTTTCATAGATCCCGCGCGTCGATACCGTGCTCGCCGTTTCTGTGCCCACGCTGGCTTTCGCGGGATGGTCCTTACGCCATTTGTCGATGACTTGCAGGTTATAGTTGTAGCCCATTACATCCAGCTGCTCGGCGAACGGCTTGTCGAAAGACGCATTCACCGCCGCCGTGCACAGTCTGGTCGGATCCAGTTCGTGGCAACGCGCAATCATCGCGTCGACTACTGGAACGGCTTGCTGCTGCGGCATCATCGTCCACTCCTCGTTGCCTACCGACCAGATCACGATCGCCGGCGAGTTGCGATAACGCTTGATCATGGTCTCAAGCTGCGCCATCGCTTCCGGATTGGAACTCATCGTGCGCGTCTCGCACATCATCATCATGCCCATTTGATCGCAGGCTTCCACCCACTCCGGCGTAGGCATGTTGTGAGAGGTGCGCACCGCATTCCCGCCCATGTCGCGCAACACTGCGAGACGATAGTGTTGCAAGCGGTCGGGCAAGGCTGCGCCAACCCCGGCATGGTCCTGATGATTGCATGTGCCCTTCAACTCCACTCGCTTGCCGTTCAGGAAAAAACCCCTGTCCGCGTCCCATTGGAGCGTTCGAACGCCAAAGCTTATCCGCTCAGCATCGCGTGCTTTGCCGCCAGATTCTACCGTCACAACCGCGGAGTACAGGTGGGGGGTCTCCGGCGACCACATGGTGGGACTCGCCAGTTTGGCGCTGGCGGTAAACGACGTGGAGGCATCGGCAGCAACTGACTGTGTCGTGGAGTCGGCAGCTGCCACTGTCTTGCCGGAAGCATCCAGAATCTGCCAACGCACCCTGCAGGTCTCCGAATTCCTTCCCTGGTTCTCGACGATGGTCGCGAGGTTCAGGGTGACCGCGTTCCCTTTCACCTCAGTGCGAACGTAGCTCTCCCACTGCGCAAGGTGCAGAGCATCCATCTTGGTCAGCCAAACGTGGCGATAAATTCCCGCGCCTTCGTAGAACCATCCATCGCCGAAGCTTGCGTCCACACGAATCATCAGGTAATTGGTTTGCCCGTAATTGAGGAAGTTGCTGATATCGAAGCTGAAAGGCGCATAGGAGTTGTCGTTGCGGCCGATGTAGTAACCGTTGAGAAACACCAGAGCGTTCCGGACCGCTCCATCGAATAACAAGACCGTCCGGCGGGAACGATCCCCTTCCGGGACCTCGAAGGTCCTCCGGTACCATCCGACGCTAGTCTCGGGATAGTTCCTGCCGAGCGGCTTATACCCGTGACTCTGCAAACTCTCATCGCGAACGAAGGGCAATTCGACCGCCCAGTCATGGGGCAGGTTCAACGTTCGCCAGCCAGACACATCTAATTTTGCCGTCGCAAACTTAAATTCGCCCGATTTTGCGAAATCACCCTGTCCGCTGCCGAACCCCAGGTCCCGTGCCGGGTCGTTGCCGTGCCCGAACCGAAACTTCCATCCGAAATCCATCAGGTATCGCTCTCTCGGAGCGATCGAAGACAGAGCTTCCGACGACGCTGTTCCTGAACCGGCACCCAAAAAGGCCTTGGCCGGTCGCACGAATGAAGCAGTGGCCAGTGTGGATGCGGAAACGGCAACGCCCGAACGAAGCAAGTCTCGACGGGTAAACGACATGAATCTCCCTCCCATGTGGAACTGGTATGAACAACCAAGAAACGCACAATGTTACGCTGAAGCAGAAGCGCGAACAACCCGGAGAAGCCGGATGAGAGGAAATTTCAGCAGAAAGTTTTGAATGGAAGCGGCAAAGCCTAGCTCGCAATGGACAGCGGGCACGGGCAAGGATGTTCGGTCAATCGAGGCACATACTGTCCGCCTGTTTTGCTCAACAGGATCCGCCGTTCGGCGAACTCCAATTCGTATTCGCCGTCCGGAAAATCATCGGCATCTTCAATGACGCAACGGGAATACGACAAGCACGTCGGGCGGGTACACTCATCGGCGTACGTGGCATGCTGGAGGACCTTGAGAACGCAGGTCCGCTCCCGCCCTTCTCCCCTCAGAATGCCTTCGAGTGCAATTGTTTCCTTGGTAACAGTCATGTCGTGGACCCCTGTCGGCTGAGTGCTGGAAGCCAAGCTTCCGGCCACAATGCCGCCACGCTTTTCTGATGCAAGAACAGGCTGGCAGTTGGTTTGCTTAGGGGGAGAGGAGTATCTGTATTTGACTTTAGAACGATCTAAGGTGTGTCAGGGTCGAAAACGGTTAGATGACGGTGCCCCTGAGGGTGCGATTCGAGCCAATTCGAGGAGGAGGATGGATTCGCGGTGCCACCTAAACCGGGCCGACCTCCCTCCCAACCTGGTGGGTTCCCCTTCGCCACGTTGCAAACGAAACAGGGTTAATATCGTAATATTCGCACTTTGCCTTGGCTGCTGCTCTTCTTGCCGAACGAGCCTGGCCTCGATCACCTGGAAGCACTCCAGTGGTGGGTATGGTAGGTAACCGAAGGTCGAATTCACGCATTCGTAAATGGCTGGTCGCCGCAGCTGCAGGCGCCGCGGTTGCTTTGGTTGATTATCTGCTTGGCCTCTGGATGGCGGCTCGCGGGTTACACGCTGAGGTAACACTAGTTGATGAAATCCTGTTGGGCGTATTCACCTGTTCGCTGGTGTTTGTCCTTGAGGCATCCCATCAGCGAGAGCGGGAGCGGATGACCGAGAAATTGAACACCATCAAGTTAATGAATCATCACGTGCGGAATGCGCTTCAGACCATTGTCAATTCCGCTTATGCTCACGGGCATACGCAGCAACTGGATGAGATTCGTACTTCGGTCAAGCGAATCGAGTGGGCTTTGCGAGAAATCCTGCCCGGTCGAGCATTAGAGAATGGAGAGCCCGAGGCGTCGAAGGACGCCACTTCACGTGGCCATCCAGCAGCCTAGCTATGGCTGCCTCGTTCGGTCAACACCAGGAACCAGCGTCAGGAGCAGTCGGGGTTTGCCTCATGCTGCCTGTGGACGAACCAGATCTGCGTCATCGGCAGCCAATCTCTGCAATTCCGACTGAGAAATGGAAAATTGCGCGAAACCGCAATCCAGACAAACCAAAACTTGCGGGAACACCCAGACAGTCGGTTTGGCCAGACCTTCGTAGCCAGGGAAGTGGATATTAATTTCGGCGCTAAACTTCCGCAATTCGAGAGACACACACCGTTGACAGCGCACAAGCCGCCTCCCAAAAGGAGCATTCCTGAGCGCCAGAAAAAATCATAGACCTTCGCCTAAGTTTGGAACGTCAATTTTTGTCAATACATTTCCCAAAACCGGCAGCATCGCACCATGCAGTCGTCGAATAAATCCAAAGTTCCAACGCCGAGCAAGATCTTCGGATCGAACCGGGTTCCCGATGCGCGCAGGATTTCTTCTTTCGCTGCCGGGATCGAGATTGTGCCAGATGCCGGACGACCGGTGACAAGGGCGTCAAAGGCAGCAGCAATCCTCAGGACACGGGAGCCGAGGGGAACTTCACCTTTAAGACCGCGCGGGAATCCTGTCCCATCGTAGGACTCGTGCTGAGCGGACACGATGGCGGAAGCATCAGCGAATGGAATGCTGTCGCCTGTCCAAGTCATGCAAGAAGGCCCCTCTTGCCATGGTCCGAACCCTCCTGGGGTGACTACCCAAAGCTCTTGCGATCGCAATGGTGAACGCGGTAATGCGCTTTTTGGTGGACTCGTCAGCCATTTCAGTTGGACGGGTTCATCATACCCATTTCGGTTCTCCAGTCCTACGCGAGTTGCCCGCGGAATGGACGAGGGCAATTCTGCGTGCATGATGGATAAAGGCCTTCCCTGCCCTGACCTCGTCGGGGATCAGTCTGGCTTGGACTCTGACCGACTACGGAAACCTACTCCCCATCGGGCTCTCTCTTAGGTCATGCCCACCCTTCCTCGTCCTGGCTGGTCGCGCTGCCAATCCTGCTCGATTTCTGCAAGGCACCTTTTGTGCGTCTATCGGAAGTTTCCCCTCTCGGCGGGAGCCGCGCGAGAGGACACATTTGCCCCGACTGGACTCAATCAATGTTGTTGTTTGACATGCTGATCGAGAAACTCGAATACGTCAGATTCCCACGCGGGAATATTCTCGTACAACATGCCGTGTCCGTCCTCGGGGGTTAGCCCAACTTGAGGATAGATTTTCAACACAAAAGGTTTGTGCAGACGGTTCAGTTCTTCTGCCAACGCCCTCCCCGCCGTGGTAGCGAAGTCGTTTTCAGCATGGGTAAGCATGATGGCCGCATTGGTGTTGCGGATGGCACCCGTCAAGCGTTCGCGCAACTCCGGTGAGTGGTCCCAAGAACCGGCGGCTGCGGCAAATGTGACCGCCCCGCGTATCGTCTTGTCGCTTCCCGCAGCGAGTAACGTCAGTTGTCCCCCAAACGAGTGGCCAGCAACGGCGATCCGACGAGGATCGATTCCCGGCATCGTTTTCAAAAATGCCAAAGCTGCCATCACATCGTCGAGTTGCTCGGTCGTGAGCAAGACAAACTGCAAATGCTGACGAGCGCCTTTTCCTTTCGACTCCTCTTCGCGACGCAAAACCTCCTGCATGAATGGTGCTTGGCTGGCGGATGGGCCTTGTCCACGACGAAAGGGATACAGAAATGCGTACCCGTGCTTCACGAAAAATGGTGCCAGTACATCGGCTGCTTGAGTAATCGGCATGTTGGCCGTGTGGTCAGCATCATCCCCACCTGAACCATGGTTGAACAGAACGGCGGGAAAAAGGCCGGTACCAGCTGGTTTCCAGAAATACGCTTTCAGGCGAAGTTTGCCGCTTGCAAACTCGACGACTTGTGGTGCCATCGATTGCACCGATTGACCGAAGGCTGGCAATGAGAGAAACAAGAGACAGAAAACGCGGCAAAAGCTCATCGTCCTAGGACTCCGGTCGGTAAATATACAGCAAAAGCATGTCGAGGCACATTTCAGGGCTACCGGGCTGTGCGCGGGACATTCCTTTCCTGGCGCTCGTTGCCGGGGGCTTGTTGTGGGGCATGCTTTTGGGGGTTTGTTATAGCCGCGGGGCTTGCTTCGCTCTCTGGTTCCGTGGGGTTCTTCGCAAGAGAACATCAATTCGTGCTTTCTACTGCTCAAATCGAGATCGGATCGGGCAAGCCACTGCACGCGCTCGGCACTCCAGCCAGGAAGTTTCGGTATTCGTTGAGCCTGAGGTTGTAAGTACTGTCTGCCTGTTGACATTCCGTCCCGGTGGGATTTTTAGCACACGCTTGATCCCTGTCCTGCCGCGCCATCCTCAGAAGTGCGATGTAACTCTGTGCTCCGCCGGTAGCCGCCGCACAAGCCACCTGACAGGAAGGGCTCGCCACGCTCTGCCCCGGCCCACACTGTTGCGTACCCATCGGTGCGCACTGGCTGCCGTTCCAGACTTGGCCCGCGGCGCAAGCCTGAGGAGCGGTATTTGGTTTTGGTCGTGCAAGCGTTCCTTTCGCGACTGTTCCTGTGACGCATGCGTTGTCCTTCCCCGGCGACTGACCCGGAGCGCAGATCGGGCAGGGTCCGTTTTTGCAGAGTTTCGCATTCACTTCCGGCGGGGCCGGCCTCGGCCTAGGTTCCGCGCACGGCTCATGCTCGCAGGTACCGCGCCTCAGGTCTGAGGCGGGGGCGGCCAATCCTTGGCCTTTTTTCGTATCTCCGCCGCTTCTGCCCACAGTGCTTCTGGGTGTGACCGTTTGCGCGGGCTCAGGCTTCTGCCTCGATGTGTCCCCGGGGATAGGTTCACGGGACCCATTCCCGAGGCGCCCAGTCCCCGGACGTGGCGCGGATTTCGATCAGCCTGGTGGAAAGAGTTTGCGCCTGCAAAACCGGCAGGTATTGGATCAGGCTCCTGAACGCGTCGGGTCGCTCACGCTTTTCAATCGGCCAGTTCACCGTCCCTAAGCAGCATTGCTTGCCGCCACTGG
>DATJEL010000003.1:0-26229 GCA_035496675.1 Terriglobales bacterium
GGGAACGGGATCGATATTCCGGGGCGGGGCGCTATGAACGGCGGCGGGGGCGGCGGCGAGTATATCGCAACGGCTACTATGAGCGAGATTTTGTGACTCGCTTCGGTACGATTCGGTTGCGTATTGCGCGCACCCGGAAAAAGAGTTTTCTGCCGGTTGGGCTGAGACGGTTTCAGCGGCGAGCCGAAGAAGTTTCGCTTTTGATTCGGGAAGCGTTTTTGCGGGGGATTTCAACCCGGCAAGTGGGGCGGGTGGTGGCCACGATCACGGGGGAAACGGTGAGCGCGCAGACGGTGTCGAAGTTGACGCGCGATCTGGACGAGGCGGTACGTCAGTTTCATCAGGCAGGTTTGCACGACGACTACGTCTATCTATTTCTCGACGGGGTGAGTCTGCGGGTACGGCGGCCGACGGGACGCAAGCAAGTGCAGATGCTGGTGGCTTATGGCATCCGGCAAGATGGCAGCCGGCACTTGCTGGCCTTTCTGCGCAGCCAGGGCGAAGGGCAGGCGGATTGGGAGGCCCTGCTCGGGGATCTGTACCGGCGCGGACTAGAAGGCCGAGCGCTGCGGTTGATTCTCACCGACGGTTGTGCGGGGTTGGGGGCGGCAATTCGTACCGTCTATCCGCGGATACGGCATCAGCGCTGCTGGGTACACAAGATGCGCAACATCCTGGAGAAGGCCCGGAAATGCGACTACGACGAGATCAAGGCCGGAGCCCAGGCCATTTATCAGGCGGAAAGCCGAGCTCATGCCGAAACCATGTTCCGCAGATTCCGCGCCCGCTGGCAAAGAACCTATCCTGGTGTGGTGAAACGGCTTGGACGAGACTTACCCGAGCTGCTGTCGTTCTTTGCTTTCCCCCGCCATCTGTGGCGCAAACTGCGCACCACCAACGTGATTGAGCGCTGTTTCGTCGAAGTTCGCCGCCGCACTCGACCCATGGTGTGTTTTGTGAATGTGGAGAGCGTGGACCCCATCATCTACTCCATCTTCCAGAGATTCAACCTGGAATGGAAAACCCGCACCCTCAACCTATTTACACAAGCAGCTTGACGTCACCTCAGGCCCGCCCCTATTTGACTTCCCTTTCCCGCCGCCAAGATAATAATCAGTTCGCTCTTCATTCCCGATTACGCAAGAGACTTCGTGGCAACGGTTCCCAGCACGACAACTCCCGCGGTGAAGACAGGCGTTGCTCCCTTGAGGGCGGGCCAGGGACATTCGTTCCTGCTTCGCCGATTGCATTCCCTGAGCGGTATTTTTCCGGTCGGGCTTTTCTTGATCGAGCATTTTGTCTCCAACGCTTTTGCGACCCGGGGTCCGGACGCCTACACCAAGCAAGTTGAACTGCTGAGCGGCTTTCCCTTCGTCTTCTTTCTCGAGCTGTTCGGGATCTGGCTGCCGATTGCGTATCACGCGCTCTATGGGTTCTACATTTGGTATCGCGGGGACAGCAACCTTGCGGAATACCCGTGGGCGGGAAACTGGATGTATAGCAGCCAGCGTTGGACCGGTGCGGTCACGTTTTTCTACATCCTCTGGCACACCTGGCACTTGCGGTTTACGGGTGTGCACCTGTTGACCTATCCAGCATCCGCCTTCGGCAAGGTGCAACACGAACTGTTCGTGACATGGGAGTTCCTGTTTTACGTGGTGGGCATTGTTTGCGCATCGTGGCATTTCGCGTATGGACTGTGGCTATTCGCGGCGAAGTGGGGCATCACGCAGGGTGCAGTGGCACGCCGTCGCTTCGGATACCTCTGCGTCGTGATCGCTCTGCTGTTTATCAGCACGGGTTTCGCTACTCTGGCTTCGTTCCGCTCGACACCGCAACTGCCATTTGAGCCAGGAGCAACTCAACCGGATTCATACACGATGAAGTAACTGATTCAAGCTAAAGGCACAGAAATCCCGGGACATCCGAGTTTGGGTTTTCTCGGTGCCTCTGTATTTCTTGGTGAGAAATAACACTCAATGCCAGCTAACCCCAAAATCATCGTCGTCGGTGGCGGACTCGCGGGCTTGGCCGCAACCATCAAGATTGCCGAGATGGGGGGAAACGCAGACCTGTTTTCCATCGTGCCGGTCAAGCGCTCGCACTCGGTTTGTGCGCAAGGCGGAATCAACGCCGCCAAGAACCTGAAGGGCGAAGGAGATTCCACCTGGCAGCACTTCGATGACACCGTTTATGGCGGTGACTTCCTTGGAAACCAGCCTCCCATCAAGGGCATGTGCGAGGCCGCACCCGCAATCATCGACCTGCTCGACCGTATGGGGGTACCTTTCAACCGCACCCCGGAGGGACTGCTCGACTTCCGCCGCTTTGGTGGCACCTTGCACCATCGCACCGCTTTTGCCGGGGCGACGACGGGCCAGCAGCTTTTGTATGCCCTGGACGAACAGGTGCGGCGGTATGAATCGGAAGGCAAAGTTACCAAATACGAGGGTTGGGAATTCCTTTCCGCGGTGCTCGACGGCACCGGTATTGCCCGTGGAATTTGCGCGATTGATCTGCGCACGATGGAGGTGCGCACGTTCCCTGCCGATGCCATCATCATGGCAACCGGCGGGATCGGCGCGATCTTTGGCAAGAGCACGAATTCCGTGGTGTGCACGGGATCGGCCCAGTCGGCGCTCTACCAGCAAGGGTGCTATTACGCGAACGGCGAGTTCATTCAGGTCCATCCCACATCAATTCCGGGCGAAGACAAACTGCGCCTGATGTCAGAGTCAGCGCGCGGCGAGGGTGGACGCGTGTGGGTACCAAAGAACGCCGGCGACAAGCGCGATCCCAAGTCGATTCCCGAGAGCGAGCGCTGGTACTTCCTCGAAGAGTGGTATCCGAAGTACGGCAACTTAGTGCCGCGTGATGTCGCGACTCGGGCCATCTTCAAGGTTGTCTTCGAGTACAACCTGGGTATCGATGGCAAACCGATGGTCTACCTTGACCTGACCCACATCGACCGCGCCACGCTGGACCGCAAACTCGAAGGCATTCTGGAAATTTACGAGAAGTTTGTCGGTGACGATCCCCGGGAGACACCGATGAAAATCTTCCCCGGCATGCATTACACCATGGGCGGGCTCTGGGTGGACTACAACCAGGCTACCAACATGCCGGGACTTTTCGCCGCTGGGGAGTGCGAATATCAGTATCACGGTGCCAATCGCCTGGGCGCGAACTCGCTGGTCTCCTGCATCTTCGGAGGTTTCGTAGCCGGCCCGAATGCAGTTCGCTACGCGCGCTCCCAGTCTGGGGCGTTGAGCAACGGCCATTTCGATTCTGAGCGCAAACGCCAGGAAGGGATCAACGCCAACCTCATGAAGTCCGACGGCGTGGAGAATCCTTTTCGCCTCTGGCAAGAACTCGGGGAGCTGATGACAAAGGACTGCACTGTGATCCGCTACAACAACAACCTGGTGCAAACCGATGCCAAGCTGGTGGAACTGCTCGAGCGTTATCGCCACATCAATTTGAGTGATCGCTCGATGTGGGCCAACACCTCGTTCGTCTTCACTCGCCAGCTTTACAACATGCTGCAGTTGTCGCGAGTCATTGCGCAAGGTGCCCGGATGCGCGATGAATCCCGGGGAGCGCACTATAAACCCGACTTCCCCGAACGCAACGACAAGAACTGGCTCAAGACAACCAAGGCCTATTTCGCTCCCGATGGGGATGAACCGCGATTCGAATTTGAACCCGTGGACGTGTCATTGATTCCGCCGCGGGCACGGAAGTACTAGACTTCCGTTTCTACAGCTTCAGTTACTGCCGGCACCCACTCGTCGGGGCGTTGATTCGGTATATTGGAACTCATGGCTCTTTACCTGATCACTGGTATTGCGGGGTTTATCGGGTCTTCCATCGCGCGAGCGCTGCTCGCCCAAGGCAATCAAGTGCGTGGAATTGACAATTTCTCCACCGGGAAACGCGAGAACATCGCGGAAATTCTTGGTGACATTGATTTTCGCGACACCGATCTGGCGGATATTGAAGGCGTGAACGATGCCTGCCGCGCCGTGGACTACATTTTTCATGAAGCCGCGATCCCTTCGGTTCCGAAATCGGTGCTAGATCCTCTGGGTAGCAATCGTGCGAATGTGGACGGCACCGTGCACCTCCTGATCGCTGCCAAGGAGTCCAGGGTGAAACGCGTAGTGTATGCGGCCTCGTCTTCCGCGTATGGAGACACCCCAACCTTGCCCAAACATGAGGGCATGCCGCCGAATCCGATCTCTCCCTATGCGGTTGCAAAACTGGCCAGCGAATATTACATGACATCGTTTTACCGTTGCTACGGCTTGGAAACCGTCTGCCTGCGATACTTCAACATCTTTGGTCCGCGCCAGGACCCGACCTCGCCCTATTCCGGCGTGCTGGCAAAATTCATTACCCAAATGCTCGCGGATCAGCAACCTACGATTTTTGGGGATGGCAAGCAGAGCCGCGATTTCACCTACATCGACAATGTTGTTTCGGCCAATCTTCTAGCCATGAAGGCTCCCTCCGAGCAAGCAGCCGGAAACGTATTCAACGTCGCCACCGGGACCCGAGTTGATCTGAACGAGACCTTTGAACTCTTGAAGAAGATCATCGGCTACCAGGGCGAGGTGAAGTATGCTCCCGAACGGTCAGGGGACGTGAAACACTCGCTCGCGGACCTGTCCCGGACCGAGAAGGCTCTCGGATACAAGCCGCTGGTAAGTTTTGAGGAAGGCCTGCGCAAAACTGTGGATTGGTATCGGGGAGAACCGAGGGCAGCTCAAGCCTAGCGCAGAGCCGTAAGCCAGGGCTAACGGGTACGAACTTGCTCCGGAAACGCCTTTACCCCGCCACGGCTGAATTCAAACAAAAGGTTCCAATCTGAGGAACCAGCTTGACCGTTGAGCAAGGGAGGCGTAAACGTCCACTGCCGGGCGGCATCCATTGCATGACGGGCAAAGTACTGACTCGGCCCGGCCGAAGCGAATCTCGCCTCGCTTACCGTACCCCTGGCATCCACCTTGAGGTGCAGTTTAACCTTGACATGGCCTTGAATCGTTCGCAGCGCGCCTGGCGAAACGTTCGGCAGCATCTGGTGAAGGACCGCGCCAGCTTGGACAGAGCCTCCCGGAGCAGATGAAGTTTGCGGGGTTTCGGCGGCAGGCCGCGAGGAGATGGTGGCCGATTCGGCCTGGGATGTGGATGGCGAGTTTTTCAGCCCCGGCGAAGCTGGGTGTTGGTTTAACAACTTCACTGTCAGGGTGATGGCCAGGATCGCAACCGCAATCAGAAAAAAGACCAAGCCTCTAACCCGCCTAGAACCGCCGCGCGGAGAATCGCTCGGTAATTCAGGTTCTTCTAGCGGATGCGTTTCTGGCTTCGGCGGCTTGCTGGTCCCCGCCTCAGGCAGCTGCAAACGGATTGACTTTGCTATCTCCCGCACGGTCGAGCGTTTTGAAGGGTCCTTCACCAGAGTTCGCCCGACGATCTCGGCGTAGGCCTGGGGTATTCCCCGGGGTGCGACCTCGGGGCGGGGCAGATGCTGAGTCAGTGATTCGACGAGCAACACGCCGAGAGACCAAACGTCTGCTGGGGGCGAAAGTTGTCCGGAGGACAATTCTGGAGCGCTGTACGGGGTTCCCTCTAGTCCCTCTGGCCTGGCTCCCGCTGCTTGAATGCCGTCACTTGAAAGCTTCAGCCGGTCGCCAGCCGCCATCACATTGGCGGGACAAAGATGTCCGTGAACGAGGTCGGCATCGTGGAGATACGCCAAAGCCTCGATGGTTGGCCGCAACATCGCTTCCGTTTCTGACGCCGTCAGCGCGCGATGCGGCACGACCTGGGCAAGATTTTCATCGGCGTACTCGGTGACGACAAAGAGCAGTTCGTTCCCTGAAAGCCAGCACTGGCCGCCGTCGAACAGGCGCAACAGATGTGGGTGCGAGAGTTGGGCTGCGCGCTTCCAGTTCGAGAGGAGAGCTTCGGCTTCTCCCCCACTGGCGCGAACGAGTTTAATGGCGGCCTTGGCCTTCGCATCGGCCGGCAAATTTGTGAGGAAAACCGCCGTACGATCCGATCCTCCCAGGTATTGCTCGAGAGGATAGCGGCCATCCACGGTTTGTCCCTGCCACTGTTTTCCGAAGTCCACGGATCGATCGGCGCGCACTGCTGCCCGCATGGGGAGCATTGTATGCTAATCGCGTACAAAGGAATGCTGTGAAAAAGAACCGGAAGTCCACTCCCCCCACTCTCGACGCCTTTAGAGAGGCCTAGCGGACGGACTGCTAAAATGACGTCAGACTATGTTTGAGAATCTGCAGGAACGGCTACAACGGACCTTTAAATCCCTGCGTGGGCAGGCGGTCCTGAATGAAGAAAACATCCAGGAAACCATGCGCGAATTGCGCCTGGCCCTGCTGGAAGCGGACGTCAATTTTAAAGTCGTAAAGCAGTTCATCGATCAGGTGCAAGCCAAGGCGGTCGGCCAGCAGGTGATGACGTCCCTTTCGCCAGGCGAGCAAGTCATCAAGATTGTCCGCGACGAGCTCGTGAACGTCCTTGGCAAAGACACGGCGCGGGTTAAATTTGCGTCCCAGCCACCGACCGTCGTGCTGATGGCGGGTTTGCAGGGCTCGGGCAAAACCACCACCTCAGGCAAGCTGGCGCACTGGCTTAAAAATGGCGGGCACCGTCCGCTGCTGGTCTCGGTCGACGTCTACCGCCCAGCCGCGCGAGAACAGTTAAAGGTCGTGGCGCAGGCTATCAAAGCGCAAATTTATCAGGGCGAACTCACCGATTCGAATACGGCAACCGTGGAGCGGCTCGCCAAAGAAGCTCGCCGGGAAGCCATCAACTCCGGATGTGACGTTCTGATCGTCGATACCGCCGGACGCCTCCACATCGACGATCAACTAATGGATGAGATGCAGTCGCTCAAGAAGCTGCTGAATCCGTCAGAAATCTTGTTCGTAGCCGATGCGATGACCGGGCAGGACGCGGTGCGTTCCGCGGACGAATTCCACAAGAAGCTTTCTCTCACCGGCGTGGTACTCACGAAGATGGACGGCGACGCTCGCGGTGGCGCTGCCCTTTCGATTCGCCAGGTTACCGGGGCGCCCATTAAATTCATCGGCGTGGGTGAAAGATACGACGCGCTTGAGCCTTTCCATCCCGACCGCATTGTGTCGCGCATTCTTGGCATGGGCGACATTCTTTCCCTCATCGAGCGCGCCGAACAGACGGTCGACAAAAAGAAAGCGCAGGACATCGCCGCGCGTGCTTTGTCGGGCGATGGCTTTTCACTCGAGGACTTTCGCGACCAGCTCCGGCAGGTTCGCAAGATGGGCTCCATTCAAAGCCTGATGGGCATGCTCCCGAGCATTGGCCCATTCGCCGGCCTTCAGAAACATGCCGATAAAGTGGACGAGAAACAAATCAACCGCGTGGAAGCCATCATCAATTCGATGACAGCCCATGAGCGCAGCCATCACGATGTGATCAACGGCAGCCGGCGAAAGCGCATTGCCCGAGGCTCGGGGACAACCGTCCAGGAAGTGAATCATTTGCTTCGTCAATATGCCCAAATGCGGAAAATGTTTAAGCAAATGGGCAAGGGCAACATGATGCGCAAGCTCGCCGGCATGCGGTTTTCATAGTCTTTCAAGGATCGGCCGGGAACTTTGGGAGCACGCGCCAACTCAAGCGACGACTAGAAAGACGCGGGCTACGCGCTCCCAAGATTCGAATGATATTCGTTTGAGCCAAATTCTGACTGGCTCATGCTCTCTATGAAATGGCGCTCCCTCCAAGAATCCTCTCCTGAATCCGGACCCCGGCGGCTGTATGAAATCTATGCGGAACGGCGAGAATTGATCGCTCGCTACGTTCCGGCGGAGATCCAGTCCAGTCATGCCCGCGTTGTTGAGGATCTGAAGCAGTCTGGCATTGCCCAGCGGACGCTGCGAGAGGGTGATTCAGCGCCCGGGTTCGAGCTCCCCAACCAAGCCGGGGTCATGGTCCGTTCTAGGGACCTTCTATCGCGCGGAGCCCTGGTCGTCTGCTTTATTCGTGGACGATGGTGTCCGTTCTGTGTAGGTCAGATGGAGGCCATGAATGCCATCGTTCCCGACTTGGAACAGCTCAGCGCCTCGTTAGTGGCCATCTCTCCCCAGAACACGCACCAGTCCTTCCTCATGGCCGATCAGCACAAGCTTGGCTTCCCCTTGCTTAGCGATCGTGACAATCAGGTTTCGCGAAAGTTTGGGCTGGTCTATCAGGTCCCTGAATATCAGCAGGAGGTTTATCGTCGAGCCTTCGTGAACCTGCCGTTCATCCATGGGGTTAACACTTGGGAACTGCCGATTCCGGCAACATTCGTGATCGGCGCAACTGCGGCCGGATGCGAGACCCCGCGGATCCTCTTCTCCTTGGCCAGTCCTGACTACACCGAGCGCGTCGAGCCCACCGACCTTCTCCTAAAAATGGCACAGCTCTTGGCTTAAGCAGTGAACAGTAGAGTGTTCTTTCTTCACCACCGATTCGCTCCGAGGTCCTTCATCGAAAATCGGGGAGGCCGCGGCCACATGCTGAAGCCTGGGTTATGCGACTGGCGCCTGCTGATCGGGATCCTCTTCCTGCAACATGAATTGCAGAACCTCCTGAGGAACCGGAGCCTGCCAAACCGGAGCAAACGACTGGCGATGTAGGGGAGACGGACCATACTGGCGCAGGGCGGCGAGATGTTTTGGCGTGCTGTATCCCTTGTTGGACTTTAGAGCGTAGACCGGAAAAACCGGGTCCCAATCGGCAATCATGCGGTCCCGTTCGACCTTCGCTACGATTGAGGCTGCGGCGATTGAAGCCGACAAAGCATCGCCGTGAATGATGGCCCGCTGCGGCAGGTCGAGATCGAGCCTCATGGCATCAATCAGAAGGTGATCCGGGGTGGGTTGCAGCTGCTGAATTGCTTGCTGCATTGCCAGTCTTGAAGCCTGATAGATATTGATTTGATCAATGCGCGCGGCATCCACCGCTGCGATCGACCACGCGATGCAATGTTCGCGAATTCGCTCAGCCAAAACTTCCCGGCGTTCGGCCGGAAGAAGCTTCGAGTCGCGCAGACCACGGATGCGATAGCTCGAATCGAGCACAACGGCGGCGGCCACAACCGGGCCGAAGAGCGAGCCGCGCCCGACTTCATCAACACCGGCGACGAGCCTTGCTCCCGAGGCCCACGCAAGCTTCTCATATTTCAGCGTGCAGCGCAGGCGCTTTAGCAGGCGCAGCTTGGCAGCCGAGGGGGATATTTCTTTGTCGGGGCGAGGCTGACTACGAGTGGCCACTACTAGGATGTTGGCTCAGTTCAGGCTGTGGGCGCAAGAGGAAAAACGGTGTGGACGAAGGGTTTGTTCTTGGAGGCGCAGCACAGGAAATGCTCCGCTCCGGCAAGGCTCAGGCCACTTTGATCAGCATGCAGGTGATGTCGTCGTGCTGCGGAGTTGACCCGACGAACGCGTTGACATCAAGCATCATTCGGTCGAGCAGGAGATCAGGCGCAAACCCCGTGTTTGCGTTCAGGACGGCGATCATGCGTTGCTCGCCGTACTCTTCACCAGCTCCGTTGACGGCTTCCACCAGGCCATCGGTGAAGATGATCAGCCAGTCTCCGCTAACGAGAGTAACCTCGGCCGACGCGTAGTCGACGTTCGGCTGAATCCCCAGTGGCAGCCCGCCAGCATCCAGGCGCTCGATCGCCCCGGAGCCTCTTCGCAGAACGGGGTTGTTGTGTCCTGCGTTGATGTAGGTCAGCACGCCAGGGCCGGGTTGATACTCCCCAATAAACGCCGTGGTAAAACGCAGTCCGCCCTGACTGTTACAGCAGGCGTAGTTATTCATCGCTGCAACCAGCTGCTGGAGCTTACACCCGGTCGATGAAAGGGTTTTCAAACTTGCCTGGAAAGTTGCCATGAGCAAGGCCGCAGGAATGCTCTTGCCGGCCACGTCGGCCACCGCGAGAAGCAGGGTTGGCTCTTCCGGGATAGTGGTGACCCGCGGGAAAACGTCGTAGTAGTCCCCAGCTACGGTGTTAGCCGGGCGCGTGGCAAAGGCGATCGCGAGCCCGGGAACCAGGGGCGGGGTTGATGGCAACAACCAGCTCTGTATATCCCGCGCAATTTCAAGGTCGCGCTTCATCACGACGCGATCCGCGATCTCTAACATCAAAACCAGGAACAGGGCAACGCCACCCCAGAATTGGAAATTGGGCGTCACGATTTGGACATCGTGTGTCCCTCGGTGAAACTGCACGCCGCCACTGGGCAGGACGAGCAATACCACTCCGATCAACAGCAGGACGCGGCGCGCCGGGGTAAGTTTCTCCAGAACCGCCCACATGAAGGCCTTAAGTCTTTGCACGAACGCCCTGCCCCGGGGCTGCCCGGAGACCTCTTCAAGATCAAAATCGCGCTGGTAGAACTTATAGCCGCTCTGAGCGTCCCGCTTGAACTGCGACCACAGTTCTGTCAGTTCCAACCCGGCCGTCACCCGCTGCCAGAAGCGATCGAGATTGTCCAATCCCCGAAGGCGTTGGTTCTTACGCGAGCGGGGTGGAGGGGTACCACCCGGTGATTGCCAATTTCCAGGTTGGCTAGGCGTCGTTGTCTGTGGTTGCGTGGGCATTTTGGGGATGCCGAATTATAGAAGGAAAGGGCGGGCGGGTGGAGTGTAGTTGCTTCGACGCGATCGAAATCGCGCGTTCGAAGGAGATTGTGATTCGCTGGTCGCCAGCTTGATCGCCGACCACTGACGACCAGCGATAAAAGCATTCCGGTCGTTTAGCTGCTCGCGGCACTCGGTGCCTGCTCGCGTTCTACATCGCGCAGACGGGCGGCTTTGCCGCGCAGGTTGCGGAGGTAATAAAGCTTAGCGCGCCGCACTTTCGAGGAGCGCACGATATCCACCTTATCGATCACCTTCGAGTTGTCCGGGAATATGCGTTCGACGCCCTGGCCGAAGCTGACCTTGCGCACGGTAAAACTGGCCTGCGGCCCGCGGTTGCGCGCGATCACGACACCCTCGAACGCCTGCAATCGCTCCTTGTCGCCTTCTTTAATCTTCACTTGGACGCGGACAGTATCGCCCGGCACGAATTCCGGCAGATCGCTGCGCTTGGTTTTGGACAGAAGTTTCTCGATGATCAGATTCGACATGGTTTGCCTGCTTCCTCAGTGTAATCTCTCGGGCAGCCTCAAATGGTAGCTTCGAGCTGCAAGCAGTAAGCAATCAGCAATCGTCTCCGATTGCTCCCCGCTCACTGCTCATGGCTCGCTGCGATCTCCGACAGCAAATCTTTGTCTTCTGCGCTCAATGGCGCTTCACTCAAAAGATCCGGCCGGTTGCGAAATGTCTTCTCCAGCGCGGAACGTCTCCGCCAACGCCGAATCTCTTCATGGTTCCCGTTGACCAACACTTCTGGAACCTTCATCCCGCGAAAATCCGCAGGCCGCGTGTAATGCGGATAGTCGAGCAATCCGCCAGACGAACACGTCGAACGGGGCCCATCATTGCCAACTTCCGCACCCACAAAAAACGACTCTTGCCGGGTGGAGGCTTCGTTCCCAACCGCGCCCGGAATCAGCCGGATCACGGTATCGGCGATCACCGCCGCGCCAATCTCGCCACCACTCAGAACATAGTCCCCGATCGAAATTTCGCGATCGGCGAGATGCATGCCGACCCTCTCGTCCACACCTTCGTAGCGCCCACAAATCAGGACCAGGCGATCCATCGCAACCAATTCGGTTGCGCAGGTTTGATCGAAGCGCCTGCCCTGGGCTGACAGCAGAACGACCGATTGCTTTGCCTGCACACGTTGCCCGCGGGACGCCAGGTTCAACGATTCCACACATGCAAAGAGCGGTTCCGGTTTCAGGACCATGCCTTCGCCGCCGCCAAACGGGCGGTCATCCACGGTACGATGACGATCGCCGGTGTGAACCCGCAGATCGCGAACCTCGATCTTCACCAACCCCGCTTCGCGCGCCCGGCGAATAATGCCGTACTCCAAGGGTCCGCGAAAAAAATCCGGAAAGATCGTAATGATATCGATCTGCACAGACGAAAAACCTTTAACAGCAAAGTTTCGCTAGAGCATCGCAAGATACATCTGTTTGCCGTACCTGCAGTACTCGTTTGCGCTCTCTGCGGCTAGTCGCTTTGCTTCTGCTGCCGCTTCTCCTCTTCGGTTAGCGGAGCGTTTACGTCCAGCAGTCCTTCGGGCAAGTTCATCTCGATGTGCTTGCCTTCAAGATCGACTCGCACCAGGAATTCCTGCGCAAACGGAATTTCCAGCTCGCCCTTGCCTGATCTAACCACCAGCAGCGGCGCTTCTCCGGCGCCAAAACGAACCTCGCTGATCTGGCCGACACCTTTGCCGTGATCTAGCAGTAAGCAACCTACCAAATCACTGACGTAGGCCCAGCCCGGTTGCAACTCCGCGCGTTCAGCGCGCGGGACCTGCAATTCGCATCCAACCAGCGGCTCAGCGTCGGAGATCGAATCAATGCCCCCGAACTTTAGAACCAGCAAGTCCTTGTGCGGCCAGCTACCCTCAATCTTCAACTCGCGGCGACTACCATCCTCCAGAAGCACGAACAAGCGCAGGCCCTTCTGCAACCTATCCGGAACCCCGCTGTGCAACTCGACTGCGACTTCGCCGCGCCGCCCTTGGGTCTTCAAGACACGGGCAAGCGTGATGAACTCGGTCGCTTTCAGATCTGCCACGGATTCACACAATCAACGTCGGTTGGGGATCCTCAAGCCGGATCGCAACACACCCTGCAAATCCGCGGAACCCATCGGCTCTGGAGTCCCTATTCCAGAATCTCCAGCTCGAAGCGCTGATCGGTCTTAGCACCAGATGCATGCAACAGGTTCCGCATCGCCCGCGCAATCTTACCGCCCTTGCCGATCACCCGCCCCATATCGTCCTCGGAGACTTCGAGTTCGAAAACGAGCTCGCCGTCTTCATTGAACTCGTCGACAAACACCTTCTCGGGCGCATTCACGAGCGCCTTAGCGACGTGCTCGACAAGCGCCTTCGGATTGGCACTCTGGTCGGTCAAGTAAGAAATTCCTCTCCACGGATCAATGCGGCTGCACACGGATGAACCACGTAGATGCGTGAATCCGTTGAAATCAGCCTGTACCGTGCAAATCGAAGTTACGATGCAGCCGGGGCAGCGGCAGCCGGGATCGCCAGGATCTTGCCTACGCGCTCGGAGACCTGCGCGCCCTTGGAGCGCCAGTAGTCAATGCGCTCACGCTTAAGCTCGACGCTGGCCGGACTGGTGCGGGGATTGTAGGTCCCGACAATCTCGACGGGACGACCATTGCGCGCACGCGCCTTCTCGATCACGACGACACGGTAGTGTGGCTGCTTGCGCGCACCCGTGCGCGCCAGACGAATCATTAACACTGAACTGGTTTCCTTTCCTAGTACTTCCGGTTTTCTTGGCCCTTGAAACGAGGGCAGCAGGTCAGCTCCTCTGACGTCCCAAGCCGCCATCCATGGCGGAGGGGGACCGGCGGGAACAAGACAAGTAATTATTATCCTAGAGGTTAGCTGGATTGGCAAGAGGCACTAAGCGAACAAGACCACGGCATTGTAGGCCATATGGAGGGCAACTGCGGGGGCAAGACGGCCCGTTTTCTTGAAAAGAAGGGCATTACAGGCGCCGAGCAAAAACACTGGCGGCCATGCCAATGCTGGGTGATAAACGGCGAAAAATGCGGCCGCGCCGACTACTGCGCGCCAACCTCCCCACTCGCGGTCCAGGGCACGGAACATGAGTCCGCGAAAGAGATACTCCTCCGCAAATGGAGCAAACAGGACTGCGATAATGCCGTATGAGAGGCGCAGATTCGGGATCTTATTCATCTGCTCTTGCGACTTGCGTATTAGTTCCGATGCCGCCGGAATGTGATTCAGAATCCCTGTATACCCATGGGCGAGGAGACCGAGGAGCGCCCCTGCCATCGTGCCCACCAGGAGAAGGAGCAGAAAACTGATCGGGCGGCTGTGAATTTTGATCCAGGAAAAGCCTCCACCGCGCGTAGCATCGTCTTCCCAGCGCCACACGTCGCGATTCGAAACATTTCTCACCTCAAGAAAATGCCAGACACCCACCGAGACGGCGACTGAGCAGACCGCGTAGCTCATGGCCCGGGCCAGTGCCAGGTTCTCGCGACCAACGCCCACTAACATGATTCCGGACACCACTGCTCCCGCTTCCACCAGAATGCTGATCGCGACCATGGCGTGCATAAGCGTGGGAGGAGGGGGCAGTTGTTCGGACCAGGGATCGTACAAGTAAGGCAGCCGCGCGCGAAAGTTCTGCCACATGGCCGCCGCGGTGATGTACGAGTACACGATCCCCATGACTGCGACATGCCACTGCTGAGTCAGAACGCCAATCGCGAACGTCAACATGCCAAGTTGCGCCGCCCAGCGTCGTCCCGAGGGAATCTTTTCCTGCTCACCGGACGAGGATGCGACCGTGACCAGCGTGACCGATTTTTCCGCCATACTCCGTCCGAAGAAGAACCACGCAATGCCAACGGTCACAATCTTCCATATCTCGTGCGGGAAGACATAAGCGGCGTAGCAGAGCACCAGCGCCACCAGTCCGCTGGAAATCAGGGACCAGAGCCAGGCTTTCGCCTTGAGCAGGCTCTCGAGACCACGCGGCCAGGTGAGCGCGATCCAGAGCGCCGTGCCTTCGGACGAAAGTGACTTGGGTCCGAGGACCCACAGAAAATATGTGCCAAACAGAATGGCGACTCCGCACAGGTAATTCCACGCTCCCTGCGCGTAGTTGAGCAGCCCGCGCAAGTTGAACAGCTGGAATCCGGCAACGGTAAGCGGGATCAAGATCGCCTGAACAACGGCACTGCGGTCGCGGACGAACCACAAGAATTCCTTGCGATAAAGCGGCTCGCGACCGAAGCGCGGATCACCTTTTGGTGAAGCGGAAGGAGCAGCGTCGGACTGGCCAAAGTTGCCGGCAAGACCCTTCCGGGTCGCCCATACGCTGAACCAAACAGACGCAGTGAGCGTAGCGCCAGCAAAAGCCCAACAGGTGAAGATGGCGACAGCAAATGAGAAAGATCCGTCCGCACTGCCGCCCAGGAATAACCGCAACCAGGGCCATGGAATGATGGCAAATACAACCGCAAATCTCGCAAACAACCCGACGACTCTCGGGACCAGCACGAATCCAAGAAGGATGAACATCATCGCGGCATAACCCAGCCAGCTCATGATGCCGATGATCGCGCCTCGCGACCGCGGTGAAAACCGGAGCGTGATTCCGATTTCAAGCGCTTTGCCCATGCAGGCCGCAGCTATGGTGACTGGTATCCCAACCACTAGTCCTGCCAACGCCCCCTGGCCGACGTCGTAAATCAGTCCATACAGGATGGCCACAAACAATGGAGCGCCCCAGTACATGGGGTTCGCCGCGATCGGCGATAACATCTCCGCGAAAAACACCGCCCCCGGCTTCACAGGATGCGAAAGCAGCCACTCCCACATAGGGTGACGGCGCCGCTGCAGATCGAGGTCAAGTCCTTCGCCCTGACAAACCAGCATTACTCCCCACCATAAGAGCACGAGCGAACCAATCATGGCCGGAAAGGGGCCGGACACGGCAACTGCGGCAATTCCTCGAACGGCGTCTTTCTTGGAGATAAAGGCGCTCGCGCCTCGTTTCTCGAGCGCTTCTCTGAGCTTCTGCTCTACTTCCGGTCTAGAACCGCCCTCGTCCTCGGCGATGGCGCGCGCCTCACGCTCATAATCTAGCTGATTTACCGGCTGACCAACGGAGTCGTAACAGTAGGTCTCTCCGTTGAGGTCGTGACAGACCCTGGACTCATGCGGAGAGCGGTTGAATGCCTCCTTCGCTCTTACGGCATCGAAAAACCAGTTGCTAACCACAATCCGGCCACTCTGCTCCGCCGCAACCCGTTGCGCCGACTTTACCGCGACGGGCAACAAGATCGCTCCGATCCCATTCAGAACCAGCATGAAAATGATAGGGACAGCTTTGCCGAGAGAACCCCAATTTGTCGCATCCCTACCAGACTTCTGCTGCAACAGCTGGCGCCCACGTTCCGCGCGTGCAATCGACCGCCTCCGCGCAGAGCCCAACAGGAGCGCCACGGTAGGCCAGAAGCCAGGAGAATTGGCAGCTTCTCTCATCTTTGCGGAGGTCGAGCGGTGAGCTTCAGGAAGATCTCTTCCAGGCTCTCGAGTTCGTACGCAGTGCGAAGTTCGGCAATGGATCCCTGGGCCACGAGCTTGCCTTCGTTGATGATCACGGCATGCGAGCACAGCCTGGTGACGTGGTCCATCAGGTGCGTGGAAAAGAGCACGGTCGTGCCTTGTCTGGCCGTTTCTGAAATGAGCTCATAGAAAAGATGGGTGGATTCAACGTCGAGACCGTTCGTCGGTTCGTCCAGAACCAAGAGCTTCGGCTCATGCAACATCGCCAGGAGCAACCCCAGCTTCTTCTTCATTCCGCGCGAGTAGTCTTCCGCGTAGTTATTGATGTCCTCGGCCAACCGGAGCTTTGCCATGATTACGGAAATTCGGCCCATTGCGGCTGATACATTCAGTCCGTGCATGGCTGCACTGAGCTCGAGCACCTCACGGCCGGAGAGATAGGAATAAAAGACGGGCTCGTCGGGGAGAAAGCCTATGAGACGCTTGACCTCAACGCGCTTTTCGAAAGCGTCTAGGCCGTCAACCAGGATGGATCCTTGTGTCGCCTTCAGAATGCCCATCAATAGTCGAAACAAGGTAGTCTTGCCGGCGCCATTGGGCCCGAGTAAGCCACAGATCTGCCCCGGAGGAACAGAGAAACTGATTTGATCGAGCGCAACTTTGTACCCGAACGTCTTAGTTACGCCTTCGACAGCCACAAGCGCAGAAGCAGTCCCGGGCTCCGACTCGACTGGAGTAAGTTGGCCCGCTTGCATGCCGAGAGATTCCATGCGCTTATAAGTCCTCCAGTCTTAGCAGGCTTGCTTTAGGGTTGATAGAGCATACGATAAAACGATCCGCACGTAACTCCTTTTGTGAGGTCATTCTCCCCAGTGCTGGCGACCGGGGAAGCGCGTGCCAGGCATGCGGCCGCAGCTATGATTGAGTCCATGAAAAGAGCCAAAGCTCACAATCGACGAGTGGCGAAAGACAAGGCGGCCGGCCGCACAGTCAGTGAATACCTCTCGCGAGCGCCCGAACCGGCCCGCAGCACGCTCAAGAAGGTCCGAACCGTAATTCAGTCGGTGGTCCCGCGCGAAGCCGAAGAAGTCATCAGCTACGGGATCCCGGCGTTCAAGCACAAGCAGGTCATCGTCTGGTACGCGGCGTTCTCGGGCCATTGCAGCCTCTTCCCGACGGCAAAGGTGATCGAGAAATTCAAAGCAGAGCTCGGGGCCTATACGATTTCCAAGGGAACAATCCGGTTCCCCGTCGACAAACCGCTACCCGCGATTCTGGTTAAAAAGCTCGTCAAAGCCCGGCTGGCTGAGATTGACTGAGCCGCCTCCCCGAGGTCAGCTTCCGTGCATTGAGCGCTGCGTGCGACGGCAATTTCAGACTGGGGTGGGGGATCGGCTCGACCGCGAGACATTGGTACCGCAGGTTCAGCCGCTAGCCGTCGAGCCTATTGCTTCTTCGGAGCAACCTCGATCACCGCGGCAACAGCCGGCTTCGCTTCGCTATTGCGATCGAAAAGCAGCGGAAAGTTGGTTCGCCCTCGTATCGGCCAATCATTCTTCCAGGAATCTTTGTCGCTCACGCCCCACAGGGTCACTCGTGTGACCACGCCGCAATAGCTGGAGTAAATGTGGAACAAATCAGCCCAGCGGCTGGTGATCTGTTGTTGAACGGTCTCGGGCAGACCGTTTGCGTAAGGGTTGTATTTGGGATTGCTAGCAACTTTGAGCGAGACATCAGCGGTTGGATCCTGAAACGGGGATGGCAAGACATCAAGATCCAATTCGGTGATCATGACCTTCACGTCTAGCTTCCCGAACGCGCCGATCGTGGCGTTCAACTGCTCTGCCGTCGGCCATTCCAGGCTCAGGTGATCCTGCAACCCGACTCCGGTAACGGGAATGCCTTTTGACTTTAGTTTCCCGATCAGTTCCAGGGCGCCTTTGCGCTTGGGCTCGTTCTCGAGGTTGTAATCGTTGTAGTAGAGCTGCGCCTTGGGATCGGCTTTGTGAGCGTACTCGAATGCCTTCTCGATGTAGTCCGGCCCGATGATGTTCAACCACGGAGATAGGCGGAGAGTTCCATCCTCGTCAAGCGCTTCATTGACTACATCCCAGCCATTGACCCGGCCTTTGTAGCGCCCCACCACTTTGTTGATGTGATCGCGCATGCGCTTCAGCAGTTGCTTGCGCGTAGCGGGCTTGCCGTCTTTCCCTTCAAACACCCATTTGGGGGTCTGGGAATGCCAGACCAGAGTATGACCTACGATGAACATGTGGTTCCGCTGCCCGAAATTCACGTAGGCATCGGCGGGACCGAAATTGTAGGTGTGTGGCTGAGGATGGATTGGCCCCCATTTGAGATCGTTCTCAGGGCTGATGCTGCTGAACTGCTCCTTGATGATGGCGGCTTCTTTCGTATCCTTGCCGGTGAACTGATCCGAATTCAGCGCTGCGCCCACCCAAAAACAGCCGTCGTAGGCCTGTTTCAGGGTGGGTTGCTGGCCGGTGGCCAAGAGCGGGGCAAACGTCAACACGGCAAGCAGCAAGTAGCGTCCCATGATCCCCCTTGACTATGAAGAAGTGGCCTGCGCGTTCAGAGTGGCGTACTTTCTCCTGCGCTCCGTGAGATCGTCCTGAACCTTCGCATTGAGCGATTTGCTGATCGGATATGCAAACAGGCACACGATGACGAGAGCGAGGAGAATTGCGGGGAAGATGCTTGATCCCAAGCGGATTCCCAGCAGAGAACGCTCACTTTGCGCGACATTCGGCACGTAGTCATATCGTTTTAGAATTTGGGCGCTGAGCCAGCCTCCTAGGCCCAAACCTGCCTTCAGCGCAAATAGAATTCCTGCGAACATGAAGCCGGTGGCGCGCCGGTAGTTTTTCCACTCAGAATAGTCGGCGACATCGGCAATCATCACCCAGAGCAGCGGGACCGTCGGGCCCCATCCGATGGCCCATAGAATGCTCAACCAGAACAGCATTCCGATTGAAGAAGGCGTGGCCCAGAACACCCAGGCGGTGGCAATCGTCGTGACCGCAACGCCTGCGATAAAGACCGCCTTCTTGCCAAAACGGTCGGCCAGCGGCTTAGAGAAAATAATGCCAACGATTTGAACGATACTGCCGACGACAAAGAACAGACTGAACGCAACCGCAGCCGCGTTAGAACCATCCGGCTTGATGAGCAGCCCGAAGGCGTTCAGCGTGGAAGGCCAAGGTCCGGAAACATTGGCCCCCTCTGCCAGGCCGAACTTTCCAAGGAATTCTCGAATCTGACCTTGATCAAGGTAGTAAGCAAACAGGTAATTTGACGAGCTGCCCCGGACCACCAGCATCGTGAAAACGAATAAGGTAAGGACAAACATCACAACCCAGGGGCCACAACTGAACACATCCCGAATGTCGGCACCGATCGAATGGGCATCTCCAGGGGGAGGCTGCACTCTCTCTTTCGTACTGAAAAATGTAATCAGGTTCAGAATCACGATGAGCGATGCGAAGATCGCCATGGTGACCGCCCAGCCCTTCGCGGAATTACCTTGGCCCAATTTCGCAACCAGCGGGAGTGGCAAGGCCTGGATGATGAACTGCCCAATCAAGGCGCCCACGAACCGGTAGCTGGCGATGCTGCTGCGTTCGCTGGAGTCTGGAGTCATGACTCCCATCAACGCGGAATACGGAGTGTTGTTCGCCGAGTACAGCATCATCAGCAGGGTGTAGGTGATATACGCGTAAACCAGCTTTGCGCTGGGACCGAAGTCCGGAGTGACGTACACCAGCCAAAAGATCAGTCCGAACGGCAGGGCCGTTCCGAGAATCCAAGGGCGGAATTTCCCCCACCGCGTCTGGGTACGGTCCGAGAGGCCGCCGACAAAGGGATCCACAACGGCATCTGCCAAGCGGAGAACCAGAAACATGTAGCTGACAGCGCTAGCCGAAATTCCCGCCGTGTCGGTATAAAAGCGGGTTTGGTAGAGAATCATGGATTGAAAGAAGAAGTTGGTGGCGATGTCACCCATCGCGTAGCCGACTTTTTCTTTCACCGGGACGTGTTGTTGGGTTTCGGCCATGGCGCCTCGTTTTCTGGTTGATGAGCTCAATTCACGGTCAACTTGAGCTTCTGCAGATCTTCATCGCGCGATGAGTTACCGACCATGATCGAGAACTCACCCGCCTCAACCACGTAATTCATCCTGACGTCGTGAAACGCGAGCGAATCCCGCGTGATCTCGAATACGACCTTCTTCGTTTCGCCCGGACGGAGCGTTACCTTCTCGAAGCCTTTCAGTTCTTTTACCGGCCGCGTCACGCTGCTCACGAGGTCCCGAATGTACATCTGCACGACTTCGGAACCCTCGCGTCTGCCAGTATTGGTTACCTCGGCGAATACACGCGTTGATGCGTTGGACTTGATCTTTGATTTCTCAAGGCGAACGTTCTTAATCGAAAAAGTCGTATAGCTCAGGCCATAGCCGAAGGGAAAAAGCGGCGAGACGTCGTCGAACAGATATCCGCGACGCGCCGAGGGTTTGTAGTTGTAGAAGGCGGGAAGGTGTCCCACGGAACGCGGAACGCTAATCGGCAATTTTCCTCCGGGATTGATATCACCGAAAAGCGCCTCAGCAACGGCCCGACCGGTCTCCTGTCCCAGATACCAGCACTCGAAGATCACCGGTACATTCTGGGCGAGGTAGTTGATGGAGAGCGGGCGCCCGTTAAAGAGGAAGACGATCACTGGCTTACCGGTCGCAACCATTGCTTTGACCAGTTCTTCCTGACGGCCGATCAAGTCAAGGCTGGTGCGGTCTCCCATGTGTTGCCGCGACCAAGCTTCGCGCGAAGTTTGTTCATTGCCACCAATGGCAAGAACGATGACATCGGCCTGCGCTGCGACTTCCACCGCTTCGGCAATCTGGCGACGATCCTCTTCCGGATCACTGGGAACGACTGGGTCCTCACCCCAGGAGCCACCAATGGTAATCTTGCAACCCTCACTGTAGAGGACCTTGGCGCGATTCCGAACGCGCTCTTTAATTCCGTCAAGGACGGTCGCGTTGTAGCGCGGAACACCGCTGTAGCCGCCGAGCAGGCTGCGGTTGGCATTGGGACCGATGACAGCGATCGTCTTCACCTTGTCGAGGTTTAGAGGCGCAATGTCGCTTTCGTTCTTCAATAGCGTGATAGCTTCGCGCGCCCCGGCAAGAGCAATCTCGCGGTTGGCTTCAGAACTCACGACTCGATCGGCGATGTCCGGATCAACGTAAGGATCTTCGAACAGTCCAAACCTGAATTTCCAATACAGGAGCGGCTCGACCAGTTCATCCAGTTGCGATTCTTTGAGTACTCGCTTTTTGACCAGCTCGACCAAGTTCAGGTAGATGTCTGGATCGGGTGCCTCAAGATTCACGCCGGCTTCTACCGCAAGCCGAGCGGACTCCTTTTTGTCCCCGGCCACAAAATGCCCATGGGTGTCGGGTTTATAGCTCAACTCCCATAGCGCCCAATAATCGGAAATGATGAAGCCCTTGAATCCCCACTCTTTGCGCAACACATCACGAAGCAACCACTTGTTCGCGTGGGAAGGCACACCATCGACTTCGTTGTAGGAGGCCATCACACTGATGGCTCGGGCTTTCTTCAAAACTTCTTTAAACGGAGCGAAGAAGACCTCGCGCAGCACCCGTTCCGAAATATTGGCGGGAGCGCAATTCATGCCGGACTCGGGCTGTCCGTGACCGGTGAAATGTTTCAGGGTTGCGATTACATGTTTGCGATCGTGAAAGGACGCATCCCCCTGGAAGCCACGCACGGCGGCAATTCCCATGCGCGCGACAAGATATGGGTCTTCCCCATAGGTCTCTTCGCAGCGGCCCCAACGGGGATCGCGGACGACGTCAACAACAGGAGTGAGCACATGGTGTGCGCCACGCACCCGAGCTTCTTCGGCGGTCATCGCGAACAGGCGCTCGACCAATGCGGGGTTGAAGGTTCCTGCCAGAGCGATTGGCTGAGGAAAGCTGGTTCCATCGATTGCCCAATGTCCATGCAGACACTCTTCATGGAACATCACCGGAATCCCCAGGCGGCTGTTTTCAACGAAAAACTTCTGGATGATGTTGGTGAGCTCTGCCATCTGGCGCGCGTTCTTGCCCTTACCTGCGTCACTGGGGCGAGCTACTTGTCCGAGGCCATTTCCTTTCTTGTAGGCAGCCTTGGCCTTGGCGGGATCAAAGTCGCCGCCATCGTTAAGCAGAGTGTTCGGCCGCTCCCGCCAGAGACAGACCATCTGGGCGGCCTTCTCCTCGAGAGTCATGCGCGACAGGAGGTCACGAACTCGCTTCTCCAGGGACAACTTGGGGTCACGGTACGGCAGAAGCTTTGGCGATTTGCGGGACTTCGATGCGGACTTGCTTTGCGCCACGTAGAGCCCTCCCTGGGCCGACATACTTCGAACAATTAACGTTCATATCACAAGCGCAGCCATGCAAGTGACGCGCGTCACGGGATTTCGTTACCCGCCAGCTTACTTGGGCAGCGTTGTCTTCCCCGTGATCACAAACTTCCCGGTCTGAACGGCTTCGGTTTCGCCAGGCTGAGTACTTCCAATGGAGACGGTATACTCGCCCGGCACAATCACGCGATCGCCTTTTTCATTCACCTGCCCCAACAAACGCGGGTTAATGCTTAAGCTGACGTGGGTCGCTTCATTCGGATTCAAGTGGATCCGCTTGAATGAGGCGAGTTCACGCAGCGGAGTTTCGAACGCCTTGGGCTGCGTGAGATACAGCTCGACAACTTCGTCTCCGGCAACTGCGCCCGTGTTCTTCACATCAACTTCGACCGCAGCCGGATCGCCGGCTTTGAGGCTTTTCGGAAGCGCCAGTCCGGTGTAGGCAAATTTCGTGTAGCTGAGACCGAAACCGAAGCCATAGAGCGGCTTGCCCGAGAAATACCGGTACGTGCGGTTCTGCATCGAGTAATCCTTGAAATCAGGAACCTGGCTCAAGGAGGAATAGAAGGTCAAAGGCAAACGACCAGCGGGATTGTTTTCGCCAGCCAGGGTTTCCGCGATCGCGGTCCCGCCTTCTGCCCCCGGATACCAGGCTTCGACAACGGCATTCGCGTGTTCCTGCGCCCAGTTGACCGCGAGCGCACTCCCGTTTTGCAGGACCACAATGAGCGGCTTCCCGGTCGCGCCCAGGGCTTTCAGCAAATCCTCTTGCGCGGCGGGCAGGTCGATGCTGGTGCGATCCCCACCGCTGAAGCCTTCGAGCTTCACCGGCATTTCTTCGCCTTCGAGAGATGGCGAAAGGCCTACGGTCGCGATGATCACCCCGGCATCCTTGGCGACACGAACGGCCTCGTCACGAAGCACATCCGCAGGAGCCTGCCAGGAGAGATCGATGCCGGCAGTGCCGGTACCGTGGAAATACTCAAGACGGATCGGGTGTGGCTGGGTGTCACTGAAATTCACCGTGGCATCCAGAACCTGACCCCGCTCCGGCTGCTTCTTGTCGCTACTCTCGACTAGGACTTTGTCATCCAGATAGAGCTTAAAACCTTCGGCATTTTCGCAGGCATAGCAATAATTCACCCGGACGCCAAGCCTGTACTCTCCGGGAGCGGGCGGCGTAAACGTGCCACTCCAGCGTACGGAATAGTTATTTCGCTGCAAGCCTTCGACCGGAACGACTTTGTCCCAGTTGAAATTGATGTTGCGATCGGTGCGGGTAAGGACGGGGCTGCCGGCGAGATCCTTGGAATTGTAATACTCACCGGTCAAACCGAATCCCGAGCCACTTGCGGGATGGAGCGCGGTGTGCTCGATGGGCACGGCAGCGCCTTCGACCAGAGTTGATCCCTGCGCGTAGGAGACTTGCGCGGCAGAAAATTGCTTCTCGATTCCGTTCACGGGATATACCGGGGACGGCGGTGGGCCGTTGTAGTTCCCCTGGAGCGACTGAATCAGTTCGGCAGTCGGGCCGATGACCGCGATTTTTGTGACATTGGACTTCAGCGGCAGCGTGCCGTCATTCTTCAGCAGAACCAAGGATTCGCGAGCCGCCTGCAAGGAGAGCGTGCGATGCTCGGGAGAATTCACCTCGCTGAACGGAATCTGTCCATAGGCAAAGCTTGCGGGGGGATCAAACATGCCCAGCTTGAATCGGGCACGAAATAGACGGCGGAGTGCGGTATCGAGTTCGGCTTCGGTGATCAGCTTGTCGTGCACTGCCTGCACCAGGGCCGGGAAGGCCTGCCCCTCGCGGAAACCGCATTCGAGGTCGGTACCCGCTTTCACCGCAGCCGCTGCGGCGTGGGCCATGTCGGGCGCAAAGTGATGGCCGGTATTCACGTCAGCCACGGCGGCGCAGTCGCTCACCACGTAGCCATCGAAATGCCAGGCATCGCGCAGGTGATCGCGGAGCAACATCGTGCTCGCGCAAGCCGGCGCGCGGTCGATTGCGTTATAGGCGCACATCACAGATTGCGCGCGAGCTTCGGTAACCGCGGCGCGAAATGCCGGGAGATAGGTATCCTCGAGGTCGTGCGGCGAGACATCGACATTGAATTGGTGCCGCAACGGTTCGGGACCGCTGTGCACGGCATAGTGCTTGGGAGTAGAGACTACCCTGAAGTACTTGGGATCGGCTCCCTGCATACCGCTGACAAACGCCACCGCCATGCGGCCAGTCAGAAACGGGTCTTCCCCGTAAGTTTCCTGGCCACGGCCCCAACGCGGATCGCGAAAGATATTGATATTCGGCGCCCAGAAGGTCAGGCCAAAGAAGCGCTCGTGCTGATCATCGCGCATGGCCTGGTTGTACTTGGCGCGGGCTTCGGTCGAGATCACCTCTGCCATCCGGTGGACTAGGTCGGTGTCCCAGGTCGCGGCCATCCCGATCACCTGGGGAAAGTTGGTCGCGTAGCCGGCGAACGCGACACCATGGAGGCCTTCATTCCACCACTCGTAAGCAGGAACCCCGAGCCTGGGGATGCCCGCAGCTCGGTCGCGCATCTGCGAGACCTTCTCTTCGAGAGTCATCCGCGAGATCAGATCGTTGACGCGCTCATCGATGGGCAGCGAAGGATTGCGGAACTTCGCATGGGCGAGATCAGAGCTCGCCTGAGTCGCGTCTTGTGCAACCGCCAGAACCGAAAACGTCACCGAGAGGATGATGACGAGAAGTTTCTTCATCGATACGCTCCTGTACCAAATTGTGAGACCGTCCGCACACGCCGGCCCGCGCTGGGAGAACAAAAATGGTGGGGTCATTTAAATATCGGCTTACGGTAAGTCCCGTGTCGATTGTAGGTAGCGCTCCAATTTAACCTAAATCGAAATTTATTGGAAGGTTTGCGAGGTTTGCGAGGTTGCGATGTGAACACTCTGGCGTTTCGGGGCCCGCCCATGGCCTCCCGGGCCACCGGAATTGCGACTTTAAGGCGGCCAGGGGGACCTCAGAACATACGCAGAGCAACTAGTTCACACCAGCCCGGAAGCCTCCTCCTGGATGCGCTTCCAGGCTTTTTCCAGGTGGTGCTCCGCAGTATTGGTCTGCCCGATGGACATTCGCAGCACCATGCGGCCGTTAAGCTTGGTATGCGTCAGATACAGGTCACCGCTGCGGTTCAGAGCGTCCATGAGTTGCTGATTCGCCTCATCGCCGGCATTCAGACGGAAACATACAAGGTTGAGGGGCGGAGGAACGACCAGCGCAAAACGCTTGTCTCCTCTCACCCAGCTGGCGAAATCTTGTGCCAGCCTGACATGCTCGCGGACATGAAACTGCACACCCTCGATCCCGTAATAGCGGAGCACAAACCACAGCTTGAGAGCCCGGAAACGGCGGCCGAGCGGGACATGCCAGTCGCGGTAATCGATGACCGAGCCGGACTCCGTCGCTTTATTGCGTAGGTATTCGGGGAGGACGCTCAGGGCCTCAATCAGCACCT
>DATJEL010000004.1:0-178282 GCA_035496675.1 Terriglobales bacterium
TGAAAGATGGAATTAGCCTGGAGGCGGCACGTTCGAACATCCAGTCCATCGCCAAACAGCTCGAGCTGCAGTATCCAGTGGAGAATCGCGGCCAGGGCGCTTTCGTGGACAAGCTCCCAAGCGTAATTTTTGCCGACCTGCGCCCAGTGCTTCTTGCCCTGCAGGGCGGGGCTGGTCTTCTGTTATTGATTTCATGCGTCAACGTGTCCAGCCTGCTGCTTGTCCGCTCGGAGCGTCGCAAACGAGAGATTGCAGTGCGCGGCGCATTGGGGGCTTCCCGTCTGCGGGTGATCAGGCAATTCGGAACCGAGGGCCTTTGCCTGGCGATGACAAGTTGTGCCCTGGCCATTCTCGGGGCGCGCGCGACCATGCAGATTCTCAAGGCAATGATCTCGAGCGAATTGCTGAGCTATATGCCGTACCTGGCAGGGCTGGGCCTCACTGCGCACGTGCTGGAGTTTGCCGGCGCGCTGTGTCTGGTTTCGATTGCATTATTTTCTGTCGCTCCGCTCGTCCGGCTCCCTCTACAGCAATTGCGGGAAGGGCTGGCAGATGGCGGCCGTGGCTATGCCGGAACCCTCTGGCGCCGTTTCGGTTCAAACCTGGTGGCTGTAGAGCTAGCCCTTGCCGTGGTGTTGCTGGTCAGCGCAGGTCTTTTGGGGAAGAGTCTATATCGCCTTTTGCACGTGGAAGTCGGTTTTCTGCCGACTCATCTCGCCACTTTGGATGTTGCGCTTTCGGAAACCGACTATGCCAAAGAGGAGCAACAGACCCGAGTTGAGCGGGAAATCATAGATCGCGTTGCCGGAGTTCCGGGTGTCGAGTCCGTCGGAGTCACGACGGTTTTGCCGGTGAGCTATAACGGCAACACGACCTGGATTCGAGTCGTCGGACATCCCTACAACGGAGAGCACAACGAGGTGAACCAGCGTATTGTAAGCCCCGCATTCTTTCCGACTCTACGAGCCAAGCTTCTACGCGGACGCTATGTGACGGAGTTAGACAACGCCTCTAAACCCCTCGTCGTCCTCATCAACCAAGCGTTCGCGCGCAAGTACTTTCCGGGTGAAGATCCGATTGGTAAAAAAATCGGAGACACTCAGCTTTCGCCCACCTCCATTGCGGAAATCGTTGGCCTCGTCGAGGACGTCAGAGACGGTTCGCTCGACTCAGAGATATGGCCGGCGGCGTACTACTCATTCGCTCAGTCCCCCGATACCTACTTTTCTCTTGTCGTGCGCACGTCGCAAAACGAAGCATCGCTTTTGCCCATGCTGGTGAATGCCGTGCATCAAGTTGATTCCGGAATCGGCACCCTCGGCGAATCCACCATGGCGGAGCGCATCAATAATTCCCCTACGGCGTATATGCACCGGTCATCGGCATGGCTGGTGGCGGGTTTTGCCGCCCTCGCTTTACTGCTCGCGGTGGTGGGCTTGTACGGAGTGATCGCCTATTCGGTAAGTTGCAGAACTCGTGAAATCGGGGTGCGCATGGCTTTGGGCGCGCAGCGCCGGTCGGTCTACCACTTGGTCATGAAGGAAGCTACCTGGCTGACCACGATAGGAGTTATGGCAGGCCTGGTGGGTTCTCTCGCCCTAGCCAACCTCATTCGGGGCCTTCTGTTCGGCGTTCGCTCATGGGACGCCGCGACTTTTGTCACAACCGCAGGAGTTCTCGCGATTGCTTCGCTCGCCGCAAGCTACATTCCGGCGCGCCGGGCCGCCAAAGTCGATCCCATGGTGGCCTTGAGGTACGAATGAAGGAGAAATGCTAGTCGGTACGGTGGGGCTGCTCTAAGGAGAATCATGATCCAACTCAAGAATCTCGAGCGAAGCTATAAGACTGCTGCCGGGCAATTTTTCGTGCTGCGGCGTGTGAACCTGGACATTCGTGAAGGTGAGTTCATCACCATTATGGGGCCTTCGGGAGCAGGGAAGTCCTCCCTGCTCAATGTGCTTGCCCTGCTGGACGATGGATGGAGCGGCGAATATTGGTTCGGCGGGCAGCCGGTCCACCAGATGAAGCGTAAGGAGCGCGCGGATCTGGCCAAGCGAAAAGTCGGCATGGTCTTTCAGAGTTATCACTTGCTGGACGACCTTACGGTGCAGGAAAATATCGACCTTCCGCTTTCCTATAAAGACATCCCGAACCGGCAGCGCCAAGGCATGGTCGCCCATACGCTCGACCAATTTCAGATGGTGGCGAAGAAAGACCTCTTTCCCAGCCAATTATCGGGTGGGCAGCAGCAACTGGTGGGGGTTGCGCGCGCCGTCATCCACAAACCTGGCCTGTTGCTGGCAGATGAACCCACGGGGAATCTCCATTCCTCTCAGGCAAAGGAGATCATGGAATTGTTTCGCGATTTGAACCAACAGGGAACCACGATTGTGCAGGTGACGCATTCCGAAGCCAACGCAGCCTACGGCTCCCGCACCATTCAATTGCGCGATGGCTGGGTAGTTGGCGACACGGCCAATCCTGAGCTTCAGCCTTACGAGGCGGTGAAGCAATGAGCTGGCCCTTGAGTGGATTCAAGATTCAGCAACTCGCTCTTGTCCCTCTCGTCTGTATCGCCGCCTTTGCCCAGGTGGGGGGCGGGGAATCCCAACCGGCGAATACGCCCCGCACCTCCACCGCCGACTACTCTGCGATCTTCAAGCTGCCCAATTCACACAACCCGCTGAGCGCTTATTCGCCGAGTTCGGCTCCCGAGCCGCAACTGACGAATTCTCCGGACCTGAATCAGCTTATTCGCGACGGAAAGCTCTACCTGTCCCTCAACGATGCGATTCGCCTGGCACTCGAGAATAATCTTGATCTCGCCATTGCGCGCTACAACCTCCCCATCGCCGAGATGGACATTCTCCGGACAAAAGCCGGCGGCGTGTTCCGAGGCGTCAATGCCGGGGTTGTGCAAGGGACTCCAGGAGGAGGAGTGGGCGGTTTTGGTACCGGTGCTCCGGGTGCGGGAGCGGGCGGTACAACCGCTGGGGCCGGCGGCGCCGGCGCGGGTGCCTCAGGTCTGGTGCAGTCTACACTTGGTATCGGTGCGGCTGTGCCTTCGTACGATCCTACAATTATCGCGTCGGTGGGTTCCGAACACCAGACCACATCTCTTGCCAATCAGCAAATTTACGGTGTGCCCCTGCTGCAACTGAATACCGGGCAGGCGAACTTTGGATTCGCGCAGGCCTTCGCCACGGGATCGAGCGTTAGCTTCGAATTTAACAACAATCGCCAGACCACCAACAGTCCGTTTTTTAATCTTTCGCCGGCGCTTGGCTCGATGTATCGTTTTTCGTTTCAACAAGAGTTGCTTTCGGGCTTTGGCTTCGGTCCCAACCTGCGCTATCTGCGCATCGCGAAAAATAATAAGAAAATTTCTGATATTGCCTTCAAGGATCAGGTGATCGCCACCGTCACTCAGATCAAGAACATTTATTGGGACTTGGTGAATGCATACCAACAGTCGCAGGTAAACGAACAATCAGTAACATTTGCCCAGCAGTCATTCGAAAACGCGAAGAAGCAGCTGCAACTCGAAAGTATTCCGGCGATGGATGTAATGCGGGCTGAAGCCGAGGTCTCGAAAAGGGATCAGGATCTGACCGTCGCGCGTACCAGTCTGCAACTGCAAGAGTTGTTGATGAAAAACGCGATCACAAAGAGTTTGGATGATCCCGTGCTCGAATCAGTGCGGGTGGTGCCAACCGATACCCTTCAGTCAGAACAGCTAGCCGCTCAGAACCTCTCGGTGCAGGAATTGATCCAGGAAGCGCTGAGCAATCGCCCGGAACTCGCCGAGTCCGATGTGGATCTCATCAATCGCCAGATTAGCCGCAAGGCAGCACGCAACGCACTCCTGCCGTCGCTTTCTCTGGTGACCTTCTATGGCGGATCGGGCTTGGCCGGACCCTTGAACCCGGTTTACAACGTTCCTGGAGTGCCCAACTCCTCGAATGTTCCAATTGAATTTTCCGGTGCTCTGGCCAATGCTTTCAACAACACAGCACCGGATTATTACGTAGGCTTCAACCTGAATATTCCTATTCGCAATCGCGTTGCCAAGGCCGACCAGTACCGGTCCGAGCTAGAATACCGCCAGGCAGAACTGAGGCGCGAAGAGCTGCGCAAGCAAATTCGGATCGAAGTACGCAATGCGGAATACGCGTTGGAGCAGACGGCTGCGCGCGTACAGGCGGCGCGCAAAGCGCGCGACCTCGCCCAGCGTACCTTTGAGATCACGCGGAAGGAGCAAACACTCGGAGCCGGATCCACCTACCAAACCATGACGGCGCAGCGCGATTTGGCCCTCGCAGAACTGGACCTGGTCACTGCCATGACGGTTTACGAGAAGGCCAAAGTTGAGGTGGACCGTGCGACCGGCGCGACTTTGGAACATAATGGAATCCAAATCGAGGAAGCCTTAAAGGGTTCCTTGAATTCTCCAGCGCCGTGAGGTCAATGCGGGAACCGAAACCTCGTCATGTCCAGCCCAGCCAAGCCGCGCGACCTAACCGTATCTTTTGCCGTAGCCAAGTCTCCGACAGCACCCCGAATTCTTGCAGCTGACGATCAGCAACACATTCTGGATGCCATCGAGATCTTGCTAAAGCCGGAAGGATACCGGATTGACTGCGTCCGCTCTCCGGAGCTTGCTCGGGAAGCTTTGGCCACCGAACAATATGATGCCGTCCTCATTGATCTCAACTACACGCGCGACACCACGTCCGGTCGCGAGGGCCTGGACCTGCTTGCGGAGATCGTTTCGCAGGATAGTGCGCTGCCTGTCGTTGTGATGACGGCTTGGGGAAATGTTGAGCTGGCGGTTGAAGCCATGCGTCGAGGCGCTCGCGACTTCATTCAGAAGCCGTGGGAAAACGAGCGCTTGATTACCATGCTTCGAACCCACGTCGAGCTTCGGCGGGCGTTGCAGCGGGCCGAAAGACTCGCCGCGGAGAACCGGTTGCTCAATGCGCAGGGCTTGCCCGAGTTCATCGCGACTTCACCTGCCATGGCTCCGGTTCTGGAAGCGATCACGCGGATTGCGCCATCCGAGGCGAACGTGCTCATCACCGGCGAGCACGGCACGGGAAAGGAAGTTGTCGCCCATACCATCCATGCCCTTTCTTTACGGAGACAGAAGCCGTTAATTGCCGTGAATACCGGGGGACTAGCCGAAGGAGTCTTTGAGAGCGAACTGTTCGGCCACGTCAAGGGCGCTTTTACAGATGCGCGCACTGACCGCATCGGCCGCTTTGAACTGGCGGACGGGGGGACGGTTTTTCTGGACGAAATCGGCAACGTGCCTTTGCGGCAGCAGGCCAAACTTCTGCGTGTGATCGAGTCGGGGGATATGGAGCGGGTGGGGGCATCGCGGAGCAGGAAGATCGACGTCCGAGTCCTGTCCGCTACCAATATGGATCTTTCTTCGGCTTGTGAATCCGGACAGTTTCGCGAAGACCTTCTGTTTCGGCTGAACACGGTCGAGATCCGCTTGCCCGCGTTGCGGGATAGAAGGGAAGACATTCCGGTGCTGGCGACTCACTTTCTTGCGCAATACGCCTCCCGCTATCGGCGCGTGATCAACGGAATCGATCTGGGAGCCATCCAATCGATGCTCCAATACGGCTGGCCTGGGAATGTGCGTGAGCTCGAACACACAATGGAACGTGCTGTGCTGATGTGCCGCTCCGAACAGATTCAGACTGCCGATCTCGGCCTGGCTTCGCAACGCGGCCAGGCGCAGAACCTTGAAGAATTGAGTCTGGAGGCGGTTGAAAGTATTCTGATCCGCAAGGCGTTGCAGCGGTTTCAAGGGAACGTCAGCCAGGCCGCGGAAGCATTGGGCCTGAGCCGAGGCGCTCTCTACCGGCGGATGGAAAAATATGGGCTCTAGCCCAGGCCTGCTCAGTTCGACACAGAAGAAACGGAAACCCCGAGCACCGTTTGAGCGCCGCATCACGCGGTTTACCATCCTCCTCGTGCTGCCGGGAATTTTCCTGAGTGGCGTCCTGATCTGGCTGCAGCCTTGGTCCCTTCAATCGAAGCTGATCCTTTTCTCCGTTGAGCTCATCGTCTGCCTCCTGATTGGCGCTGCCCTTCATGATCACGTTGTCCGGCCTTTGCAGACGCTGGCGAATGTGGTCGGTTCATTGCGGGAAGAAGACTATTCCTTTCGTGCAAGAATGGCCATTCCGAACGATGCCTTGGGCGAACTCTCCCTGGAAGTGAACGCGCTCGCCGACCTGCTCGCAAAGCATCGTACGGGTGCGATTGAAGCAACCGCTTTGCTCGATCGCGTCGTCGAGGAAGTGGATATTCCAATCTTCGCCTTCGACCCGGCCAATAAACTTCGGCTCGTAAACTCAGCGGGTGGAAAGCTCCTAAATGCCGGCACAACCCATGTCATCGGGAAAACTAGTTCTGAGCTGGGACTAGAAGCTTGCCTCTCGGCGAGGAACGAATCTTTGGTTGAATTGCATTTTGGAACGGATGCTCGCTGGTTTGTCCGGCGCAGTTCTTTTCGCCAGCACGGAATACCGCACACGCTCGTCGTCCTCTCCGACGTCAGCCGTGCGTTGCGCGAGGAGGAACGGCGAGCATGGAAACGGCTGATTCGAGTTTTGGGGCACGAATTGAACAATTCCCTTGCGCCGATCAAATCGATCGCAGGCAGTTTGCGATCGAGGCTCGCCGGGGTAGATCTCAAGCACGAGGAACAGCAAGACTTCGAACGGGGCCTCGGCATCATTGAGAACCGCGCGGCCTCCTTGAACCGCTTCCTGCAAGGTTACCGTCAGCTGGCTCAGATGCCACCCCCCGCGATTGAAAGCTGCTCTGTGTCAGCATTGGTGAAGCGGGTGGCTGCTTTAGAGACTCGCGTGCTCGTGAGAGTGGTGCCTGGTCCGGATATCTCGGTCTTGGTCGATCCCGACCAACTCGAGCAAATGCTCATCAATCTGCTTCGCAATGCAGCCGAGGCGGTTCTTGAAAATGCCGCCGCGGCCAATGGTTCGAAAGCTCGCGAGGTTGAGCCGCCGATTGTTTTTTCCTGGACCACTCGCCTCGAGGAGCTGGTCCTTCAAATTGAAGATACCGGGCCCGGGCTGATGAATCCGGGAAATGCTTTCGTTCCGTTCTACACGACGAAGCCCGCGGGCAGCGGGATCGGACTTGTCCTCTCGCGACAAATCGCTGAGGCCCATGGCGGCTCTCTTGAACTGCAAAATCGCCCAGATCGCCAAGGGTGCGTCGTCAAAATTGTGCTGCCCGTGAATGTCGTCTCGCAGGCTGGGGTTGCGAAAGAAAAGGGAAGAGAAGTCCTTCGGACGCCTCTTGTTACTGGATGAGATTCGATAGACCCCCGATCACAGAGGCCAAACCGCCGTTCATCCTCGGGTCCTTTATTCTTCACGAATTCCCGCAATCGATTCCGGCCGGGCGCCGTAGTCGGTAATCGTCAATTGCTCTGAACCCACTAGGCAGCGGGAAGAATCCCTCCGAAGCACAAATACTTGACCTCCAGATATTCGTCGATGCCAAAGTTTGACCCTTCCCGCCCCAGTCCCGACTGCTTGACCCCGCCGAACGGTGCCACTTCGGTTGAAATCAATCCCGTATTGATGCCGACCATTCCATATTCAAGGGCTTCGGCGACGCGCCAAATGCGTGTCATTTCGCCGCCATAAAAGTAGGCCGCCAACCCATACTGTGTATCGTTAGCCAGCGCGATCGCTTCCTGCTCTGTCCTAAATCGAAACAGCGGCGCCACTGGGCCAAACGTCTCTTCCCGGGAAATCTCCATAGAACTGGTTACACCGGTGAGAATGGTTGGTTCAAAGAACCTGCCCCCCAACGCGTGACGCTTCCCCCCGGCTAAAATCCTTGCACCTTTGGAAGTTGCGTCGCTGATATGCTCCTCTACCTTAGCGACGGCGTTCTCATCGATCAGGGGACCTTGGGTTGCGCCCGGTTCTAGCCCGGGTGCGACTTTGAGCTTTCCGACTGCTGCTGAGAGTTTCTCTGCGAAGCGGTCGTAAACCGCATCCTGGATCAGAAACCGGTTCGTGCATACGCATGTCTGACCTGTGTTGCGGTACTTCGAGGCGATCGCCCCTTCCACTGCTGCGTCCAGATCAGCGTCATCGAAAACAATAAAAGGGGCGTTTCCCCCCAATTCCAACGAGAGCCTTTTCACCGTTCCGGCACACTGCGACATCAGGAGCTTGCCGACTTCGGTCGAACCGGTAAAAGAAAGCTTTCGTACTTTAGGATTGGACGTCAGTTCCGCGCCAATCTTGACCGGCGCGCCCGTGATCACGTTGAACACCCCTCTCGGGACCCCGGCGCGATCGCCAAGTTCAGCCAATGCCAGTGCCGAAAAGGGAGTTTGCTCCGCAGGCTTTAGAACCACCGTGCATCCAGCCGCAAGAGCCGGGCCGACCTTTCGTGTAATCATGGCGAGCGGAAAATTCCACGGAGTGATGCAAGCCGCCACTCCGAGCGGCTCCTTCAGCACGATGATTCGTTTGTCGGCCTGGTGTCCGGGAATCGTCTCGCCGTAAACCCGCTTGGCTTCTTCGCCGAACCACTCGAGAAAGGAGGCCGCGTATGCGACTTCGGCGCGTGACTCGGTTAGCGGTTTTCCTTGCTCCAAGGTCATGAGGTAAGCAAGGTCTTCCTGGCTCATCATCATCAGATCAAACCAGCGCCGCAAAATGCCAGCCCGCTCCTTCGCCGTCCGCTTGCGCCATGTCACAAATGCTTCGGCGGCAGCCTCAATGGCTCGGCGCGTTTCCGCCGCGCCCATATTCGGTACAGCTCCGATCAATTCACCCGTGGCCGGGTCATCCACCGGAATGGTTGTCTTGTCGGCGCTTTCAACCCACCTTCCATCGATATAGCAGCTTTGCCGGAACAGAAAGGGGTCCTTCAGCTTGAGCTCTGTCATGATGCTAGACATAGCCTCTCCTTCCATCACTTTAACGGAGAGGCCATGTAGCGACAAACGGAGGGGGAGGATGTCATTCAAATGATTCGGCGTAGGCCCGCCGATACATGCGATGATCACCCTCCGAGAACGCGACGATCTCGATAAATTCGAGGCTGTCCGGGTTTTGCGCGATGAAGTTGCGGACAGTTTCTAACGCGATGAGGCTCGCCTCCCCGACGGGATAGCCGTAGGCCCCGGTCGATATTGATGGAAATGCGATGCTTTTGCACCCATGTTTGACCGCGAGGGCGAGGCTCTCCCGGTAACAGCTCGCCAGGCATTCAGCCTCGCGGCCGTGCTCGTTCCCGTAGATCGGGCCCACGGTGTGGATCACGTGCTTTGACGGCAGGCTGTAGCCCTTCGTGATTTTCGCCTGACCGGTGGCACATCCGCCGAGTGCCCGGCACTCCTCAAGGAGTTCGGGCCCGGCCCCGCGATGGATCGCGCCGTCGACGCTTCCGCCCCCGAGGAGGGTCCGGTTTGCGGCATTTACGATCGCGTCAACGCGGCGCTTGGTGATATCGCCTCTGACGATGAAGACTTTGGTCAAATAGTGAACCCTCAATCTGCGAAAGTGTACTTACTGTGGCGAGATCGAAATGAACGAAGACCAGAGCGAGCGAAACAAAGTGCGGGTTTGCGACTGCCGTTGCGGCATTCCTTTCACCGTGATGTTTGCATGGTTTGCGCGCTGGTCTATGGAGCGGTCTTTTGAGAGATTTGACGATCCCTCCCTATGTTACTCATGGATCCCTGCCAGCAGGTTCGGTTCATCCGGCACGACCCGCACCACCACGCGGTTGCCGAGCACCATTTCGATCCCGACACGCAATCCGATGCCAAGCAACATGAACACCGGGTGAGTCTTCCAATAAGCCCGGTACAATCGCTTCTGGTCTGCCTTGTCTGTGACAATCTCGGCTGTTCCGGCGACTTCGGGACCTTCCTTACTTCCGACGTAACAGATCGCTCTTGGGTTTCTTTGCACTCGTTTGACTTTGTACGAGTTCTTATTCGTAAGAAATTCAATTCGTCCACTATTGACGACCAGCCACACTTGCACCTTTGCCAGTTCGCCGGATTTCTTGTAGGAACCGAACCACTGCACGTTTTTTTTTAGAGCGCGCTTCAGTTCTGGAGTCATGACAATCTCGATACCTGCTGAAAAGCCCCCGTCAAGATAGGCGATCTGAGTGGACAACTGATGATAAGCCTCTATCTCGCTGATTGACATTTGAAAAGGTCGAAGGAAAAACGGACGCTTGCAAAACCCCGTGACTTCGACCATTGACCGTGATCGCTCGAAGCCAATAACATTCCGGTATCGATAACGCAGCCGTGGATAGCGCTGTTTGTCTGTATTGATACCGCTGCATCCTGCAGGCTCAACGTCCTTATGGTTGTTCTAATCGTGCTGCTGGTAGCGTGGGCCGCCTTTCGAGGCGTCGGAGCCGCCGGTGTCCCTGCTCTAGCTTCATGGCGGGGTGCGGCCCTTTATGCATTAGTCGTGATGTTCGTCTTTACTGCGAGCGCGCATTTCAACAGGATGAAGCATGATCTGGCGCGCATGATTCCATCCTATTTCCCTCGTCCCCTGTTGATCGTCTACGTCACGGGTGTTCTGGAACTTCTCGGAGCAGCAGGACTGATGCTCCCCTTATCTCGGAGGCTGGCTGGCATTTGCCTTATCGCGCTTCTGGTCGGGATGTTCGTTGCGAATGTAAATGCGGCACGGCGGGGGATCACTCTCCGCGGCCAGCCGCCAACTCCGCTTTGGTTGCGTGTCCCCATGCAGGTTTTCTTCATCGCGCTTCTCTGGTGGTCAACGGCCCCCTGACCGGCATGCGGTTGTGGTCGGGCCGGACAAAAACGCCGGGTTCAAGACCGGAAGAAAAAGGTATCAGCTAGTTACTTGACCGGGTCTCGGATTTCTACTGCCCCCATGGCCCTTGCGCTACACTGACATGCCATGATCAATAACCGCCGTGGTTTCTTGAAGGCTGCCGGGACAGGGCTCGGCGCCGGGGCTCTGGTTTCTGTGCCGCAGGCGGCCATCGCCGAGAACGTATCCGGAGGGCAACGACAAGCCGTCTTTTCCGTCACAGATTTCGGAGCAAAAGGCGACGGCCGAACGCTTGACAGCGATGCGATTAACTCCGCTATAGAGGCCGCATCTCGAGCAGGCGGAGGCATCATTCTGTTTCCCGCGGGTTCGTATCTTTCGTATTCGCTCCATCTGAGGAGCAACGTCACCCTCCATCTCCCTACTGGCTCAACCATCGTCGCAGCTCCTGGCCCCCAGCCCGGTGAGCAGGGCAAATATGATCTTGCCGAACCGAACGCTCCTTGGGAGGCTTATCAGGATTTCGGCCACAACCATTGGCACAACAGCCTGATCTGGGGCGAAGGAATTGAAAACGTTGCCATCACTGGTAGCGGCATGATCTGGGGCAAGGGGTTGAGCCGTGGCTGGGATGTCGAACCCCGGGCCGAGCATCCGGGGGCGGGAAACAAGGCCATCGCACTGAAGAATTGCCGCAACGTCCTGCTGCGCGACTTCGCGATTCTGCATGGGGGGCATTTCGGAATTCTTGCCACCGGAGTGGACAATTTCACCATCGACAATCTCACCATCGATACAAATCGCGATGGCATGGATATCGACTGCTGCCGCAATGTCCACGTCTCCAATTGCACGGTCAACTCTCCCTGGGATGACGGAATCTGCTTGAAGAGTTCCTACGCTCTCGGTTACGCGCGCGCGACCGAGATGGTGACCATCACGAATTGCATTGTGACCGGCGACTTCGAGGAAGGTACGGTCATCGATGCGACATTCAAGCATTTCGCGCCCGATGCGAAAATTCCGCGCACCGGCCGCATCAAGTTCGGTACGGAGTCGAACGGCGGCTTCAAGAACATTGCCATCAGCAATTGTGTCTTCGACGGCTGTAGAGGTCTCGCCATCGAAACTGTCGATGGCGCCATCATCGAAGACATCTCAGTCACCAACCTGAGCATGCGTGACATAAGGGAAGCGCCGATCTTCATACGTCTCGGGGCGCGCATGCGTGGTCCGGAAGGGGTTGCTGTCGGTGTCGTTCGCCGGGTGAACATCAGTAATGTGGTATGCACAAGCGCCGCCGGACAGAAGATCTCCTCGATTCTCTCCGGAATCCCAGGTCACGCGCTCGAGGATATTCGCATCACCGGGATTACGGTCCTGCATCACGGAGGCGGCAGCGCGAGCGATGCTGTCCTAAGCCCTCCGGAAAACGAAAAGAAGTATCCCGAGCCCAACATGTTCGGAACCACGCCCTCGCACGGCTTCTTCATTCGCCACGTGAATGGCCTCGAGATGAGTAGCGTGAAAATCGAATCTGCCGCCGATGATGCCAGGCCTGCGTTTGTTCTCGACGACGTCCAGGGAGCTGACTTCCGCTTCCTGAAACTACCGAAAGCCGAGAACAATACATTCCTGCTGAAGAACGTGCGCGAGTTCTCGGCGTTTCGGAGCAAACCGGTGCCTGACACGGAGCTGGCGGAGGCGGACAGGCGATTGTAGCCGGCGGAAACAACATCGGCGGTAGTTCGTCATGATTTTTGTCCACGGAGCGCCAGGCTCGGTTCCCCGGCGGAAAGCAGCATGCTCGGGCACGACCTGAAGATCCGTGCCCAAGAACCCGAGGTCCCTTGCGGAGCAAGTCAGAACAATACGGCAAAGGGCAGGCCATCCTGCTCCTCAACATCGGTCAACTCCTCACCGTCCGCGCGCCCTCGGCTACCGGCGCACGACGGGGCCGCGCACTCTCGGAACTCGGTATCATCCCCGATGCGGCCGTTCTTTGCCTAGGCGGCAAGATCGTTTCTGTCGGAAAAACATCCGATGCTCTCAAGGATCCCTGGATCAAGAAACACCTGCGCCGCCTCATTAAAATCGACTGCGCCGGGAGGGTGGTTCTGCCCGGATTTGTCGATTCCCATACTCATCCGGTCTTTGCCGCGCCGCGCCTCTTGGATTTCGAGAAGCGAATCTCAGGGGCAACTTATGCGGAAATAGCGGAAGGGGGCGGAGGCATTCGATCGAGTATTCGAGGCGTACGCGAAGCCACGGTGTCACAGCTCGCGGCCAGAGTGCTTAGTACGCTCACCACCTTTGCCTCCCACGGCACGCTCAGCGTGGAGGCAAAATCTGGCTATGGCCTTTCTCTCGAATCGGAGCTGAAATCCTTGGAAGCGATTCGCGTGGCCGCCAGCCAATGGTCGGGCACGGTTGTCCCCACGCTGCTAGGGGCTCACGTTGTCCCGCCAGAGTTCGGAAATCGCGCGGCAGACTATGTGAAGCTCGTGTGCGAGCAAATGATTCCGCGAACCGCTAAGAGCAAGCTCGCAACCTGCGTCGATGTCTTCTGCGATCGCGGTGCCTTTACCGAGGATCAGTCGGTTCAAATTCTCAGTGCGGCGCGAAAACACGGTTTTCTGGTCCGCGCTCACGTCTCGCAACTGGGTCGCACATCCCTCGAAAGGTTGCTCAGTCTTCAACCTCTCTCGCTTGATCATCTCGACTTCGCCGAGGAGCGCGACATCGCCATGCTCGCGAAAAGTGCAACCGTGGCGACGCTGGTCCCCGGCGCGAACTATTTTCTCGGGCTTGTCGACTACCCTCCGGCGCGCAAGCTCATCGATGGCGGTGCCGCGGTGGCCCTGGCCACCGACTACAATCCGGGAACGTCGCCAACTCCAAGTATGACTTTCATCCTGTCGCTCGCCTGCACGCACATGAAGATGTCTCCTGCCGAGGCCATCACTGCTGCTACCGTGAATGGGGCCTGGGCTGTTGGAATGGCTCATCGCAAAGGCTCCATCGAACCAGGGAAAGACGCTGATCTCGCCATCTTCGACGTGAAGGACTATCGCGAAATCGCCTACTGGTTCGGCACGAATCAATGCGCTCAGGTTATAGCAAGCGGAGCCTTTCTCCCTGGGTCCTAAGGCTCGAGCGATCGCAGGGCGCGCTAGAATACCAGGATGATAGGACGCCCCGCATCCACCGAAGCCGCTCCTTACTATTTTCGCTATATCGATCAGGCAAAAGGCGAAAACGCCCTTATGCTCATCGAAGCCCAATTGGACGAAGTCCTCGCTGTTTCCCGCACGATCTCAGAAGACAAATCGAGGCAGCGCTACGCTCCAGAAAAGTGGAGCATCCGTCAGGTTCTCAACCATGTCAGCGACACCGAGCGCGCTTTCGCATTTCGCGCCTTGTGGTTTGCGCGCGGATTCTCCTCCCCCTTGCCTGACTACGACCAGGAGATCGCGGCAGCGGGGGCTGACGCCGACAGGATTTCCTGGGCCGACCACGTTGAAGAATTCCGCCGCGTCCGTCTGGCGACAATTTCCCTTTTGAAGAACGTGCCGGAGGAGGCTTGGATGCGCACCGGCATTGCCAGCAACAATCGCTTTACGGTTCGCGCGATGGCTTTTATCGCCGCCGGCCACGTCGAGCATCACTTGAAGGTTCTTCGTGAACGTTATCTGTAAGCAGGCCTAATCGCATTGCTTCTGGATGCTTTGTCCCCAGTTAGACCCCGGTTCGTACTGGAGCCGCCGGCAGTGCTTTTGCCCCCACGAGTCCGATGAGTTGGATAGGAACAAGGAGATGAACCTCATGCCAGAGACCGCACAGCAATACACGCAGCGCATTCTAAGTTACGCGGCAGGCGAGGACCCGCTCGAATTGCTGGAATCCGCGCCTCCAAAACTCGTCTCCTTGCTTGCCGGGAAAAGTAAGCAACAGCTTGCCCGCCGCCGGGCGCCTGATAAGTGGTCTGCGGGTGAAGTCGCTGCTCACCTGAGCGATACAGAAATCGCCGTGGCTTGGCGTATTCGGCAGATTCTTAGTACAAACGCTATTCCCGTCCAAGCCTTCGATCAGAATGCGTGGGCGAGCACGTTCGACTATGCTCACCGCGATGTAAGTGCTTCGATCGAGCTGTTTCGCGTGCTGCGAGCGGCCAACGTGGCTTTGTTGAAGTCGGTCCCGAAGAAACTGTGGGACAACTACGGTGTGCACCAGGAACGGGGAAACGAGAGCATTGTTCACATGATGCACATGATGGCAGGGCATGACCTCAACCATTTGCGGCAGATCGAGGCTAGCTTAGCGGAAGCCGCCTGACCCCGAATCAGCGCCACCCGCAACTTCAGGTTCGAAGAGGCGGGTGGCGAAATCCAAGAATGTTACGCCGCCTTAGAAGCCGCTTGTTCCTGCACTAACTCAACCCCTTGCGGCAAGCCCTTCTGTACCTGTTGAATGAAGTGGGTGGCCACTTCGGTGAGTTGCTTGGAAAGCTCGGAGTTGGGAACAACGCTGACCAGGTCCAGCACAGCGATGGCAAGTTCGAACGGTGGAAAGTTCTGAGGCGGTGGGCGCTTGATCACTTCCCGATCAATGAGCGACGGCACCGGAAAGCAGTGCCTTTTTCCCCCGATGGTGATGCAAAACTGGTACATATTTACCTCCAAGGCTCCGGAGAGCCTGCGAACATTTCCGTAGTGCGCGGGACGGCAGAATCGTTACACGCATTCCTGCGACTAAGTCGTGAGCTAGGGCTGTTGAGATATCAGAGACCGTTGGTCCGGGAGCTTTGCAATGGGACAGACGGTTTTTTGCGTCAAGGCCGCTGCGCGATCTCCCCGTATCTCTGGTCTGGAAGATACGGGGGTGATCGCTACCGCATGCCGCCTTCAGGGGGGCTGAAGGTGGCGGCTTTCGAGACAGCTTTCCCTATAGTGACTCGAAGCAGCAATCCGTTACGCCCTTATGGACGAGGGCCCTTAGTAGCCCCACAAGGCTCATCCGGCGCGGGGCCTCCGAAGAACCATCGTGTCCGAATCGAATCGCCCGGCATCCAATTCAGAAATCTCTCATTGCAAGGACGACCGCATGAAAATCGGATTTATTGGCCTGGGAAATATGGGAATCGCTATGGCCGCCAATCTGTTCAAAGCCGGACACGATCTCACGGTGTACAACCGCACAACCGAAAAGGCCCAACCACTCGTTTCCCAAGGCGCGCGCCTCGCTCGGAGCTTGGCGGATGCTTGCGAGGGCGAGATTGTCATCACCATGCTCGCCGACGATCCGGCGGTCCAGAACGTTGCCTTTCAAGAAAAGGGAATCCTCGAATCCCTTCCTGGCGGGTCCATCCATGTGTCTTGCAGCACAATTAGTGTCGCACTTTCGGACAAACTGGCCTCCTCCCACCCCCAAAGGGGCCAAAATTTCGTCTCCGCGCCAGTTTTCGGCCGGCCTGAGGCTGCTGCGGCAGCCAAGCTCTTCGTAGTTGCTTCCGGCGACCTCGCTTCACTCAGCAAATGCCAGCCGATCTTTGATGCCATCGGACAGCGCACTTTCCGCTTCGGGGACAAGCCGTCTAACGCGAACTTAATCAAGCTCAGCGGGAACTTCCTGATCATGTCGGTGATCGAATCCCTCAGCGAAGCTTTCGCTCTGATCGGCAAAGGGGGAATTGACCAGCGCCAATATTTTGAATTCCTCACCACTACCTTGTTTAATGCTCCGGTTTACAAGACTTATGGCAACCTGATGATCGAAAAGAAGTTCCATCCAGCTGGATTCGTCGCTCCGCTGGCGCTGAAGGATGTCCGCCTGGCGCTTGAAGCAGCGGAGTCTCTGCGCGTTGGGCTCCCATTAGGGGACATCGTCCGCAATCGCTTGCTTGCCTTGCTGGCAAACGGAGACGAATCCCTCGACTGGTCCGCCATCTCGCAGATGGCCGCCCGGGATGCGGGATTGCAATAGCTCGAGCCGGTTTTTTCAGCCCTCACGTCAGTGGAGGGCGGGTTGGGGCCGCGGATTTTCGGGAACCAGGATCCTCGGCTTCCATGACTCCCCACTCCTTCCGCCGCCGAACATGGATGTGCGATCAGGATCACTTTTCATGTGTTCCGATTACGGGTAGAATCTCGCTTTCTTACCAACCCGCCGCATAAAGCTTTATGCATAGGGGGGAGGGCTAAACCTCGTGATCGTTGGCGTTCCTAAGGAAATCTATCCAGGGGAGCGGCGCGTTGCTCTGACGCCGGTTGTGGTTCCCATGCTTGCCAAGGCCGGCCTGGAAGTCGTGGTGGAATCCGGTGCGGGCGAAAAAGCCGGGTATCTCGATGCGCAGTACCAGGAGAAGGGCGGAAAGATCCTTTCCGACCGGAATTCGGTTTTTTCCCAGTCTGACATTGTGGTGCAGGTGCTTGGCCACGGCGCCAATGACAAGACCGGTGGAAGCGATCTCGAGCTGATGCGCAAAGGCCAGGTCCTGATCGGCTTTCTGCGTCCCCTCGCCTCGGCCGAAACCGTGCAACAGATCGCCCACACCGGAGTGAGCGCTTATGCAGTCGAGCTCATGCCTCGTACGACCCGCGCTCAGAGCATGGATGCACTCTCCGCGATGGCCTCCATTGCCGGATACAAAGCAGTCATAGTGGTCGCCGACGAACTGCCGCGGATTTTCCCTATGATGACGACCGCGGCGGGTACCATCACTCCGTCGCGCATCCTGGTGATTGGTGCCGGTGTCGCCGGACTTCAGGCGATCGCCACTGCCAAGCGTCTCGGTGCCGTGGTTTCTGCCTATGATGTGCGTCCAGCGGTCAAAGAGCAGGTCCAAAGCCTGGGTGGCCGCTTCGTCGAACTGCCGCTTGAGACCAAAGATGCACAAGACGCGGGCGGATATGCCAAAGCCCAGGATGAAGCCTTCTATGCCAAGCAGCGCGAGTTGCTCGGAAAGGTCATCGCCGAGAGCGATGCAGTGATTACAACCGCAGCTGTTCCTGGTAAAAAAGCTCCCATTCTTGTCACGGAAGCCATGGTAAAAGGCATGGCTCCTGGATCGGTGATTCTGGATCTGGCCGCAGAGCGTGGCGGCAATTGCGAACTAACCCATCCCGGGGAAAAAACCGTGCAATATGGCGTGACCATCATCGGGCCGATCAATCTGGCCGCTGGCGCACCTTTTCACTCCAGCCAGGTATATGCCCGCAACTTGACCGCGTTCCTGCAGAACTTGGTCAAGGACGGCAAAGTACGGCCGCCGGAGAGCGACGATATTATTCGCGATACGCTTTTGACTCAGGGCGGGGAAGTGATCAATGCCCGCGTGAGAGAGATGTTGGGGTTACCACCGTTAGTGGCACAGTAGCAAGTTGGCAGGTCTCAGTTCTATGCGACCGGCAACTGAGAACCGGCAAGCGCGGCTTGCCATTTGAGTTCATGTATCAGGAAGAGGGCCATGGGTACCATCATCATCGACGCTCTGTTCGTTTTCATGCTGGCGGGGTTCATCGGCTTTGAAGTCATTAAGCGAATTTCGCCGCTGCTTCATACCCCGCTGATGTCCATCACCAATGCCCTCGACGCGATCGCCGTGGTCGGCGCTCTTGTGCTCGTCGGCAGGCACGAAAGCAGGCTGGCATTTATTTTGGGGATCTTCGCAGTGATCGCGGCAACCAGCAACATCGTTGGCGGATTCCTCATCACCGATCGCATGTTGAAGATGTTCAAATCAACGCGTCCTACAAAATCATGACGACGATCCTAGGCAGTCAGGCATTTATTGGATTCATCTATCTCGTAGCGAGCGCGCTCTTCATCCTGGCCCTCAAATGGATGATCGCGCCTCCGACCGCTCGCCGCGGCATTCTGGCTGGCGAAATCGGCATGGCCCTCGCCATTGGAGGCACCATCCTCCAACTCGGTGGTGAAGGCCGGCTCGAGCATATCGCCATCAATTACACCTGGATTTTCATCGCCCTCGGCATTGGTGCTGCCATTGGTGTCCCGCTCGGCCTTGTCCAGATGACTGCCGTCCCCCAGCGGACCGCTCTCAGCCATGCTTTCGGCGCATTCTGCGTCACTCTTGTCGGTACCGCCGAGTACTTCCTCGGCATTCAGGGCAACGGCATTCCGGTCTTCAAAATGACGGTCCTGTGTTGCGAGGTCATCCTTGGCGGGCTGACCGTAACCGGGAGCTTGATGGCCGCCGGAAAACTGCAAGAAGTCCTGCCGCAGCGGCCGATTACCTATAAAGGGCAAAATGTCGTCAACCTCGGAATGCTGGCGGTAGCGGTCGGGATCGCGGCCTACCTCGTGCACAATCCGATGGCGCCCCATCTTTTCTTGATCATGGTCGGCATCGCAGTGGTGTTTGGCGTGATGCTGGTCATCCCCATCGGCGGCGCGGACATGCCGACCGTCATCTCGCTGTTGAACTCCTACGCCGGCTTATCGGCTGCAGCCATGGGCTTCGTGCTCAACAATAAGCTGCTGATCATTGCCGGCGCCCTCGACGGTTCTTCCGGTTTCATCCTCTCGGTCATTATGTCGAAGGCGATGAACCGCTCGTTCACCAATGTGCTATTCGGAGCTTTTGGCCAGGTGCAGACTTCGGCCGCAGCGGCGCAGGAACAGCGCCCGGTGAAGAGCGCTTCTCCCGAAGAGGCTGCGGGAATTCTTGCTGCCGCCAGCCGCGTGGTTGTCGTTCCGGGATACGGCATGGCGGTTGCCCAAGCTCAACACAAAGTCCGCGAACTCTATGACGCGCTGAGCAAGCGGGGAATTGATGTCGAGTTTGCGATCCATCCCGTGGCCGGACGAATGCCGGGCCATATGAACGTGCTCCTCGCCGAGGCCGACGTCCCCTACGATCACTTGAAAGAAATGGACGACATCAACGGAGATTTCCCTCAGGTGGATGTTTCGTTGGTGATCGGTGCCAACGACGTAACCAACCCTGCTGCCAAAACGGACAAGGCAAGCCCGATATACGGAATGCCCGTGCTCGATGTGGAGAAGTCGCACACCGTCATGGTGATCAAGCGCAGTATGAATCCGGGTTTTGCTGGAATCGATAATCCTCTTTATTACATGGACCAAACCCTGATGCTATTCGGCGATGCCAAAGCTTTCGTGAGCAACATCGTGAAAGAACTAACGGGCGGCCACTGATTTCTACCGGCCAGGTTATCTGGATGGCTTGCTTCGAAAATGTAGGAAACGTCATCGGTGGCGGTGCCTGCCTTCTGCGTCAGATCTCCCGCCAAAGTTCCGCGCTTCGACAGACCTCCCCTCTCACGGCATAATAACTAGTTGGCCGGGCGCGCGTGGGGTCTGCACCATGTCCAATCTGCGCCATGTCCAATCTTCGAAACGACTTTGAGGTGCTGCTTGCGGATCGTCAGAACCAATGATTAGCCTCGTTTCTACTGTCGTGCTGGGCTTCTTTCTCGGAATGCGCCATGCCACGGATCCCGACCACGTGATCGCTGTCAGTACGATCGTTAGCCGCGAGCGCAATGTGGCGAAATCAGCATGGGTGGGCATCGTCTGGGGAATCGGTCACACACTGACCATTTTTGTCGTAGGCGCTGCGTTGATCCTTTTAAATTTCGTCGTCCCCCAGGGAAACGGCACCCAGGTCCACATCAACTCCCGGCTCGGGTTGCTCATGGATCTTGCTGTGGCCCTGATGCTGATTGTTCTCGGGATCATGAACCTTCGCCGCTTCTTGCGCTGGGTTCCGTCAGTGGCTCAGGAAGCTGTGTTGCACTCCCACTCCCACGCTCACGCCCACGGCGACTACATCCACTCCCATCCCCACAGCCATGCCCCCGAGTCGCACCCGCATGCAGCCGGCAAAACTCCGGTCGCGAAACTCGATAAAATGCTCCGGCAGTTTCGTACCTATAGCCTGATTCGGCCACTGCTCATCGGCATCGTGCACGGCTTGTCGGGGTCGGCAGCAGTAGCGCTATTGGTGGTCCCAATGATCCATGATCCGAAGTGGTCCGTCGCCTACCTGCTTGTTTTCGGCGTGGGCACAATCATTGGAATGATGCTGATCACGTTCACCCTGGCGTCTGCCTTCCATCTCGTCCGGGGCGGGCAGCGGTTTTTCGAGCGCATTGCATTTGCCTCCGGTCTGATCAGCCTTGTCTTCGGTTTGGTGATTGCATACCAAATCTGCATCAGTAATGGCCTGTTCACTTCGCACCCCATCTGGACACCGAAATAGGAATCAGCGTCCGAAATCCAGCCACCCAGAGGGATGGCTTGGCCTGGGCGGGCCATCCTGCGACCGAGCTCCATGGGGAGCCGTCAATAATGATTGCCTCGTGCTTCTTTACACCCTCCCCCTCGGACATTTATATTCGCGGCCATGACGAACGGAGTCATGTACTGCAACCGGTGCGGGGCCCAGAATTCCGCACTCGCCAAATTTTGTGCGAATTGCGGAACCCCTTTTGGGGTGGATCCCGCGAGTGCTCCGGCAACCCCCGAAGGTGTTACGCCCATCCCGCAGGGACCGGCTCAGCAGCCCCTAGCTTCTCCGCCCCAGTTTGTTGCTGCTCCTGCTCCCCCCCCGTACACCCCACCCGCTGTCCGGTTTGGCGGCTTTTGGATCAGAGTCGTAGCTGCCCTGATCGATGCAATTGCAGTCGGTGTCGTGACCGGCCCCGTCTCGCTGCTCATCGGGGTGGTTATCGGGATCGCCGGGCATACTGTCGCCATGCCCAAGCCCGGTGTGGATGTTGCGAGTCTCATCATCACCGGTTCGTTTAGCACGTTGGTGAATTGGCTTTATGCGGCGTTGCTTGAGAGCTCGTCGCATCAGGCGACGCTTGGGAAAATGGCGCTGGGCCTGAAGGTCACTGACCTTGAGGGCCGTCGGATTTCGTTCGTCCGTGCCACCGGTCGTCACTTCGCAAAAATCCTTTCCGGAATGGTGCTTTTCATCGGGTTCATCATGGTGGGCTTCACCCGCCGCAAGCAGGGCCTGCATGACATGGTGGCTGGGACGCTCGTGATTCGGGCACTGTAGCAGGAGGCGTTCTCGAATGGCGAGGTCGGCACTCAGGCGAACTGCATTTAGAATCCTCTCGTGACTTTCTTTTTGGGCATTGATGGTGGCGGCACCAAGACCCGCTGCGTCCTCGGCGATGACGATCAAGTCCTTGGCATGGGCACCGGCTCGGGTTGTAGCATTCTCCGCGTGGGCGAGGCTTGTGCGCGGGATTCATTGGCCGCGGCAATTCACGAAGCCTGCGTATCCGCGGGGGTTTCTCCACACCAGATTTCGCGTACCTGCGCCGGCATTGCCGGAGCCGCCGATGACGGCGTCGCCAGCCGATTGCAGCGTCTGCTCATCGAAGTCCTGGGCGGCGCCATCGAGGTCATCGGCGACATGGAAGTGGCGCTAGAGAGCGCCTTCGGCGGCGGGCCTGGAATCGTGGTCGTCGCTGGCACAGGCTCCATTGGGTTTGGAAGAAACCGGCAGGGTGAAAGCGCGCGCGCCGGGGGATGGGGGCGAATTCTCTGCGACGAAGGCTCGGCTCACTGGACCGTCATTCAGGCGATTGACTCCGCATTGCACGAATTCGACCGAGGTACAGCGCCCAACCTCCTCCGACACTTGCTGGAAGTTCTCGATCTGCGTACCGTCAACGATTTGGCAGCCTATGCGGGCGGAACTCCCACCCCTGAATTCGCCCCTCTGTTCTCCGAGGTACTGGCTGCAGCCGAGCAGAAAGACCAGATTGCATGTGCTGTCCTGCGCCGTGCTGGCGTCCAACTTGCCGGACTGGCGAATACGATTGCGCAGCGATTGTTCACTGGCGCATCCGAGATTCAGGTCGCGACCCATGGGGGAGTTTTTGCCGCGAGCGCGATGGTCAGAAGCACGTTTGCTGACACATTGCGGGAACTCTCTCCCGTGGTACGAGTACTTGAGGTTGCAGTCGATCCGGCTCAGGGAGCCCTCAGCCGTGCCCGGCGGGAATTTGGCATCTGGCATAAGAACGCGAACTGAGATCATGCCTCCGGTATCACATCCCATCCACGGTCTGAGGCTTTCCCGAGTGCGTTCCCCGCATCCTCTGTGATAAAGATTTTCTTTGGGAGTATCAGCCCACGGCATGAATTCAATCTCGTTCAACGAAGACCAGGCAATCGCCTTCTTGCAGCGAAGAGACCTGACCGCGGAAATGTTGACATCTCTCTCCCGGAATCCGGAGGCGATGAAGAGCCGCAAAGTGCTGCTTGCCCTCATTGCTCATCCTCGTACGCCTCGCCACGTGTCGCTGCCACTTTTGCGCCGCGCCTTCGTCTTTGACTTAATGCAGGTTGCCCTTACCCCCGGGGTCGCCGCTGATCTCAAACGCGCGGCTGAAGATCAGATTCTGCTGCGCGTCGAAGCGCTCTCTGCGGGAGAAAAAACTACACTCGCCAAGCGTGGCTCCAGCCGGGTGTCCGCCGCACTTCTCGAAGAGGACGACGCCCGTGTGGTCGCGCCCGCGCTCGACAACGCACATCTCACGGAGCCGCTCGTGGTTCAGGCGATCATGAAACCCCGCGCTCCCACTGTCCTTTTCGAACTGGTGAGCGAACACCCCAACTGGTGCCAGCGTCGTGAGATTCAACTGGCCTTGTTGCGAAGCGAAAGCACGCCGATCGACAAGGCCAAGCGGTTTGCATCTCATTTTTCGGAATCGACCTTGCGCGACACCGTTCCGGAATCGCGGCGCGACGAGCTTCTGCCACTCGGGAATCCATCCGCTGAGGTCCTCCCGCCCCGTGATCTGGATTTTGAATCTGGAGAAACCGAATGACGACAAAACTCTGGCTCGTCCTTTTGCTGGCTGCTTTTATGCTCGGCGCGCTGGCGAACTCTCAGTCTAGCGACGGCACAAGCGCACTCATGAAACTCGAGGGGGAATTCATGCACGCCGCTGCCGATCATGGTTCGCAAGGATACCTCTCCTACCTTGCCGATGACGCCGTTGAACTCCCCAACGGCCACGCCGTTCTAAACGGCAAAGCGGAAATCGCGAAAACCATGGGCTTCCTTGACAATCCCGATAACCATCTTTTCTGGACGCCGGCGAGTGGAGGGATTTCCGCCTGCGGAGATCTTGGCTATACCTACGGCAGCTACGAATTCCGTTCCCGAGACAAAGACGGCAAATTGGCCTCCGCCTATGGCAAGTACACGACGATCTGGCGAAAACAGAAAGATGGAAGCTGGAAGGCGGTGCTTGACATGGGCAATGCCGGGCAATGATTCCGAGGCAGCTATTTCAGAAAGTGCTGCAGGATTGCCTCTGCCTGACTCTTCGTTACGACAGCCGATAAGGCCGCCACATCCGCTTGCTTTACCGCCTGCAGGCTGCCAAAGTGTTCGAGCAGTCGCCGCGTGGTCCGCTCCCCCACTCCAGGGATCTCTCTTAATTCGGTTGTGCGGTCGCGCATCTGTCTTCGCTTGCGATGGAAGCCCACGGCAAACCGGTGCGCCTCATCTCGAATGAGCTGCACCAAGTGCAGCACCGGGTTGTGATGGTCGAGAGCGATTGGATCATCTTCCTGACCGCATACGTAAATGATCTCCTCGCGCTTTGCGATGGAAGCGAGGGGCTGATTGATGATCTGCAGTGAGGTCAGGGCCTCGGCGGCTGCGTGCAACTGTCCCAATCCGCCGTCAATCAGAATCAGGCTGGGCATGTCCTTCTTTTCATCCTGAATCCGCTTGTAGCGTCGTGTGACCACCTCTCGCATCGACGCAAAATCGTCGACACCTAGGACGGTGCGAATGATGAATTTGCGGTAATCGGATTTCTTCATCCTTCCCTCTTCCCAGACCACCATCGACGCGACCGTCTCCGCGCCCTGAATGTGCGAGATATCGAAGCACTCGATCCGCTTCGGTGGTTCCGGCAAAGCCAGGGCATCCTGCAATGCTTCCTGTATGGCTTTTGCGTTCGGCTTCATCACTCGAAAACGCTGGTCATAGAGCTGCTTGGCATTGTTGGAAGCCAGATCAATCAACGACCTCTTGTCCCCTCGCTGCGGTACGACAAGGTGGGCTCGACTGGCCCGGGTGGCCTCGCCGGCGATCTGCTCCGATAGCACTTCTTCGAGCATCTCCCTGTCCTCAAAGTCCACCGGCACATAGATGTTCCGGGGCACATAGGGCTGCCCGATGTAGAGTTGCGTGAGAAATTGGGAAAAGAACTGTGAGGGATTGAAGTCGCCAGAGCCGGTTTCTCTCGAGTCGTCCTCGACTGCCGCTGCCTCAAAATCCGGCAAGTCCTCCCAGAAGAACTCACGCCTGTCGAGCACGCGCCCGCCACGCATGTGAAACAAATTCACGGCGAGCATGCGATTCTCGTAGTGGTAGCCAAACACGTCGGCATCATCGCCCTCGGCGGCCGCAATGCGCTGCTTCTCCCGCAACTGCTCCACGGTGGAAATTAGGTCGCGATACTTGGCTGCCCGCTCGAACTCCTGGGCTTCCGCCGCCTTCGCCATGCGCCCGCGCAGGGACTTCGCCAACTCCGCCTGCCCTCCATCGAGGAACAGCTTCACATCGCGCACCGCTTCCTGATAGATCTCCGGCGTCGTCAGCCCGGCAACGCATGGCCCCAGGCACCTTCCGATGTAGTACTGCAGGCATGGCCTGGGATGCGTTCGGTTTAAATCCACATTGCATGACGGCACCAAAAAACTGCGGTGGATCAAGTCTGCAATCCGGTACGCGAGATTCGCCGGGAAGTAGGGTCCGTAATAAGCGCTTCCATCCTTCTTGAGTCGCCTGGTGACATACACCCGCGGATACCGCTCTGCGAGCGTTAGCTTCACATACGGATAGGTCTTGTCGTCCCGAAGTAAGATGTTGAAGCGGGGCTTCTTTTGCTTGATGAGGTGGTTTTCGAGCGCCAGAGCCTCTTTATTATTTGCGACGACGATATAGTCGACGTCCACTGCCTCCCGCAGTAGCGTTCCAGTCTTCGAGTCCGCCACCCTGCCGTCGTGAAAGTACGAACCTACCCGATGGCGCAGGCTCTTGGCCTTGCCGACGTAGATCACCTCCCCTTCGGCGTTCTTGTACAGATACACACCTGGAGAGGCTGGGATGGTGCGGATTTTCTGCTGCAGATCCACGGGGAGTGAGCCTCTATTTTAGAGGAAGAGGGCTCGGACCCACTTCAGCCTTGCTTTTTGAGAGCCGAGACGGGGCAAGCTTGCGGCAAAACCCTTTGATTTTGGGCGATTTCGGAATTCCTTCGTCATACCTTGTCCGTTACAACGGGAACGCGCGCGCCAGCCCGTGGTGAGAAACAATAGTACGGGTCTCAAAGCCTAATCGGGGACCCACTTGGGGCCTGAGAAATGAAAACGGGGTGTCTGGCTTGCCTGCACCGTATAAATTTTTCCTCAAGTTGGGTCCTGAAAAGCATCGGGGTTATACTGGGTCGGCATCTAAATCTTGTGTTTTGAGTAGAGTACGGCATGTACATTCGGCTGGCACGGATGGCAATGACCGTGCTTGAGTTGAGAGTGGCTGTAAGCTCAGCCTTCGCGGGATGCGAAGCGAGGGCAAGCGGCCATTCGCAGAGCTCCCCGAAGGGGGGCATGCGACCCAGGTTTTCGGATTTGTTAAATGCGCTGTTGCGCATTTCCCAGGGAACAGAATCAAACTCCTGTTGCCCAGGTTTCTAAATTATCAGTGAGGAAGGAGTCCTCCAAACATGAATCGCGCTTCTTTAGTCATTGCACTGGCAGCTAGCATGGCGGCGTCGGTCGGCTGCACCAGCAAGAACTATGTCAAGCAACAGACCACGCCTCTCATCAACAAGACCAACGAACTCGATGACCTGACCGCCCAGAACAGCAAGGCGATCAAGGACGTGGACGCCCGCGCCCAGCAGGGTATCCAGCAGGTGACGCAGGCCGCGGCCGCCGCCGACCAGAAGGCGCAAGCCGCCGGTCAGCAGGCCAGTCAGGCACAACAGTCCGCGGACAATGCTGTTCACCGCGTTGACGTGCTTTCCAATGCTGTTGCCAATCTCGACAACTATCGTGTGGTCAGCGAGACGGCCATTCATTTTGGCTTCGATAAGGACCTTCTGACCAGTCAGGCCAAAGAAGAACTGGATAAGTTGGCCGCGAATGTGCCCAATACCAAGGGCTACATCATCACCGTCGAGGGTGGCACGGATTCGGTTGGCCCGGCGGACTACAACTATAGCCTCAGCGAACGCCGCGCGAACTCCGTGATCCAGTATCTCGGATCCAAGCACAACATTCCGGCTCACAAGATCTACTTGATCGGCCTTGGCAAGGACAAGCCGGTGCAAGAGAACAAGACTCGTGAAGGCCGCGCCGCCAATCGCCGAGTGGATATTCGCCTTATGACGAATACCGCCGAAGGCCAGGGACAGCCCGCGGCAACGTCCACGCCTCCGTCGATGTAAGAAGTGATTTTCCCTCCTCCCCGGAGGACTTCGCCAAAGGCTTCCAAGTTATTGAAAACTTGGAGGCCTTTTTTCTGATATTGGAAAATACTCCGGATTGACTCGGGCGCTTGCTGAAGGACCTCAGCGAGTGCGGCGCCACAATGCCACGGTGGTCGTTCTGGCAGAGCGGGATTACCAAAAGCTGGCTGGAAAGAAACCTGATTTCGAACAATTTCTTTTTGGCGAAGGGCCTACCCTGGAAGGAGTAAACTTGGACCGCGACCTGGCTCCTCCACGGCCGGTGCGATTTTGAAAGTCTGCTAGATACCTTACCGATGGACCCTCTCGAAAGAGAAGGCGAGACCTGCCAAGCTCGGCACCTCCGGGGCTTCCTGTAAAATGACTCCATGCTCCGGCGGTTGTTAGCTCCGGCACTTCTTGTTGTCGCGTTCAGTGGTTCTTGGGTTGTGGTGCGAGCTCAAGACGATGATACGAAGTCCGCTCCGCAATCTCAGCGGGACGATTCTCGCGACTCAACCCGCGAAACCGAAATGAGTTCTAGCAAAGATACGCGGATCGATCTCAGCCCGCCGAAAGACGATGCCAAAAATCACCCCGATAACAACCCAGTCATCATCGATGAGGAAACCGCTTCCGATGTTGACGAGATGCATCCCTGGGACCCGCACAAGGCAGCAAAGGACATTGAGGTTGGCGACTACTACTTCAAGCGCAAAAACTACAAGGGCGCCCTCGAACGCTACAAAGACGCACTCGTTTACAAGCCCAGCGATGCGGTTGCTAACTTTCGCCTTGCCGAATGCGAAGAGAAAGTGGGAAATTCCTCAGACGCCGTCGAACACTACCAGGCCTACCTAAAGATCCTTCCCAACGGGCCCTTTGCGGCTGATGCGAGAAAGGCGCTTGATCGCCTGAAGCCGCCGACCACATCCTTGCGGTAGGGATTGCAAATAAGCCGGCTTTGGCGTACCTCAAAAATATTTTTGGAGCTCAGGAAAAGTTTTTAGCACCAGCAGCTGCCTCGGTGGTTCACAGGGAACAACTTCTTCGTGCTCGAGAATCCAGGTATCGTCATGGGGAACAAAAACGGCATTGATTCCCGCACGCAGCGCCGGATTGATGTCGGATTTTGGACTATTCCCCACCATCCATGTGGTCTCGTGAACCAAGGCATGCTTCCTGATCACGCCCGCGTACGTGGGCTCGTCCTTTTCCGCCACCACCTCCACTGCAGAGAAATATTCCCTCAGCCCTGAACGATCGACCTTCCCGGACTGCTCCTGTCGATCGCCTTTAGTCACGATCACCAGGCGATGCCGGCTGGCAAGGTAGTCGAGCGTTTTCTCAACCCCGGCAAGAAGCTGTATCGGTTGCTTCGCAATGGTGTGCGCGAATCCGTGAATTGCCTGGTGCAGTTCGGGGGTAATCGGTTCCACCGAAATTCGCTCGAAGGTCTGCACCAGCGCGTGAGCAAAACTCTTCAGCCCATAGCCATGACTCACGATGCAATCGCGCTCCACTTCGTTCAGAATCTGACGCACCTCCATGCGGGTACGCTCTCGATGATTCAAAAATGAGATGAAATCAGCAATGGCCCGCTCGAAGTAGATGTTGTTTTCCCAGAGCGTGTCATCGGCATCGATGAGAAGAGTCTGAGGAGAAAGAGCGTGCGACACGGAACCATCTTAAATGGACTTCCCATAGGAACGAGGAATCATCGTTGGAATCGACGGGAACCGGTTTGCTGATAAAATTGAAAGCAATGGCCAGCAGGGGGGAAGCTGTAGCATTGCTATTGGTGTGCCTGATCGTAACTGGTCCGGCAAAGTCGCAACCCAGGAAGCCCGCGGATCCTCCACCTCACAGCTTGCAGGTGCGGGTGGTTCCCGACCTCCAGCAACGCGTTGCCAAATTCCGGCAAGTCGACATGGCCTTCCATTCCGAAGGTTTGTCGGCGCGCGAAAACCAGATGGTCCTTAAACTGGTCGAGGCTTGTCGCTACCTCGACGACATCTATTGGCGTCAGATCGACCCCGGGGCTCTTCCTCTCTACAACTCTCTGGCAGGCAGCAACGACCCCCAGGACGTCAGTCTGCGGCGCTTTCTCTGGATCAATGGCTCGCGCTTCGATCTGCTCAACGGCGACAAACCTTTCGTGGCCGGTTTGCAACCCGCTCCTTGGGGTGGATTCTACCCGCCAGGAATTACGCGTACGGAGATCGAGGCGTACGTCAAGGATCATCCCGAGAAGCGTGCCGAGATTTACAGCAACACCACCATCGTTCGCCGGAAGGGAAGTGATCTTGAAGCCATTCCGTATCACGTCGCTTTCCGCGAGTTCCTGGAACCCGCGGCGACCGCGTTGCGCGATGCGGCAGCCCTCTCTTCCGATGCCGCGTTCGGCAAATTTCTCCGCCTTCGTGCCGACGCCCTTCTTACTGACAATTATTTCGACAGTGACGTCGCCTGGCTCGAGCTCAAGCGCCCAAAAATTGACATTATTTTTGCGCCCTACGAGACCTATAACGACGATCTGCTGGGAGTAAAGGCCACCTATGGTGGATCGGTGATGATCCGCGATGAAGCCGAGAGCCGTCGCATGGAAACATTCCAGAAATACGTGGCTGACATCCAGGATGCGCTCCCCGTCCCCGAGCGCGATCGGCCTTCCAAGCGAGGGCTGGAAACTCCCATGGAGGTCGTCGACGTGCCTTTCCGCACCGCCGACCTAGGACACGGATATCAGGCGGTCGCCGACAATCTCCCCAACGATCCCCGCGTCCACGAAATCAAGGGCAGCAAGAAGATGTTTTTCAAGAATTTCATGGATGCCCGCGTGAACTACGTTATTCTCCCGCTGGCCAAGTACATGATGCCCGCCGAGCAGGTCGATTCTGTCTCCGGGGAAGGTTACCTACTCGGCACAATTTTGCACGAAATCTGCCACGGCCTGGGACCAGCTTTTGCGCATAACAGCTCTGGGGAAAAGATCGACATCCGCCAGGCGATCGGCCCGATTTATGGTGGCCTCGAAGAGGCAAAGGCCGATGTGGTTGGAATGTTCGCCCTCAAGTGGCTCGTGGATCACGGGGTTCTTCCCAAAAACAAGCTCCACGAATACTATGCCTCCTACCTCGCGGGAAATTTCCGCACCCTCCGCTTTGGCGCAGCCGAAGCTCATGGTCAGGCTGAAATGATGGAGTTCAACTACTACGTTGAGCACGGAGCGGTTCGCCGCCTGGCCTCGGGCAAATATGAGGTCGATTACGACAAAATGCCCGAGCAGATCGAGGGATTAGCCAAGGAATTGCTTGGGATGGAAGCGGCTGGCGATCGTGCTCGCGCCGAGGCTTGGTTCAAGAAGTACGACGTGATCTCGCTCGAGCTTCGCGAATCCCTCGCCAAGGCCGACGGCGTGCCGGTTGACGTCGATCCGGTCTTCTGCTTTCCTCGGGCAGTACGTTAGTCCCTGCCCTTCGGATCGCGTCGCCCCCTGGCAACCTCTGGCCTAAGTGACTTTGGTGACGTTTCTGTGATTACCACCTTTTGCTAAAGTCAGCCCCAGATTGTCTGAATTTGGGGGCGTGTGCCTTGACTACAAGAATCTCGTGGAGTTCGTCTCCTTTACTGCGCAGCTCTGCTCGCGCGTTTCTGATCCTTTGTTTCGCCGTAACCGTGGCGGTTCTCTCGCCGCGCGTCCGCGCTGAAGATCCAGCTCCGCGAAAACTGATCACGCGGGTTGCGCCGAAGTATCCCGAATATCTCAGGACCCACGAAATTGGCGGGGTTGTGAGATTGACGATCGTGGTTTCACCGGCCGGCAATGTAAAGACCATAACGCCCGTCGGTGGCAACCCGATTCTCGTCGACGCAGCCTCCGATGCGGTCAAGCTGTGGAAATACGCTCCCGCTGAAAATACCGACACCTTTGAGGTGAAGCTCGACTTCGTTCCCCGCTCCCAATAGTGTGGCCTGATCGCGAGGACACCACCGCGTGAGAACAGTCCTAGCCGCTTTGGTCGCAACCAGATTTTTTGGTGCGATCCACGAAGAAAAACTCTTGTAGCACCCGCCTACTGTACAGATAGCATGAGCGTGCTGCTGGTGCCTCCGCTCGAACAACCTACGTCCCCGACATTTCCGCCAGGTGTCAGTACCTTGACATTGAATTGTCCTGGCCCGGAAATCACTCCGGTGGTCAGCATGATTTGCAGTTGCTGATTGGAGACCACGGTGGGGCCAAGCGCCTTTCCGTTAATGACAACCTCCGAAGCCGAAACGAAATGACTGCCGTTCACGGTAAGCTGCACGCCTTGCTGCACTTGCGCATAGGTCACCGTACTTGGGGAGAGCGAACCAATGAGCGGCGCTGGTCTGGAGCTTCCGCAAAAGGGATTGAGCGCATTGCTACAACCTGCAAGAACCAAAAGAGGGGTAAGTGCGAGAAGCCTTAAAGGGGAAGACATCGAGATACTCCTTCCTGGGGGGTGAGCTACAATCGACCTCCTTTGCAGAACCCAGGCACTCGGAATAAGTTTCGCCTCCTAGGGTGGTTTTCTCCGTCGATTTTGTCGTTCTTATCGGTCGGCGGGGCAAGGCTTTCAAACGGGGGGGATGGAACCCTGCAGCCCAAGGGAAACTGCGTCGACCTGCTGCTGACCACGCGGGTCGAAACGCTCGCCAGCTAGGGTCAATACCCGAAGCCACCCGAGAGTATCTCAGCAGACAAAAAACCAAACGGCGCTCCGAATATGGGAGCGCCGTTCTTCGTTCTATGTTCTATGTTCTTTGTTCTTCGCGAAAGGCGGGGTCGTACACCTTTTCGCGGGGTTTCGATCTCCGCTTGCAGCTCATGACTGCAAGCGAAGGTCTTCTTAGTACATATCTCCGCCCATGCCATGGCCGCCTGGGGCCGCGGGAGCTTTCTTCTCCTCCGGCAGCTCGGAGACCAGGGCTTCGGTCGTCAGCATGAGGGCCGCGATCGAACCTGCATTCTGCAGCGCGGTGCGGACCACCTTCGTCGGATCGAGCACGCCGGCTTTTACCAGGTCTTCGTACTCATTCGAGAAGGCGTTGTAGCCGTAGTTGGGGTCCTTCGCGTCGAGCACCTTGCCGAGAACCACAGCGCCCTCTTCGCCGGCGTTCTCGGCGATTTGGCGCAAAGGCTCCTGCATGGCGCGCCTCACGATGTTGATGCCAATCTGCTCGTCGCCTTCGAGCTTGAGCTTCTCAAGCGACTGGGCGGTGCGAGCCAGCGCGACTCCGCCACCCGGGACGATGCCCTCTTCCACGGCGGCGCGGGTAGCGTGCATAGCGTCTTCCACGCGTGCTTTCTTTTCCTTCATCTCGGTTTCGGTCGCGGCACCCACCTTAATCACCGCCACGCCGCCGACCAGCTTCGCCAACCGCTCCTGCAGCTTCTCGCGGTCGTAGTCGCTGGTGGTCTTATCGATCTGGCTGCGGATTTCCTTTACGCGGCCTTCGATCTCGGCGTGCTTGCCCTTGCCCTCGACGATGGTGGTGTTGTCTTTATCGATCGTGACCTTCTTCGCCTGGCCAAGGTCGCTCACCTGGACGTTCTCGAGCTTGATGCCGAGATCTTCGGTGATGGCCTTGCCTCCGCTGAGGATGGCGATATCCTGCAGCATGGCTTTGCGACGGTCGCCGAAGCCTGGAGCTTTGACGCCTGCAACGTGCAGAGTGCCGCGCAGCTTGTTTACGACCAGGGTCGCGAGCGCCTCGCCCTCAACGTCTTCCGCGATGATCACCAGCGGCTTGCCGCTCTTGGCGATCTGCTCGAGTAGAGGAAGAAGGTCCTTCATCGAGGAGATTTTCTTCTCGTGGATGAGGATGTAGGCATTCTCAAGAACCGCTTCCATGCGCTCGGGATCGGTGACGAAGTAGGGAGACAGGTAGCCGCGGTCAAATTGCATGCCTTCAACCACGTCCAGCTGGGTCTCCAGGGTCTTCGACTCTTCGACGGTGATGACCCCGTCCTTGCCAACCTTCTTCATGGCCTCAGCGATGATCCGGCCGATGGTCTCGTCGTTGTTCGCCGAGATTGTTCCCACCTGCGCGATCATTTCGCCGGAGACCGGCTTGGAGAGCTTGTCGAGGTCGCCCTTTTCCCGCTCGCCTTCCTTGTTGACCTTGCCGGCGACGAGATTGATCGCCTGCTCGATGCCGCGCTTCAGGGCCATGGGATTGGCGCCGGCGGCAACCGTCTTCACGCCTTCGCGGAAGATGGCCTGCGCGAGAACCGTGGCGGTGGTGGTGCCGTCGCCGGCAACATCGGAGGTCTTGGAAGCGACTTCCTTCACCATCTGCGCGCCCATGTTCTCGAGCGTGTCTTTCAGTTCGATTTCCTTTGCAACGGTCACGCCGTCCTTGGTGATGGTCGGCGAACCGAATTTCTTGTCGATCACAACGTTGCGGCCCTTGGGGCCGAGCGTGACCTTTACAGCGTCTGCCAGCACGTTGACGCCGCGAAGAATCGCCTGGCGGGACTCTTCTCCGTGTACGATTTGTTTAGCCATTTGTAAATCTCCTTAGGAATTCGTTATTTCTCAATATCAGGACCGCGTCTCGCGAAGACTTTCCCTACCGCTTTGAACCTGCGGTCTCACGCTTCGCCGCGCCAGTCAGGATCCCCAGAACTTCTTCTTCGCGCATGATGACGAAGTCTTCGCCATCCAGCTTGATTTCGGTGCCGGCATATTTGCCGAACAGGATGCGGTCGCCTTCCTTCACGTCGAGAGGACGAATCTTGCCTTCCTCGTTGATCTTGCCTTTGCCAGCGGAGATAACTTCTCCCTCCTGCGGCTTATCTTTCGCGCTGTCGGGGATGATGATCCCGCCACGGGTGGTTTCCGACTCTTCCACGCGACGAACCAGGATGCGGTCGTGCAGCGGAGTGAATTTCGTAGCCATTGTTCCTACTCCTTTCAGAATATGGGTGCTGTTTTCCGAGTTCCAATTCGTGCTCGAATTGGTTCGGGGTTGATAGCTGGTATAGGGAAAGCTGATTGTTAGCACTCAGCCTTTTCGAGTGCTAATTTTAAGAATCCAGGGTCCGCATTGTCAAGCGCAGCACCCGGTGATTAGGCTCCGGACTGAACCTGCGTCTCCATTAACCTATTGTACCGCAGGTACTTAGATCCGTTCTGGAATTTTCCTGAGAAGGCTTGGTTGGCTCCCGCGGGTGGGTTATGCGCGGCCGAAGCTAGCCAGGCAAAGGGATTAATGCGGAGTCGAGCAGGGGAAGAGTCGAGGAAGCCTCAAAAGATACCGCAGAGCTCGCTGGATGGGGTGGCGGGACGCTTCCCAGGCGTAAGGACCTCGGGATCGCGTCACGATTTGGAGCTTATCCCCTCTCTGAACATCGCCCTGCTCGCCCGGCTGCATGCGACTTGTCCCGCTAGCGCCGCTTCCCCGGCCTTGCCACCGGGTTTCCAGGCGGGGAGAGGGGACCCTGAGGGGAACTCCAGCCGCCGGCCGCCATCAGATAAGATTTTGCCAGCGGCTCTGCTTCGATCATGCGCGAATTCCTGACGCTGCTCCGCCTCAATCAAAATTACCGGTACACATGGATCGGGCAAGTTGTAAGTGAGGTCGGGGATCACTTCAATAACATCGCCGTGTTTGCGCTGGCCATGGCGCTCACCAGATCCGGCCTGGTTGTTACCGGCATCATGCTGGCGCGCGCAATTCCCGCCGTCACCATTGGGCCCCTGGCCGGGGTGCTGCTTGACCGTTTCGACCGGCGGCGGATCATGATCGCGAGCGACCTGATGCGGGCAGTCGTCGCGCTCGGCTTCCTGTTAGTGGTCTCAGGGCACCGAGTGTGGCTGCTGTACCTGTTCAGTGCGCTGCTGATGGTCGCTTCACCGTTCTTCACAGCAGGAAGATCTGCGATTCTGCCAACCATCACCAGCGAAGAGGAACTGCACACCGCCAACTCGCTGACACAAACCACGCAGTGGACAACATTGACGATTGGGGCGTTTCTGGGCGCAACGGTGGTCGCCGTCAGTTACAAAGGGGCATTTGTCTTCAATGCGCTGTCATTCGTGTTTTCGGCGTGGGCGATCTCTAAGCTGAAAGCGCCCAAGGGACAGAGCTTCCGAGCCGAACCGAAGAGCCTGACCGAGGTCGAAGTTGTGCGGCCTTGGCATGAATACCGCGAGGGGCTCCGCTACATGCGATCGATCCCGCTGGTGCTTGCAATCGCCTTGCTGGCGGTTGGGTGGGCGACGGGAGGCGGCGCCGCCCAAATCCTGTTTACCCTGTTTGGAGAAGATGTCTTCAACGCGGGCGCTACCGGGATCGGATTGATCTGGGGCTGCGCCGGAGTGGGGTTGCTGATCGGTGGCTTACTCGGGAACTGGTTGGGCAAAAGGTTGTCTTTTCAAGAGTACAAACTCGCGGTTTTTATCAATTACATCGTGCATGGTGGAGCGTATGTTCTGTTCAGCCGGATGCCGCGGATCGAACTGGCGCTCATCTTCATTTGCTTGTCACGTCTGGCGATCGCCATCAACTCGGTGGTGAACTATTCGTATCTGTTGCGGACGGTGGAGAATCAGTACCGCGGCCGCGTCTTTGCCACGATTGAAGCCCTTACCTGGACGATGATGATGATTTCGATGATGGGGGCGGGAATTGCATCGATCCACTACGGAGCGCGATTGATCGGCACGGTTGCCGGAGTGCTGAGTTCATCGACTGCCATTTTCTGGGGATGGGCGAACTGGACAGGGCGCCTGCCGCAACCGGTCATGGCGGGAGTTGCTGCGCGCGAGGTAGAGGTGCACGGGGACCCGGTGAAATAGAAGAAGATGGATGGGGGCGGTGTTTTTCTGTTCGAGCCCGGTTGATCGAAACCGCGTCTCACCTTCAGGACTGCGGTCCCGCATCTTTGTTGGCCTGCCGGATGAAATAGACGTGGTAAGTCACGGCGTCCCAGGCGTTATGGATGCCGATGAAGAGGAGCAGCAGCGCCGAGGTACCGACGGTAAACAGGGCCGAAGCGAACTGAACGTGGCTGAGAAACGCTGCGATCGCTAGGATCAGATATGCGGTCAGGGGCAGGAGCGAATGAAACAACCAGTCCTCGAATTGGGGCTGATAGAGCGCCTGGGTCCGCATTCGGCGGAGCACGACAATCTCGTACACGATTCCAACCAGACCGAGCCCGCCCCACAGAATTTCGGGTCCGATCGTCCCGCGCCAGGGTGCGCAGGCAATTGCGGCCAAACCCAGCACGGCACTGAAATGCACAACCGTTGGCGTGGCAAAGGCGTTGCTGGCCTGGGCTTGCACCGGGCCACGGGAAATCGGCAGGTCAGCGATGAGGGTGATTACCACGAATTGCAGTCCGATCAGGGCGCCGGCAGAGGACCCGACGATCACGTAGAAGTTCTCCCATCCAGCCAGTGGTGTCATGGAGTGTAGAGTCCCGTCCGCCAGGGTTGAGGGCGCCTCGGTACTTAGCCTTTCGTCTTCACCAATTCGAGGGCACCTGTTTTCGCGATCATTATAGATCTCTATTCAGTTCGGCCACGACCGCCACATCGAACTTGGAGTAGTACCTTTCCACGTCGCCGGCGTATTTGCCGCGAAATTTCTCGATGACGGTCGACACCTGTGCATGGTCCATGATGGGTTGGGCTCGAAGTGCCGCTTCGAGGCCACGGGCCAAGACCGTAATCTTCGGGTTCTTGAGTACATTCTTGTACCACTGGGTGTCTGATCCTGTGACAGGCAGGAGATAAAGCTTGTCATCCTCGAATACGAACCAGACCGGGTTCGAGATGGCGCGTCCGGACTTCCTGCCCGTCACAGTTAGGTTGATCTCGCGATAACGGGAAAGACGGTCTTTGAAGGATTCATTCTGCGTGGTCATGCGTTTGCCTCTCGCGAAACGTCCGTGGTCTGGTCTTTCTGGTCGCTCGCCACCCCTCGGGCTGGGAGAGTTGAGTCGGTCCTCGATGGTTCCCCAATTCGCTCTCAAAGGATCAGCTGCAAGCATGGACAACCTTGGATCGATCTCCAGATCCTAACGATTGATCATGCGCTGGGCACTTTCCGGGTAACGTTCACCTTGGACTTGCACCTTGGATGCGGCGGAGTCGATCTCGAGAAGATCATCCGGGGTCAGTTCGACCTTGGCGGCTCCGAGATTTTCCTCGAGACGAGGAATCTTGGTTGTCCCGGGGATCGGCACCATCCAGGATTTTTGCGCGAGGATCCAAGCGATCGCCAATTGTGCAGGGGTGACCTTCTTTTGTCGCGCGAACCGGGCCAGAAGATCCACCAAGGCCTGATTCGCCTTTCGATTTTCGGACGAAAAACGAGGAACGATCTGCCGAAAATCGGTCTCACTGAACTGCGTTTCCTGGCTGATTGCGCCGGTCAAAAACCCTTTGCCAAGGGGACTGAAGGGAACAAAGCCGATGCCCAGTTCTTCCAGAGTGGGCAGAATTTCTGCCTCCGGTTCTCTCCACCAGATCGAGTATTCGCTCTGAAGCGCGGTGACTGGCTGTACGTTGTGTGCGCGACGGATCACTTGCACCCCCGCTTCGGAAAGACCAAAGTGCTTCACCTTGCCTTGACGGATAAGATCCTTCACGGCTCCGGCGACATCTTCAATGGGAACGTTGGGGTCGACGCGATGCTGGTAGAAAAGGTCGATAACATCGGTCTTGAGGCGCTTGAGCGAGGCCTCAGCGACTGCCTGGATGTGTTCGGGTCGACTGTCGAGACCGGACTGCTTGCCGTCGATAATCCTGAATCCGAATTTGGTTGCAATCCTGACCTTGCCGCGAAATGGAGCGAGCGCCTCGCCAACCAGTTCTTCGTTGGTGAAAGGGCCGTAGACTTCGGCCGTATCGAAGAAGGTGACGCCGCGCTCGACCGCCGCGCGGATCACTCCGATGCCTTGCTGTTTGTCCACGGCCGGGCCGTAGCCGAAGCTCAGGCCCATGCATCCGAATCCGATGGCGGAGACTTCCAGGTTCGATTTGCCGAGTTTACGAGTTTGCATGAATTGCTCCTTGTCAGCCGCGCGTCGAAATTCCGAGACCGGTGATTTCACCTTGTCAAGAAATCATAAAAACCCACCCGGGAGGCTCGGCCGAGGTCAGTCCTAAGGATACTTGGATGCGATGGCGGCCTTACTGTTTCGCTGAGTTCTGGCCTGATTCTACGAAGCGCCTGTTTACGCGGGGGACTCCCGCCAGCTCGCGAAATAACGCCCCACGGGTGAAATTCAGCCCATCTTTGTTAGCCGCGAGCTCGGGACCCGGGTGTAGCTCGGAAGCTCCTGCTGCTAGCGCAGGTCTTTTCGCACGATCTCGATCTCGAAGAGCTTGGGCCAGAGTTTGCCGGTGACGAACAGATGGCCCGACTTGGCGTCGTAGGCGATTCCGTTGAGCACGGCTTCGGAATCGGAAACCTCTACGTTTTTCAAAAGGCCAGAAAGGTCGATCCAGCCGAGGACCCGTCCGCTGCGGGGAGAGATGCGGGCGATGCGATTCTCGTGCCAGACGTTGGCGTAGATCTCGCCTTCAATGTATTCGAGTTCGTTGAGATTCTTGACCGGCTGATTGCCTCGGTCCAGAACATTTAGCTTCTTGATCTCGCGGAAGGAGCTGGGATCGAGGAAGCGGAGCGTGGGAGTGCCGTCGCTCAGGATAAGAGCTCTCGAATCGTGCGTCAGGCCCCAGCCTTCTCCGGTGTAGTGCATCGTGCGACGCAGGGTGAAGGTGGAACGGTCATAGACGAACGCAACGCCTGAGATCCAGGTCAGCTGGATGAGAGTGTCGCGCCAATCGGTGAGGCCTTCGCCAAAGTATTCTTGCGGCAGGTCGTATTGCTTGAGCACCCAACCGGTGGACAGGTCGATCAATCGGACAGAAGAGTGGCCATTTCGACCCGTACTCTCATAGAGGTGGCCGTCCACGAAGACCAGACCTTGGGTGAAGGCGTTCGGGTCGTGAGGATAAGTGCGGATGATCCGGAAGTCATCTCCCCAGGCTCGGGACAGGGGAGCTGCAAGGAACAGCAGGCAAACAATTGCGGTCGAGAGGCTGCGAATAGGCATGCCAGACCAGATTAACGGAACCATCCGCCTGTCGTCCTCCCGCAACTCGGCCATTCCGCGTCGGCCGGTGTTCAGTAACGCCAGCCCTGAGGGGGGCCCTCCCAGTTGGCACACCATCAGTTAACAGGGAAACATTCAGACCGGAAATACAATGCAGGATATGAAAGCAATCCCAATCCGAACTCAGCTCGGCTTAGTAGCTGCCTCCTATGCGGCTGTGCTGGTCACGGCCGCGGTGCTGATCTATGAACGTCACATGCAGTACGTCAGGAACCCGGAAGATGCCCTAGCGGCAAGCGGGATGTATGCGGGTGGCGACCTGATACTGGAAGTGTTGATCGGGTGCATGGTGCTGGTGCCGACGGGGATTCTGGTCATTGTGCTCCGCAAGTCTGAGGAGCTCTACGCGCGCTATGCCAAGGTGTTGCTGGGAGTAAGTGCCACTGCGCCGATCTCGCTCGCGATATTCATGGTTCCTGCCGTGAACCAGGGAGCGTCCATGCTCGGTGAAATATGCGTCGACCGGATGTTTGCATCTCCTCTGGTTTTTGCGGGCTTAGTCTTCAGCAGGTTGCTGGCGCGCTTTGACCAGGCCAAGCGGTGGACAACCTGCGCGCTGCTGATTGAAGGGTTGACGCTGGTGCTGATGGCGGGTGTACTCGTATTTTCGACTGGACATAAAGCACTCTGACCGCGTGGTGCTCGGCCTGCCGTTACTTGCGCGCGATTCTGCGCGAGAGTCCAATTTGACTTAGGCCGATTGTGGGTCGTCTTCTCCTCGGGCATACAGCCCATGTCTGACCACTCGATCCATGAGCATGGTACTGATCTAAATTTGGACGATGCGGGATTTGCTAGCAGCGTAGCCTATGCCGAGCTGGTTACAAAGTTCGCTCTGGTTTTTGGCCGCACAGTAGGTGCTTGGCTGTGGATCGCATCGCCCCGAACCTTTGATGAAGCGCTGAAAAAATTGTGGCGCAAAATTCGCGGAACATAAAAATTAGGTCAGTACCATGACCATGAATCACCTTTTCTTCGATAGCCTATGGCCTGGGTTGGGGGTCTGGGTTTCCCTCTATGCCTCTGACTATGCGTTCACCTTGACCTGTGCCCGCCTGTACCAGGGTGGCGTCAAGGACAAAATTGTCTTCGAGGGCAGCTTTGAGATTACCCCCTACTTCCAGTCAGACATTGATGCTTTGCGGGCCCTGAGTCCGCGCTTCGTGGCGGCAATGGTAGTTGTTGGCGCTTACTTGGGAGTGGTCTGGTGGCTGGCTGGAATTTTGGATGCGCGTCTTTACCAATTCGTACTAGGATCAATGATCTTGAGTGAACTCGCGATCCACGTTCGTCACCTGCGGAATCTCTTTCTGTTTCGTGCCATCCTTAACACAGACGCCGTTCAGGGCAGGATCGAATACGCCCGGCCATGTATGCTCGAAATGTCGGCCGTGGAGTTATTCGCATTTGCGGGCTTGTACGCATTCCTCTTTCTTTTTACGTTCAGCTGGTTTGTGTTGGGCGGGCTGCTTGCGTGCCTCAGCCTGGGAGCAAAGCATCGAACCTGGGCCAAGAAACATCGCTTGGCGGTCGCGGGCAAGAAGGCCTCTTTCGAGGCGAGAGAACAAGCCGCGGCACCAGAAACAATATCCTAGATTCCGACCAGCGTGAACCCCGGTGTCTTCCGATTACTCCGCCCGCAGCGCTTCAATAGGTTCGAGGCGCGAGGCTTTGAGCGCGGGCCAGAAGCCACTGACAATACCCACCACGGCGAGAATGATGCCTGAAGCGAGCATGACATTGAGCGAAGCGCGCAGGAAGATATCCCCTTCGTGGTTAGCGGTCTTGTAGAACTCGCTGTAGAGCGGCAGAGGCGGAATTACGGCAGTCAGCAACCACGAGCCGATGATGCCGGCTGCTCCTCCCATGAATGTCAGCACCAACGCTTCCACAAGAAATTGGCCGAGAATGTTGCGTGGGCGCGCGCCCAGGGCTTTCAGCAGGCCGATTTCCCGGGTTCGCTCGGTTACGCTGACCAGCATGATGTTCATCACCCCGACGCCACCCACGGCGAGAGTCAGGGCTCCGATGATACCCATCATGACTTCGAGTCCGAGCGAGAAGTATTGCAGCATCTTGGTGGTTTCAACTGTGTCCCATACCGGAGTAGCCTTCTCATCGCGGGGATCGAAATGGTGCCGCATGGCAAGAACGCGGCGCGCCGCCACCAGGGCTTCGGTGTGAAGGTCAGCAGACAGGGGCTGAATGATAATCATGCTGGGATCGCGCTGATTTTTCAGGTGGTTATAAAGATCGAATGGGATAAAGGCCTGCTCATTGTCCGGGCCCATGTACATCGAATCCTGAATCTTGTTGTTGAGCACGCCAATGACTTCAAGGCTCCGACCCTGCACCAAGACCGTTTGCCCGACAGCAGGCGCGCCCTGGAAGGCTCGCTTGGCGGCGTTGTGGCCGAGAATCACCACACCCCGATGATTGATGAAGTCTCCTTCTTCGAAATAGCGGCCGTCTTCCAAACTCAGCAGTCGGCGCATGGAGCCATAAGGAAGTTCGATGCCGCGGGTGGTGAGAGACACGACTCGAGTGCCGATCTTGAAACCGAAGTCGCTGCAGGACTCGGCGCTCGCGGCGCGCACCAGGGGAACGTCGGCACGAATGGCTTCCACGTCGGCATATTCGAAATGGACGGGGCGTCCGGCACGCTGCCCCCCGGCTTGCATACTGGTTTGCCCTGGCCAGAAGACCACCACGTTGTTGCCCATGTTTCCCATGGCGGAAACCACGCTGCCCCCGAGACCGCGTCCGAAGGCGAGAAGCAGGACGACCGAGATCACCCCCCAAGTGATTCCCAGCATAGTGAGCGCGGAGCGCATGGGGTTGCGCCGAAGTGCTGTCCAACTTTGCTGAATCAGTTCCTTCAGACGCATAGTGCACCTTGGTTTATTCGTAGTGCAGGCATTCGACCGGGTCCATCTCTGCTGCCCGACGCGCGGGATACATGCCTGCACTCACGGTGATCAGGGAAAGGGTGATCAGCGATGTGATCACTGCCGCCGGTGAGACGATGGGTGCGGGAACAATTTCGGGCAGGGGCAGATGCGCCATGACAACGCAGATTCCCACCCCGAAAGAGTAGCCGAGCAGCCCGCTAAGCGAGGTGATCACGGCCGATTCTGCGAAGAATTGATTCAGAATGTCTGCCTTGGTGGCGCCTACCGCGCGCAAGATGCCAATCTCGCGAGTGCGCTCTGTGACCGCCACCAGCATGATGTTCATCACCCCGATACCGCCGAGCGCAAGAGTCACCACGGCCACGCAACCAAAAAAAATCGTGATGACGCCGAAGATACGAGCCAGGATCTTCGAACCTTCCATGGTGTCCCAAATAAACAGCGCATCTTTATCGGTAGCCTCAAAGTGATGCAGGCGGCCGAGCGTGCGGCGCACTTGCATGACTGCTTTTTCGTGTTCTTCGGGATCGCTGACTTCCATCACAATGTCGGACAGATAGCCCTTCACAATCGGCTCGCCTTTCGCCGGTGGGGGAGGGAAGTCACGCGCCATCGAGGAATAAGGCACATAAAGCATGTCATTGTCGGGTCCGCTGTAATTCGAGTTCTGCTTCTTTTCGGCAAGCACTCCGACGACCGTGTAGGGATACTTGGCGATGATCAGCGTCGTGCCGATGGCGGGCTGCCCGGGGTAGAGCTGGCGGGCAGCATTCCACCCCAGGATCACGACGCGGTTCGGATTGCTTTCGTCCTCCTCGGTCAGCAGACGTCCTTCGGCGAGCAGAAGCGAGCGGAAGCTCTGAAACGAGGGCCAAACGCCAGAAATCTGGCGGGCGGCAGAGTTGTAAGGACTCACTTCGGGTACGTTGCGCTGGAGTTCCGGACTCACCAGTTTGACCTGGTAACACTCGTCGCGGATGAGGCGGGCATCGCTGATGGTGAGAGTAATTTTGCGGCCGGCAGCGAGGCCTCCAATCTGCGCGCTGGTGCGGCCACCCCACATGATGACCAGGTCCTTGCCCAGGGTTTCCATGCGCTTTTTCTGATCTTTGCGGAAACCGAGGCCGAGGCCGACCAGGATAATGACCGAAGCAATGCCCCACATGATTCCGAACATGGTCAGGAAGGAGCGCATTTTATGGGCTCGAAGGGTCGCGAGCGTCTGCTTTGCGATTTCGCGCAGGTTCATGGGGCGTCAGCCGGTTAGACGTATGCCTCCCGAAAAGGTACGAAGGAAAGGCGTAAACCGTTCCACTGGGAGAAAGATTGGGATGGGCGGGAAGGAAAAGTGATGAATCGGCAGTCGGATCCGGGATGAATGGATCAGATCATCCGGTTGTTCCTGTGGCCGAAACGACCGGCGCTGGCGAGGTGGCGACCACTTTGCGCATGCGGATCTCGGCGCCATTGCGATCGAAACAAACTTCGTCCATCAGCTGATTAATCAGGTAGATCCCTCGGCCATGGCTGGAGTTGAGGTTCTCGACGGCGAGCGGGTCGGGCACAGTCTTCAGGTCGAATCCCCGGCCCGGATCGCGAACGATGATCATGACATCGGACGATTCCGTGCAGGCTACGCAGCACTCCACTTTCTTTGTGGGATCGTTATCGCAGCCATGCACGATGGCATTGGCAAGGGCTTCGCGCAGAGCCAGTTCGATGTGATATTCGTTGCCTTCTGCGCACTTCATCTCCCGTGCGATCTGCATGACGCCGTCGACAACTCCCGAAATTGCGTTGGAATTGGCGGGAATGGTCACGTCCAGCTTGCAGGCGGAGCAGGCGGGAAGAAGTCCGCTGAGGCGTTGTACGTGGTCGAGCGCGCTCTGCAGTTCGACGATCGTACGATCGCGCTCGGCTTCAGCCCGGTCCCGCTCGATCAGGGCTTCGCGCAATTCAAGCAGGTTCTTTCTAAGCTCAAACTGGGCCTGCACTTGTCGGCTCAAGGCGAGCAACGCAGCTTCCTGGCTCGGAGTGAGTTCGCGAGGAACCGTGTCGATGACGCACAAGGTGCCGAGGGGATGCCCGTCGGAACTGGCATAGGGCGCCCCTGCGTAAAAGCGGACCTTGGGGTCAGAGACCACGAAAGGATTTGAGCTGAATCGCGGATCTTTGCTGGCATCAGGAACGACGAAGAGATCCGGTTGCCGGATAGCCACCGCGCAGAAGGAAACGTCGAGTGGAGTTTCCTGAATATCGACGCCTACTTTCGACTTGAACCACTGCCGGTCGGAGTCGATGACCGAGATCAGGGCCACGGGCGTGTTGCAGATGCTGGCTGCCAGGATGGTGAGATCATCGAAGGCCTTTTCCGGGTCCGTGTCGAGAATTTTGTACTTTCGTAGCGTCTGGACGCGTACTTTCTCGTTTGATTCCATGACCACCTCCCCGGGGAAGCCTGGTTAGAAACGTAAGTTTAGCGCGTTTGTTAGCGTTCAGGATAGAGCGGGAGGCGGCTGGGGCTTCTCCTCGCTCGAAGAACGAGCGTCAGAGCCCTGGGATGACAGAGTTTCCCTCCGAGTTTAGAATCTGCCGAGGGGGAAGGTTGCGCGATGAGTAGAGTAAACCGTGTTGGATTGATCGGGTTGCTGGTTCTGGCAGCGGCCCTGCCGGGGCTAGCCAAAAAGAAGAAGGATGATCCCCTGGCGACGCTCAATTTCGTGATTGTGCGCGATGAGAATGGCAAGCCTGTGCGCAACGCGGCGGTGATCATGCATTCGGTAGACGAAGATGGAAAACAGACTCCGCAGGGATTGGAGCTGAAGACGAACCCCGAGGGCAAGGCAAGCTATGAGGGCGTTCCTTACGGAAAGATCAGGGTACAGGTGCTCGCTTCGGGATTTCAAACCTACGGGGATGACTACAATATTAGTGGTCCAAGCCTCGACATCACGATTAAATTGAAGCGGCCGGGGAAGCAGTATTCGATTTACGAAGAACATCCAGAACAGACCAAGGACGAGCCGCAGAAGAAGTGAGTTTTCTAGCGCACAGCTCCCAAGCAAGCGGGGTAATTGCCGAATTGAGTATTTGCGTACTTCGATCCTTCGCCAGGCTCTACAACAACCAATGACCCTGTCCCTGAACCGACCCAGAGCGTCCCAGATTTTTACCGCCGTCCAACTGATTTTCCTGCCATGTGCGTTGATGTTCGCAGCGCAGAAAGCCGAGCGGCCGATCCCCCCGGCTCGCGATCCCCATACGCCGAGTTACGTGGAAGCCAAAGAGCTTCCCGATGGCGAGGTGCCGCCCTCAGATGTAGACGGCAACTTCATCATTGGGCCTACCCATCATGCCTCGTCCGAGGTCGATCCTGAGGGCAAGATCGTGCATGGAACGGTGGTCGAGTTCACCATGAACTCTGTGGACAGCAAGTTCTATCCGGGGATTGCGCGCGAGTCGAATACGTTTGGAACGCCCGACCCGAAAGATCCGGCGAAGTTGATCGTGACCACCAGCCACCCCGCTTCTTACACGCGCAAGGTTGCCGTCTATGTGCCCAAGGATTATGTGCCGGGAACCGCTGCGCCATTGCTTGTCAGTGCGGATGGGCCGGACACCTACCTGTTTGCCGCTTTGGATGCCCTAATCGCAAAGAAAAAACTTCCGGTCATGATTGCGGTTTCGATTGCGAATGGAACCGGGGATGCTCAGGGAAGCGAGCGCGGACTCGAGTACGACACTATGTCGGGCAAGTATGCTGAGTTTGTCGAGCAGGAAGTTCTGCCGCGTGCGGAAGCTGAGGCGCAGGTGAAGTTCACGAAGGATCCGAATGGTCGAGCGTCGATGGGCTACAGTTCGGGCGGGGCTTGCGCCCTGATCATGGCGTGGTACCATCCGGAGCTTTATCGCCGGGTGTTGGCCTATTCGGGGACATTCATCAATCAGCAGTGGCCGTACAATCCCCAAGCGCCCCACGGTGCCTGGGAATTCCACGAGCATTTGATCCCGCAGAGCCCTCGCAAACCCATCCGCCTATGGATGGAGGTTGGCGACAAGGATCTGTTGAATCCCAACGTGATGCGGGATGGCATGCACGATTGGGTTTTAGCCAACGAGAACATGGCGAAGGTGCTCGACGGGAAGAAGTATCACTATCAGTTTGTTTTTGCTCGGAATGCAGTCCACGTTGACCGTCCGACGCTGCGGCAGACCCTGCCCGAGGCGTTGGAATACTTATGGAAGGGATATAAAGTTTCGACTCAGTGAGAGTCCGGTCAAAGGGGGTCCCCCGGACCGTTCCTCCACGTCGAGCAATGCGGCTGGGCCGTGACGGATTAAGCATATGAACTACTTACTCAAAACGGAGCCTTCGGAATACTCATTTGCGGATCTCGAGCGGGACAAAGAGACCATCTGGGATGGGGTCTCCAACCCCGTCGCCTTGAAGAACCTGAGGGGGATGCAGCCGAAGGATGAGCTGATCATCTACCACACGGGCGATGAAAAAAGGGTGGTGGGAACGGCGAGTGTAGTTTCCGTGGATAACTCGGATGCGAAGAATCCTCGGGCACGAATCAAGGTTGGCAAGGCTCTCACAAAACAGCACTCCTTAGCGGAGATCAAGTCGAGCCCGCTGTTCGCGGATTCACCGCTGGTACGACAAGGTCGGCTCAGTGTGGTGCAGCTCACCGAAGCCCAATACAAATTTCTGGCTCCGCGTTGATCTCAGGTCCCCCCTACAAGTCTCGTTCATCGCGAAATCGCAGGATGCGGCGGCGGTCGCGCTTGGAAGGCCGGGAGCTAGGGGCCGGGTTGAAGTGCATCATGGCTTTGCGCTCGGCAGCAACGCGCGCTCGGGCTTCGCGGCTGGCCTCGGTTTCTTGATAGAGCGCCTGGGCAATGGGTGCGGGACCGCGGATGTCGCTGAGTTGAAGGACTTCCACCTCAAAGTCGCCACCGCCGGTCCGTACCTGCAGCATGTCGCCCACCTGAACTTCGCGCGCAGGCTTCACCGGCAGACCTTTGGACTGAATCCTCCCTAATTCACACGCCCGTGCGGCCATGCTGCGAGTTTTAAAGAAACGCGCAGCCCAGAGCCATTTGTCGAGACGGACGCCGGACATGGGTTCATCTTAACCAATCGAGGAGTCAACGCGAGGAGTTCCTGGTCAGGGGCGTCCTGGACCGAACTCAATCTAAGTGCACGGTCAAGGTGTAGCTGCCGGGGGGGAGGCGATAACCTCTGCGCTCGCCGCCTGTGCCCTCAGCGAGCGTCTCGCCACTTTGGGACAGCGGCCGTCCATTGATCCGATACTGGGTAGCCTGTTTGGCGCTGAGCGGAAGTTCTGCGCTGGTGTTGGGCGGGATGGTCAAATGCCACACGGCAGTTTTGCCGCTTACTTTCCACGCGGAATGAATACGGCCGTACGGAGAGTCGTAGGAAAAGTCAATCTGCCCAATCTCAGGGTTGAAGTTGGGATGCAAGTAAATCGTGTGGAAGCCGGGATCGGAAGAGGTCGTATCAATCCCGGCGGCGTAGCGGTAGATCCAATCAGCGACCGCGCCGTAGGCATAATGATTGTAGGAGTTCATGCTGGGGTCGCTTTTCTTCTGGTCGCCGTTCCAGCGTTCCCACATGGTGGTGGCGCCGTGTTCGACCAGGTACCCCCACGAGGGATAAGTGGTGGTGAGAAGCAATCGGTAAGCGACCTCGCTGTGACCAGTTTCGGTGAGCGCGGCTAGCAGATAGGGTGTGCCCAGGAAGCCGGTGCCAAGGTGCCAGTTGCTCGCTTCGAGCAGCTTGAGCAGGTGATCGGCCGCTTTGGCTCTCAATTCTTGGGGCAGAAGATTCATGTGGATTGCCAGCACGTAACCCGTCTGGCTTTCTTTCAGGATCTTCCCGCTCGGATCGCCAGGAGCCGGGATGGAGGCAAGGGAAGCCGTGTTGGAAGTAACACTGCCATCGTCATGAACGTAGGCCCTGATGAAGGCTTGTTTGATCCTTTCGAAGTTATCGCGATAGTGCTGTTCTTCCCCGGCACGTTGAAGCGCGTGCGCCATCTCCGCCATCAGCGAGGTGTCGTATGCCCAGTAGGCAGTTGCAAGCAAGTCTTCGGCAGTCGCACCTTCAGGTGAGAGCCAATCCCCGTAAGGAATGCCAAATTTGTTTTTCCAGAGATAATCCGGGTTCGCAGCCTCGATTGCGCCCAGATAGTTCCGCATCGCATCCCAGTTTTGCTCGAGAATGCGCTTGTCCCCGAATTGAACCCATGCCGTCCATGGGATGATGACTCCGGCATCGGCCCAACCGGCGGCGAAGCCGTCGTTTTCCGAGAAGACGCCCGGGGCAAAGTGGGCGTACATCGGCATCTCAGCAGTCTGCGTGCCGCGAAGGTCGCCGGCAAATTTTCTCGAGAATGTATCGATACCCATGTTGAAGACCGCTGCCCGCCAGAACACCTGTGCGTCACCGGTCCAACCCAGGCGCTCGTCGCGTTGTGGGCAATCGGTGGGCACGCCCACGAAATTCGAGCGCTGCCCCCAAAGGATGTTGCTCCAGAGTTGGTTGAGCATCCCGCTGCCGGTCTCCAGTTGAGCAGTCGAGGCTGCATCGGTATGGAAGACGACCGCCTTCACGGCATCGGGTCGAGGTTTGCCCGGAAGGCCGGTGACCTCCACATAGCGAAAACCGTGAAAGGTAAAGTTCGGCTGAAATTCTTCTACTCCAGTCCCGGCCAGGGTTATGCGGTCCCTGGCTTTGGCGTTGCGGAGATTCTCGGTGTAGATGCTGTCATCAGAGTTGGCCAGCTCCGCAAAGCGAAGCTGCACCAGAGTTCCCCTGGCGCCTTCCACGCGGAGGCGCGCTACCCCGGCAAGGTTCTGGCCGAAGTCAAAAACATACGTCCCCGGAGCTGGCATAGCCATGCTCTTTGCTGTGAGTTCTTTCTCGACGCGAATCGGCGGGAAGGATTGCCATTCAATGGCGATGTCGGCAATGGCTGGAAGCTGCACCTGCTGCCAGGAGGCGTCGTTGAAAGTTGCCGTGTCCCAACCAGCCTGAACCCGGCGGGCATCGAATGTTTCGCCATCGTAGATTTCGGACGAGGTGGTGGCGGAATCGTCTGCCTTCCAAGATTCGTCCGTGTTGATCGAATCGATCGAGCCGTCGTCGTAGGCGATCCGCAGTTGGGCACGAAGGGCCGGCGGGGTGATGCCATAGTTGTTGGACTGCGCGACCCAGGTAAGCGGAGTCGAGTACCAGCCGGGTGCAAGAAGGGCGGCGATCGCATTAGGACCGGACTGAATCAGCGAGGTTACGTCATAGGCCTGATAGGGAACATGATGTCGGAAATCCATCCAGCCGGGAGCGAGGATCTGATCGCCGACAACCCTTCCGTTGATGTGAAATTTGTAGGCCCCGAGCGCAGTGGCGTAGAGCCGGGCTGAAGCGACTCGCTTCGAGACGGAAAAGTTCTTGCGAAGAGCCGCAACCGGACCAGTCGTCCATGGGTTGCCGGCGGTTTCGCTGCGAAAACCGGTTCCACCGGAATAAGTTTCAGCACTCGCCCACGAGCTGTCGTCGAACTCGGAGCTGCTCCAGCCCTCCACGGCGGCGCTAGACGTCTTCCAGCCTTCGGGTCTGGTCTTGTAGGTCACGATTCTTCCGTCGGTCAGTTGAATGTAGACAGTGGCGCTGAACAGGGTGGCCGATGTGCGCCGCCCGTCGTAATTCAGCACCTCCGCGGCGAGAGTGTTGCTGCCGCTGTGGACAGCGCCCGTGATGTCGTAAACCGAATAGGTGCGCCAGGGAAGATTGTTCCACATGGGCGAGGGCTGGAGTTGAGATTGTTGTTTGCCGTTCACCCAGGCTGCGACCGTGTCTTTGCCGGTGATGTGCAGCTTGGCAACTCCGGCCTCGGCAGGCAAGTCGAATTTGAAGCGGAAGTAGAGATGGGTCTGCTCGCTTTGGCCTGGCGCTTGAATCCACTGGGCATTTGCCGCGCGGACGCTGCGATGCTCGGGGTCTTCGTAGCTGATCCACTTGGCTTGCCAGTTGGAGGGATTGAGCACGCCGGTTTCCCACCAGGTCGCCTCACTGGGGGGATATGGCCTTCCCTTGCGATCCCAAGTCTTGACCCGCCAGTAATAACGCTTAAAGGCCATCAGCGCGGGACCTGCGTAGGGAACATTGACCGATTGAGCGGACTCGACGCGGCCGCTGTCCCAGACGTCTGGCTTGCCGGAGGCAAGAAGCGCAATTGAGGTCGCGACCTGGACTTGGTAGGCGCTTTGGGCGGCGCCTCCGCGTGCGTCTTCAAGCCGCCAGGAGAGCGCGGGAGAAGGCTCGTCCATGCCGAGCGGAGTCGATAGCGATTCCGCAGTCAGATGAACCGCGCCCGACGAAGTGTCCGCTGCGAACACGGCGGCAGAGGTGAAGGCAGCACCGAGAAGGACAAGCGAGATAGTAAAGCGCAAACTCAGCATGTGCGCACTGGTCTCCTGTTTTGCGTCCAAATAATAAAACGCTCTGCGGAATCTGCAGAGCGTCCCGTCGCGAAGTTTCCTATTGCGAAACGGCAAAGTTGCTGTGGATGGTGGCGGTGGAATCGCCACCCGCCCAAACGTCGAAGGGAGCGGCGTCCTCGACCCACGAGTGAGTGGCACTGCTCCAGTAGGTAAGGTCCCGCGGGGTGAGCGTGAACTCGATCGTTTTCCTCTCATGGGGGGCGAGCGAAACGCGTTCGAAGCCCTTCAGTTCGCGAACCGGCCGTGAACTGGTGCCGTATTTCTGATGAATGTAGAGCTGCACGACTTCCTCGGCTGCAAGATCGCCGGTGTTTTCAACGTCGACCGAAAGCTTTACCGGCGCACCCTTTTTCACCGCGGGGTTCTTGACTAGCAGATTTGAGTATTCGAAATGTGTGTAGCTCAAGCCGAAGCCGAAGGGGAAAAGCGGCGTGCTTTCTTCATCCCAGTAGCGCTTGCCCTGGTTTTGGGGCTCGTGGGTTGTGGTATGAGCGAGGAAGATTGGAACCTGCCCCGAGGTGCGGGGCCAGGTGAAGGGAAGCTTTCCGCCGGGCACGGCTTTGCCGAAGAGCAGATAGGCGACGGCTTTGCCACCCTGCGCTCCCGGATACCAGGCGTCAAGGATCGCGGGAACGTGCTGCTCGGCCCACTTGATGTTCAGCGGCCGGCCGTTAAGTAATACCAGGACCACGGGCTTGCCCGTCCCGACGACCGCTTCGAGAAGCTCCTCTTCTCGCCCGGGCAGCTCCAGCATGGACCGGGAAGCTGACTCGCCGCTCATCTCCTGGGCCTCGCCGAGCACCATGATCGCGGCGTCTGAGTCCTTGGCAAGTTGAACGGCTTTCGCCATCGCGGCCTCTGCCTCTGCGCTCGTCCACGGTATGGATGGTTTGGGTCCGAAGACATTGGCGAAGGGCGAGGGAATCTTGCGAGCGATTTGGACTCCGGGCGCGTAGTTGAATTCTACCTTCGGAACGGTGTCGCGCAGGCCGGCCAGCACCGAGACACTTTCATTCACGTCGTGGGCAAATGCCCAGGAACCAGTGACATCGGGCTTGGAATCGGCGAGCGGGCCGATGACCGCGATCCGCTGGTAGGACTCGGCTTTCAAAGGCAAGAGATTCGCCTGATTCCGAAGCAACACGGCGGAACGTTCTCCCGCGATGCGAGCCGCGGTTTTGTGTTCGGGATCTTGCCAATTCTGCTTCGCCGCGGACACGTCGACGTAGGGATGCTCGAAGAGCCCGAGCCGTATCTTGGTTTCAACGATGGGACGAACGGCATCGTCGATTTGTGTCGAGGTGACCCGGCCATCTTGGAGAGCTTGGGCGAGATGCTTGGCATAGGGGGAGTCTCCAAAAGCCATCTCCATATTGACGCCCGCAGTAAGCGCCCTGACGGCAGCGTCGGCGGCGTCTTTGGCAAAACCGTGAACTTCAAGACTCTTGACCGCATTCGCATCGCTGACGACAAAGCCTTTGAATTTCCATTGCTCGCGAAGAACATCGTGCAGCAGCCATCTGTTCCCCGTGGCGGGGACTCCGTTGAGGTCCATGTAGGCGCTCATGAGGGTTCCCGTGCCCGCTTCGACGGCGCTATGGAAGGGAGGCAGATAGACGTTATAGAGCTGGTCGTCGGAGATGTCGGAAGAATCGTAGTCGCGCCCGCCCTCGGCCGCGCCGTAGCCGGCGTAGTGTTTGGCGCAGGCGACGATATGATTGGGGGCCCCCAGATGGTCGCCCTGGAAGCCTCGGACTTGGGCGCGCGCCACGGCCGAGCCGAGATAGGGATCTTCGCCGGCGCCTTCGACCATGCGTCCCCAGCGCGGGTCACGCGCGATATCCACCATCGGGCCAAAGGTCCAATGAATGCCGGCGGAACGAGCTTCCGCGGCAGCGACGCCCTGAACTTTTTCGATCATGGCAGGATCCCAGGAAGCAGCCATTGCGATCGGCACCGGGAAGATGGTCTTGAAGCCATGAATGACGTCCAGGCCGAAGATCAATGGAATATGAAGCCGAGAACCTTCGACCGCAAGCTTCTGCAGCCGGTTGATTTCTTCAGGATCGGTAACGAATAGCAAAGACCCAACCTGGCCCGCGGAAATCTGCTTTTCCATCGCCCGATTGGGGCCGAGTTTGAAGTACTGCGTGAGCTGACCGACCTTCTCTTCCACGCTCATCTGTTTCAGCAGCCGGTTCGCCTGTTGGGTCACCTGCTCATCGCTGGCCGCGCTTGGAGCCTTGTCTGGGGTTTGCGTCCGGCCGGTTTGAGGAAAGAAAAAGGCCACTGCCAGAAGCAAAGCCGGGACAAACTTTGCGTGCCGTACTTCGTTTTTCATCCAATCCTCCCTGCTACTTAGAAGGGGTCGCGGTGAAGTCGCCATTGACCGACATCGGCTGTACTTCCACGGTGCCGGTGATCTTAGAGTCTTTGTCCATCGTGCCTGTATAGACAAGGGTTAACGGGCTGCCATTGTATTCGGTGTCGTACTGCCAAGTGATCTTGGCATCGGTGACTTTGCCGGTTACCTTAGCCGTGCCTTGTTCGAGAGAGCAGGTGCCGGAAATGTCCTTTCCCTGCTGGGTAAAGGAGCAGTCCTGATCGCTTTCATTGCCGACGATGCTGTTATGGACTTTCCACTTGCCGGCCACAGAGGGGCCATCGGCGGCTGCAGAGGGAATGGCAACCAGCGCGAGCAGAAACCAAAGCGGAAACGCTTTCATAGCTTAGGGCCTTCCTGGCGCTGGGATCTTGAGCGCCGGCAAGTATAGATGGCACACTGTGCCAAGGTCAACACTAGATGTCTCTATTTACTCTCAGTGCAAGATATGTCAGGATTGGCTCCTGCAAACCCTTGGGATGACCACGAGCATCCAAAAACGCAAGCGGCTTCTGGTCCGGAATACAATCTGGGACGCCGCCATTGCCCTGTTCGACAAGAGAGGCTTCGATCAAACTACGGTCGATGAAATCGCCAAGGCAGCGGGAGTTTCACGCCGTTCTTTTTTTCGCTACTTCGCCTCCAAAGATGACTTGCTCGCCCAGGGGATGATTACATATGGGGAGTGGTTGGGGCAGGCAATTGAGGCCTGCCCACGGAACTGGACCGTTCGGGAAATAATCCGGAAGGCCACAACTGACGCCGCTGAGATGATTACCTCGCAACCGCGCACAAGACAAGTCATTCGAATACTCGAGAAGAGCGCCGCGGCTCGCCATGCCCAGGATTCACCCATGAGCATCGTCGAATTCCGGGTGACCAAGGCCTTTTCGTGCCGGCTGAAAGCTCGCGGCAAGAACGATTTCAAGCCCAGGCTGTTGGCTCTGGTTACCCTGTCCATCATGAAGGCCGCGGTCTCGGTCTGGTCAAGAAGCGATCGGGAAAACATGCGGGTCGTGATCCGCGAAGCTTTGCCCACCTTGCATCAGGCGCTCTCCTAGGGGTGGGCGTACATTTCTCGGACAGGCAGCTCCTCGTGGCCCGCCTGCCGCAAGATTGTCACCGGTTCTGTAGAGTTAAGATGGTCCGTTTGTTTTAGAACAACGAATCATCAGGGGGGGAAATGCGGAAAGTCAGCTCTCGAATCTTTGTCCTTATCTTCGCTTCTTTCGGCGTGGGGCTCGCGTGGTCCCAAAGCTCGGAACAGCCAGCGTACCTTAACACTTCATTGAGCGCGGCTGAGCGCGCCTCCGACCTGGTGCGCCGTATGACGGTTGAGGAAAAAGTCACTCAACTGGTGAATCAGGCGAGGGCGATCCCGCGCTTGAACGTGCCGGCTTACGACTGGTGGAGTGAATCGCTCCACGGCGTGGCGACCAACGGCACGACCGAATTCCCCGAACCCATTGGCCTGGCGGCGACCTTCGATACCGGCGCCATTCACCGGATGGCCGTAGTGATCGGGACCGAAGGGCGGATCAAGCACGCTCAAGCGCTGCGGGCCGGACATAGCAGCATTTTTGAAGGTCTAGACTTCTGGGCGCCGAACATCAACATCTTCCGTGATCCGCGATGGGGCCGCGGGCAGGAGACCTATGGAGAAGATCCATTTCTCACCGCACGAATGGGCGTTGCCTTTGTCACCGGCATGCAGGGCGAAGATCCGAAGTACTACCGGGTCATCTCTACGCCCAAGCACTATGCGGTGCATAGTGGCCCGGAACCGACGCGACACTCGGCCGACGTGAAGGTCAGCAAGCATGATGAGTTGGATACCTATCTGCCGGCATTTCGCGCGACCGTGACCGAAGCCAAGGCGGGATCGGTGATGTGTGCCTACAACAGCATCAACGGTCAGCCGGCCTGCTCGAACGAATTCCTGCTCGAAGACCAGCTGCGTGGAAAGTGGAATTTTGAGGGGTACGTGGTCTCAGACTGCGGAGCGGTGATTGACATATTTCAAGGCCACAAATTCACCAAAACCCAGCCCGAAGCCTCTGCGCTGTCTCTCCAACGCGGGATGGATAACGAGTGCGTGGACTTCCTGGCCAAGGTAAAAGACGACCATGACTACAAGCCTTACTACGAGGCCTACAAGCAGGGCATTCTCAAGGAGCAGGAGATCGATAGGGCGCTGATCCGCCTGTTCACGGCTCGGATGAGGCTCGGCATGTTCGATCCGCCGGAAATGGTTTCGTATTCGAAGATCGACGAGAAGGACCTGGATAGCGCCGAGCATCGGGCGATGGCGCTCGCGGTTGCCAACCAGTCGATGGTCTTGCTGAAGAATGATGGCACCCTGCCATTGAAGAAAGCCGGGATGAAGATCGCAGTGGTTGGTCCCTTGGCGGACCAGTGGAGATACCTCCTCGGCAATTACACCGGCATACCTTCGCACACGGTCTCCGTGCTTGAGGGACTGAGGGCGGAATTTCCCGATGCCCAAATCACCTACGTACCCGGAACGCAGTTCCTGCGCAACGACGGCGACCCGCTGCCCGCCTCAATGGTAGCGACCGCGGAAGGACAGCCCGGGCTGACGGCAAAATTTTCGACCGGCGACCTGTTTGGAGCCCCGCCGACCTTGCTCGCAACCAAGCAGGTCTCGGGCGTCGAGTTGAAGCCGGAAGACGTCCCCCAGGAAGCAACCGACAAGTTTCCTCTGCTGGTGCAAATGAACGGTTTTCTGGTTCCCTCGCAGACAGGCGACTACAACCTGGGCGTGCGCGCGCAGGGCATGGCCGCCAACGTCACGGTTGATGGAAGACCGGTTGCGCAGGAGTTCATGATGACCGGGATGCAGGCCAAGGTGGGGCGGGTTCACTTGGAGAAGGGAAAGAAAGTTGCCATCCAGGTTGGCTATGCCAGGACGGAGCCTGGTCCGGTTCGCCTAAACTTGATCTGGTCAAAATCGGACCGTTCCCCGGCGCCCGACGCTCTTTCAGCGGCAAAGAATGCGGACGTTGTCATTGCAGTTCTCGGCATCACGAGCGAGTTGGAAGGCGAAGAGATGGCGGTGAGTGAGGAGGGGTTCAAGGGCGGCGACCGCACGAGTCTCGATCTGCCCAAGCCAGAACAAGATTTGCTCCAGGTGGTGGCTGGCGCGGGCAAGCCGCTTGTCTTGGTGCTCAGCAACGGAAGCGCCCTCGGGGTGAATTGGGCCGACAAACACGTGAACGCCATCCTCGACGCATGGTATCCCGGCGAAGAAGGCGGTACCGCGATCGCACAGACGCTTTCTGGAAAGAACAATCCGGCGGGGCGCTTGCCGGTGACGTTCTATACCGGCGTGGATCAGCTGCCGCCGTTTGAAGAATATGCGATGAAAGGGCGTACCTATCGGTATTTTGCAGGCAAGCCCTTGTACCCCTTTGGATATGGTCTGAGCTACACAAAATTCGCCTACAAGGACCTGACCTTGCCGAAAAACGCAATCGATGCGAGCGATGTATTGACGGCGGAAGCGACCGTGACCAACACCGGTAAGCTGGAAGGCGACGAGGTCGCGCAGCTTTACTTGTCGTTTCCAAGCCTGGCGGGAGCTCCGCTGCGGGCTCTGCGGGGATTCAAGCGTGTCCATCTGAAGCCGGGGGAATCGCAAAGAGTGCGATTCGAACTGAAAGATCGCGATCTCAGCATGGTGAGCCAGGCCGGAGACGTGATCATTGCAGAAGGAAAGTATTCGCTGTCGGTGGGCGGTGGACAACCGAATACAGGTGCGCCGACGGTGGCAGGGTCGTTCGAGGTGAAGGGCACCAAGAAGCTGCCCGAGTAGCGGCCTTGGGAAATCCCACTCCATCCATCTTTTCGATCTTGTCGCCGTCAGAGCCCCGCTTCAATTCGGGAGCGAGGGTCGAGCATGTCGCGTAGAGCATCGCCCATGAAGTTGAACGACAACACGGCCAGCATCACGGCCAGCGCGGGGAAGAGCACGAGCTGAGGTGCATCGAACAGATGCGAGCGGCCGTCGTTGAGCATGGCTCCCCAAGAAGCGGTGGGTGGCGGAACGCCTAATCCAAGAAAACTCATCGTGGCCTCCGCGAGGATGGCTCCGGCCATGCCGATTGCGGCTTGTACGATTACGGGCTGAACGATGTTCGGCAAGATGTGGCGCAGCAAGATGCGCCCGTCTGCCGCGCCCAGGGCACGGGCGGCTTCAACATACTCCTTTTCCCGGGCTGCCAAAACCTGCGCTCGCACCAGGCGCGCGTATCCCACCCAGCCTCCAAGCGAAAGAGCAAGCACCAGATTGAAAATTCCGGGGCCGCGGAAGGCGACAAAAGCGATCGCGATCAGGATGCCGGGGAACGACATGAAGGCGTTCATCAAGATGATGTTGACGAAGCGGTCGATAGGGCCGCCATAGTAGCCTGCAATCGAGCCCACGATGAGGCCAACGCTCAGGGACGCCCCGACTACCGAAGCTCCTACAAGCATCGAGATGCGCGAACCATAGATCACGCGGGAAAAGATGTCGCGGCCCAGCTCGTCCGAGCCAAACAGCTGGGACCAGGACGGCTGCGCCAGCCGCGTGGAAAGTTGGATGTGCGCGGGATCTTGGGGGGCGAGGAAGGGCGCGAAGATTGCGCAGGTTGCAAATAACACGATGAACAGCAGCCCGATTGCGGCAAGCGGGTTGCGGCGCAGGATGCGTCGGAAGGAGATGGTTTCAGCGGCCACGTTTGAAAAACTATTGTGACACGCAATCGTGATTGTGCGAAGCTCGCGTCAAAGGCGGTGGGCTGGACTCCTTTCCCGGAGCGCTTGCGCCTTGGAACTCAGAGAGGTGCCCGAAACTAGCCCGAAACTAGAGGGATGGGGCCGGGAGGGCGGCCGCTGCTCAGCCGACCGCCTTCCGATTTGCCGCGCCAGAGGAAGATTGCCAGGACTGAATGCCCAGCATGAGCTCTCTCTGGCGGGATTCTGGTTCTATCTCGCGGTGGCTTATTTCGCCACGGTGTGCTGAGAGCTCCCTGCGCCGCTCGATTCGAACTCCTGACCCATCCACTTCTGAAACGCCGTCATATTGTGCTCGCGTCCGAGGAAGTTGCGCACCAAGGTGTTCGCCGAAGTCGATCCACCAGGTTCGAGCACGGTACGGCGGTAGCGCATCGCGGTGGGATCGGACAAAAGATTTGCCTGATTGAATTGGTGGAAGAAGTCCTCGGCGATCACCTTGTCCCATAGATAGGTGTAGTAAGCGGAGGAGTATCCCGCCAAGTGGCCAAAAGCGGTGTACATGTGGGTGCCGGGAAGGGGAGTGAAGGGCGTGTACGTCTTCTGCCCGGCAAGCGTCAGGGCGTCTAAGTCCACTTCTTCCGGCTTCGTTTTGTAGATGTCGTAGGACAGAGCCGTAAAGCTGTTCTGGCGGCTTACCCAGATGGCGCGGCCGAAGGCCGTGGCGCGGTTCATACGCGCCACCAGTTCTGCAGGGATTGGCGCGCCGGTCTGGTATTGCTTGGCAAAGGTGGCAAGGACTTGCGGGCTATGCATCCACTCTTCCAGCATTTGTGAAGGCGCTTCGACGAAATCTCCTTCCATGGTGATTCCGGTAATGCCTGCCCACTGTTGCTGGCCCCCGAGAATGTGATGCACCAGGTGCCCGAACTCGTGGAAGAAGGTGACCACGTCGCTGTAGTCCATGAGGCCCGGATCGTCAGCGGTTGGCTGGGGGAAGTTGCACACCAGGACGGCCTCGGGCAGCTGCTTACCGCGAACTCCATCGAGCACAGGTGCCATTTCGGCATGGCTGAATTTCCCCGGGCGCGGGTGCATATCGAGATAGAAGCGGCCGATGATCTTGCCCTTATCGAGCACATCCCAAGTCTCAACCGCAGGATCCCAGGCGGGCGCGCCTTCCTCCTGCTTGAAGCTCACATGAAAGATCGTGGCTGCGGTGTCGAGGATGCCCTTTTTCACCGCCGGGTAGGGGAAGTACGGGCGAACGGTTTGCGAATCGAAGTTGAACTGGGCGCGTCTGACGGCTTCGCTAAGGAATCCCGTTTCATAGTCGCCGATTTCGGTGGCATTGGGATCCGTCTTGCGCTTCTCGGCAAGCTGCATGTCGAACTCGCGCTTGGCGATCGGGTCGGCCGCTTCTTTCACCTGCGCGATGAAGTCGCCAATTTTCGCGCCATTCCTAATCATTTTGTCAGCGGCGTTATAGTCAGCCCAAGAGGAGTACCCCAAGAGGGTGGCGATCTGATAGCGGATTTTCATCATGTTTTCGAGAACTTCTTTGTTTTTCGGGTAGGCGCGATTGCTGAAGGTCTCGTAAAGGCGACGGCGTAATGAATCACTCTTGGCAAAGGTGATGGCCGGAATGTAATCGGGATAGTTCGTCGTGATGTAGATCTTGCCGTCGGCGCCCGGTTTGTGGTGCGCGATGTAATCGGCAGGAAGGCCGTCGAGTTCGGTGGCATCCTTCACTTCGATCTTGCGCTGGTCGTCGGAAATGTTGCGGTCAAAATCCACCTGCTGCTTGGTCAAGTCGTCATTGAGCTTCTTAAGCTGGTTTCGGGTGTTCTCGTCCTTGTCGACGCCAGCCAGGCGGAACTCCAGCAGGTATCGCTGGACATAGTAGCGGGTAGCCGGATCCGCTTTGGATACGTCCAGCCCGGACAGAGCCCGGTAGACGTCATGATTCAGGCTGAGTGAGGTCTGCGCGGCGCTTGCCTTCTGCACCATCTGCTCGGCGTGGTCGCGGAAAGCGGTGTCCGGGTGTACCTGGGACATGAGTCCGGAAAGGTAGGACGCAGCATTGATATTGCGCACCGCCTCATCGAAAGGCACGAGCGTGTTTTGAATGGTACGAGCGCCTTGGACGCCGGTGAGGGTAGCGAGCGCGCCATCGGCAGCGGCGAGATGATCGTTCACAATTTTTTCGAAAGCGGAAGCATCCGGCTTGGAGGCCCAAATCGGTGGCTGGAGGGTGGTTTGCCCCCAGGCGACGGCGGCCATTAGAAAACAGAGAATGGTAAGAAGAAGACGCAAGTTGAGCACGTGGAACCTCGTGATTGATTTCAAGCCAGAAACTCCTAAGATAACCGACGATTGTCCTTGCGGTTCGTTAGCGGTGTCAAGTAAACCCATTGAAAAAGGGCCGAATTGCTGCATTTGGGGGATGAACTCGGGTACTCGGGCGGCAAAGGGAGGAAAACCAGCATCAAAGGATCGGTAGAGGTAGGCTCGATTTGGCGGGTCTGGCAACTCATGAAACCTGGGACCTTCAGGGGAGTACCCAGCAAGAGCGATTACTAACGGGCGACTGGTAGCACCTTTGGGTCATTGACCTTTCGATTGCCGGAAGATAAGTTGAAGCCAGCTTAACTCCCCCTGAGCAGGCAAAGGCTGTTCGTGGGGGTTTTTTATGAAGCTCGTGCATGTCTGGTATGCGGCGATTGGATTTGTGGTAGCGCGCTGGCTGTTCAATCGGGAACCAGTGCCGGTGATGGATCCAGTGTCACGATTGCGGAATTCGGGGTTGCTCTAAACCCTCCGGCTCGTCCTCTTCTCTGGTGCCCACTTCTCTAGAGCCCTGGAGAGGCGGGCATTTTCTTTCTTTGTCTGCTTAACATGCCTTTCGTAATGGTTACCTTCCGCGGTTGAATCCATAGAATGCGGTTAGCGGCGCTGAGCGCCGACCCCATGTCACGCTTAATGAAGCTTGGGATAGCCGGTGCCCTCCTGTTCAGTGCTGCGTTTGTACGGGCGCAGGATGCGGACCTTCCGCTTGGCGATGTGGCGCGCAGCTACCGAAGAAGCGGGGCCGATTCCCGGCCGGTGATCGATAATGACAATCTGCCCGCGGTGATGGACAAGGCTGAAGCCGAGCGATTGAATTCGAAGCCGGTGTTCTCGATCGATCCCTCGGGCAAGGCATTCCGAATGTCATCCCCGGATGGAAGCTGCAGCCTGTCGTTTGACGCCAAGGCAGCGCCGCTCATCACTACTCGCCGCCCCACCAGCAGCCTCCCATTCGACCAATTGGATCGGCTCGAGGGAACAGCGTCGGTTCACGATGGCATCATCGAGGTGCAAGTACAGAATCGAACCGAATGGGATCTCAAGGAGATCGTTGTGGGCGTGACCTTGTTGAATGAGCGCAGCCCATTGTTCAAGTCGGCGAGTCTTTTGGGGCCGACGGATGGAATGCTCATACCGAAGCCTCCGGACACAACCATGCTGTACCACCTGACAGCAACCGAGCTGCCGGATGGGAGCACGACATTTCGAGGGACTCTCGATCAGGACCTGGGCCCGGCTACGGATTGGCACTGGGCACTGGTGGGCGCGAAGGGAATTCCCCCTGCCGCCCCGGCTCAACCCCCGGCCACCATGAAACAAGAGGCTCAGCTTCCGTTGGGCACTCCAACGGGTTTCCCGAACACCGTGTCACCGGTTCAGCCTCGGATGCAGGAAGCGACAGCCTCTAATCCGCAACCCTGATTTTGTCGATGGATGAGCGTTCTTATCGCGTGGCGGCGATGGCTTGCGGAACGCTCGAGAGGTTCACCGTCTGTCCGGTGGAACTTAACGTCGCGTCCGCTTTGATGGAAAACTCCGTAATCGTCCTAGAGCCCAGGTTCCCAACCAGCAGATAGGTGGAGACGGGATCAAACGCCAGGACGCGCGGGTTTGTTCCCGTTGGTGATAGGACGGAGGTTGTCGCGGTCAGCGAACCGTTGGTCCCGACCGAAAACACCGACATGTTCCCGGCGGCGCTATTTGCCACATAGAGATGGGTGGCAGTCGAGTCGAGTATCGAGGTTACCGGCGCGGTTGCGACCGTATTGGTCGAGGAAGCGAATGGCGAGCCGGGGATCAGCGTCAGCGTAATCTGATTCGAGCCGCTTGAAAACTGGATGGAATATCCCGAGATGGAGTTGTTGCTCGGGTTTGTCACATAAAGATACTTTGCCGAGGGATCGACGGTGACGGTTCCGACGCCCTCGGGGACAATGATCGGCGATCCCACAAGCGGGGTAAGGTTCCCCGAACTCACGCTGTACACATAGACGCGCGAGAGGTTCGGAGCAGTCGCGAACAGCAGACCACCTGCGAAGGCAATACTTGATGGCGAATCGGGAAACGGAGTCGTCGCTTGCGGGGTCAATCCGCCGCTCGCGCCGACTGAAAACGTCGAGATGCTGTTGGAAAGAAGGTTGGTCACAAACAGCGTTTGGTCGGCTTCGTCGAGCAGTAACTGCTGGGGAGAAAACCCACCCGTAGGGACCCGCGGAAGGACCTCGCTGACCACTCCCGAAGTCGAATCGATGTTGATGAGGGATACGGTATTGTCGCTCTGATTGGCTACATACCCGCGTTGACCAGAGGAGTCTATGACCATGCCCGCGGGCGTGTTTCCGACGATGAATGGAGCCGAAGGAAGCACGTTGGCTGCTCCGGTCGCGTTGTCAAGCCGGTAACCATAAATACCCTGTCCAGTGCTGACATAGAGCAAATGAGTGCTGTGAGAGGATCCGCAGCTCGACAGGGCCGTAGCCGCCGCTAGAAGGGAGAGAACCGAAATCGTGTGTCGCAGCTTCATGGATGTTAACTAGAACGACGGCGCAGGGGACCTCTTTCCGAAAATGATGACCAATCCGGAGGAATAGCGCATATCGTGATGCCGTACTCCGAAAGCGGAGTTGATTAAGTAGTCTGCCTGAATCGCACGAAATGCAAAGCGCTTGCCGACGGGGATATCGGCGCCTCCACCGAGAATCGCCGTTCCGCCCAGACTGGAGGGTTCAATCTGCGAGACCCCCAACTTGAGCAAGCGCGAGCGAGATTTGCCAAACAGGGCATGGCCAAAGAAGTCGATGCCCTTCACCTCGAAACGATATTGAGGGCCACCCGTGAAGTTAAAGGTTTTGATCTCGTCATTCCAATGACCGCTGAAATCCCCGACCGCTCCGAGCCCGCGATAGAGGTCTGGCAACGATATCTCCAGATTGCCGCCATTTAGATTTTGGGTGTTTCCAAAGCCATACTGCGAGGCGTTATAGCGCTGGAGTGAGTAGCCGGCAAAGACGTTGACCTCCGGCTTCTTGAAGAACCCCTGCGCCGAACACGGTCGAGCGAATAGGAAAAGCGCGACCAGAGGTATGGCGGATTTCGCCAGCACGGCGCACGGGCGCGGGAGTCGCATCAGCTCGGCACAGCTCCTGTAAATGAAAGTGAATTAAGTACTATAGCAGAGCTAAGGTTCCCTCTACCGTCGAGGTCAGAACAGGCTCGGGGGAGCAGGCATCCTGCCTCCGGGCATTGAAGGCTTAGCTCTACACGGGTCAGATGCGGGCTTTCGGTGGAGAGATGCTGGCGGGCTACTTGGCGGCCAGGATGCCGGCCAACGACTCAAAGATCTTAAAGCCATCGGTGCAGCCAAGCGCCGGCTCGCTGGCCCGTTCAGGATGCGGCATCATGCCGAGCACGTTTCGGCCCGGACTGCAAATGCCAGCGATGTTGTCAAGCGACCCATTGGGGCAGGCTTCGCGGGTGATTTCGCCTTCGGGAGTCGAGTAGCGGAAGATGATTCGCTGGTCGCGCTGGAGTTCGGCAAGAGTGGCTTCGTCCGCGAAGTAGTTGCCATCCATGTGTCCAATGGGAATGCAAAGAACTTCGCCTTCGCGGCAGGCGTTGGTAAAAGGTGTGTCGGCGTTTTCGACCCGCACATAAACCGGTTTACAGACATACTTCAATCCCGCATTGCGCATGAGCGCTCCGGGGAGCAATCCGGATTCGCAGAGGATCTGGAACCCGTTGCAGATGCCAATGACCAGCCCGCCCTGATTGGCGAATTTCTTTACAGAATCCATTACGGGCGAAAACTTCGCTATCGCGCCGGTGCGGAGATAGTCGCCGTAAGAGAAGCCTCCGGGGACGATAACCACGTCGCAGCTCTCGAGATCCTGCGATTCGTGCCAGAGGAAAGTGGCTTCCTGTCCGAGGACCTGCTCGGCGGTCCAGTACGCGTCGTGATCGCAGTTGGAGCCGGGAAAAATGATGACGCCAAATTTCATGAGTATCCCTTGCCGCCGGTCTTTGACCTCAGTCTAACATGAACAAAAACAAGGGCCACAGAACACATTGTTAAAATTCGTGCGTTGCCGTTGACAAGGTGAAGTCGGCCGTTAAAATCCGAGTCTTATGCGTGAAGAGCTACTTCAGATTGAAGACGTCGGGATCCTCAACGGAAAACATACCCTCAAGTTAATCGGACCACTGACGATTTCAACTCTATTCGAATTTCAGAACCTGGTACGCGCGAGCGCCGGGAGCCTGCTTGTCGACATGACCCAGGTCCCCTACATCGATTCCGCGGGCGTGGGAGCGCTGGTAGGTGCCTATGTCCGGCACAACAAGGATGGCCACACTTTGACCCTGGCCGGCGTGAACGAACGGGTACGGAACATTCTAAAGGGCACGCGCGTCGAGCAGTTCTTCAGCTACGCCGATAGCATTCCGCAACTGGCGTAACCCGCGCGAAGCCCACTCGCCCCCCGCTGCACAAAACCTTTTCCCCATCCCGTCCGCGAGAATGCCTTTCGAAGATCCGAGCCCTGATCGGACTACCGTTTTAGGCCCGAATCGAGAAATCCCATCACAGCGTTCAAGACGGGCTTGGGTTGCTGCATGAAAAGTGCATGGCCAAGAAGCGGGAATTTGACGAACTCCGCGCGAGGGAGAAGGCGTTTTGCCAGCGCGAGGTCCGCGTCGCTCAGCAAGGCATCCAGTTCGGGGTTGGCTTGCAGCAACAGCACCGGGCAGGTGATTCGAGGCAGAATCTTCTCCGGATTCCAGCCCGCGTAAGCGCTGCGATCGACGGTCATGCGCAGGCATTCAGGGTCGGTACGGATGGCGGTGCGCGCCCAGCCCTGTAAATTGTTCGAAGTATTCCCCGGGATCTCGTCCAGGTGAATGACTTCGGGGATGCCTGGGAAATGAATCTGAATTCGACCGATGCCGCTGGCTAGTTCTTCTACCGATTGTTCACGGAGGAGAAGCCGATGCAGCTGAGAAAAGATTGCGTCATACAGGACGGAAAGATTCGAGGGGGTGATCATTGAATCGCCGGCAATCAGAGCTGCAACGTTAGGATGGCCTGCGGCGGCACACATGCCAACCATCGCACCGAGCGAGTGGCCAAAGACTGCAGCCGGCGCGGGGATGGCGGTCAAGAATTCCGCGACATCGTCGGCGATGTCGAGAATGCGATAACCGCCCTGCACACGTCCGGATCCGCCGTGCCCACGGAGATCGACAGCGAAGATGTGGAACCGCGCCACGAGATCGGGATAGAGGGCAGAAAAGCTAGAATGATCCCGAGTTATGCCGTGGAGCAGCACGAGCGGCGGGCCGTTTGCTGGCCCTTCCACATAGCGGAGGCTGAGAGCCCGGCACTGGAATTTTTTTTCCTGCAGGTCTCTGCGGTCTGGCAGGGGCATGCTGACAAGCTTTACCACAGAGGCGCCCGGTTCGCACAGGGGGAACCGCAAAGGGCGGCCATGGCCGGAAGTCGCGGCCAATCGAACCCAGGCTACCGCTGCCCCCACTTGAGTTTGGAATGCAAGACCTCGAAGAACGTGCCCTTGGTGTGCAAAAGCTTCACATGATATTGCGACTTGCGACAGCGAATGCGGTCCCCATCGTTCAGGGGCATGCCCGATTGCCCGTCTACGCTGAGATAGGCCTCTTCCTTCTCGGTTACGACTGCGATTTCGATCTCAGATGTATCACGTACCACCAGCGGGCGATGGGTGAGCGAGTGCGCCGAGACCGGGGTAATTACGAATGCGTCCACATTCGGCATCAGAATGGGACCGCCGGCCGCCAAGGAATAAGCGGTCGATCCGGTGGGCGTGGCCAGGATCAAGCTGTCAGCCTGATAGCGTGAGACGAAGGTCTTATCAATAAAAACGTCGCAGTGATTGAGGCGTGCGATGGACGATTTTCCGACGACGATATCGTTGAGCGCGTCATAGACGGCGATGTTGATTCCCTCGCGGGTCACTTCGCAGTGCACCATGGAGCGCAGGTCGATGGCGCAATTGCCTTGCTCGATGCTTTCGAGCGTGGGATAGAGCTCTTCGATCGGCACTTCGGTAAGAAATCCCAATGCGCCAAGGTTTACTCCGACTATCGGAATGCCGGCTTTGGCGACGGCGCGAGCCGCAGAAAGAAATGTGCCGTCTCCGCCGAGCACGATGACGTAATCGAGATCTTGCTCGCCCATTTCTTGCCGAGATACCGTTCGCAGGCCGCCGGCATGGAGTGCCGTCTCCGGATCGACAACAAGGGCATGACCGTGCGCATCGAGCCACTCGATCAGGCCAGGCAGAATCTGGGCAACTTCGGGCTTGCTCGGCTTGGAGACGATTCCGACAGCTTTCTTCAGGGCGGGTCTGGCCATGGCGAAAGGGAATTGTACAGGGTTGGCGGAGGATGCGTTTTCCCGGATAAACCACATCGCTTCGGTTGGAGGGCAGCACGGTGCCGATTGGATTACAATCCCACATCGCCATTTTTCGGCCATCGAGGAGTAGGGGATGGAGGGTGGAAAAGTTGCAGTACGCCTGCTTGTGGACCCGCCTGGAATCATCGATGTGGGACCCCGTCCAAACCCTCATCTGGTCATCCACGTGGGTGCGCCCGTGCCGATCGGGTGTGAGCGTGGCGGGGAGAAACACCGGGGCACGCGCATTCACGGAGACTTGGATATTGTTCCTGCGGGCGTGACCAGCCGCTGGATCCTTGAAAAGGAAGATCGCGCTCTGGTGGTGAGTATCTCCCAGGACCTGCTAGGTGCAGTGGCTGCCGAAATGGGACTCGATCCGGAGCAAGCTGTTCTGTTCAACCGCTTTCAAGTGCGAGATGCAAGGTTGGAGCACCTGGCCTGGGCATTGAAAACGGAGATGGACGACAACTTCCGAAATGGCCGGTTGTTTGCAGAAAGCATCGGAACAGCCATCGCATGCCAATTGATGCAATCTCACAGCCTGGCTGCACCAAAGATCCCAGCCGGCGGCAACGGGTCGGGGTTCCGATTGCGAAAGGTGCTCTCCTACATAGAAGAGAATCTTGGTGAAGATTTGTCTCTCGAAATCATTGCCTCGATTGGTGGCTTGAGTGTGTCCCACTCGCAGAGGGCGTTCCGGGATGCAGTTGGAATCTCCATTCACCGCTACGTAATCCAGCGCCGAGTAGAACGCGCCAAGGCCTTGCTCAGCGACGAAAATCTCACGATCCGCGAAGTGGCCCTGATGGCCGGTTTTTCCCACCAAAGCCACATGGCGTACCACCTCCGGCGCCTCAACGGATGTTCTCCGATGGAGATCCGAAGAGAGCGGGGCTGAGCAGAATCTGCTCACCACGGTGGAAATCTGAGCGACGTCTGCGAGATGGTGTGGCAGAGTAATACCCATGTCGAGCAACGCGGCAGTTTCATTGCGCCGGAATGCGAGGCCGCTCCCCGCGATCCTGGTCGGTGGGATCATTGCCGGGACGCTCGACGCGCTGGCGGCTTTTTATCTTTACGGACGGGGTATGCCAAGGGGAATCGCGAGTGGGCTGCTCGGCCGGAGCGCGCTCGCAGGCGGAACCGCCGTCTGGATTCTCGGGCTGGCTTTGCACTTCTTCATTGCGCTCTCAGCCGCCGGCGTTTACTACGCGGCTAGCCGTAAGCTGAAGTTTTTGACCGAATCTCCGCTGGTGTGTGGATTGTTCTACGGAATCGCCGTTTTTCTGGTGATGAACCTGATCGTGCTGCCTCTATCGGCTCTTCATTTCAGGGGTCCGTTCCAGTACCTGGGCCTGGTGCACGGCATTCTGATTCACATGTTCTTCATCGGGCTGCCCATCGCATGGTCTGTGCGCAGGTACGCAGGCTGAGCCTCACTGGGCCACCTCATGCCGTCTTTCGCTGGTTGCCCTAGAACTGAGCAAACAACAGGAATTCGCGGTTTCCCTCAGCTCCGAGGATAGGGGAATCAATCACCTCGCTCGAGCGAGCTCCAAGCTGCACGACGCAATCGCGAATTCTTTGGATTGCTTGCTCGTGCGCATCGGCATCCCGCACGATGCCGCCTTTCCCAACCTTTCCTCGACCAGCCTCGAATTGTGGTTTTACGAGCACAATCAGCCCTCGGCCCGCACGATCGGACCTCGTATCCGGAAATGCTGCGGAAACCACCGGAGGAAGCACAAGTGTGGCCGAAATGAACGAGACATCGACGGCGATGAAGTCAGCAAGTTCGCCTCCGAGTTGCTCGCGCGTGAGATACCGCGCGTTGGTTTTTTCGAGCAGGTGAACCCGGTTGTCCTGCCGCAGCTTGAACGCGATCTGCCCATGGCCGGTGTCGACGGCAATCACACGAGCCGCGCCTCGCTGCAATAGACAATCGGTGAAGCCGCCGGTGGAAGTGCCAATGTCCAGACACACGCAGCCGCTCACCGCCAGCCCCCAATGGTCGAGCGCGCGTTCAAGTTTGAGGCCGCCGCGGCTGACGTATTTGAGGCCTTCCCCTAGCAAACGTAAGGCCGCGGAGGAAGAAACCAGCACTCCCGATTTAGAAACTTTTTGCTCATCCACCAAAACGCTGCCCGCGAGAATGAGCGCCTGGGCGCGCTCGCGCGAAGGAGCGAGACCTCGGTCGAGCAAAAGTTTGTCGAGCCGGATTTTTTCTGCGTTTTTTTTCACTGGAACGATATATAGCACCCTCTGGTGTGCAACCTGTACAAGCGGTTGTCAGGAGGAAAGTTAGAACCCCAGTTTCCGCCTTTTCCACAGAATTATGCACACGAGTGTTGAAAAGATTGTTGGCCTTTTAACAAGACTATGGCCTAGAAAATGCCTTGATCAGGACCCGTCTCTCAAGGGCGCGGGAGCAGGGGGAGTTTGGATCCCTGCGGGATGAGGCGAAAACAAGAACGGGAGAGCGAAGCGCTCTCCCGCAGGGTGTGATTTCAAAAGGCGACTAACGGTTAATGGTTCCGCTGTTTCGCTCGGCGACAATCTTACGAGCGTTCTCTGCGAGCTGGCGGGCCTGAGGCAATAGGTCGAGTCCTTTCAAGACCTCAGGATCGGTTTCGGCTTTTACTTTGAGTCCCTCTTCCTGACCGAAAGCGTCAACGAAGATTTCGCTCTTAATGTTCGAACGGATCCACTCATTGTTCTGCACGAGGTCGGCTTCGGTGAACGGAACGCTATCGGTCTCAAGCGACTTGCGGAACTCCTGCATTACGTTTTCGTCGACTTCGAAATTCTTCGTCACCTTGTGGTTGACCACATAGTGTTTGGCAAAGTTGAAGAATCCGTAGTGCTGCAGAAGCGCGTCCTGGAAGCGATTGCTCTTGGGCGCGTCGAACTTTACATCTGGAGTGATTCCGCCCCCGCCATAGACGGTGCGGCCGCTGTCGGTGAGCTTCACTTCCTTGTTCGAAACATTATTGTTGTCATCACGCTCGAAATAATAGTCATAGAGCGAGACGTTGCTGTAATCGCGTTGAATCAGCCGGCCACTGGGGGTGTAGTACTTGGCGGTGGTGAGTGCCAAACCCGTGTCGTTCGCGAGCGGGTAAACGGTTTGCACTAGGCCTTTCCCGAAGGTGGTTTCGCCGAGGATGAGTCCGCGGTCGTGGTCCTGGATAGCGCCGGCCACGATTTCGGCAGCCGATGCTGTGCCCCGGTTCACCAGCACAACCAACGGGTAATCGCGTCCTCCATTGCCATGGGCAGCCGTATATCGGCGTTCCGGTGAAGAGCGGCCATGGTGCGAGACGATCAATTGTCCCTTATGCAGGAACTTATCGGCGACGCCTACGCCTTCGTTGAGCAAGCCGCCAGGATTCTGCCGAAGATCGAGAACCAATCCTTTGACTTCGCCTTGCTGGGAAAAGGAATCGAGCGCGTCCTGTACCTCTTTTTCCGTGGTCTCGTTGAAACCAGAGACGTGCATGTATCCGATGCCGGGGCGAATCAAGAAGTGGAGATCCACGCTGTAACGCGGAATCTCGTCGCGAACGACGCTGAATTCGAGAGGCTTTTCGGCGCCTTCGCGAAGAATGGTGATGTGTACAGTGGTCCCTTTGGGACCCTTCAGCAGGTCGGCAACATCGCCGGTGGTCATGTTGTCGGTGGGCTTGCCATCGACGGCTACGATGATGTCACCAGGGCGAATGCCGGCGCGGTAGGCAGGTGTTCCGACAAAAGGAGCGATGACGATGACCTTATTGTTGCGCGGGCCGACGGTCATGCCAACGCCGTAGTACTTGCCACGCTGATCTTCGCGGAGCAATGAATAGGACTTGGGATCGAAGAAGTTGGAGTGCGGATCAAGCACGTGCAGCATGCCCGGGATGGCACCGTTATAGATGGCCTTGTCGGGGTTCACCGGTTCGGCATAGTTCTGCTCCACGATGTCATAGACGTTTGCGAACTGCTTAAGGCTGTCGCTGACATCGGAGTCGCTGTCATGAGAGGTAACCGGGTTCTTCTCGGCAAACAACATTCCCAGGAACCCACAAATAGCAAGGAATGCAAGGATCAGAATGGAATTGCGTTGAGAACTACGGGCCATCTTTGATGTTCCTTCGGCCGGGCGGATGAAGTGCCCAGGCAGGCTTGATTTCACGAAGTATAACATGCGAAAAACCAAAGGCTTAGATGGTTCTTGAAACCAAAGGTCATCGCCAAGTTACCTCCCATCTTAGGATGCTCGAACAGAGGAGAATGATGCGTTTTGTAGGTGGAGGAAAGAGCTTTTCGACCTAAAACCGTTACTCCCCCGCCCTCCTTGGTTTCCTCGCACCCGGCAGGCTCTTCCCCCCGACCGGCAGTCAATCGAAATCGAGGTCAAAGATCACGGGAGGATCAAGGCCATCGAAGCAGGCTGGCGGGGAGGGGCAGACAGGAGACGCTAACCCGCAAAGCCTCTTAGCTGGTCAACCGGCGCAGGAATTCTTGCTCATCCATCCGATATTTGAAGGCCTTATGGCCATCGATAAAGACGACCGGCACCTCGTCGGTGAAGCGGCGCCGCAGCGTGTCATCGGTATCGACATCTACCTCCCGCCAATGGAAGCCGCCTCGCCGTTCGAGTTTCGAGAGCTTCTCTTTGACAATTTCACAAAGGTGGCACCCCTTGCGGGAATACACGATCACCTCTCGCGGGATGGGGCTGGGCTGGGCGCTCATAAGGAGTTACGGGAGTCTAGCAAACCTTCCTTGCCGTTTCCAAGGCGAAAGTTGATGCGGGATGGGGCTAAGGGAATCCGGAAGGGCGGGTGCCGGACAAGGTACAATCCAGTTTCTACATGGCTTCAGAGTCCAAGATTTTAAAGGAAAAAGTGGTCCTGATCACTGGCGGTGCCCGGCGCCTGGGAAGAGCCTCGGCGCTGGCATTTGCCAAGGCGGGTGCCAAGGTGGCCATCACCTACCTGCGCTCACAGCGTGAAGCCGAGAAGACGCTGAAGGAAATCCAGGACTTGGGGAGTTCTGGGTTCGCAGTACGGTGTAACGTCACGAGCGAGTCGAGCGTCCGCAATTCCGTGCGAGCCGTTGCCGAACGGTTTGGCGGCATTGACATCCTCGTGAATAACGCTGGGAACTACGAGACCGTAGAGTTCGATCGACTTACGCTAGAGCAATGGGACTTGATCTTCTCCTCGAACGTGCGCGGACCCTTTCTGGTAAGCCGGGAGTGCTTGGAGCTGTTGCGAGCGCGCCAGGGCAAGATTATCAATATGGGTTCGCTCGGAGGGCTGCGAGCCTGGGCCACGCACGCGCACTATTGTTCTTCGAAAGCCGCGCTGCACATGCTGACCAAGGCAATGGCAAAGGCTCTGGCGCCGAAGGTTTCCGTTAACTGCGTTGCTCCGGGAATGATTGACCTCGGAGATCCGGAAGCCGCATCCTTCATGCGTCGTATGAAGAAGCAGACTCCCATGCAACGAAACGGAACCGGAGAAGACGTTGCGGCGGCGGTTTTGTTTTTCGCACGGGCACCCCAGTTCATCACCGGGCAGATTCTGTGGGTGGATGGGGGGCTGGGGCTCTAGGCGATCGGCCCGGCCAACGTGAAAATGGATTCGGCCACCGGCCTATGAATGCGCCGCTCGACTCTGCGGGTTGACGATGGAGGAGGCGAATGATGCTTGTACGGCTTTTTTTGGCATCGCTCTGGGTAACGGCATCCTTGGCCTCTGCCCAGAAGACGCTCGAGAGGTCCCCGAACTTTTCACCCGAGACGGAAACCTTCCCCCTATGGGAACATGGTGCGCCAGGGGCGCTCGGATCGGGCGATCAAGATACGCCTACCATCACCGTTTATCCGCCGCTAGAGGGGAGCCGGACTGGCACCGCCATTCTGATTGCTCCGGGCGGCAGTTACCGAATGCTGGCTCTCAATCACGAAGGCAGGCAATTTGCCAATTTCTTCAACGGAATGAATGTCACCGCCTTCGTGTTGAAGTATCGACTTGGCCCCCGCTACCACCATCCCATTGAATTGGGCGACGTGCAGCGGGGCATTCGTTGGGTGCGGGCGCATTCCGAAAAGTACGGCTTCAAGCCGGACCGGATCGGCCTGGTGGGTTTCTCGGCGGGCGGGCATCTCGCCTCAACCGCCGGTACGCACTTTGACGACGGTAAATTGGATGCAACCGATCCCATCGACCGCGTAAGTTCTAGGCCAGACTTCCTGATCCTTGCCTATCCAGTGATCACCATGCTGCCCCCGTATGCGCATGAGGGGTCGGTGGCGAATCTACTGGGAGAAAACGCTAGCCTGGAGCTGCGGAAGCAACTTTCAAACGAACGGAACGTTACCGCGCAAACGCCGCCCACCTTCCTGCTCAGCACAAGCGAGGACACGGTTGTGGCGCCGGAGAATACGGTGGAGTTCTACTTGGCGCTCAGGAAGGCAGGAGTTCCGGCGGAGATGCATGTCTTTGAAAAAGGGCCGCACGGTGTCGGCATGGATCTTGAAAACCCAGTGCTCGGAATCTGGCCGATGCTACTGACGAATTGGCTTCGACAACGGGGATTGCTCTCGAAATGAAGATGAAGATCTTGCTCCTTGGTTTCGTGTTGGCGGTTTTCGCATCGACCCTCGAAGCACAAGAAGGACCGGAGAAGGGGGCGACCGAGGTCCAGATCTGGACCTCGGCCGGGCACTCAGTCCCGGGCGGAAGGGGTGATACCGGTATTTGGAACGGCGGCCTGCGCTACGGGTGGGTCTTAACCGGTTCGCACTTGCCGGGTCTTCTTAAAGGCAGGTTTGAGTACGCGGTTGACGCCGTACCCGTTTACCTGATCTTTCAACCTTCCGGAACCGTTTACGGGGTTGGCCTCAACCCCCTGAATCTGAAATGGAATTTCGTGTCGCACCGGAGTATTTCACCCTACCTGGAGCTGAGCGGCGGAACCTTGTTTACGACCAGCAAAGTCCCCGCCGGCACCTCTGCTGTGAACTTCACTTCCGGAGCGGCTTTGGGCACGCACTTCCTCGGAAAGAATGCCTGGGCAATCGAAGCCCGCTACTTGCACATCTCGAGCGCCGGCCTGGGAGATCTGAATCCGGGAATCAACGTTTTTGAGATTCGCCTGGGAGTCGGGAAATTCCGCAAGCGCTGAGTCGGCGCGCGATATGCCCCTCGGTCAGTAAAGGCCAATGCCTTCTGGTGGATAGCGGAGTTATTGAACTCGGGCCTTGAGCATGGTAGGGTGGGGCGAGGTGAGTAGGGGCAAGGGAAACACTTTCATGACGCTGAAGTCGGCTTTGGAAGATCTTTCGCGCAGCACCCTGCGAGCAATCTCTGGATGTTTGCAGAGGCTCGAGTATCTTTCCGGATTGCGCGACCGGGGCGAGGGTTACTCGCACTGGGGCTTTGAAAAGCTGCACGGCGTGTCAGCCGCGAACAAGGCATTGTCAGAGGCGCATAACTCCGAGGTGTCTCGCGTTCTGTCAACACCGTTGTCAAAGCTGCTGTCCGATGTCCAGAGTTCAACGCAGGAGGAAGGACAGAACACCGAGGCTTATTTAAGAGGCCTGTCGCAAAAGGGAAGCGGGCTTCTTCCCAACAACCCAGGGCCGGGATCGGCCCGGCATCTTAGCTCAGTGCTGCACGCTCTCTTGGGGCTCGAGAAGAATCGGAGAAAGGCCGCCACTCCCCAAGCCTCATAGCAATTCCGACGACCTGTCCAATCACTTCCGCTTGGGATGTGCGTACTACCTTAGGCTGCACTGGAGACAGGGGATGAGACTGCAGAATCAGGTCTTCGCGACCGAGCGTGCACCAGCAGCAGGTGTAACCTTCCCGAGTCTCTACAAAATAGATGGGCCGCTCATACTCTGAGCGCCACACTCCTTCGACTACTTTATTGCGCGATTCATCCACTTGGATAAAGCTGCCGGGCGGCAGGATGGGATACATGGTGAAGTCCTCGCTTCCCACGTATCCGTAGGTGTAATCAAATTTTGAAAATTGCTCCAAGTAAGCCACTGGAACCGTGCCCCACTGTTCCACCATGCGACCGAAGTTCAGTGTTTTTCTTGGGTCGAAGGCAGGATCCATGCGGATCGGCATTTGCACGGCTTGATTATTCACAAGAGCGGTAGACAGATGCGATCGTGGCGGAGCCGCGATCTCCAGGTCTGAAACCGGCAAGCTCAGGTCCACTCCGTACCAGGCTAATAGCTCGCGAAAATCTTTGCGGTAGATTACCGACAGTGAGTAGAGACGGTAAATGCTGGGGATTACGCCTTTGGTTTCAAAATCAGAAAGACGGCTAATGGGAATGGAGTACTCTTCATTGTGGCGGCGTCGGGCTATCTCTTCGCTCGCCGTCTCAATGTCACGCATCGTAAGGCCGAGTTTCTCCCGCAATAAACGAAGGTTGTATCCTCCCGTCACAAGCTTTGACCCCCAGCGTAAAACTGTGCATCGATCATAGCGCGAACCATTGTAAAAAGGATCGAATTTTATCAAAGTCGGTGCCTGGGCGGGAAAAATGTGCTGGGTTTCTTACGCCACCCGGTTCGGTCCGCGCAGACACCTCGGCCTTCCTTTGTAAGACAAGCTTACATAAGTAGCTGAAATTTAAAGCTTATTCTCGCCGTCAGAGAATTCGGTCAGGTTCGAAACAATGGTCAGCAGGCCTGCCTTGACGGCGAAATAGTGCCGCTCCTTGACGTCCCCGAAGCGAAGAAATTCTGGCATTGCGGCCACCAGGGCAGCCATGCCGACTTCGATCTTGCCATGAAGGGGGAATGCGACATACTTGCGGTGTTTGCCGGGATAGCTGGTGAGAACGGTGAGGCCGAGCAGAGATGCACCCGAAATCCACGCTCCCAGGGCGGCCCGGGGGTTTCTGCGGAAAAACCAGGCCCCAGCCGCAGCGAACGACCCCACGAGCAGATAGTCTGCAGCTTGGTGGGCAGTAGGGGGAAGCAGCTTCGGAAGTCGGCGAGTAGCAAAGTCGGTCGTGCTCGTGAGAACTGACATAGGAGGCGATCTCGTTAGTCGACGAAAATTCCTGTAAATGCGTAACCCAAGCTGAAACTCACAAGAGCAGCCATGGTGCAGGCGATTCCCAAATGCTCCCTTGTGTTCTTGGTTACATCGAACCTCTCCTTGAGGTGGAGGCGCAGCTCTTCGACCGACTGATGCATTTGCTTTCTGTTTTCTGCGGCTTTGATCTCCAGATCGCGGGCGGGCAGTCCGTTCATAAGTGACTCCTTGCCTCGGCTTGCAGCATGAGCTTGTCGGCTTTTAAGACTTCCAGGGTACGGGTGGGGAAGATGCTGTGGCTGCGGAAGGCATTGTAAGCAAAGAACACGCAAATCCCTGCCAGGCAGAGCCACACGAATCCGACGATGATGGCAGAATAGAACCAGGCGAGCGGGCTTCCCGCGAACGCGAAAGCGACTAACACGACGGCTGCCGTCGTCAGCAGCAGAAATGCGGTTGCGAACAGCGCCAAAGCTATCAGCACCAGGGGAACTGCGATTTTTGCGGCATTCTTGGTTTCTTGCAATTCAGCTTTGACCATTTCGAAACGAGTGCTCACAAACTCCTTTAACTGTTCTTTGATTTCGGCGATGATCGCGGTCAAGCTGCGCTCGTGTCCATTCCTATAACGGGTTTCTTCCGTTGTGCTTTCAATCATGATTGCTTCTCCAGATGCGGAGGGCTGCCCCGGCAATAAACGCCGCTACCCCAACACCCATGACGAGGCGCAGCGGGTGTTCCCGGGAAATATGGTGGAACCGGCGGCGCGACTGATCCCAGGTGCCTCTCATGGCTCGACTCACCTGGCGATAGGAGTGCTCAACGCCGGAGCGTAAATGCAGGCCGAGCTTTCGCGCCGCTTGGTCGATGCTCATGGTTTCTGGCTCCCGAGAGCGCTCTAGCGGCATGGTCAAGGGTAGGACTCGAGCTTTCACTGCCGTGTTCGTCGATGTGGCCTTCGGAAGGGCGGGTAGAGCTTCAGCCATGCGTCCCCCTGTTGTGCTTTCTTGGATGTCAGACCTGAGCCCGGCGTTTTACGGGGAACCGCTTCGAAGGGGACCTGGTGAGCTGCTCAACCAGAGCTTTTGAGGTGAGCTGGCGAGAGAGAGGCTCGAAAAGGCTCAGCCTCCCCTCCATGGGTCTAAATCCAGCTAGTCTGCAGCCTGCGCAGTTTCGGTCGAGAGTGCCAGAGGTGTCTCCACGAGATGCTCGCTGATGAACCAGGATTGCAATTCATTTTCCCGGAGGACATCACTGACCACCATGTCGTTGGTCCCTTGGTCGCCTATCTTTGAGGAGCGTTCCGCAATCTCGCGGCACTGCTCAATGATGACCTGATGAGCCTCGAGCAAGCGGGAGAGCACAACCGGGACCTCTTCTCTTCCGCGAGGCGGGCGCTCGATGCGAGTCGTTTCGGCAACATCCGCAGCCATGGCGATTGCCAGACCCCCGAGCAGCTGAATGCGTTCGGCGATGGTGTCGACGATCTCGACTTGCTCGTCGAAGTGTTTATCGAACAAAAGATGAAGCTGATAGAAGGTTGGGCCGGCAACCTGCCAGTGGGCTTTCTTGTACAGATCGCGCAACGACATTGAATCTGCGAGTAGCTGGTTGAGCTGCTCGGTCATTTCCAGGCGCACAGGCTGCTCAAGCTGAAGATGAATTGCATGGGTTACGGTGCCATAAGGTTGAATCTCTTTTGCGCGCTGGTGTACGAGCGGCTCCCCGTGGAGTAAACCGTGAGTTCCGGAACTGTTCTTCTTAGGCATGGAAGCTCTCCTGCGTATTGCCTTGGATGATTGTGGGACGGTTTGCGGCAACAGGAATTTGCATGAAAAGCCATCCCCGGTGCAGCAGGCTTCGAATCTCGCGCCCGCGAAGTTGGTTACGTTTGGTGTGATCGGATCACAGCAGAAAATCGAAATATCTTTTATGATGAAAGGTTCCCACACTACGCGGAGAAGCAGAATTGGCTCAGACCACACTGGAAGACCGTCAGCAACAGGCAGCAGCATCTCGTAACGGCGACGGCCTCGAGGTACTGGAAACTCGCGAATGGCTTGATTCCCTAGACTATGTGCTCTCCAAGGGCGGCGCAGAACGGGCCGGCCGGCTCCTGCAGCAGTTGCAATTGCATGCGCGCCGGGCCGCTGGAGTCAACCTGCCCTTTACCGCAACCACTCCCTATCAGAACACCATTCCGGCTCCCCAACAGGCTCCATTCCCCGGCAGTCAAGAGATGGAGCGCCGCATCAAGAGCCTCGTGCGCTGGAATGCAATGGCCATGGTTGTGCGCGCCAACCGGGTTGAGAGCGGAATCGGCGGCCATATTTCTACCTACGCTTCAGCCGCGACACTGTACGAGGTGGCGTTTAATCATTTCCTCAGGGCGCAAACTGAAACCGGCGATCGCGACGTTGTGTACTTCCAGGGTCATGCTGCTCCGGGAATGTATTCGCGAGCGTTTCTCGAAGGGCGTCTTTCGCAAGAAAAGCTGGAGAATTTTCGCCGTGAGCTGAAGCCGGGCGGAGGTCTTTCTTCTTATCCGCACCCCTGGCTGATGCCGGACTTCTGGGAGTTTCCGACGGTCAGCATGGGCCTGGGACCGCTGCAATCGATCTATCATGCGCGCTTTATCAAGTATCTCGAGAATCGCGGACTGAAGAGCTCAACTGGCGGGAAAGTTTGGGCATTTCTCGGCGACGGTGAAATGGACGAGCCCGAGTCGCTCGGATCCATCACGCTCGCCTCTCGCGAAAAACTCGACAATCTTATCTGGGTCATCAACTGCAACCTGCAGCGGCTCGACGGGCCGGTGCGCGGCAACGGCAAGATCATTCAGGAACTCGAAGCGATTTTCCGCGGTGCCGGATGGAACGTCATCAAGGTCATCTGGGGCAGCGATTGGGACAGCCTAATTCAAAAAGATCGAGACGGGTTGCTGGTGCGGCGTCTGGGGGAGATCACCGACGGCCAATATCAGAAGTTCTTTGTCGAAAGCGGCTCCTACTTCCGGCAGAACCTGTTTGGAACCGATCCCCGGCTGCTGCGTATGGTCGAGCATCTATCCGACGAGCAACTCTCGCGCATGCGACTTGGCGGACACGATCCCATCAAAGTACATGCCGCCTATAAGGCTGCGGTTGAGCACACCGGCTCGCCGACTCTGGTCTTGGCAAAGACCATCAAGGGCTACGGGCTGGGCGAAGCTGGTGAAGGCAAAAACATTACCCATCAGCAGAAGAAGCTCAACGAAGACGAGTTGCGGATGTTCCGCTCGCGCTTCGGAATTCCGATTCCCGACGATCAACTGCATGACGCACCGTTCTACCGTCCGTCCGATGACAGCCCTGAAATCGAGTACATGCGGGCCCGCAGAAAACAGTTGGGTGGCTACATGCCGGAGCGCAAGGTTCGCTCGAAGCCCATCAAGCCGGTTTCCGAGTCGATCTTTGAAGAGTTCTACAAAGGCACTGAGGGCCGCGAAGTATCGACCACGATGGTGTTCGTGCGCATGCTGGCCAAGATGCTGCGCGATCCGGAGATTGGGAAACTGATCGTCCCGATCATTCCCGATGAAGCGCGCACGTTCGGCATGGAGGCGCTGTTCCGGCAAGTCGGAATCTATTCCAGCGTTGGCCAGCTCTATGAGCCGGTCGATATGGACACGCTCCTTTATTACAAAGAAGCGAAGGATGGCCAGATTCTGGAAGAGGGAATTACCGAAGCCGGTTCGATCTCCTCCCTCATCGCTGCCGGTACTGCCTATTCCAATCATGGAATCAATACCATCCCATTTTTTATTTACTACTCGATGTTCGGATTCCAGCGCATAGGCGACCTGATCTGGGCGGCGGCGGATATGCGTACGCGTGGATTCCTACTGGGTGGAACTGCGGGACGGACTACGCTCGCGGGCGAAGGCTTGCAGCACCAGGATGGTCACAGTCACGTGCTGGCGCTGCCGGTTCCGAACTTGCTTGCGTATGATCCCGCGTTCGCCTTCGAAATCGCCATCATCATTCAGGACGGCATCAGGCGGATGTACGTCGATCAGGAGAGCATCTTCTATTACCTGACGGTCGGCAACGAACCCCTGCCCATGCCCGAGATGCCGACAGGAGCAGGCGTTCGTGAAGGCATCTTGAAGGGGATGTACCTGTTCAAGCCCTCCCAAAAGAAGGACGCGAAGCTGCGGGCGCAGCTGTTTGGCAGCGGTGCCATCATGTTCGAGGTGCTGAAAGCCCAAGAGATCTTGGAGAGCAAGTACGGGGTGGCATCGGATGTGTGGAGCGTTACCAGTTACAAAGAGCTTTACCGTGACGGTAACGATTGCGAACGCTGGAACATGCTGCATCCGGCAGAGACGCCGAAGGTGCCGTTTGTGTCACAACAGCTGAAGAACACCGACGGGGTACTGATCGCGGCCTCCGATTACATGAAGGTTCTGCCCGAGTCCATTTCGCAGTGGGCGCCGCGTCCCCTTGTTTCGCTTGGGACCGACGGCTTCGGACGAAGTGAAGGCCGCACCTCATTGCGCGACTTCTTCGAGGTGGATGCCAAGCACATTGTGCTGGCAACGTTATCGGCGCTGGCCCGCGAAAAGAAAATCGAAGCCAAAGTCGCTCAACAGGCAATCAAAGATTCTGGAATCAATCCGGAGAAAGCGAATCCGGCAATCAGCTAGAGAGAAGTGGTCCCTGATCAGGGGTCAGTGGCCGGAACGGCAGAACTGACCGCGTCACCGGCCACCGTCCACTGGAGATGCATTTGACTGAATTCAAGCTACCTGAGCTTGGTGAGAACGTACATCAGGGCGATCTGGTGCGGCTGATGGTTGCCCCCGGTGCGGTTGTTGCCGAGGGACAACCCGTCATTGAGCTCGAAACCGATAAGGCCGTCGTGGAAGTTCCATCGAGCGTCAGCGGGACGGTAAAGGACGTTCTCGTCAAGCAAGGCGAGAAGGTCAAGGTCGGCCAGGTGGTTTTTACGGTTGAAAATGGCGCCAAAGGCGCAGGGCGGGCGGCCTCAGCCCCTAAGACCGAGACTCCACCAGCCCCTGCCCCAGAAACCACTGCCCCGAAGCAGCCCGCCGCAACCCAAGCGGCCCCGCCCCAGACTCCAAGCGAGAACCTCCCAGCAGCCGTCGCGAGTGAAGGCGGCGCTCCTTCTGAAAGCTTGGCAACATCCGAATTCAAATTGCCGGAGCTTGGCGAGAACATCCATCAGGGCGATTTGGTGCGTTTGATGGTTTCCCCGGGAACGCATATCTCCGCTGGTGAGCCGGTGATGGAGCTGGAAACCGACAAAGCCGTGGTTGAGGTCCCGTCGTCGGTAACCGGAACGGTCCAAGATGTCCTGGTGAAACAGGGCGAGAAGGTCAAAGTTGGGCAAATCGTCTTTACCCTGCAAGCAGGAGCGACCGCAGCCACGCAACCGCAGCAGCCGAGTCGAACCGACGCCGGTCATGGTGAAGGCGCTCGCATGGCCTTCCAGGCGGCGCTGCAGGCAGAAGGGAAGACCGAAGAGCAGGCATTGCCGCCCGAGCAGCCACGCCAACAGACGGTGGCTACCTTCAGCATGCCGCTCCACCTTGGCAAGTCGGCGGGAACCGAGCATCGCGATCCGGTGCCGGCGGCTCCTCATACGCGACGTCTGGCGCGAGAACTTGGCGTCGACATCCACACCGTGCCGGGCAGTGGACCGGGTGGACGCATCAGCGAAGAGGATGTAAAGGCTTACGCCAAGAGCCTGATCGCAACCGCAGCCACCGGCGCCGGCCTCGGAGCCACACACCTGCGCCAGCCGAAGCTCCCGGATTTTGCGCGTTTCGGGAAAATCGAGCGCGTCTCCATGCGCGGCGTACGGCGGAAGACGGCCGAACACATGTGGGAAGCTTGGACCACGATCCCGCACGTCACGCAGCAGGACAAGGCGGACATTACTGAGCTTGAGCAGTTACGCACAAAGTTTGGACCAAAAGCCGCCCAGGCGGGTGGCAAGCTCACCGTCACCGCGATTGCGCTGAAAGTCTGCGCCTCCGCCCTGAAGATTTTCCCGCAATTCAACGCCTCGATTGACATGGAGACTGAGGAGATCGTCTACAAGCAGTACATCAATATTGGCGTAGCGGTGGATACCGACCGCGGATTGCTTGTTCCCGTGATTCGCGATGTCGACAAGAAGAACATCGTCGAGTTGGCGGCTGAGTTAACTCAGCTCTCAAAGAAGGCACGTGAAAAGAAGCTACAGCCTGCCGACATGGAAGGCGGGACATTCACGATCACCAACCTCGGTGGGATTGGGGGGACAGGGTTTTCCCCGATTGTGAATCATCCCGAGGTCGCGATCCTGGGACTGTCTCGCTCGAGCATCGAACCGGTTTGGGTGAATGACAAGTTCGAGCCGCGCCAAGTACTGCCGCTATCGCTTTCCTACGATCATCGCCTGATCGATGGGGCAGATGCGGCCCGCTTCCTGCGCTGGATCGCCGAGGCGTTCGAACAGCCGTTCCTTCTCTCGGTACAGGGATAGACAATGCCCGCAGCACGGGACATCAGGGAAGAACGCGATCTGTTGCAGTTCGTATACGCGGCGTTCAACCGGCGCGAGGTGGACGCAATTCTTTGGAAAATGCATCCCCAAGTCGAGTGGCCGAACGGCATGGAAGGCGGGTGGGTGCACGGGCGCGAAGGGGTTAGGGCGTATTGGAAGCGGCAGTGGGAAGTGGTTGACCCGCACGTCGAACCTGTCAGCATTGAAGCAGCCGAGGATGGGCGCACCGTGGTGCATGTGCACCAGATGGTATGCGACCTGAAAGGAACCGTGCTCATGGATCGCATGGTTCAGCATGTGTACTCAATTGCCGGCGGTTTGATTGAAGGGATGGAAATTCGCGAATAGCCACGCGCAGGTTTTTAACCACGAAGGACACGAAGTCACACGAAGGATGGAGCGAGACAAAAATTCCTTTGTGTTCCTTAGTGTCCTTCTTGGTCTAAGGATTCCATGACTGAAAACGCAAATCTCAACATCGCAGTAGTCGGCGGCGGACCGGGTGGTTACGCAGCGGCATTTCTTGCGGCGGATCTCGGAATGAGGGTCACGCTCATCGATCGGGAACAGAACCCAGGCGGCGTGTGCCTGTACCGCGGATGCATCCCGTCGAAGGCATTGCTGCACGTGGCGGCGCTGATCAACGAGTCGCGGCATGCCAAAAATTGGGGAATTGAATTTGGCGAGCCCAAAATCGATGTCGCCCGTCTGCGATCGTTCAAGGAAGGGGTAGTCAATAAACTTACCGGCGGTTTGGGGCAGCTCTCAAAACAGCGAAAGGTCACCTACATCCGGGGCGATGCCAGCTTCGAGAATTCGAACACAGTGTCGGTGAAAAAGGCGGGGGGCGGAGAAGAGAGGTTGAGCTTTGATCGCATCATCATCGCGACGGGATCGAGCCCGGCGGTGATTCCCAGCCTCAAGCTGGATACGCCTAGGATGCTCGACTCAACCTCGGCGCTGGACTTAGCTGACGTGCCAGGTTCGTTGCTAGTGGTAGGCGGGGGGTACATTGGCTTGGAACTGGGCACGGTGTACGCCGCCCTGGGATCGAAGGTGTCGGTGGTCGAAATGACGCCAGGGCTGCTGCCGGGAGCGGACCGGGATCTGGTAGCGCCTTTGCATAAGCGGCTCGACAAGGCCTTCGACCGGATCCTGTTGAATACGACCGTCACCTCGGTAAAAGACGAGGGAAATGGGATCCGTGTCTCATTCCGCGGCAAAGATGTGGAAGACCGCGAAAAAGTGTTCGACAAGGTGCTGGTCTCTGTTGGACGCAAGCCGAATTCGGGAATTGCAGGGCTGGATCGAACCAAGGTTCAGGTGGGAGCGCGAGGGTTCATCCAGGTGAACCAGCAGCTACAAACCGATGACCCTACGATTTATGCCATCGGTGACGTGGTGGGCGAGCCGATGCTGGCGCACAAAGCATCCCACGAAGGTCGAACTGCTGTCGAGCACATGGCCGGGCACAAAGTCGCATTTGAGCCCAATGCGATCCCGGCTGTTGTCTTCACCGATCCAGAAATTGCATGGGCAGGGGTGACAGAAACGCAGGCCGAAAAAGAAGGCCGCGAGGTCAAAGTAGCCAAGTTCCCGTGGGCAGCCTCCGGGCGCGCCATGACCCTTGATCGCACCGAAGGCATGACCAAGTTAATCATCGATCCGGCGTCGGAACGCGTGTTAGGCGTCGGCCTGGTTGGCGTTGGGGCTGGAGACATGATTGCCGAAGGCGCATTGGCGATTGAGATGGCGGCTTTGGCGAAGGACGTGGCCCTGACGATCCATCCCCATCCAACCCTCTCGGAGACGGTCATGCAGGCAGCCGAAGTGTTCTTCGGGACGAGCACGGATTTGTATCGGCCGCGGCGCTGACCCGATCTTCTACCATGAACCCGGACCAGTGTGGCGATGCTTAAACATCCACTAGCAGATCGCCGTTTTCAACTTTAATCGGGTAAACCTCAAGACGGGTCTTCGGGTCGCCTTCGAGGCTGCCAGTCGCTGGGTCGTATTCCCAACCGTGCCAGGGGCAGACGAGTTTGCCGTTTTCTATATATCCCTGGCCGAGCGGTCCTCCCATGTGGAGACACACATTGTCGATGGCTGTGCAGGTCCCGTTCACATTGGCTACGCAGATGGTTTTGCCGGCGACCTCGAATTCTTTGGCCTCGCCGGGACTTGGAAGGTCCGAATGTGCCCCAATTTTGGTGTATGCCATTGTTTGGTTTTGTTTGAAGTTGAGGTTCAGTGTAGGGAGGGTGGGAAGCAGGTGTCAATTCTGGAGCTTACCCTATGTGCTCACCCTGAACAGGAACAACCGAAATCGATCTAGTAGGAATGGATCGCCAGCATTAAGTTGTGCGCCCGGAGAAGACCGGGCGCACGACTCTCTGCATGCGGAACAATGGTCTAGCTGACTCCCCGCCTCGCGTTGTCGGCTTGCGTGGCTAGCTCCGCCATGAAGTGGAAAAACTCTGGCGATTGGCCGATGAATAGCCCCATAGCGGTGAGGAATTTAACCACACCCATGGCAATTCCCTCGGTTTGCGTGGGGCGAATGACCGAGCATCTTGGTAGGTTCGGGCTGATGAACGGGCACGGCTCGGGCATGATCAGGTTGGTCTGGAAGGTTTCCCCACCGAACGGAGCACTATTCAAGTCGGGGAAAATTACTTCCACGCCCGTCATCGGATCCTTCGCCGTAACCGGCAGCGCGTTGCCCGCCTTGTCCTGCCAAGTTTGGAAGTGCATGGTTTCTGTAGGGCCGATGCTGATGAGGATGCGAAGCACCTCGACGTTCGAGGCGCGCTGTGCCATCGCCGGATACAAGCTGGTTCCGCCCTGCTCAATGGTGGCGAAATGAAATCCGGCGGTGTTGGCGATTGCCTGAAGGAAGTTGGAATCCGAAAGGTCGGCGTCGGTTCGAGGGATCGCCGTGTGCTGGCCAACCGCCAGGGTCGGTATAGCCTGGGGGAACGCAAAATTAGGTTCAAGATCAGGATTGTGGTCCCCGATTCGATACCGTGTCCACCAGCTGGTGTCAACCGTGAGTTGCATCAGGTTCGTCAGCCTCAATGCCCCGGTCGACCCGCTTGCGGTACTGCCCTTGAGCGTCCGAAACTTCTCGAGACTCACCGGGGCTGCGCCCTTGGACATAAGGTAGGCATTCAGAAAGTTCTGGTGAGTGAATTCGTCATCGGTGTTGTCGTGAATGTACTGCGCCATGTCTTCGTCTAGCTGGGCAACGGCATTGGTGTATTCGGGATTGCCTGTTCCCCCTCCACCCGGGAACTCATTGTCCTGGACGCCCGCAAGTTCGTTGTACTGCACCCAGAAGTCGGTCTCCAGGATCTCTGCAGCGGCGGCGAAACGGAGAAGTGCGGCATCTCCGCGGGTGAGGTGGCCGTGATTCTGTTCGGCGAGCGCTTCCGTGGAGTTTGCCAGCAAGCTGGCGCCCACGACACCAGCACCAGCAACAGCGCTGTTTCTGAGAAACGATCGGCGATTTACGGGCGCGTTGATGAGGGACTCTGTCTGGTTTTCGCGAGTGTCAGGCTGGGGGGTCATGGGAGATGTCTCAGTTTTCATACAGACCACTTCCTATTCTTCATTAATATTGGTGGACGCGAGTTGACCACCTCGCCGCAGTGTAGGGATGCACACTTCGCCAAATGTCAAAAAGCTGTCCGGCTTCGATCAAAGATTTGGAAGAAATTTGTAAAGTGGTTAAAGGACGGAGAACGCCTTCAGGTATTCACGCCACTAAGAAATCCGCCGAGGTGCGCGGTAACTGCGATGCCTATGGCCCCCATCAACTCAACCAATGCCAAAAGGATGGGGCGTGAGCGGGGGCGTGATCTCAGCCACCAGGTGGTAATGACCAGGAGGGTAGTGGCTGATGCCAGCACGAGATGATCGAGCAGCACACCTCTCATCTTTTGTCCCGCGAGTGCGAGCCTCCAAGCCAGCAGTCCAGTCAGGTAGGTCGGCACAATAAGGATGGCTGCCGCGGCCAGATTCAGGTGTGCTGCGGTGAGCAGGCGCGCGCTATGTCTTATCTTTGCCATCCAGTCAAAACCAACTCCCATAAGGAACAACGCAATTGGGAAGTGAATCAGCACAACATGCTGTGCATGAGGTGCCAGGAAAATTGAGCGCAAATTAAAAACGTGTGTCATCGAGGTATCCGCTACGGAACGACAATCTTTCCCGTCATCTTGGGATGAATGCTGCAGTAATAGGTGTAGGTTCCGGGTTTGGTGAACTGGAAAGAATAGTGGTCGTCGGTGTCGAGCCCCTTCGAGCGAAAGACACCGTCGGTGCTGGCGATCACGTGCGGGACGTCGTCTTTGTTGGTCCAGGTGACGGTACTGTTTTCTGGGACCGTTACCACTGCCGGGCTGAAGGTAAAGTTGTCGACTTTGATCTCGATGGCCTGAGGTGCCGCCGTCTGGCCGGTTGCGCTTGAGGGGCGCAACGCCACGGCGAGAATCAGGGTGAGACCTAGTATTGCCACGAGAAGTGAATGTAATCTGAGCACAAGAAATCCTCCATGTTGAAATAAGTGGCACAGAACCCTAGGTGGAAGCTTGTTTATTCCAGTGACGAATCCACCAACGCGAGCGCCCTTCGGCGCTGTAGATAATTGACATCAGTAATGCCCAGCACCTTACGAAGCTGATCGGCCGGGACCTTCATCGGCCCAGGCCCTTCCGCCTGTCCGGGCGCGGGTTGCGGGAAGGCCGTCGAACAGGCCGTGTGGAAGGTAACCTTGCCTTCGACTTTCTGCATCGTTTGATGGATGTGGCCGTTGAGAACGGTTACCGAACCAAACTTCTTCAGATAGGAAAGGGCAAGAGCCCCGTCGTCGGTGCCCCACCCCCATTGCGGATATACCGTCCAGAGCGGGATGTGGGCAAACACGACGATGGGAGTACTGTGCTTCACCGAGCGCAGATCGTCCTCCAGCCAACTGAGTTGTTCGGTTCCTAAATTGCCCAACCCTCCTGCCTTCAGATTCATCACGTTCACCAGTCCGATGAAATGAATGCCGTTCTGGTTGAAGCTGTACCAGCCAGCGCCTTTTGAGTTTCTTCCGTAGCGGTCACGGAACATGGCCCCGTCGTCGTTCAGCACGTCGTGCTCGCCAGGGACGAAGAACACTTCTTTGTTCGTGCTCTTCAGGATTTGTTCAACCGTGTCGAACTGCTCGGGCGTCGAAAGATGCGTAATGTCGCCAGTGTGGAGGATGAAGTCAGGCGGATCGGGCAGGGCATTGATTTTCGTTACAGCGGCTTTTAGCGTGGCCACCACGTCTGGATTGGCGGGCTTGCTGAACCCCATGTGGCTGTCACTGATCTGGACGAAGGAGAGCTGGTGGGAAGCGCCGGCCTTTTTCATAGAACCAAGCTGCGCTCCAAGAGCCGTTGATTTTAAGACACCCGCTTCGACTACGCACAGCGCGCCGCTGCCGGCCCAAGCCATGCACTTCAGGAACCCGCGCCGGTCAATACCGTCCTGATTGTGATCCTGTTCGATGGTGCCCGACGCGGTGCTGACAAATTGCTTTATGTCTTTCATAGATTCCCCTCTCCATTCAGATCGCCTTGCCATTTCTGCGGCATGCGAGGGTGCAAAGGGGTGAACTTGCCCAATTCAGCGCCCCTTCGAACCTGTTACACCTGCATAGACTCGCTAGCCGCGCGGTTTATTCCCCGGCGTTTTCTGGAACCTATCTCACTCAAATGAGGAATAAAATGCAGAATTCGGCAGTCCTTTAAGAAGGGAGCGAATCGGGCTTGTTACTCGCGCAGGAGAAAATCCGTTTTGAACAACTCGTGTTACCCCACGTCGATGCTGCCATCAACTTAGCGCGGTGGCTGCTCCGCAATCCGGACGATGCGGAAGACGTGGCTCAGGAGGCGGTGTTGCGCGCCTACCGTTTCTTTGGCGGATTCCGTGGAGGCGATGCGCGCGCTTGGTTGTTACAGATTGTGCGCAACAGCTGCTACACCTGGCTCGAGAAGCGCACGCCAGTGGAGCTGGTAACCGAATTCAATGAGGAATTGCATGGGGGGACCTCGATCAGTCCGGAAACGGTAGCCTTGCAGGCGAGCGATCGCACAAAACTGCGGAATGCACTGGAATCATTGCCGGTGCGGGCACGGGAGGTGATCGTGCTGAGAGAACTGGAAGGGTGCTCGTACAAAGAGATCAGCGAAGTCACGGGTATTCCAATGGGCACGGTCATGTCTACGCTGTCGCGAGCAAGAGAAAGATTAGCGCAGATTCTGGGCGGCAGCGCTCGCAAGGAGGTGTCCAATGAGTTGTGAGTTGAGCGCCAACACGTTGCATGGATATTTTGATGGCGAACTAGATGCAGTGCGCGCGGCAGAATTTGAGAAGCACATGGCTGCCTGTGGGGAGTGCCAACGATCTTTGGCGGTGATGAGCTCGCTGCGGGAAGGTCTACACAAGGCCGACCTGTATCAAACCGCACCGATCAGGCTTCGCTCGCGGATCTCGGAAGAGTTGGGGAGCCAGACGCGCTCGACGATGACAAAGTGGAGGTGGCTGCTAATCCCCGCAGTTTCGTTTGCTCTGGTCTTGCTTGCGGTTCGCGTAGGAAGCGTGTTGCGGCAGAACCGGGCTGATTTCGACCGGCTGCAAGCGGAGTTGATCGATGCCCACGTGAGATCTTTGCAGCCGGGACATCTCACCGACGTGCAGTCCACGGACCAGCACACGGTGAAACCCTGGTTCGATGGCAAGCTGGATTTTGTTCCTCCGGTCGAGGATTTCTCACCGCAAGGATTTCCTTTGGTGGGGGGGCGCCTGGATGTGCTCGAAGGACGTGATGTGGCGGCGTTAGTGTACGGACGGCGCAAGCATTGGATTAATTTGTTTGTTTGGCCAGAGGGCAAACAGGCCGCCGTTACCAGCGAAGGATCGCGACATGGCTACAATTGGCTGAGTTGGCACGCGGGAGATACGCAGTTTTCCCTCGTATCCGACGTCTCCTCGGGCGATCTGCGCGAGCTGCAGCAACTCATCCGGCATTAGCTCCCGGGTATGAGAAGCTAGAGTATCGATGGCACAGGTCTCCTCTCCTGAGGCGCAGAACACAGCAAGCTTTCTCGGCTGGTGGTCGGGCGCGCGGACATCTTTCTTCTGGATGTTCGCGGGCGCGTTTGCGCTGCGGTTCGGCTACATCCTGATCGCCCGCACGTACCACATCAAAGGGCTCGAGGACAATTTCGCTTTTGGCTGGGAAATGGGCCGGATCGGGCGCGCCATAGCCAACGGGCGAGGATTTGCGGACCCCTTTGGGCTGCCTACGGGCCCAACCGCCTGGGAGCCTCCCCTGTACCCCTACTTGATCGCGGCTGTATTTCGTCTGGCCGGCGTGTACACAAACGCTTCGGCTCTGGTATTGCTCACGATCAATAGCGTCTTTTCTGCACTGACATGCATCCCGATTTTCTTTACCGCCAGGAAATGCTTCGGGGAAAAAGTAGCCATTTGGACAGCCTGGATGTGGGCGGTCCTGCCGTTCGTGATGTTTTACTCCACGCGGTGGATCTGGGAGACGAGCCTGGCAGCGTTTTTGTTGACCGTGCTGTTCTCGCTCACGCTGCGATTGGAAGAAGCCGAAGGCCTCCTGCCATGGGTGATGTTTGGCGTGCTCTGGGGGTTAGCGGCCCTAACCAACCCTTCGTTGCTGGCGTTCCTGCCGGCGTCGGGATTATGGGCCTGCTATCGGCGCTTAAAGGCGCATAAGAGTTTCACCGGCGGCGTGGTGCTCTCGTCGGTGTTATTTGCCTCGATGATTGCGCCCTGGCTGGTGCGGAACTACCAAACCTTTGGCAAGTTTGTTTTCATCCGATCAAATTTCGGGGCGGAATTGCGTTTGGGGAACGGGCCGTGGGCTGAAGGCCTATGGATGCAATGGTTGCATCCCACGCAAGACGTCCTCGAGATGCGGCGCTATCAGCAGCTTGGCGAGCTAGAGTACGTTGCGGTCAGAAAGCAGGAGGCGGTTGAATGGATCAAGGCAGACTATTCACGATTCCTGTGGGTGAGCATGAAGCGGTTCATTTTCTATTGGGCTGGGCTCCCACGGCCTGGCACGAATGCCGTGCTCGCCTCCCTGAGGAATTCTTTGTTCCTGGCGTCTTCGATTCTCGCGTTCTGGGGGCTGGGGAGAGCAATTCGCAAGAGGATCCAAGGGGCGTGGTTGGTCTTCTGGCTGATCCTCTCGTATTCATCCGTCTATTACGTCGTCTTCCCGCACCCGCGCTACCGGCATCCAATTGAGCCAGAGCTGTTGATTCTGATCGTGTATGTGATTTCGCAGGCAAAAATCCGTCGTAGCGCGCCCGCGAGAGAGCCGATGAGTCCATTCGAAGCCGCAGGAAACTGATTCGTTCCCCCAGCGAACCCTCCCCCCCGGAGCCCTATCCGAAGAACACAGACGTGCGCCGAGAAGAGCCACTCAGGTGGCCGCGCCGAACCCCAGGCCTGTGGTGCGCCCGATTCCTGTTCTCACTGCCAGAGGCCTTATACTGGGACGTTTCGTTTTGTCCTTGACCGACCTGAAAGGAATCTTCCATGGCCTCTTCTGCCGTCGCCTATGTTCGCGAAAACCAGCAGCGCTTCCTCAATGAGCTGAAAGAGTTGCTCCGTATTCCGAGCGTCAGTACGACGCCGGAACACAAGAATGATGTCCAGCGCGCAGCCGAGTTTGTGGCGAACGACCTGAAACGTATCGGCATGGAGAATGTTGAGATGATTCATGGCAAGGGCCATCCATTGATTTATGCCGACTGGCTGCACGCTCCGGGCAAGCCAACCGTGCTTTGTTACGCACATTACGACGTGCAGCCGCCCGACCCGCTGGAGGAATGGATCTCGCCTCCTTTTGAGCCGACCGAGCGCAATAACAACATCTACGCACGCGGTGCTGTGGATGATAAGGGCCAGTTGTGGCTAGAACTCAAGGCGGTGGAATCCTTGATGAGAAGTCGCGGCGGGACTCTCCCGATCAACGTGAAATTCATCCTCGAAGGCGAAGAGGAGGTTGGAGGAGAGTCGATTGCAGGCTACATCCGCAAGCAGAAGGCGAAATTAAAGGCAGACTTCGCTCTGATTTGCGACACGGAGCTATTTGCGCCCGATCTTCCAACGTTATGCGTGGGTTTGCGGGGATTGCTCTATACCGAAATTGAGGCGGCCGGGCCGAAAACAGACCTGCACTCAGGGATGTACGGTGGCGCTGCTCCGAATCCCTTCTTCGCGCTGATTCAAATCATCAGCAAGTTAAAGGACGACAAAGGGCGTGTTCTCATTCCCGGGTTTTACTCCAAGGTGAAGGCACCAACCTCGGGCGAGCTGAAAGCCTGGAAGCGGCTACCCTTCGATGAAGATCACTATCGCAAAACAGAGGTTGGATCCAAGGTCTTGACCGGAGAACCGGGATATTCGGTGCTGTATCGCACATGGGCGCGTCCGACGCTAGAGGTTCACGGCATGCCGGGCGGATTCGTTGGCGAGGGAGCAAAGACCGTGATTCCGGCGCGGGCGAAAGCGAAGGTTTCCATGCGCCTGGTCCCGAATCAGGATCCCGCGGACATCCTGAAGCGCTTCAGGGCTTACATTCAGAAACTCACGCCCAAGGGGATTGAGACAAACATCAAGGTTTGGAGCGCTGCTCGGGCCTGCGTTGTGGATACGAACAACCAATATGTGAAGGCCGCGACCGAGGCTCTGCGCGAGGTATTCAAGAAAGAGACGGTATTTATTCGTTCGGGAGGATCCATTCCCATTGTCACCGATTTTCAGGACGTCCTGAAAATTCCCTCGGTGATGATGGGTTTCGGCCTTCCGGATGACAATCTGCACGCCCCCAACGAAAAGTTCCACATCCCAAACTTCTATCGGGGGATTGAATCCATCTGCTTGTTTTTCGAGAGTTTGGGGGGATAAGCGCAGAAAAACGTGAACTCTGGGAGCGAGGGAACACTTACCTCCTGCTTTCCCGGAGCATTGTTGGCCCTGTTTCCTCCTGCCTTTCTCGAGTTAGCCCCTTCTGTGCCCTTCCGAGGGTGCTTTCCATTATGGAGCTCAAGATTTCTCCCCAAAGGGCCAATTACTTAGGTCATCTTGGGCGGGGTACAGATTCGCGGGATGATACAGAAGGGTTCAAGCTTCCATGGACCTCCGAGGTTCGACGAGCTTGGTCAGGGCCTCGAAGCCTCTGAAGCGTGGAACCTGGAAACGTGAATTTTTGGGGATTTCTGCATGCAAATAGATGATCTTCTGCGAATTGCCATGGAGCGGCGCGCCTCCGACTTGCACTTGAAGGTCGGCAACTATCCCCATCTGCGCGTCGATGGAGAGCTGGCGCCCTTGACCGAACAGCCGCGCGTGACTGCCGAAGACATGCTTGCGATGGCTTTCAGCATGATGTCAGCCCGCCAGAAGCAGAAGTTCAAAGAGACCAGCGAAATCGACATGGCCTACGGCGTCGCCGGCCTGGGACGTTTCCGTGTGAACGTTTTCCAGCAACGCGGAAACGTGGGGCTGGTACTCCGCGTGATTCCAACCAAAATTCGCGCCTTGGATGAACTTTATCTGCCCAAGGTCATCGAGCAGATTTGCGAAATGCCTCGCGGGCTGGTGCTGGTCACAGGCGTGACCGGTTCCGGTAAATCAACCACGCTGGCCGCCATGATCGACCGCGTGAACTCTACGCGGGCCGAACACATCATTACCATTGAAGATCCTATCGAATTTCTCCACCGCGACAAGAAAGGCTACGTAAATCAACGCGAGGTGGAGGTCGATACGCCAAGTTTCTCCGGAGCGCTACGCGCCTCTCTGCGTCAGGATCCGGACGTCATCCTGGTCGGCGAAATGCGCGACATGGAAACCATCGGCACGGCGCTGCACGCCGCCGAAACTGGCCACATGGTCTTTTCCACCTTACACACCCTCGACGCAGTTGAAACCATCAACCGTATTATTGCCGTCTTTCCGCCGCCCGAGCAGAAGCAGATTCGTTTGCAGCTAGCTGCCGTGCTGCGCGCCGTTATCAGCCAGCGGCTGGTGCGCCGCTGCGATTCTGACGGCCGAGTGCCGGCCGTTGAAGTCATGATCAACACCGCATACATTCGCGAATGTATTCTCGTGCCGGAAAAGACGCGCTCGATCCGTGACGCGATTTCAGCCGGTACATCTCAATATGGAATGCAGACCTTCGATCAGTCGCTTTGGGACTTGTTCCAGGCGGGTCTGGTCAATTACGAAACCGCTCTCGACAACGCTTCGAACGCCGACGACTTCAAGCTTCGCATGCAAGGTATCTCCTCTACCAGCGACGCTTCGAAGAACGCCATGCAGGCGGCGGGGTTCGGGGGAAGATAGATTCGAGGGGTTGGAAATGCGACGAGCTGCCGTTCAGTCGGCAGCTCGTTCTTCTTTCATGTTCACTGAACAACCAGCGTCAAATTGACACTGTGGCTCATTGCACCGCTGGTGCCGGTCACCGTAATGTTGTAAGTCCCCGCAGGAGTTCCCGCATCAAATGCCTGAGTGCTCACTGAGGCTTGGTTTGATGGACCTGACGATCCAGCGCCGTTAATTGCCTCCAGTACGTAGTAGTACGTGGTCGAAGGTGTAAGTCCGGTATCCGGGTAGAACGACGACTGATTCGTGTTTGCAATTTTATTTGCGGACGACGGCGCGAAACCGTTGGCTGTGCTCCGGTAAACGTTGTAGCTTGTAGCACCGACCGAGGGAAACCAACCCAGGTTCACCTTGCTCGAAGAAATGGGTGTTGCCGTGAGGCTGGTTGGCGCCAGTGGAGGCGTGCCACCGCCACCACCACCTCCGCCGCCATTGCCGCCTCCACCTCCGCCATAACCACCGCCTCCACAGGCGATGCCCAAGAAAAGCAAAAAGATAAGCCCCAATCGAGCTAACGAGCGCTTAGTTCCGCCGCGCCGGTACCGGATAAACAGAATTGCCGTGAAAGGTAGCAGCGAACTCAGCCATACGTATGGTGAATTGTGGGCGGAGGATGTCGTACGCGATGCACCATTGGGGGCGGTGGTTGAAATCTGAAGGTAAACAGGCCCTGTCGACGAAACGGGGTTAGGGGAGACATTGCACGTAGACTCACTTGGAAGACCAGAACACGTCAACGACACCGGGCCGGTGCTCGACTGGAAGCCTAGAAACAACTGATAGTACCCAGCATATCCTGCCCCGACGGTCGCTGAGTTTTGGGGGGCGGTGAAAACGAAATCACTTCCATTTACGGTAACGACGGCGGAACAGCAAACTTGCGCAGATGGATAGTTCACGTCGCCGCTATAGTTCGCGGAATAGATAGCCGTAAAACCAGGCGTGATGGCCAACGTGCCCTGTAGGTCAAGGTTGCCCGTGCTTGGATTCTTGACTGTAGAGTACAAAACCGTTCCGGGGGGGGTACCGGCATAGCCTCCATAGAAGGAGATTGTTCCTGTTGGTGCAATCGTGGGGCTTTCTCCTCCAACAGTTGCGATCAGCGTCGTGCTTGATCCCGCATTCACCGGGTTTGGCGAGGATTGCAGATTCATCGTTGGAGTCGCGAAACCAACGAAAAACGTCGCAATGGGGGAATTCGAAGCCTGATAATTCGCGTCTCCGCTGTAATTGGCCGCGAGTGTATAGGTGCCGGGGGTTGGGAACGAAGAACTCGAGCCACTGGAAATAAAGGCGTTCAAAGCTGTTGTGGGGGGCGTTCCGCCGGCGGGAGTCGGAATGTAAGTAACAGTCCCACTGGCCGGACTTCCATTCAGCAGGAAGGAAACGGTACCTGCTGGGGCTGCACCGCTGCTTTGCGCCTGGACCTGCACGTTGGCTATGAGGGGTTGTCCAACAGTGGTGCAACATATATTGACTGCTGTGGTGTTTGTCGGCGCGGGGGTAATGTTCAGAGCTGTCGTTGTCGAACTCGCGTTGTAGCTGCTGTCCCCCGCATACTGGGCTCTCACTGAGTTGGCTCCGCCGGGGAACTGTACAGTGAAGTCTTCCGTGTATCCCATGGTGTTCAGGGGGTCAGTGCTTGCACCAGCAGGGCTGCCATTGTCTGTAAGAGTCACGCTGCCCGTGGGGCAGCCGAACAAGGGCAAGCCGCTGCTGCCTTCGCACGCAAGGCCAGCGCTATTGAGAACGTTCACACGAAGAAAATAAGGCGAGCCGTACACGGCGCTTGTCGCGCTCGCACTGATGGGGTTCCCTTGCCAATCAAAGGTCTCCAGCTGAAGCTGTTCACTGCTGTTTTCCTTCCCCACGGTGACACTCACCGGAGCCGAGTCGCTACCTCCGAAAGTTGTGTCGCCAGCGTAGTGCGCCGTGACACTGTAAGAGCCACCGGGAAGCATGCTTGTGTTGCCCGACAGGGATCCTCCAGCCGTCAGGCTGAATCCATCGACCTTCAGCCCCGTGCTGGTTAGGAGCGAAACACCGCCCGTAGGCGTTCCACTGCCGCTGCTGGGAGCAACGCTTCCAGATACCGTGACTGACTGTCCGTGCGACAGATTGCTCGTGGGGCTCAGGCCAAGCGTAGTATTGGTCGGCCGGAAACTGACGGTGTTCCACTTGCTTAGCAAGTTGGCGACATTCACCGAACCAAGGCCAGTCGCGAAGTCGTAACCAGCCCCGGCGGAATAGCCGCTTAGAACGCCGAATGTATGCCCGGAGGTCTGGACCGTACAATTGGGCGATCCCTTGAGGCAGGGCATCGCGATTGTGCCGCTTGTGACGTCGTGGAAAATGCAAGAGGAACCTGGGCTGGTGCTCGAAGGACAGGTTGCGCCAGTCTGTCCAGCCAGCTTGTACAAAATGTAGTTTGGGTTCCCTTGGCCTTCGGGAGTCTGCATCTGCTGATTGACCAACGCCATTACACCCGCGAAAATCGGTGCGCCAAAAGAGGTTCCCCCGGCGGCGCCGAAGGTGAGGGTGTTGCAGGGTCCATAGGCATCGGCTTGGCAATAGATATAAAAGTTGCCCATGAAACCGTTGCTGGCAAAGAAGGAAACGTCGGGCAGATCGCGCTTACCGTCGTTAAAGGCTCCCACCTGCCATGAGGGTTTCGTGTAGCCTCCGCTGCAAGTTCCAAGCGACTGGCTATTCACCGTGCAATTGCTGAGGCCCCCGCTACCGCCCACCGTCCACACCAGGGAGCTAAGACGGGAATCATTACAGTTTGTTTCCGCGTTCGCGCTCCACCCGGCTTGGCTAAGAACGGGATTATCGCAAGAGTCATTCCAGGGGACTTCAGGGATGTATCCCTTCGCAGATTCCAACGTGGCGGAAGTATTCGACATGTTCCAGTAGGTGAGCGGGTTGAAAGGATCGTTGAAATCGGTTCCGCCAATAGCAACGTTGTAGGGAGTTGAAGCAAATCCGCTGACCGCAAGACCGAATTGCGCAGGGTCGGGATAATTGCCATTGAAGAAATCGCAGCCGGCAGCGCCGTTGTCCCCAGAAGCCACAACCACGGTGATTCCCTGGGCGGCGGCTTGCTGCCAGAGGGTGTTGTAAAACTGGTTGCCCGCGGTGCCCAAACCGAGTTCGCAAAGCCCATAGCTTACGCTCATCACGGGGGCGAGATTGTTGTCCACTATGTAGATGGCAGAGAGATCCACGCCATCGGCAGTTTCGGTCGAAGCAGATATCACTAAGTTGATCGTGGCCTTAGGCGCAATCGCCCCCGCCCACTGGATGTCAATATTGGACTCACTCTCATCGGGCAGAACAGGGGGCTTCTGGCCATCGTAGGTGATGACCGGATCATTTGCGGGCAAACCAAAAAGGTTTCGAAAATCTCTCGTATCCTGAATGTTGATATCGGTTCGACCAACGATCGCTATCTTCTGGCCCGTCCCGTCGGTACCCGCATTCCAAAGCGACTGGACGTTGTAGATCGTCCCGAAATCCGCTGGACCCACGGCATAACAATTGCCAAGCTGGTCGCAACCTCCTGGAAAAGTAAACAGCGGATTTGCTGGTGTAAGTTGTTTGGTGCGCGAGTTGTACTTTCCGAAGCTCTCGAGCATAGGTTTGCGAGGGAAGTTGTTAAGAGTCACCACACCCTCAACCGCGGGTGCCAGCGCCAGAGGAATCTCGGGATCGCTGGCATTTGCCCAATGCTGCTCACCGTTGGGCAACGCATAACGATGGATCTGAGTATGAAACGCCTGCTCCACCTGCGACTCAAATCCGGAGAACTCGATGGTGCTGCGTCCGCTCGAAACGCGATTCACCTGGAATCCGTGATTTTGCAGCCAGCCGGCAATGAGCTGGATATCCTGGTCGGTGGGGCCAAACTGAGCGCCGAATTGCGTTGGCGTTAGCCATTGGTGGTAATTGGGGGAATTCTTGTCCTGTTGCTCGTCGAGCAGCCTGCGCACTGCCAGGTCCTGCTGCGGGTCGCGCTTGAGCACAAGCAGCATGCGGTCCATGGACAGATTGGGAGGCGCCACGCCAATATCGAACATGGCACGCGCCATCGGATGGGTATTTCCTTTAAGCGTGACGACCGTATTGTCATCGATGGGGCGGGTGATGAGCGGCGTTCTTACTTGTTGGGCATAGCCGCAAGTAGAAACCAGAAAAATAAGAGCACAAAAACACCGCGAAAGAGTAATGGACACAGAGACCCCTCGGCTGGATCGCTAAACACCGACCCTCTTCTCAAACTTGAAACCTGGTTTACTCAGGTGCCGGAGGGGAAGGTCCAGCAACTCTGGTTGAGAAAGAATAGTGCACTTTCAGTGACTTAGGCGTCAAGTCCATTATGCAAACGATTCTCTACACCCGCCCGCAGGACTCGGTTTTAGCGGGCTTGATGCATTGGGGGGGCAGGTATGACCTTATGGTTACGGTTGAGGGTGGCAAAGATCAAGGCAACGACCATGATCACCAATGCGGCGATAATTGCGACCGGTTTTATGTGGACACGAGTGAGCATGGGTGCTTGGATGCACTCTGCGAAAGGCAAAAAACTCGGGGGATACCGGAGTAATTGCAGGGAAAGCATGGACCCGGACAACCTTGAAGGTCAGGGAGGGGCAGCAGTTCTTCGCGCAAAGCTTCGGGAATGGGGAAATGCGGGCTGCAGTAGAGAGAGGAGGAATAATGGTTTGGGGGGGTTGAAAGGGGTCGCATTGCTCGCCTAACCTGTCCTGCAATGACGAAGTATCAATGCTCGATCTCCAAGCTTGAGTTTCCCAACCAAGAACTGGCCGACCGGTGTGAAGAATGGTGCGCGACTAGCAATTCGTGCAATCTTGAGATCGGACGGCAGGCCCTTCGACGAAATTACGTCGAAGATTGCTGCGACGCTCGGCTTTCTCGCCAACCTTCTACCGATACTGCCCGCTAAGATTTCCCGCTAACTCGCTTCCAAACAGGAGTACGCTTGAGGCGAGAGCCATCCATGAAAGAAGGAGAGTTCACTTTCGGCTCGGTTGGTGTTGAGATGGAATTCCTTCGCGCCGAACTCTTCGCCGGAATGACAAGAGCGAGAATCGCGCAGAGCACGACTGACGAACGTAAGAGGCAGCGCAATCGGGAAGAGGCGCGGAAAGCATACGACGCTGTTTTGCATTTTTTACCCCAGACCCCGGGACCGCAAGAGGAGAGAGCGCAAATCGACTCAAAAATTGCCGAGCTGAAGTTTGTATTGCGTTCTCTGGGCGAGAATTGTCAATGAGCGAAAGGGTACCGGGCCTTGTGCATTTCGCGCTGGGGAAGTCGCCGACATGTGAATAAAAGGCCCTCTTCGATGGTCTGAAAGAGCAAGATATCGCAGCTGGCACCCCTTCGAGCGATCACCCTAACCTCCACCCTGAGAACAGTCCTGAAAGCCACCGGGTGACAATTCCTCTTAGCCCGCCTGCTGTCCATGCTGTAATTATTCCTTAAGGCCTGCAACTGCCGTGTTTCGGTAACATCTCACGATGCAAATTCGGCGTGGAAGCCTTGAGGGGACTGCGCCGTCAAGGAGAACCCTGCATCCATGTCACGCTGTATGGTTATTGCTTTCGCACTATTTGTCGTTCCGACGTTCTTGTTGATAGTTCCACCGTCGGCAGCGCAAACCCAGGCCTCTTGCACGTTCCAGCTATTCAATCCCCCGTCGGGGTTCAGCGGGGATTTTTTCCCTATGGGAGTTAACCACTTCAAGACAGTGGTCGGGGGCGCCTACACGTCCAACCAGAACTCAGAAGCTGGCTACACGCGATTTTCCGGTGGTGGAACGAGCCTGTTCAAAGCCCCCCATGCTCTTTTCACTCAACTCAACAGGCGTAACGCAAGTGGGGTATCAGTCGGGCAGTATTCGCCAGCGGGCCAGCCTGGCTTCCCCGGTCCTGGTTCGCACGGCGTCATGCTGACATCCAATTCGCAAGCCACGTTGGATTACCCTGGCGCAGGCAGTACGGTGTTGAGCGGCATTAACAAGTCCAACGTAATCGTTGGAAGTGCGCTCGACACCAGTACCGGCGGTTCGTTTGGATTCAAACACGTCAACGGGAAATTTTCTAAAATTGTGTTCCCGCATGCGGTTCAAACCACCACGACGGCGATTAACGATAATGGAGTGATCGCCGGCAGCTACGAATTGGGAAGCTTTGAGAATCCCTTTTCGGGGTACATCCTGCAGAATGGTATGTTCAAGAGTTTGAGCTACATTCCGGCGGACATAAACAACGCGGGCACGATTGTTTCCGGGAATACGATCCACTTGCCGAATGGAGCCGTAAAAACAGTGAATGTCCCATCCTCTAATCAAACGCATGTGAATGGGATCAACGACCTCGGAACGATTACGGGGGCTGCGCATTTTGGCGGAACTCCAGGAATGTGGAAGGGTTTTACGGCAACCTGCCATTAAGGTAGGCGGCTCAAAGTAGCGCGAAATAATTCGCGGAGCGCATGAATCGACGAAATAGCGGCTGGACTTGTGATTTGACGGTCTTTGTCCGGTGTAAGCCTAAGAAACTCCAACGGCGGTGGATCAGTGCAGCTTGCAAAAGAAGGGATTTTCTTTCATCCCGCTGCGAAATGACGACTGCTACGTTCGATAAATGCTCTTAGCTACACCAGCCGACATACGGCTTCCGTTGTTTGCGGGTTTCTGGTGGATGCTAGCGTTTGAGGCTACGAGACGAGCCCATCTACAGACTACTGCTGCCGCTCAAAAACGAAGATATTAGGGTCACGCTGGCCGATTCGCACGGTAGTAATCAAGGTCTTGAGGTCGGGAGAAAGCTCTCGACGCTCGGTCCTTGTGACCTTGCCATCGACTTTGTCGATGATTTCCAGAGTGCGCTCGTCCACCCGCCGTGCGGACGACGTCGCGCCTTGAGCAGCGCTGGGGCCTTCGGCTGGATACTCCTTGCCGTCGAGTCTAAGGTTTCGCCTATCTTCTGGGGAACGAATGAAGGAAAGCCCGTTCCCTTCATACGGGCGAACCTGAATCACGATCGCGGAGGTCATGGGCATCCTGCTTTCCCAAGTTCCGGCAAAACCTGTCCCAGCTGAGGTCCGGCTGTAAAGGTACTTCACCGTGGAGGAAGAAGCATTCGGGGGAAATGCTGTGTAGTTGTCAGTCAGAGTGTTGCCGTCCTTGGAGAGATTCCATGTGGCAGTGAGCAGCATGCGGCCATCTTTTTTGCGCACTACTTTCCAGGTGTCAGGCCCTTCAACGGTCACAGACAGCATAGTCCCGCGAACGCCGAGCTGATCCGTTCCATCGGCCACAATGTCTTCTGCGCCACCACCAAAATCAAACGCGTACTTGTTGCCGCCCAGGCTCTCTACCTTCATCACGTCTACGACTTTGCTTTTGGAAGGGTTCAGCTTCCAGTCTCCAACGAAGGGGTCGGTCGCTGCCAGCAGTGTACCCATCAACAGGAACGTAACCAGGCATTGGAAAGTACACTTCAAGCCATGAACCTCTCATCTGACTTAGTGGACAAGATGATAGACGTTTCCGCCGACATTCGGATAGCTACCATGCAACGCTACAATGCTCTTGGCTGCACGCATGTTGAGGCCAGGAGAAAATTGACCTTGAATGAAGGAACTGACTGTCCTAAGTGCCAAACGCAAATGGTTACTGGATTTATACCGGACTCGACATATGGAGGATTCAGTTTGCCGGGCTGGTACCCTGGCGATCCTGCAAAAAGCTGGTTGGGAACGTACAAGGTCGACACCAAGCAACTCATCCCGATTCGGACATTCCGGTGCCCGAATTGTGGGTATATCGAATCTTATGCAAAGTGAGCGAAACGGTCTCCGTAGATCACCGTCGAGAGCCAATCGGTTGGCGATAGATCGCGTGCTCATCGATAAGACAACAGGCGAATAGAAAGCGACAACTCACGACATCGGCTGCCTACTACGATAATTCGGTCTTGGGTGGCGACAACTCCGGCATTGCATTCATTGTTTCCATTATTGTCATGGTCGCCTGCGTTCTAGCTTGGGCGATCCTAGAGGTATTTGGCAGGGCTGACGATGAAGCGGGAGATTCATCACAAGCTGTTCAATGACGATATCCCCTCTTAAAGTCCGTTGACATCAACCCCGGTTTGATCGTGACACACAGTCGCAGCATCTTCAGCCAAATCTGTGGCATGCGCTCGAACTGGATAAGCGGCCTCCCCGCAATGAACCATCTCAGGGCGAAGACCGCAGCAGTAGGGCGAAGATCAGTGCGTGCGAGACCAGCAGCGGCGGCACGATCGCCGTAACGATGTAGAAGGCGGCGCCAAGGGAGCCTGGCTCAAGGCGGACTCGAGCTCCTTTATAGAACGCGAACAATAAATCAGCTGCGCCCCAAAGATTGAATATCCACACCGCCAGAATGGCCCATGCTGCCGTCTCCGCCAGCGCAACGGTGGCAACGATGGCGAGTAGCCCCGCGACAAAATCGCCGTACCCGGCCGGTGCAGCCCAAGCTCTCGGCAGTGACCCGGACACGACCCCAGCCACAAAAAAACTGATTCCAATAAATCGGAGAAACATGTGCGGCGCCACCAACCAGATCAGTGCTTGCTGATGGTCGATGGTTCGAAGCCAGGGCCATGCAAAGAGTATGGCAGCCACTATTGAACTTAGAAGGCTCATCAAAATACTGAGTCCAAAGGCAGCGCGAGCGTTCACCGGCCGCCTCCTGGTTTTGACATTCCGGTTTCGCGTGCTTGCGTCTTGAGCTCCGCAAGTTTTGAAAGGACCGAGTGCCTGCGCTCATCGAAGGTGGTGAGGGGAATCACATGAGTCTCCATCCGTGGCCAAACTGGAAGGCTCGTAATCAGATCGTCCAATTCTTGCGCCGACCCGGCAGTGACAATCAGGGCGAGTGAAACGGCGCCGCTCATAGGTCCGCCTGCCAAGATCTTCTTATCTTCTTGCAGCTTCTTGCACCGTTCAAGGGTAGGGAGGATGAGCTCCTCAATAAACCCAACCCCATCACTCGGGGTCATTGGACTAGCCGAATTTCGCAGCCGTAACTGCACCAAATATTGCATTAGAGCTCCTTCTCTTCATTCACATCCGTACGGTTACAGGTCACAGGGAATCGATGGGCAGTAATAGACCTTGCCTCCTGAATGACAATTCCTCGCATGCTGGTGCTGGAGGCTTAGATGTTGTTCCACGCCTACTTGGACAAGGATGTTTTCGCAGGTTGGATGACTCGATCCGGGGTAGCCGGCTCCCCGGAAAGCGAAGCGAGTTGCTTAATTGCGGAAATATCTTGTTGGGAGCCCGGATAGTCTCCTAAGTACAGCCCCAGTAGTCTGATTGTGTGGTCGTTCGATTCTGCCTGAGGTGTTCTATTTGGTCGCCCCCTCAAATTTCACCACACCGTTCCCTGGAGGAATCGACTCCGTCCACGGTTCGACGATCTGCTTTTCTGGGTAATCCGATCCCGGCCCAAGGTACGAGAACTTATAAAATACAAAAGGAACGCCTTGGGACTGCAGTACAGAATTGCGATCTGTCAGTTGCAGGTGCAGGTGCGCCCCTGTCGAGTTACCGCTGTTCCCGAGCAACGCGAGCACATCGCCGCGATGAACATGCTCTCCGACCCGCACTCTAATGCTTCTTCTCTGCAAGTGGGCGTAAGTGACAAAACGGTTTGGCGAAATCTGTAGAATGATGTGATTTCCGGCAATGTTGTCCAAAGTGACTGAAGGCAGGACCCGTGGGACGTTGTCGGGGAATTGATCGACTGCTTCGGTGATATCGCCATCTGCCACGGCTAGAATCTGCTCCCCCCACCCCCACCAATTCTCGTTGCGGGTACTGCCGCCGTTGCGGGTGTCATTATTTTCACCAATTTTTTCCCAATCTATGGCGAATCGCTCCGGCGAATAAATCTGGCCATCAATGGCGAAAATGCTTCGGCGATGGTTGGAATCGTTGATTGGACCATCGCCGACAAGCCATATGCCTCCTTTAAACGGTGGGCCGAGCGTCGGGACAGGAGCCTGATGAACCGTAACCTGGAAATCATTCAGGGTGGCATCAATTGGACTCGTGGCGTCGGGCGGCATCGATGAAAAGAAAATCCGATGATTCAAAATGGTGGGCACGACGTAATTGGATGGAAGCTCAACCCACAGAAAGAGGACACTTCGTCCACCTGGGTCAATCATTCGCGTATCGTGATTCGCACCTGGAGAACTACTCGACATGATCATGTCGGCGCCGACGCGAACCAGGGCCGCCGACAACTTCTTGTCCGCCAATGAGACGAGAGATTCGCTACTGTCATTCCCGAAGATATCAATCCTCTTAATCGTCAGCCGCACCGTATCGAAGTTCGTGATATGAAGCTCATAAACCAGAACCCTAGTTTTGCCCATGGGAACGGGAATTGGTGGAGATGGGCATACGACCTCAACGCGAGGTCCTCGCTCCCGTGCGATACAAGGAGTCAACAAAAGAAAAATGATGGGGAGGGTAGCAATGTTTAGCAAAAGAGCCCGACGCAATGAATGCATACCTTTAATCATGTCCTTGAAAAGTAGACGCGCGGGTACACCGAATGTTAGCCCTAGAAGGCGTGGTCGTTGAAACTCGAATGCTATTTGTCCGGAGAAGCCTTCGCGCGAGGAAACGAGCGATTTGTTATTTGGAATTCTGAAACTGGAGGCCCCTTCCGGACTCGAACCGGAACCGCAGGTTTAGGAAACCTGAGCTCTATCCTGTTGAGCTAAGGGGCCAGCATCATTACCTTAACATTCCGAAATCGCTTTGTGATCTCCGCTGTTCTATGAACTACGGAGCAAGGCTTGATTCTATTCAGTTTACGCTCTTCAAGTTTACCTGCGAATTAACGTCTGGCGCACCTTTAGCGATATCGGGGATCTGGTCTTGGCGTACCGGCTAATGTTCAGCAAATGTAATCAAGGCAAATGCAAGCAAGGCATTTGCAATCCTTCCTCGCCTTTTCGGCGCAACCCAATATTCACCGAGTATCCGCTCAGGTGAGGTAGTCGAACGTGAGGGCAACCTGTTTCAGCGAGCGGAACTGAGTTTGATTATTTGCCGGGTTCACCCTAGCGAAAAGTGATTGCTCCCCGAATACGAAGGCGGAGTTAGCTTGGTTTCGACGTTCCCGGTAGCCGCAAGGTGCTGAGTTGGTCTGTCGGAACCTCGAACTCCGCAATTCCACAACTCAGACAGATTGCCAGCTCGGGAAAGACCCACGCGATGGTTTTTTTTCAGTCCTGCCGGCTCCGGGAACTGAATTGCAATCTCGCCGGTGAAGATCCTGCGCTTTTCCGATTTGCAACGCCTGCATCCCATACATGCCACCTTTTCAACATGAATCTGATGAAAGTGTCTCTAGTTCTATGCGACTGATCCGCGCTGAACATCACTACCGTACGTGATCGGGCGTCACAGCCTGGCGCAATTGCAGTCACAAACGGCTTCCGCTCGCGCGTACGAGCGCTCGGGAGCGCCGCATGGTTTTCCTGACTTGCTCGCGGTCCACCCTGACAGATTCCTTGGAAGTCCCGATCGGCTAAGATCTCTCGCATGGAACCGAAGGTCATGTTTAGCGAAGATCCCGCATTTGTCATGAATAGGGCTGAGAAGTTCCTTTCTTCGGAACCGGTTCTACATAATCTGATTCTGTCGATTTTGTACTCCCGCGTCGTTCAAGGCGACCCAGGTCGGTATTGGATCGCATTGCTTAGGGACGAACCCGTGGGCCTGGTCATTCAGTCACCTCGAGAATTTCCAGCGCTGCTGACACCGATGGAACCGCGAGCCGTGCTCGCAATGGTGGATGCAATTACCGAAACCGGAGTGCCATTACCCGGTGTCTGCGGGGACGCGGCAACGGCTGCTAGCTTCGCTGGGCAATGGAGTGAACGACATAAGTCGGCAGCCACACCGTTTCAGGGGATGCGTCTCTACGAACTCCTAGAGCCGGGAGAAGTTCCTCGCACCCCAGGTCGTTTACGGCAAGCAGGTCCTCAAGATCGCAGGTTAATAGTTTTCTGGACCCGTGCATTTCAGGATGAAATTGGGGAGTCTGCAAACGATACAGAGGGTCGTGTAGACCAGGCCCTGGCCGCTGGACAGATCTGGCTTTGGGACCAAAACGGGAAAACAACTTCTATGGTGGTTGGCCGGGAGCCGGCGGAAGGTGTAGTTCGATTGTCCGGGGTCTATACGCCGCCCGAAAAACGAAGGCACGGCCACGCTGCAGCCTGCGTTTATGCGTTGTCGAAACATCTTCGCGACCGCGGGTATCGATGCATTCTCTACACCGATTTGGGCAATCCCACGTCAAATTCCATCTACCGGCGGATCGGATACAAAGCCGTGGCCGAAGTGCTTCGCTATCGCTTTGCCTGACCGGTAAAGGAAGATCCCCACCCTGCATGTACCCTGTACCATTGCCGGCGGCAACTCGGAAGGCGTTCGGGTTGACCCCGCTTCCATTAGTACGGATCTAGTACGGATCCCGAAACTCACTGGTTCGCCCTCTGGATCTTGGACTTGACCACGATGGATCGCCATTTTCGGGCGGTCATCATTGCGCCCAGTATACTGATGACGCTTTCCAATACCCTTGATTTTTATGGTGGAGAAGGTGATGCTTCCCAGTCCTGTCCTCGACATGAAGACGTTCGTGCCCGCCAAGGATCCCGACCGTTCCAAAGCGTTCTATGCCGATTTGGGGTTCAAGATCAACTGGAGCAATGATGAAATCGCGGAGCTGCAGATAGGTTCGTTCCGATTCCTGCTGCAAAAGTTTTACGTGGCCCAACACGCTGGCAATTTCATGATGAGCCTGAATGTCGAAGATTTAGACGCCTGGTGGACACACATCCAGCAACAGCAGTTTACGGAGAAGTATCCCGGCATCATGTGCAAACCACCAGCAATGCAGCCCTGGGGAATGCGGGTGCTTTTCCTGAGCGACCCCACGGGAGTTCTTTGGCATATCTCGCAGAACCCCAAAGAATGAGGGTTTATCCAATGTGGTTCCAAATGCTGACGTCGTGCCAGCAGATCCCAATGTTCCGCATGGGGCGATGTGGCTGACGCTTCGGAAGAAACCCCGCCAGCTCTGCCTTTGAGTGGCGTTCCTTCCCGATTTCGGTCGTCGGCTTTTGAAAAAGGTCTGGCAGGTCAGGCGCAAGGCACTCGATGGAGCGAAGAGCGGCTGCCCGAGGTTAGTCGGGTCATGTTGACCGCTCCTCTGTCAGTCCTTCGCTGGCCCAGGGACCGAATCCGCCACCGCCGAGTTCCTGATGGGCTACAAGCAGGCGAAATTATGCGGCTTCTTCGTGGATCGAAGTACGAACCTTTTCGGCAAGCTCTGCAGGAATTTCAGTCATGCCATGCGCTTGGCGGGCATGTTCGGCACATTGTTGCAGAACCTCCTGCTCGGTCTCGCCTTTTGCTACGAAATCGCAGTCTACTCCAACTTCTCTGCAGCTAACGATCTTGGACATATGTCCTCCTTGATTCGGCAATATTCTTCAAGCCGAGCGATTCTAACCCCGGCTTCTGAGAACAACAGCTGCCAATTCTACCCAGAAAACAGTGGACAGGCTATTTGCGGGCTTCAGCGGCAAAATATAGATTGAGCCTGTCGAGTTGACTCTCTTTCTGCTATTGGCAGGTCTACTTTGAAATCACTTTGGGAGGGCGAAGGCCACGTACACCCCACCGGATTTCGAGCGCAGGTCCTTACCTCCGCCGGCGGCGATGACTACATACTGGCGTCCGTTTAGTTCGTAGGTGATGGGAGTGGCATTGCCTGAGAACGGCAGGTTGGTTTCCCATAACAACTCACCCGTGGCCTTATCGAACGCGTGGAATTTCCGGTCGTAGTTGGTGGCGCCGATGAACAGGAGCCCACCCGCAGTCACCACCGGCCCCCCATAGTTTTCGCTCCCCGTATTCTTCATGCCCCGTGCGGCCAGTTCGGGATATTCACCAAACGGAACCTTCCACTCGTAGTTGCCGGTGTTCAGATTGATCGCATTCAGCGTGCCCCAAGGAGTTGCGACCGCCGGGTAACCCTCGGGATCATAGAACCTGGTATATCCGTTGAAGCGGAATGGCATCTGGGGCGGGGCAGGCTCGGCTGACGACAGTTCCTTGTTTTCGCCCTTGGTAAGGTAATCAATGAGAGCATGGATCTCATCCTGCGAGAGATTAGGGAAGCTGGGCATACGTCCACGGCCCTTTTCGATCACTGTGGTGATCGATGGATTATCTAGCCGCTTGCCGATATCCAGGAGGGAGGGGAAATTCGGAGGGGCACCCTGGCGGTCGTCATGATGGCAGATTGAGCACTGACTCTGGTAGATGGTTTTGCCACTCAGCTGCTGATTGGTGTTGGCGGCGAGCTGAGCGACCCAAGGAATGTCATTCGCATTGATGTAGATAATTCCCGTCTCCGGATCGAATGCGGGGCCACCCCACTCAGCGCCGCCATCGAAACCAGGAAAGATGATGGTGGGCTGCTTCGTGCCAAAGGGAACGAATTGCCCGGCGCTCTTAAAAGTGCGGAATTGTTCGACGGCCCACTTGTGTGCCTCGGGAGTACGGTTTGTGAGCATCTCTGCAGTGAGAAACTGGCGAGCGTATGGAGCTGGCATGGTGGGGAGGCCCTGTTCCTCGGCAGTGACTTCGCCCGGCAGATCGCTTTTTGGATATTTCTTGTATTCGATCGGGAACAGTGGCTTACCGGTCTTCCGGTCAAAAAGATAGAGGAACGCCTGCTTGCTTGTTTGAATTACAGCGTCAACCTGCTTGTCATTTTGTCTTATCGTTGCGATTACTGGCGGGGAAGGGAAGTCGCGGTCCCAAATATCATGGCGCACTCCTTGGAAATGCCAGAGGCGCTGACCGGTCTCAGCATTGAGTGCAATCAGCGAGTTGGCGAATACATTGTCGCCGACCCGATCCCCCCCGTAGAAATCAAATGCAGCTGAGCCGGTTGGCACATAAACAATGCCGGTCTTAGAGTCGAGGGACATGCCGGCCCAGTTGTTGGCTGCCCCCACTTTCGTCCATGCATCCTTCGGCCAAGTTTCAGCGCCGTATTCTCCCTGGTGAGGAATGGTATGGAAACTCCAACGAAGGCGGCCCGTACGAACGTCATACGCGCGGATGTCTCCCGGAGGCGCAGGTAAGGTCTCCGGATTACGCCCGCCAACAAGAAAGAGGTCTTTGTAAACCACCGCCGGGCTGGTCAACGCGATCGAAGCGGTCGCCGGGGGCACCCCGAGGTTCTCGCGCAGATCGATGCGACCATGTTCACCAAAGCTTTCAACCGGCCGGCCGGTGTCGGCGTTGAGCTCGTAGACGAAATTCATGACGCCAACAATGATCCGGCGATCCTCCCCCTCGCTCCAATAGGCAAGCCCGCGATCGGGCTGGGTGCCAAGCACGCCGGAATCAAATTTCCACTTCAGAGTGCCGATAGCGGCGTCTAGGGCAAAAATCTTTTGGGACGGCGAAATGCCGTAGAAAACCCCGTTAACTTCGAGAGGGCTCGTCTGTAGGCCCCCGGTTTCTTCGGTGTCGTAGGTCCAGGCAACCTGAAGCTGCTTCACATTGGATCGATTGATCTGAGCGAGCGGGGAGTAGTGGGTGCCTTCGGGAGCTCCCCCATAGACCGCCCAGTTCCGGTTTTGGGCGCTGGCTGGTGCCCCGCCAATGAGAAATGCTAAAAGTAACCACAACAAAGAACACGAAAAGATAAGAGGGAAGGGAATGCCCAGGGAGCTGATCACCATGTCGTTCGCGTTTTTACGCGAAATTGGGTGTTCGGTCAAGCCTTTCGCCATGGCATCCTGGATGCCGGAACCCGCGTTGGTGTCGTCGCTGAGGGAAAACCACGCGCGCTGGGGCGGACGGCAGACGGATGTCTGAAAAAGCCCCTTTCACCCAAAGACAAGCCAATTGGGAGCAGAAATGTTGCGGTCCGAGAAAATGACTTACTGAAGGGTTGTGTTTCTCCCCGCCAAGTGAGTTTGTAAAGAGTTTTTCGGTAGCACCTCTGTCATCAACAATTGAACTGGAAACTTTGCGGCGGGCGAAGTAGATTGTTCTCAAGTTCACAAGCCGGCCCGGCAATGCCCAACGTCGTCTCCGTGTCCTATCCGGTGCAGGTTTGCAGATTCGGGTATCTCAGGTTCGGGCGAGTTCAGCCCCGCTAATGTGCGCAATGGAGGTAGGTTCATGCAGGGCCGCCGTCTGCTGTGCTTCACACTCTTTCCCGTGCTGGTAGTGCTTTCTGCGGCAGCGGACGAGCCCAAGCCTACGCCGGACAACACCATTTCGATCAAGCTCGACTATGAGATCAAGCCGCAAAGTTTTGCTCGACCCGTCAAATTCTTCGTCGACAGAGTGATCGATCGCAGTGCGAACCCCCAGCCTATGCGCGTACTGAAAGAGCGGGGCGGGGTGTTTCTCGACAAACAGCCCACAGAGATTGTTCAGCAGGCCTTCCAGGGAGCGCTGGAGAAATCGAGTTTGCTCGCTGCTGATGCCGCGTCGGCAGATTATGTTCTGACCGTGTACGTATTTCACTTTGGGCTGGGTTCTGGACTCGGGGCCGAGTACTACGGAAAAGTCGATTTGAATGTGGTTGTGAAGGACGTGAAGAGCGGAGCTACCCACGAGGTGACTGCGCTCGGAACGTCTGTTCAAGGGGCAGCGGTGCGCAAGAAGAACATCCTTAAAAATATTGAAGCGAATATATCCGAAGCTCTCGAATTGGCATTGCGCAATTTTCTGCGCGGGGCAAAACTCCGGGATGTCGTGAGTCCGTCAGATGACAAACCATCCGAAACGCCGCAAGCGCGTTTGGATGAGTCCAATATCGATAATTTTCTTTGCGAGGGGAGACCGTCTTATGCGTAAGATTTCGTGGATCATCGCCACCTTAGTTTTTCTTTCAGCGACCTGGGCCATCGCAAAAGATCAACCAAAGTTCAAATCGATCGAAGTCAAGCATTTTCCCAATGCTGAGGGAGTCGAATTGCCCCCGGAATTTAGCGACTATCTGTACGCCGAACTACGGTCAACGCTTCAAAAGAAGAAACTCGCCGAACAGTTTGTGGGCGAAGACGAAGTGGTTGATGCGGCCGATGCTTCTAGCTCCGTCATTCTTGAAGGCAGCGTCCTTGAGTACAAGAAAGGCAGCGTCGTAAAAGAGAGCCTAATCGGTTTCGGAGCCGGCGCACGCAGCCTGAAGGCTCACGTCAAGTTGACCCGCCGCAGCAACAAGGAGGTCATTGTGGACAAGGAGATCAAGGTGCGAGCCATGGCCCGTTGGGACCCCAAGACGCTAGCAAAGTTTTTGGCGAATTCAATTGCTGGGGAACTGAAACACAGCGACTAGGCGGTGGCTTGAGGTTTCGGTGTGAATTTCGCTTTCGTAAGGCAAGGAGGGAGTCTGAGTAAACTTTCTTTTTATGCAGCAGGGTTGGTTGTTTTCCTGGCTGCGCTTCCTGCCATCTCGGCCGGGGCTTCTAAGGTCAAGATCCGCGGCTATATCACAACCCGCTCCAATGCTGAAACCTTGATGATTCTGGACGACAAGATTCATATTTCTGCCTCCACCCGTCTGGACGTAGAGAACCCTTCGGTTGCAAAGGCTCTGACCCTAGCAGAGCTTGCGCCGGGGACTTTTATTGAGGCAGAGGGAAACTGGACGGCGCACCACGACTTCGCGGCAGAGAAGATCAGCTGTGATGCGGAACAATTCGATCGCATGATCCACAGCAACGCCTACCTGCAAACCGAGCCAGATACCGCTGACGCGATCCTTGCGAACCAGTCTGCACGTCTCAAGGCGGATGGCGAGTTGCTGCTCATTGATACCAATACCAAGCGCAAGTGGAAGGTAGACGATTCAACACCGTTGCAGGTGCATTCCGGTGAGGCGACCGGCCTGCGATTTGTGGGAGAGGAAATTCGCTACACTGGCGTTCGCGGAGAAGACGGGGCGATTGCTGTCGAACAAATTCAATTGGGGACGCGCCCCCCGAAAGATGCCTATCGCATTCCCGGAGATCGTAGCGTCACTCCAGCCAAAGATCCCCAAACACAAATTCCCGTTTTAGAAATTCGGAAGGGGAATAAGTTAGAGGGTCGACTGAAGCTCTTTGATGTGCCGGAAGTGCAAGAGTACGTACGCCATCTTGGGGAACACCTTTTGCCGCCTGCAGCCGACGTTACCGCCCGTGCCCTTGAATTCCGTTTCTTTGTCGTCGAAGATCCCAGCATCAATGCCGGCGCTTTGCCGGATGGCACTGTCCTGGTGAACACGGGTTTGCTCGGTGCTGTCGAAAATGAATCCCAGCTGGCGTTTGTCCTCAGCCATGAAATCGCCCACGTGTTGCAAGCGCATCAGTGGAGGGAAGCGAAGGATACCCGGGCAGCGCGCGTCAGCCTCATTGTGGGAGGCATTGCCGCTGGGGCGTTTATAGGAAATTTGGGAACCTTTCTTTCCGAGATCGGCCTGGAAGCGGTTGTCAACGGCTATTCGCGAAGGATAGAAAACCAGGCTGATCGCCTGGGCCTGCAAAACGTGATTGATCTGGGATATGACCCGCGCAGTTCTGTCGCGTTCTTCCGCACCATGGTGGAGCACTACGGTCGTTCGAGCAGCGCCATTTGGTCAAACCATGATTCAAACCTGGTGCGAGGGAGTTTTCTCAGCGTTCAACTTATGCGCCAGTATCCGCAAGGACAGTTCGACCACTCCGTTGTCAATACCGAGAGCTTCAAGAACATGAAGGTTGTCATGGGCCCGGTAAAGATCATGTGAAAATAGGCTCGACTTGGACGATCAGCCAAGGCGGCGACACCGTAAGAATCTCTGTCACACAAGAGTTAGATAGACCAAGTTGCAGATGAAGCACACGTGATATCCACGCCGACAAGCAAGCGCGGGGTTGTGGTCTTCGATCTTGGCGGCGTCCTGATCGACTGGAATCCACGCTACCTCTATCGCAAGCTCTTCCACGGTGATGATCAGGCGATGGAGCACTTCCTCTCGAACATCTGCTCGCCTGCTTGGAACCTACAACAGGACGCCGGAAGGAGCTTTGCCGAAGGTTGCGCTGCGGTGAAGGCCATCCATCCCGACATGGCAAATTCGATCGACGCCTGGTTTGAGCGGTACGACGAGATGCTTGCCGGTCCGATTCAGGGCACAGTGGACATTCTTGGCGAGCTGCGTTCTCGCGGGATCCCTGTGTATGCTCTCAGCAATTGGTCCGCGGAGACATTCCCATTCGCCGAAAAGCGCTTTCCATTCCTGAAATGGTTCGACGGAATCATGCTTTCCGGAAAGGTCGGGTTGGTAAAGCCGGATCCGCGATTGTTCCAGCTGTTCTTGGACAGCTTTTTCATCGATCCGTCAAGCGCGGTGTTCGTCGACGATCTCAAGCACAACGTCGAGGCCGCTGAGGCTCGAGGGTTGCAGGGAATTGTCTTCACCGATCCTAACCAGCTTCGAAGGGAACTGGCGAAGGTCGGCTTGCTAAGCGATACCGCGGGGCACTCCAGGCCCACAAACTTGTGAGGTCGCGGTGTGGTTGACGGCGGAGGGCCTGCCTTGCCTCTGATTGCGTTTCTGGAGCTAGGACTTCGAATCGAAGAACATTTTGATGTCAGCCCAGTACTTTCTCGTAATGTAGTCGGTGCTGACGTGCCCGCCGCGCTGGAGGGTCTTTAATCGCGCTCCCGTGACTTCGGCAAAGCGCTTGGTCCGTGTGTAGGGAACGTTTGGATCGTCTTTAGCATGGAACATCAGGAGCTTGGAACCATTGATTTCCCTTCGATGATGCCACGGATTGTAAAAGGAGCCGCTGCTGAGCTTCGCCCAGTTTGCATCGGAAAGCCGATACGCATTCCCGAACGCTTCGCGGATGTACTCGGCGTAGTTCTTTCTCGATGTTTCGGCTCGCTCCGAGCGTCCGAGAATCGCCCAGTCCACAACCGGGCAGTTCGCAACACACCTTGTCGTCCGCGGGTCAACTGACAACAAGATCGCTGCTGCGCCTCCGAAGCTCCCGCCAATGACAAATACTTGATCTGGCGCAAGTCGGAAGCGCCTTCCGAATGCAACTTCCTCAACTTCGGTTGGCAACTCATCCAGAATGTCGAGAATGTCTTCATGTGGCGATCTCGCCAGGAAGTCGCCAGGGCTCTCCCAAGCTCCGCGATAGCGGGGATAGAGGATCCAAAAGCCCTTTGCAGCCATGAACTCTGCGAGGGGTTGCTTGCGGGGAATGGAAGGCATCCCGTCGCAGAGGATAATGAGCCTTTGCCTCTTCGTGGTTCGCGAGGGAGGAAGAAATTCCGCGACAATGTCATTCTTGAATCGGGTTCTAAACATGGCGTTCACCTATCGGGGATGAGGAAAGAGTGCTCGGTCAGGCACAATTGCATCTCTGGCCGTACCGCCTGCGCAGGCAAAGGAGCAGTGACGGGCAAGAAACGCCGGGAACCTTTTGAGCGCTCGCGATCCTTCTCGCTTACTTGCCATCAGGCAGGGCTGCCAAGGAGAGGGGCTAGTGCTCGGCCGTCGGGGCTTTGGGTTTGATGGATTTCGAACACGGAGTCTAACTCGGTGCGGGCGAGGACGTCTCGTAGAATTGGGCTCGGGTCGACGAGCGTGAGATAGAACCCTGCAGCCTGCAAAGAAACCAATGCTCCGATTCCAGCAGCGTCTACCGCGGTTATTTCACGAAGGTCAACCCTCAACTCGCGAAAGTCCTGCCGAATTGCCGCACAGAGCAATCGGGTTTCGTGACCAGTTACGAGCCTGCCTTCACAGTGAAGAATCACCTGACCATCAAACTGTTCTACGGTAATGTTCAGCAAAGGTCCTCCTCCCCAACTCGCTTAAAGTGGCGATCGTCCCATTCCCTTAGGCGGGGGTCTTCGGTTCGGTTCGAGGCATCTCCCAAGAACCACAGCGCCCACGCATCGATTCACGAAACTTCTCACGCTCGAGTGGTGTCATATGAGCCCAACGCTCCATCATGCGACGACGCCAGTACGTGTGAGGGCCGGGTCGTCCGCGGAATCCTCCGAACAAGATCTTGCTCAAGATCAGAACGCCTAACGCCTGCCAAAAGGTGATCACATGCCAACCAAACAAGGCCGGTGTCAGCCAGTTCCACAGCCGCATGACGACGTAACTCAATACCGTGAGGATCACCACGCCAACCACCAGGAACTTCAATATTCGTAAGAATCTGTTCATGTTATTCACCCGATTGGGGTCCCCCAAATTCCTCATAGATGGCCTGCAGCCGCCTGCGAAGGTAGAGAACTGCGTAGCGTTTCCGTGACAGCAGCGTGTTGATGCTCACTCCAGTCTGATCAGCAATCTCCTGAAAGCTGTAGCCCATCACCTCATGAGCAATAAACACCTGCCGTTGCTCGCTCGGCAACTCCTCCAATGCGTCATCCAATTCTTCGGCCAGGGCAGTCCTTGCGTAGGCAGCCTCTGGCCCGGCATCGGGCGAGGGGAGCATTTCATCGAGGCGAAGTGAGGTCGACTCTTCTCCCGGGTCCGCCTGGTTTCGCACTGCTTCGCGTTTCTTTCGTCGAAAGAGATCGATGATTCGGTTCCGTGCCACGCGGAAGAGCCAGGCCGTAACTTGTTCAACCGGCTTCATCAGCCGGTAAGCTGCTACAAGTTCATAAAAAACGTCCTGCAGAATATCTTCGGCTTCAGCCTGGTCGGCTACCCGCTTCCGAATAAAAGCGCGAAGTCCAGCGTAGTCACGATCGACAGCGTCGGAAATTCGCTGATCCTGTTGCGCCATCATCCACTGTCTTCTCAGCGCCTCGTCCATTCACTTCTGTAGACGACTGAGTGGTCGAAATATTGTAAAAAAGGTAGCGTTCCGGTGAATTGCTGCCCCCCTGCGCGGAGTCCCCGGGGAGAAAATCAAGCGGGGCGCAGAAAAATCGTTACGGTGCGGGAATCGCAGCCAGATTCAAATGCAGGGTTTTCGAACCTGAGGAATCTCTGCCCTTGGCTGGATATTGCGCTGTTAGCCTGCTCTTTGTTGCAAAACCTGGCGAGCGTTCCCAGCCAATTGAGCGGGAGAACTAAAGACGCAACTGGAAATGAACGCCGTGCCGGTTGAAAACCTCCGGATCGTTAGGGGTCGCGGATTTCCGGTATCGCTGGTCGATTGGGAGCGAAGCAGCAAGAGAGGCACTGCCCAAGCCGCGGACCTATGGTGTTCTTCGGGATCTGCGGCGGGTCCCGAAGCCTTGGGAAGTTGATACCAATATCAGAGTCAAAAACCCCTGTCGTGCTCACGCTAGCGGTTCACAAGCCCAACTTTCCGGCTTTGGACAACTTCAAGCCACTTGACAAAATCCAAAGGCTTTTTAAGATTTCTTGCTGAGCTGAACGTTCAAGTACTTTATGGCGAGGTGGCATCATGGTCACTCGCAGCTCGGGTTTCTTATTTTCACCCGCTAGCGACACGCCAATAGATCGACCGGGAGTCAGCCAATGGCTCTATTGGCGACAGCGAACTTTGCAACCCTGGAGATTTGCCCTCATTGCAGGGTTCAGTTACTACGCTGGAACCTGGGTAGGGTTCGCCATGACTCCGGCCGGCCAACCCAATTCTGCTTTTTGGCCTCCGAATGCGATCCTTTTAGCTGTTCTGCTATTAGCACCTCGCAAAGTCTGGTGGGCGCTTCTCCTGGCCATTGTTCCCGCGCACTTGCTGGCTCAACTGCAGGAAGGAATCCCTATCTCGACCGCTACCGCTTGGCTTGCAACCAACACCAGTGAAGCTTTGATTGGCGCGTTTTGCATCGGACAACTGGTTCGACCGACAAGGGTATTCGATAGCGTGCGTGGAGTTTCCATTTTTGTACTGTTTGGGGTTCTTGTTGCACCTTTTGCCACCTCCTTTCTCGATGCCGCGGGCGTCGTTCTCACCGGCTGGGGACGCGGGTACCTGTCGATAAGCGCTGAGCGCTTTTGGACGAACGCATTGGCTGAGCTCACAATCGTACCTGTGATCGTACTTTGGACGTCCAATGGTAGCCGTTGGATCAGGGGTGCGACGTGGGGCCACTTTTGCGAAGCTGGATTTTTGGTTCTCGGCACCGCGGTGGCGACCTTCTTGGTCTTCGGCTTGACACCAGTATTGCCCTCGACCACCCCGCTCCTTTTGTTTCTTCCTCTTGCTTTACTCATGTGGGCGGCAGCCCGGTTCGGTTCGGGCGGGCTGAGCCTGTGTCTTCTCATTATTTCGGTGACAGCCATCTGGTTCGTAGTGCACGGGCGAGAGCCCTTCCCTTTCGCTTCCTTGCGAGAGAATGTGCTGTTGTTGCAGGTTTTGTTGTGTACGGTCGTATTGCCGCTGATGTTTTTGTCGGGCTTCATGACCGAGGCGAGACATGCTCAGGCATCGTTACGGCGACTCAGTTCCAATCTCATCAATGCGCAAGAGCAAGAGCGTACGCGCATCGGAAGAGAACTGCATGACGATGTCAATCAGAAACTTGCAATGTTGTCGATGCGGCTCCAACAGCTGCGGGAAAATCCCTCGGACGTGCATCGTCGGCTGCAAGACCTTCGACAAGAGGTGGACGGCATTTCGAGCGATATACAGGCCCTCTCCCATGAGTTGCACTCCTCAAAATTGGAATACCTGGGAGTGATTAAGGGATTAAAGAGTTGGTGCAACGAATTTGCAGAGCGACACAAAGTCGAGATCGATTTCAGAAGTGATGTGACCCGCACCCTCCCATTTGAAGTCGGAGTCTCCCTGCTTCGGGTTCTACAGGAAGCTCTGCATAACGCCGTCAAATACAGCAAGGCAAGAAGTATCGAAGTGCAAATGATGCAACACGCAAGAGAAATTCATCTCAAGGTCCGCGACACAGGCGTCGGATTCGACGTCGATTCTGTCATGCAAGGCAAAGGCCTGGGGCTGATCAGCATGCGCGAACGGGTTCGTTTGTTGCATGGAACCTTCGCGATCAAGTCGAAACCAATGAGTGGAACAACGATAGACGTCCATGTGCCCCTATCCCAAGATGATTTCCCGGGCGTAGCTGCTTAAGCCCATGAGTTTGGAAATGTGGGGACATTTCAAGAAATGCCTGAAATGAAAGTCATGATCCACGATAGATGCACTGTCTGAGCCGTGGTCAGCGTTGCAGCCAGAAGGAAATGACCTGCCAGACTCGCGCTCACGAATCGTTTTCCTTTGAGAACCGCCTTAATGGCGGGCAGGAGTTCCGCTCCCGCGTCCGATTTGACGACGTAGCCGCCCGCACCCGCGGCCAAGGCTTCCTCCGCGACATCGCAAGAGCGGTCCTCGGTGACAAAAAGAATTTTGGATTGCGGGCTACACTCGCGAATCCGTCTGGCGGCTTCAATCCCGTTTGTCGTCGGCAGCCCGATGTCCAGCAGAATCAGGTCGGGTCGCAAGTGACATGCCTGGCGGACGGCTTCTGCTCCGTCTGATGCCTGCCCGATGACTTCCAGCTCCGGCTGGCTCTCAAGCGCACCGCATACGAATTGACGCCAAGGTTCGTAGTCATCGACCACAAGGACGCGCGTTGAGCATATCTTCACCGGAAGCCCCCTCTGCTCCAGCCAAGTTGTAAAGCGCAGAAAATCGGCGATGGGTGAGCTCCAAGCCCCGGAAACATGGCCGACGTTGACTTAGATGTACTTTGAGTGCAGGACGAAAGAAAAATCCTAAAAGTTCTTGAATAGGAGTTAACAACGCATGACGCTCACCGATCGTTGAGCTGCTGAAGATGTGGAAACGAGGGAAATCACCGATGAATATTTAAGGTGCTTCACGCTTGATTCGACAGTCATGGCCCTACCCCTGCCGGTGGCCATGGAGGACGGTAGCGTTCCGGCCACCTCGTCTTCAAAACTTGGAGTCAGGAGAATGCCCACTACCGAGAGCATCACTAGGATTACCACAATAGAACGCATTTGGCGGGGTAAATATAAGCCCGCGCCTGCCGGCTGTCAACACGTGAAAAAATAGTTTGTCAAAGCTATTTAGAAATGTCCCCATGCTTAACTAATTAGAAATGTCCCCCATTCTTTCCGCAATAGAAATGTCCCCTGCATCATGAATCGCCAAGCTGCGGTGTGCAGCGGTGCCTTCATGTTCCCCGCCGCCAAGGAAGATCGCGCGGTGGTAGCATTCGAGTTCCAGACCGTATACCGTGGGGAAGACCATGCTGCTCAATCCAACCGCTCAACCGGCGGCAACTGAAGTGCATCCCCGGCCGCCTTAATGGCGTCATCTTGGCGTGGGAACACCGGAAGAAAGACTGTGGCCGCAGCTAGAACAGAAGCCAAAGGCAGGAGCCTTTGTTGATGCACGCTACTCTGGGAAGCGGCGATCCCCCAGATCGCGCTAAGAACTTGGGATCTTTTGCGGCTCCGAAGCAGGGAAAAGTTTGAACGTGGCCGTCTTCTGCCTGGCGGCTCGCATCGTAATCAGTCAGCGTTTGATGGAGGATTACAATGCCGGACGATAAAACCCTTGCGACGATTCTTGCCATTTGTGACCTGCTTGAACACAACGGAAGCGGCGTTGAAGTCGCAGTGAAAGCATACGAGCGAGCGATGAAAGAGGTGATCGAGTATCGCCGATCCAAAGGAATCACGGAGATTGGGGGATTATCCGCGTGATTTGCGGGCCATAAGGGGCTATCGCACGAAGTGGTTGTTAGTCAGGTTTTAGAAAACCACAACGTCACTGACAGGCCGCTGTGAACAATGTCGATATCCCCGAGTTCAAGGTGGTTGTGCCGACAACGACTCCATAGCCGTTGATACCGGTATCGCCGTATTGCTGCCATTGCAGGGAAGAACATCCTTGAACATTCCATTGGGGTAGATGAATGAGTAGATGGTCGTCCCGACTAATCGTAGCCGGTGATCACGCCCGAGCCGTTGATGTCGCTCAACAGGTTTCCATTCGGACTGAACTGGGGAGCGTTCTTGGGATTATCGAGGGTTTTGTACCCCAATTGCGAAAACGAATCCATGCTGGACGAGCTCCGCGTCCCAGTAAATGTTCCCCAGTTGCGCTCAATCTTATGAGCCAACGCACCAGTTGAGGTTGTTCGGGGTCTTCGTTCGTCATGCAACGGCCGCATCCGAGGTAATGGAGGGCATGAGATGCCCTCAATGCTTTTCAGAGAGGCGTAGAATCCCGGTATCGTGTTCGAAAGATACACCGAAAAAGCCAGGCGGACTATCTTTTTTGGCAAATATGAGGCTAGTCACTTGGGTTCGCGATACATTGACCCCGAGCACCTGCTGCTAGGACTCCTAAGGGAACACAAAGCCCTGACCAAACGCTTTCGGTCCTCCCACGCCTCAGTCGAATCCATCCGCAAGCAGATCGAAGCTCACAACACGACCCACGAAAAGGTGCCCACATCAGTTGATATTCCGCTGAGCAAAGATTGTAAGCGCGTACACGCCTACGCTGCAGAAGAGGCCGATCGGCTTTCGCATAAACACATCGGTACGGAACACTTGGTTCTAGGTTTGTTGCGCGAGGAGAGCTGCTTCGCAGCCCAACTACTGCGTGAACATGGGTTAGCTCTTTTGAGCGTTCGAGACGAAATGGCCAGGAACATAGCAAAAGGCCACTTGCGCGTCGCCCGTCATGGCGGTCAGGCAGAACCGCCACGCCCTTCCATTCGAATCCGCTTGATGGGAATCCTAAAGAAGTTAGCCAAACTGTTTTACATTCGACCCAATTCGTAATAAGTTGCGATTGCAGTACCCCGGTCAAGTCTTAGACGCAAAACCCACAATCATGGCCGGACTCTCGACTCTCACCGGCAATGTTCCCACTGACAATTCTGAAGTTCTCTCGTCGAACGAAATGCCTTGCAGTTCTTATATAGACTTCTGTTCGGCGGCCCGCGTGATCTCACCTGTTAAACGGCAGTTGGAGTCCACGACGCACTCAGCGCAATCACTACGAAGTAAGGCCCGAATACTTTCGTGAATTTCGTCTCGGATCGCGCGTACACGTTCTATCGGTTGTCCCTTTGGGTCTGGTATCTGCCAATCTACGCGCCTTAATCCTGGAAAATAAGGACACGTTTCCCCGCAACCCATGGTCACCAATACTGATGTGCCCTTGGCGAGCTCATCCGTGAGCTTTTGCGGTTTTTCTGCGCTGAGGTCAACTCCAATCTCCCGCATCACTTGTACAACTTCGGGATGCACCTGCTTGGCAGGCTGAGTTCCGGCAGAGATTCCGATGCACTCATTGCGATTCGCGTAGATGTTGAACAGGGCCGCTGCCATTTGCGACCGCCCTGCATTGTGTACGCACGCGAAGAGATATGTCTTCACAGGAACGGATTGTTGATGAGGCATGAGAATGTCCTTTGCAGTTTCAGGCAGACTCCGAACGAGCCATCTGAAAAGAAACGTGGCCGCAATTCCTCCGCACAGTTGCGCGAAAATGAACAGAGGCACATCAATGGGTCGAATCCCCGCGAAGGTGTTGGATACCGCACGCGCAATCGTCACTGCCGGATTGGCGAACGAGGTTGAAGCTGTAAACCAGTACGCTGCGGTGATGTAGGTGCCGACAGCGAAAGGAACGCTGCCTGCTTTCAATCTCGAACAACCCCAGATGACCGAGAGAAGACCGAAGGTAGCTATGAACTCGCTGAAGACCTGGGATGGCCCGCTCCTGACATGCAGCGATAGAGAGAACAGCGGCAGGCCAAACATCAGGTGAGCGATTGCCGCGCCGCTCACGCCCCCAAGGACTTGCGCCGTTATGTAGCTCGAAACGTCACGCCAAGAGATGCCACCTTCAAGAGCTTCCGCCACGGACACAACGGGATTGAAGTGAGCACCGGAGATGCTCCCGAAAGTCAAGATGAGAGCGACCAGCACTGCCCCGGTTGCAATCGTGTTCGCCAGAAGAGCAAGGGCGAGATTTCCGCCCGCGAGCTTTTCCGCCATGACGCCGGAACCGACAACCGTAGCAACCAGAAAAGCGGTGCCTGTAAATTCTGCGATGGTACGCTTACGCAAAGGGTATTGAGTCATGGGTTAGACATGTTCGTACAGTTTGGCAATGGCGATAAATAGCCTCTCTGACAATGTCGGTGGTGTCGAGAGCTTTTAAGTGTACTAGACGCCGAAAACAATCTCGAACTGCTGTCACAGCACTAGCTGCCAGTAGGCGACATCAACCCATCTATTGTGTTTGAAGCCTACTTGCCGAAACGTTGCAACCCGCTCGAAACCGAGCTTTTCATGAAGAGCCACACTCGCCTCGTTCGGAAGAGCCGCTCCGCCGATCGCGACGTGTATGCCTCGCGCGCGCAAGAGAGATAGAAGCTCTGAGTACAACCGCTTTCCAATGCCTTGCCCTTCGTGCCCATGTTCGAGATAGATGGTGGTTTCGACAGAATAGCGATATGCGCTCCGCACCTTCCATTTGTTCGCGTAGGCGTAGCCGACCGGGATGCCCCCGAGTTCCGCAACCAGCCACGGCAAGGATGCGTTTTGACTATCAGCAACCCGTGCCGCCATCGTCTGCTCTGAAACTGGTTCTTCTTCGAAGGTGATTACAGTGTTGCGGACGTAGTAGTTGTAGATACGAGCAATGACTGCGGCATCTGTTGCCACCGCCGGTCGCACGCAAATATTCATTGACATCATCTTCTCTCTTCTAAATGCCTCGAGCTGTTTATACATTGTTCGCAGCGTCGCCGATTCTAGCCTTCAGTTGGAGATAAATCGTCATATCGCTTCATTGTGGGCCCCAAAAAAACGCGAAAAGAAGGCCGCGAAGAGTGTTTTTTCACATTTCAAACGCGATGGCTGTTGCTAGAAAGTCAGCCTTTTTTCTTGGGGGCAATGATACATTTGCGTGTTTATGTAATGGAAACGGCTGCCCAGGTCACGGCTCAGCGGATTCGGTTTTGGCTGAAGCCGGATTAGCCGCGAAAATCGTATTTAGGAAAAAGAATGGCGCGCCCGGAGAGATTCGAACTCCCGACCTTCTGGTTCGTAGCCGTTGCTGCACGAACAATCAACAACTTAGCGGACTTGGTGACAATTTGGATAAAGCTGTAGCCATGCGGCTTCTCGCGCTCACAGTTACGCCCAAAACAAGCCGCAACAAACCGCCACTGGGCACAAAGTTGGGCACACTCTTGTGGGGGTGAACCCCTCGGTTGAGACAGTTTAAAATTGGCACACCCAATGCCACTCAAACCCAGGCCAAACCCGGTGGTCACCTCGATGGCCGGTTTTGAGGTGGCCATCATTGGCCAAATTTAAGTGGCCACTGAGGCAAAGGCCTTTACCCAGATGGGATCGGTCTGCAAAAACCGCCCCAAATTAGACCCGTAGTGCCTAGCTCCGAAGTTATCCAGGCCGGATTCGGCATCCCGTCCTTTGCGGTGAATTTGAAGTAGGCCCAGAACGCTGCGCTGAGTGAACACGCGCGGGGCAGCATCATAGCTGCACGCCGGCGCATCGTAGAAGTACCTTCCACTGAAATTCCCTCAACCGTTGCTCATCAGACCGCCCAAAATTGAGGCATCGAGGGCGGGCCGTTTGGTGGGGTCAAACTTCACGTCCTTAACGGCTACTTCTCCTATGCGCGCCAGCTTAAGACGCTCCACGCGACCTCGCCAAACCGACCGGAGAACCCGCAGAACACCGAGAGAATCGTCCTCGCCCGGAGTGTTGGAATCCCAAGTCAGCCCGCGAAGACCCAAACGTATGGTAGAAAACCGCGCCGATAAGGTTCGGTCGCCAATCCAAGCGCTTCAGAGTGAGGCTTTTACCGCGGCTCCCGGTTTTAACGCCAAGATAGAGCTTGCGATTCGGATGTCCATCGGTTCCCCCTCCACGAGCATCGCCTCGACGCTTTTTTCGGTGATGCGGATTGCGACTAACCGTCCACGCCAATGCACGTGGAAGGACAGGCTTCGCCAGTTGTGCGGCAGAGCCGGGTAAATGGCGAGCATGCTGCCTGTCAGCCGAAGGCCAACGAAGCCTAGTATCACAATTTGCCAGAGCGCGCCGAGACCGGCGATGCGCACGCCGCCCGCGCCATTAGGATCAAGATCGAGGTGCGTCGCTGCAGTCTCGCGGAAGTACCGCATTGCCATGTCTTTATCCCCCAAACGTGCCGCGACCATTGCGTGCATTCCCGCGCTGAGCGAGCTGCCGTGAGCGCAGAGGGGTTCATAGTGCCGGAAGTTGATCTCGGCCATGTTTTCAGGAAATTCCTTCGGCAATAGCGCAATCAGAGCTACTACGTCCGCCTGTTTCACTACTTGCGAACGCTGCGTGCGCTCCCTGCCGATAAGCACGTCGATCGGAATATTGCGGTCGGCATACTGTGAAAGATCAAGGGGTGCCAGGTGGTGAAAACCGGAGAACTGTTCATACAGCCCAGTTCGGGGATCAAGCCCGATGGCAATACGGGAAACGGCATCACGCCAGCCCGCCAACTCGCTATCTCCGACGGCAAGCTTCTTCCGTAGTGCTTGTTCCTGGTCGGGCCAACGCGCCTTCATGATGCTCAAGGCTTCCACCGCCCGGGCGATGTTCCACCGCGCCATCAAGTTGGTAAAAGCATTGTCATCCACGTCCTCGTGGTACTCGTCGGGGCCAATCACGTGCCGGATGTGCCGTTTCCCATCCGGTTCGAGAATGGCCCTTGAGGCCCAAAACCTGGCGGTCTCGAGAAGAATCTCCGCGCCGGCATTCAGGAAGAAATCATCGTCACCGGTAAAGCACCAGTACTGCCAGACCGCATAGGCTATGTCAGCACTGATGTGGTGCTCCATCTTCCCGGTCAGAATGTCCACAGTCTCCCCGTTGTTCCCGACTACGCAGTCGGGCGTTGTTTCCACACCCGTGTCGGCGGACTCCCATGCAAACAACGCACCTTCATAACCGCCCTTTGCGGCTTTGTTGCGTGCTTCGGGGAGCGTGTTATAGCGGTACATCAAAAGGGCCCTGGCTACTTCCGGCCAAACCGCCGTATAGAAAGGAAGGAGGTAGATCTCGGTGTCCCAAAAGACGTGCCCGAGATAAGCGTCCCCGGTAAGGGCACGGGCGCCTATCGAGACTGTGGGGTCGTCGGGATTCGCAGCGCTGATCAAATGATACAAAGCAAAGCGCATCGCTTGCTGGGACTCGTCATCGCCATCGATCTGTATTTCGCTGGAGTTCCAGCGTTTCTCCCAGGCCGATTCGTGCGCAGCTAAGACACCCGGCCATCCGATTTCGCAATTGCGCGTCAAAGCCTTTCTTGCGCTTGGAGCCGGATCTTCGTCGGGTGTGTCGGATCGCGCCACCGCCACAAGCCGGTCGAACTCGGCAACTTGGCCAGCCACGGACTGCCACTTCCACGTCCATCGAAGCGGGAAGGGGCGGTCGGAATTGACGATGTTCCCATCCAATCTGAGTGACGCTTGGCCTGCCATCGCCACCCTCTTGCCTGAACCTTCCAGTTGCCAGGCACCGAGATCGCGCTCTAATTGAGTAGGTTCCATGCCGAGCCCGGCAAACGCAAAGCTCGCGTCCACTTCCACGTCAACACCTTCCCTATCCAAAGTTAGCCACATAAGCTGCAATCCAATGGCCCGATCTGCCAGCGACAGGAGTCGCAGCTCGTGTCCTTCGAAAGTAACTCCAGAGGGAGTGCGATGAATCCAGGACGACAGCAAGAGGCCGCGCCGCATATCCAGTTTGCGCGTGCCCGAACGTATCTGGCCGTCGCGCGCCAGTAATGTCTTCCCGTCCAGTATTATTCGCACCCGCGACCAATCGGCGACCGGAACGATTGCGGGTACTGGCGGCTCAAGATTCGGTACATCAAACAGACCCGCGACATAACAGCGTGGCCAAGACGCCCACCGGCTATAGCCTAGCCACGAGACCCAGGTCGGGCCACGGCTGACCGAGCGGGCGGCACGCATCCCCAAAAATCCATTCCCTACAGCAAAGCTCGATTCAAAGGCGCTCTCGGTCAGAATGTCGTAGCCATCGTGGCTGAGAGTCCAATTTGGATATTCTGTTACCTTCAGTGCCTCAAGCATCCCCATTGTTTTCCACTCTTGTTGAAATGCGCGATCTTGACCGGGCAGGCAAGCGTGCTGATTTACAGTTTCAAGCGCGGCCGCGAGCGGTTCATGCTCGGAAGCACAAACCTCAACTCGCTTGTTTACAGGCACAATCTAGAGTGGCTAGAACGGGTTTGGCACTGGTACAAGTGACAGCCTGTTGAGGCGTGCTAGCGTCATCGTTCGCATTGAAGTTGCGTTGATGTTCCCGTTGGATTTCTTCCGGCTGATATTTTTCCTAGTTCAATGGCCGCGCCCCTGGCGATATCGTCGAAAGAGTGTTCCTGTCCTTCCGACCATCACTGGGGCCGCGGGCTGCATCGAGAGTAGTGGCATGCGTATCGTGATTGGCGCTGATCATGCTGGATTTGCTCTGAAGGAAGCGCTTGCCGCCCAGGTGAGGCAGCTTGGCCACAGCGTTCTAGACGTTGGAACCCACGGTTCTGACGCGGCCGATTACCCCGATTACGCAAAAGCCGTCGCTGATTCCCTCGTTCAAGGCAACGCCGATCGAGGTGTTCTTGTGTGTGGCAGTGGGGTAGGAGCATCGGTTGCCGCGAACAAGGTCCCTGGCATCCGGGCCGGACTGTGTCATGACACGTACTCCGCCCATCAGGCCGTGGAACACGATGACATGAATGTCTTGGTCTTAGGCGGGCGCGTCATAGGTCCCGAACTGGCACGGGAACTTTTGACGGCGTACCTCGCAGCTGCCTTCACGCGCGAGGACCGGCATCGTCGACGTTTGGAGAAAGTCGCTGCCATCGAAGGGCGCTACCTTTCGAGCCATCACGGGGAACATGGGAACACTCGACCTGTCATTATCCCCGGCCATTACGATGCTGTCCTGTTCGACATGGACGGTGTCATCACCGACACTGCCAGCATTCACACCTCCTGCTGGAAGACCATGTTCGATCAGTTCTTACGAAAATGGGGAACTCAAACCGGCCAGGCATTCCAGGAGTTTGATAGTCGCGACTACAAGCTTTATGTGGACGGAAAGCCACGCTACGAGGGCGTTCGTGACTTCCTGAAATCGCGCGGAATCACTTTGCCAGAAGGTTCACCGCGGGATTCTTCGTCTCTTGAGACAGTTTGCGGCTTGGGTAATCGCAAGAATGAACTCGTCAATTTCCGTTTGGCTTCCGTCGGGGCAACCGCATATCCAAGCACGGTCGCTTTGATTTTTTACCTGCGTCGGATTTGTATTAAAACCGCGGTCGTGACTTCGAGTGAAAATTGCCAGGCTGTGCTGCGGGCGGCACGGATGGATGACCTGTTCGATGCTCGTGTCGATGGCCACGTCCTTCGGCAACAACATCTTGCTGGCAAGCCCGCACCCGACTCCTTCCTGCGAGCTGCGGAGATGCTCGGCGTGAGCCCACAACGCTCGGTGGTAGTCGAGGACGCCATTTCTGGTATTACAGCCGGTGTGAAAGGTGGATTCGGGTTTGTGGTCGGCGTAGACCGAACCAATAACGCATTAGAGTTGTTAAACCAGGGTGCACACCTGGTTGTCACTGATTTGGCTGACCTGTTGGCCACAGCCATCGAGATACCCTCGAAACGAGCGGCCTAAGCGACTGATCTACCGCGAGCGATCGAAGTCAGCAGTTCTTTGCTGACGGCTGTGGCCAGTGATTCTTATCCCTCGGGCTTGGCAGCGATTTCTGCGCACTTGAGACCCAAGCGCGCCACTGCCATTCGGCGAAATTCCTTTGGAAAACGCCCCACTCGTCTCTTTGCCACTCGCAGTTCCTTTCTCTGCAAAGTGTGCCTTTCCCGAGTGTCTCATTTTTGGGGTTCAGTCCACTTGAATCGGTGATTGGTTCGGTGTTCTCACCGACATAACCCCAACCATTCCTGCGCTGATATGGCGCTGTTCTCAGCGGGAATCCTGAGTTCGACGACATTTTCTTAGGGCGAAGTGCGACAAGAACCTTGGAGTCACCCCGAGGGGAACCCTGCCCTGCCGATTTTCGCGGGTGACACAAACGCTTTGGGAGTCCCACGAGTACTGGAATCCTTCATATTATCCACGCCTGATGGTCCCAGCCTCAGACAGGTGGGCCCAAAACCGGCGCCCTTGACAGCTCTCCACGCCATCGGACGCAGCCTCGTCGATGTTGAAGAAAAACAAATATGGAGGGCCGCCACGTCGGCCTTGACTTTTATGACCTTCTCATAGAAGTGTTATAGAGATTTTTGCAACAACCTCCGCCTCGGAGTCTTACCGACTGAGGTTTAGCGTGGTCAATCCCCCATCTTTCAGTTCTGGCCCATCTGCGAGGGTGTCCTCAGCATTTAATGGGGTAAACTGTCGCTCCGCCGCTGGAACTAGCAACAGATACGCCGTGGCTACGGCTAGTCCGGTCGCGAAACCACCCACGTGCGCCCAAAATGCTATTCCGCTCACATGCGTTGCTTGTGTAATCAGTCCCAGAACAAACTGCTCTCCGATCCAAACACCAACGGCCACGTGGGTAAACGTGGATGTTGACCAGACTTTCCACCAGCCGAGGTAGAAGTACAAATCAAACCGGGACTTGGGGAACAAAATGAAGTAGATGCCTGCTATTCCCGAGATGGCCCCGGAAGCACCCACCAACGGAATCGATGAGTGATGATAGACAGCCCAATGAAGAGCGTGGCCACCGAACCCACACAGTAGGTACACGAGCGCAAAAATCCAACTGCCGAGCGCGTCTTCAACCTGGCGTCCAAACATCCACAGAAACCACATATTCCCTAGCAGATGGAGGAAGCCCGCGTGAATGAACAGTGCTGTGAACAGCGTAAAGATGCGTGGATCAGAAGGCGTAAATCCAAAATGCTTGTAGACCAAGTTGCCAGAGCCAATCAGAAGCGTACCCAATAACACAATTGAATTGAGTGCGATCAGTGTAATGACGACGATCGGGGTACTCGTAGGGCGTTCATCTCGGTTTATAGGCAGGACGAACACTTTTTCTCCGGGTACGTCATTCTCGGTTTTCTTTACATTTTAGGCAAGCCGGATGACGGGTACTATTCACCCAAAACGGCACGATTGGCGAAATCAGGCGTGTCTGTTGAAAAACTCCGGTTTGCAGCACGCTTTGACCTCGCTGTCGTAGGTCTGGTTGTTCTTTTCTTCGTTTCTTCATTCAGGCGGTTGCGATCTGCGGGGCTGGCTTGCTTAGGAACCGCACCAGCCGCTTGAGGTTCTGCGCAGCCGCCGCTAGAAAGAACTGCTCCCGTACGAACTTCAACCTGCGCCGGCGCAAGCGACGCAGTCCGATCTGATTCTTGAGTTCCGCGAATAGCGCTTCTACCTTTTTTCTTTGCCTCTGCGCGTGGGCAAAGGCTGGCGTCGCGACCAAAGAGCGGGGAAAATGCTGTTTTTGTGGGGATTATGGCGCGCCCTGAGAGATTCGAACTCCCGACCTTCTGGTTCGTAGCCAGACGCTCTATCCAACTGAGCTAAGGGCGCGGGGAGCGGAGAGCTTGATTATAACGGAAAGGAGCTTGAGCCGACTACATCGACAGCAGGTTAAGCAGTCCCACAACGCCTCCCGCCGCAGATGAACGCTGCTCCGAATCGGTGTTTTCTCGCAATTTCGGAACTGGAGACCTGTCGCCCCTGTCGTTCTCTGTGCTACTGCTGCGATGAAGAAGCCGGCTTCTCAAAGTTCTTCGGATCAACCTGCGGATTCACCTGAACACTGGTGAACTGTGCGCTGCTTGAGTCTTCTCCATTCTGCTTGTTTACACGGCGAAATGGGAGATTCAGGCCCTCGACCGGACGCCAGTCGGAGAATGTCGTTTCGGTATTCTCGGGTCCGGAGCGGCCCGTCGACTGATACGTCTCACGAATAATCCTTCCGCTTTCTGGATCGACGAACCATCGCATGTCGACGCCGGGCCCGGAAACCTGGACCACCGCGGTGTTGACGTCGCCGGATTTTTCGGTGCCCGAAGCTGCAAAGCTGAACGAGGGATCGGTTACGTGTTGGGCGATGTAAATGAGATCGCGTCGGATCTGAGCCAGGCTTTCGTCGCGGCGGGACGGCGGAAGTTCCTGCACCATCCGGCCGCCAGCAACCACGAAGGCCGCCCCCGGCGTGATGATCATCGAGAAGCTACCCTGCTGCATGGTCATGTCGATCTTCATGCGATCGGGGTAGACAATCGTGGTCTCGGCCTGAATTTGTCCAGGCGCCGGGCCAGTCTTCTGGTCGAGCGTGAACGCCGACTTGAGGGACTTCACGCTGTTGATCTTCTCCGCGCCTCCAAGTGCCTGAACGACTTTCGCGGCAAGAACCTTGCCTTCCGGATTGGATTCCTTCTTTGCTTCGCTCGCGGCTCCAGTTGTTCCTTTACTGTCGCTCTGCGTTTCGCCGCCGGGAGGAGGAGGAATGGTGATATCGACCTCCTGAACCGACCCGAGCGATGTAAGCGGCTTGTCGAATTCTGCAGCGTTCCCGGTTACTAGCACCGCCAGCTGATCCTTGTGGAGGTACTTTCCGGCGACCCGCGCAACGTCGGAAGTTGTCACCTTTTCGATCCCGGCTCGGTATTGCTCGAGAAAGTCGGCGGGATATCCGTAGAACTCGTACGCCATTCTTTCCTGCAAAACCTTGTCGGGGGTATCGAAATTAAAGACGAAGTTGTTGAGGATCGTATCTTTGGCTCGCTTGATCTCCTCGTCTGTCACGGGTTTTGTGGTCTGGAGCAGAGCGATCTGCTCGTAGAGGGAGTTGATGGCCTGCACCGTGGTCTCGCTTTTAGTTGCCATGGCGAGCTGGGTGACGCCGGGATGATCGAAGCGCGTGCCGATGCCGCCTCCTACCGCATACGCCAAGCCCTGGGCGGTCCGGATGCTCTGGATCAGCCGAGCAGAGAATCCGCCTCCGAAGGCTTCATTGAAGACCTCAATGGCATAGTAGTCGGGATTGCGACGCGTAGTCCCGAGACTCACCATGCGAATCCAGCTCTGGTTCACGTCTTCGCGTTTAACCAGATAATACCCAGGCTTCGCAGACGTGAATTGAATGTCCACCGCCTTGACCGCAGGACCTTTGGCCCAAGCTCCGAAAGCGGCGCGAAGTTTAGCCTCCATCTGTGCGGGATCGAAGTCCCCCATAATGCCGAGGATGATGTTGTTGGGGTTTACATGCTTCTGGTGCCAATCGAGCAGGTCCTGGCGCGTGACGGCATCGATCGTGGCGTATTCCGGTTCGCGAACATAGGGATTGTCCTTGCCGTAGACGAGCCTCATTGCTTCCCGGCGTGCGACCTCGCTTGCTTCGTCGTTGCGGCGGGAGATCGAATCCGCTGCCTCGCGCTTGGCCAGTTCGAGTTTGTCGCCGCGGAACTCAGGGTCGCGGAGAAGCTCGCTGAAGACCTTGAATACATCATTGAAATCTTCTTTCAAGCAGGAAAGGCCGACGGTGGTTGAGTCTGCGTTGCCGCCGGTCTCGACTTTGGCGGCGCGAATCTCAAGGTAGTCGTCGAGTTGATCGCCGGTCTGCGATTTCGTTCCCCCAGTACGCCAAACTTCACCGTAAAGAGAAACCAAACCGGTTTTCGCGGCGGGTTCTTCGCGTGAGCCTCCACGAATCCGCGCGGTTGCGTTGATCAGTGGCAACTCGTGATCTTCTTGGAGGAAAATCACCATGCCATTCGCAAGCTCGATGCGCTTCGGTTCTTGCGGATGAAAAGCGGGGAGTTTAGGGATCGGGATGTTCTCCCAGCCTTGAGCACTCGCGAGGCTTGAAACCAGCAGGGCTAACCACAAAGGATACAAAGCAGCATGACGGAAGGAATTTTTCATTGGGCACCTCCGCTGCCACCCTTATCGCTTTCGATGATTGCAACAGTTCGGTTTGTGGGAACAAAGACCTGACCCGCAACCCGGCGAATATCTTCTTTGGTTACTGCGTTGATTCGATCTACCGCTCGAAACAACTCTCGCCAGTCCCCATAGAGCGTCTGATAGAGGCCGAGGTTCGTGGCCAAACCTTCGTTGTCATCCAGGCTGCGGAGAAGGCTGGCCTTGGCGCGCGTCTTCACCATCTTGAGTTCGTCGTCGCTGATCTCTTCCTTCTTGAGCCGTTCGATCTCGGCGTGGATGGCGGTTGCGACTTCCTCTGGAGTATGTCCCGGCATGGGCGCGGCGAAGAAGTAAAAGATGTGCGGATATTTCACGCCCGGGAATCCAGTCCCGCCTTCGGCTTCAGAAGCTATCTTCTTGTCGCGCACCAGCGAACGATAGAGACGAGAGGTACGACCGCTCGAAAGCAGGTCGGCGAGCGCATCATAGACTGCGTCATCCTTATCTCGATAATCGGGCCGGTGATACCCCTCAAGGTATAGGGGCTGCGATCTCTCATGTAAAACCACGGTACGCTCAGAGTTTTGAGGGGGTTCGGCCGTGGTGCGGTCGTCCGGTTTCGGGCGCGATGGAATCTGGCTAAAGTATTTTTCGATGAGGCTCATGGCCTGGTTGGGATCGAAATCCCCGGCCACCGCGACCACCATGTTGGAGGGAATGTAGAAGCGATCAAAGAAATTCTTCGCATCCGTGGCAGAAAAGGAATTCAGATCGGACATGTAGCCAATGCCTGGTCGATGATAGGGATGCGCCAAGAAGGCGGTTCCGATGAATTGCTCGATCATCCTGCCAATGGGGGAACTGTCGGTGCGCATGCGGCGTTCTTCCTTCACCACATCCCGTTCTTTGTAGAACTCTCGGAAGACGGGATGAATGAAGCGCGAAGATTCAAGGTAGGCCCACAGTTCCAGCCGATTTACGGCGAAAGAGTAATGGTATTCGGTGTGGTCGGCTGCGGTTGAGGCGTTTACGTTCTCGCCACCGTTCCGTTCGATGATCTCGCTGAACTCGTTCGGAATCACGTACCGCTGGGCTTCTTTGATCGCGTCCTGCCACTGCTGCTCAAGCTCTTTGACCTTCTGCTCGTCACGATTCACTCGTTTGTCGCGCTCAAGGAGATAGGCGGCATAGGTATCCTCAACCTTCTGCAGAGCAGCCTTTTCAGCGGCGTAGTCCTTGGTACCGATCGTGTCGGTGCCCTTGAACGCCATGTGCTCGAACATGTGGGCGAGGCCAGTCTTACCCATCGGGTCTTGCACCGAGCCGGCGTCTACATTGGTATAAAACGAGAACACGGGTGCGGTATGCGGTCGGATGCAGACGATCGCAGTCAGGCCGTTGGGAAGCTTCTTGACCGTGACCCGCTTTTCAAAGGCAGCGAGATCCTGCGCAGAAGAAACCGCCGTCAACGCCACGGCGGTCACTAGCGTGACAATCGCCCACCAGGCCAAGGCGGAGTAACTCCTAGGAATAGGGTTTGGGAGCAGTGGAACGCGCGACATCGGACCTCCAAACGAGACGAGCTGAGCAGCTGAAGCTAACTTAGACGTGATAGACGATTTGAAGTGAGCGACGGGAGGTTTGTCAAACGCCCGACCTTGCCTGGAGAACGGGGCAACTTACATGGGCAGCTCCTCGGGCCAGCTCGCGCAAGAAGACGCCCTCCTTGTATTACGGTCTCAGGAGGGTCGCGCCTGGCTTGTTTGTACCGCTTCTACGGTGCCGGTTGCTTGCTCGTTTGCACCGTGCCTCCGCGTGATTTAACGTAGCAAGCGCATGGCGGGCGAAAACTCCAGCTCCATCCTCGGTACCAAAATCGACCCAACCTCCCGGCGCTTTGAAACGAACATGCGCTACATGGCGGACCTGGTCTCCACCCTCCGCAATGAAGAAGAGCAGATCCGTGAAGGCGGCGGCACGAAGGCGATCGAGAGCCAACACAATAAGGGGCGCCTCACTGCCCGCGAGCGTATTCAAAAACTGGTCGATCCGGGAAGTTTTTTCGAGCTTGGCACCTACGCTGCCTATCGCATGTATGAGGAATGGGGAGGCGCGCCCGCTGCCGGCGTAATCACGGGTGTGGCGCGAATCGAAACCCGCATGGTGATGATCGTCGCGAACGATGCAACCGTGAAGGCAGGGTCGTTCTTTCCCATGACCGCCAAGAAGGTGATTCGTGCGCAAAACATCGCGATGGAGAACCGCATTCCAACGATCTACCTGGTGGATTCCGCGGGCGTATTCCTTCCCTTGCAAGAAGACGTGTTTCCCGATACTGACGATTTCGGACGCGTATTTCGTAATAACGCGGTCATGTCTGCCATAGGTATTCCGCAAATCGCCGCGATTATGGGCATGTGCGTGGCAGGTGGTGGTTATCTGCCGGTGATGTGCGATCACGTACTGATGACCGATGGCAGCGGGCTGTTTCTTGCCGGGCCGGCGCTGGTGCAGGCTGCGATTGGACAGAAGGTGTCTGCCGAAGAACTCGGCGGTGCCTCGATGCACTCGGCTATCAGCGGGACGGTGGACTTCCATGAACCCGATGACGAGGCTTGCCTGTATCGAATCCGTTCGATTGTGGAGAAGTGGGGGTATCGTCGTCAGTCTCCCTGGGACCGGAGAAAGCCGGTTCCGCCTGCCCTGGCAGCGGAGGAGATTTATGGAATCTATGAGGCTTCGGCAGCACGTCCCTACGACATTAAGGAAGTGATTGCCCGCATCGCCGACGCCAGTAAGTTCGACGAATACAAACCGGAGTATGGAAAGACCGTGGTGTGTGGATACGCCAGGCTCGGGGGCTTTGCTGTAGGCATCGTAGCCAATCAGAAAATGCACGCCCAAAGCACGGATCATCAGGGTCATAAGCGCGTGGAGTTTGGGGGCGTGGTTTATACCGAATCGGCGGAAAAAGCGGCTCGCTTCATCATGGACTGCAATCAGAACCTGATGCCGATCGTTTTCCTGCACGACGTAAATGGATTCATGGTGGGCCGCGACGCGGAGTGGAGCGGGATCATCAAAGCCGGTGCCAAGATGGTGAATGCAGTTTCGAACTCGGTGGTTCCAAAGATCACCGTGATCATCGGCGGCTCGTTCGGAGCAGGGCACTATGCCATGTGTGGCAAGGCCTACGATCCCCGATTCGTGTTTGCCTGGCCCACGGCCAAATACGCCGTGATGGGCGGGGATTCGGCGGCAGGCACACTGGTCGAAATTAAGATTCGCCAATTGGAACGGGGAGGACAGAAGCTTTCCGAAGAAGAAAAGAAACAGCTCTATGACTCGGTAAAACAGACTTACGACGAGCAGATGGATCCGCGTTACGGGGCGGCGCGCTTATGGATCGACAAAATCATTGATCCCATGGAAACCCGCGACGCGATTGTGACGGCCCTCGAGGCGGCCGCCCTGAATCCGGAGGTGGCTGAATTTAAGGTCGGAGTCCTGCAAACTTAGGAAAGTAAATCCTTGAGTTACTGGCCTTGAGCACCTCAAGGATAGGTTTGTCAGTGATTTCATTTACGAGATGATTCGGACTCAAGCAGAAGCCGGACTCAGTCGAGCACTTCCAGCCCCGGGTCTACATTGAACTTTGGATTGTCATGGCCTCTGCCCTGTGCTAGTTTAGGAGCAATTCACGCCTAACATCCAACCGCGAGCCGGTGTTCTGTGGCCGCAAATTCGAAAGCGTGTCTGACAGGTGGTGCCATGAGAGACAATGTGCAATCCATGCCAGCCGAACGCCATAGCGATCCGGAATTCGCCAATCGTAAGCTGATCCGTCCCGCGCTGAATCACTCTGGCCATGCAAGTCATTCCGGCTCGAATCACGGGGCCGTTGTGGCCGCGAGCCGTGATCGCGGCGAGCGCTCCAGTTCGAATGGATCTCGTAAGTCGCCACCGCCGGACCAAACCAATGCCGAAAACTTCTACTACCAAAAGCAGATGCAGGGAAAAACGCCGATGGTCATCGTGCTCACTGATGGAGAAGAGGTGCACGGAGTCATCGAGTGGTACGACAAGGCATGCATCAAGGTGAACCGCAATGGGGCACCGAACGTGATGATCTATAAACCTTCGATTAAGTACATGTACAAGGAAGGCGAAGGGAAGAAATAGTAAGCCTTGTCGCAATGAGCGCTGCTAGGCGTGCCCGCCGATTGATCGTCCCAACATGATGGCTTGCCTGGTAAGCAGGTCGTAACGATCAAAAAGCTGTCGCGGAGCGTGGTTGGCACCGGGAAAGAGCACCTTGAAATAGAGCCGAGGGACCACCTTAGCCGCGTACCAACGTAACCGGGCGGCATTGTCGAACAACCTCCCCGCCGCCTCGGCAACCTGCGGATCGGCCGATCCGCGTGCTGTCTCGGCGATCGTAACCAAGATTCCGGCATTGTGGTAAGCGGCCCGCACATACTGAACGGCGGCGAGCATTCGTTCGCGATGGATGCGCCGGAACTCACGAACCGGGAGATGGTGGCGGAGAAAGTCTTCCTCGTCTTCATCGATGAGGTTGCGAAATGCTTCTACATCAATAACATACAGGTCCGCGGGGGAGGGGACGTGGGTACTGCGGGCAAACCAGTACCCCTTCGCAAGAAGGAGCAACACAACCAAGCCGACCGCACTGAGTACGACAACGAAATAGGCGAAGGTCATGAACTGCAAATCCAGAACGGCTGTGTCGAGTTTAGCTGAATCAAAGCGGTATCGCGCAAATTTTTATGTCTTTGTTTCCTTTCAAGTCCGGGTGACAGTTGAACGGATGCGACAACCGAGCACGTTCACTCGAGGAGCGGCCAGTTACTCTCAGGGAAGCTGCCGAATATCGCCGCAATGGGAAAACGTCTAGAGCAACGAGATGCTCTTAGATGTGTGAGTCACGGATGTATGGGTCACGGAGATTGCCCTTCAAAGGAACCACCAGGGGCCAAGAAAAGATCACATGCCCACCCAATATGGTAGGCTCGGATGCTTGTGAACGCCGCAATCCTTACCGAAAACCTGACGCGTCGTTTCGGCGATTTGGCCGCGGTTCAAGATGTCAATTTGCACGTGGAAGCGGGACAGTTTTACGGGTTTCTCGGCCCGAACGGCGCCGGAAAATCTACCACCATCAAAATGTTGACGGGTCTGATGGCGCCCACCTCAGGCCGCATGCGGATCCTCGGGCTAGACCTCTCGACTCATCTTGTGGACGTGAAGCGTCAGATCGGGGTCGTTCCCGAAGGAATGGCGCTTTTTGGCAGGCTCACAGGTTCTGAGTATCTGAACTTTGCGGGACGGATGTACGGCCTTGACCGCAGCACGGCTGCACAGCGTGCGGCAGAGCTGCTGGAGTTCATGGAACTGCAGGACCATCCTAAGGCGCTCATCACAGATTATTCCCACGGGATGCAGAAGAAGCTGGCTATGGCAGCCGCGGTGATTCACGGCCCCAAGGTCCTGTTCTTAGACGAGCCATTCGAGGGGGTCGACGCCATCGCATCCGGAACATTGAAGGCCATGCTTCAGCGAATGACGGCGCGCGGAGCCACCATCTTTCTTACCTCACACGTGCTGGAGATCGTCGAGCGGCTGTGCACTCACGTCGGCATCATTCACGGCGGGCGGCTGGTTGCCCAGGGATCGCTGAATGAATTGCGCTCGGGAATCACCGACGAGGCGAGTCCAGGAGAGCGCATGTCGCTGGAAGAGTTCTTTCTGAAGGCTGTGGGCGGCCCCCGAACGGCTACACAGGAGCTTTCGTGGCTCGGCTAACGCCAGAAGCTCGAGAGCAGCTCCGGGCAGTGGCCACACTCCGCTGGCGGCTGGTGGTCAATTCGCTCAGGTCGGTGCGAGGACGGATCAACCTCGTCTCGCGCTCGATCGGCGGGCTGGTTGTGAGCTTGGCGGCGGTGGGAGGTGCGATCGCCCTCGGAGCAACCGCCTGGGAGCTCACCTCGACTGGGAAGCTCGAGTGGCTCGCTCTTTTCTTCTGGATCATTTTTCTTTTTTGGCAGTTCTTTCCGCTCATGGCCACCGCCTTCACGCAGAACGTCGACACTTCGGCATTCCTGCGGTTTCCGCTTACCTATGGCACCTATTTTCTGGTGCGGCTGGTGATGGGGACGCTCGACATCGCTACGGCTCTCGGGGTCTGCTGGTCCGTCGGCGTTCTAGTAGGAATCGTTTTGGCGGTTCCAAAATTGATTCCGTGGGCGGTGCTTGCAGTGGCCGTTTTCATCGTCTTCAATGTGCTGCTGGCGAGGATGACGTTTGTCTGGATCGAACACTGGCTCTCACGCCGGCGTAGCCGGGAAATCATGGGGCTTTTCTTTTTTCTGGTGATGCTCGGATTTCAGTTTATTGCGCCGGTGCTTGACCACTACAGCAAGAAGCCGGCAAGCCAGCGATTTCAGTATGCGGCGAAAGTTTCTCCCCTCCAAAGGGTCCTACCCCCGGGCCTTTGCGCGGAAATGCTGGCGGTCGCACACAGGGGGACTCCACAAAGGGCAGTGGGGATCTCTCTGGTTGTCATCGCCTACTCGGGCGGAGCCTTAGGCCTTCTGCACCTGCGACTGCGGCAGCAGTTTCGCGGAGAGAATCCCGAGGGCGGAGCTCATGCCGCCGTGCTCGCACCCACAAGCGCAATCCGCCCGGGATGGAAGCTTCCGTTTGTCTCCTCTCCTGTCTCTGCGGTGTTTGAAAAGGAACTGCACTACTTCTCACGAAGCGGTCCGATGCTGTTCACCATGATCGTGCCTCTGGTGGTAGTTCTCGTCGTGATCGGCGGGAGAAGGAGCTTTCTTTCCCAACAATCCGAGCTGCTTTTCCCGATCGGAGCTGGTTACTGCCTGCTGGTGATGACCAATCTGGTTTACAACAGCTTTGGCGGTGATGGTGCCGGAGTTCAGTTCTTTCTGTTGTCGCCGGTTTCCTTTCGGCAGATCGTGTTTGCGAAAAATCTGGCCCAGTTAGCCGTTCTGGTCACAGAAGTGCTGATTCTATGGTTGGGAGTGTGCCTGATCTATAAGCCACCTCAACTCGTCTTTCTGGCCATAACCTTCTGTTGGTATTTATTCGCTGCACCTGTGAACTTTTCGATCGGCGATCTGCTTTCTTTGTACTCGCCGAAGAAGATCGACTACGCCGTGTTCGGAAGGCAAAGGGCGTCGGAGACCACCATCTTCGCCAGCCTGGGAGTACAGGCCGTGGTGATGGGGGTCGGGGCGCTAGGAATCTTTATCGGGTACCGCTATTCCAACTATTGGATCGGTGCCCTCATTCTGGCCGCCCTCGCCCTCCCTTCCATTGCGGGATACACGATTCTTTTGCGCAGAATCGACGGGATTGTGATGGCCCGGCGCGAAGCCTTGGCCGCGGATTTGTTCAAGGCGTAACGGGTCCGGTAGGGCGGCCGGCTGAGTCCCCCTCCTGACGGTAGTTCGGACAATACGAGCGCTTCAGTTCAATTAGAATTCCCCTGACATGAAGCTCCTCGCCTGCAGTGCGCTCCTCCTCGCATTCACGGCGGTTCTGGCGGCCTCACCCGCCGTTGCCCAGACCCAGCCCATGACGCCAGACATTCCCCGGGAGTTCGAGCCTTCCTCCGCCAACTATGACTATGTGAAACGGGTCGAAATGGTGCCCATGCGGGATGGGGTGAAGCTCTATACCGTAATTGTGATTCCTAAGGGAGCGCACAACGCGCCCATACTTCTCACCCGCACCCCGTACAACGCAGCAAAGCGTGCCGAACGCAAGGAGTCGCCACACATGTTGGACGAGTTGCCTGAGGGTGATGAGGTGTTCGTGAAGGCTGGTTACATTCGAGTATTCCAGGACGTGCGCGGCAAATATGGCTCCGAGGGCGAGTATGTGATGACGCCTCCGCCGACCGGGCCGCTGAACCCGAGTGGTCCCAATGACACTAAGGACGCCTACGACACCATCGATTGGCTGGTGAAAAATGTGCCGGAGTCGAATGGCAGGGTTGGAATGCTGGGGTCCTCATACGAAGGATTCACGGTCGTCATGGCATTGCTCGACCCGCACCCCGCGCTCAAAGTCGCTGCGCCCGAGAGCCCTATGATCGACGGCTGGATGGGAGACGACTGGTTTCACTACGGCGCGTTCCGTCAGAATAACTTGGACTACTTCACTGACCAAACCGCAGCGAGAGCGGCGGGCGAGTCCATTGCGAGGGAAGGATATGACGACTACAGCAATCTTCTCCGCGCCGGATCCGCGGGTGACCTCGCGCGCTCTGCCGGGCTCGACCAGTTACCGTTCTGGCGCAAGGTCCACGAGCATCCGGCTTACGATGCGTTCTGGCAAGGGCAGGCGTTAGATAAGATTCTTTCGAGGGTTCCACTCAAGGTTCCCACCATGTGGGAGCAGGGTTTGTGGGACCAGGAGGATATGTGGGGCGGGATCCATTCCTACGAAGCCTGGGAGCCGAAAGATAAAAGCAATACCATGAATTATCTCGTCATGGGCCCGTGGCGTCACAGCCAAGCCAACTACGATGGTTACAATCTCGGACCGCTGCGTTGGGATGGAAACACAACCCTGCAATTTCGCCGTGACATCCTGTTGCCCTTTTTCAATCAGTATCTGGTGGACAATGCTCCCAAGGCGAACACGCCTCCAGTTTTCATCTACAACACGGGAGAGAACCACTGGGACAGCTTCAGTTCGTGGCCTTTGAGCTGCGGTTCCGGGTGCGTGAATAAACCGCGCTCGCTGTATCTGGCGCCAGAAGGGAAGTTGTCCTTTCAGCCTGTCAAAGGCAGCACCAACTACGATGAGTACGTCTCCGATCCGTCGAAGCCGGTGCCCTATTTGCCGCGTCCCGTGTACGCCGAAGATGAAGACGCCTGGAGGACATGGTTAGTAAAGGACCAGCGATTTGTGGACGGACGGCCAGATGTCCTGACCTACCAGACGGAGCCACTCGCCACCCCTCTGCGCGTAAGCGGCCGGCCCGAGGTGAACCTGTACGCATCGACGAGTGGGAGCGACAGCGATTGGGTGGTAAAACTGATCGACGTTTCCCCTGACTCGGTGCCATCCGACCGACAGATGGGTGGCTACCAACTCGCGATTTCACTGGACATTTTCCGCGGTCGCTATCGCACGAGCTTCGAGCATCCGGAAGCGATTACGCCCAACCAGCCTCTGCTTTTTAGTTTCGATCTGCCCACCGTGAATCACGTATTTTTGCCGGGGCATCGCATCATGGTTCAGGTGCAGTCGACATTGTTTCCGCTCTATGACCGCAATCCCCAAACCTTCGTGCCGAATATTTTCGACGCTAAACCAGGCGACTACCAAAAAGCGACGCAGCGAATCTGGCACGGGGAGGGCACTGCAAGCTTCATCTCACTGCCGGTTGTGTCAAAACAGTGAGGAGCAATCACGATTGCAGGGCGAGAGCTGTAATCGCGAGCTTTGAGCCACAATCACGGCTCACTCTTGCCGATCCGCCCTTGCCTGCGCCGGTCATCTCAGGCGCTTTCCCGGCGTACTCGACCTGCGCGAGAAAGTTGCGAGAAACTAGAAGGGCTCGCCGAGATTTTTTGCCAATGCATTCAAGTTTTCCGCCAGCTTAAGGCGCCAGCGTTCGATAGATTGTTTCGCTGATTCGTCCATGGAGCTCTCGAGCGTATGCAAGGAGCTTGCCGCTTCACTGCTGATTGAGCCGGAAAATGACGCAACCATTTCGTTGCGGATCATTCCCATGCTTTTCCTGGCCTCACTGATTTGATTTTCAATGGTCTCGGCGCTATTCGCGGTTAGCTGCTCCAGGACTTGAACCACCATGGTTTCGACCTGGCTGCGAACGTCTCGAATGACGTTGCTGGACATCTGGCCGAGCCGCTTGTCCAGTCCTGACTCCAGGGAGCGAGCCGACTCGTTCAATGCCGCAATGCGGCCTTCCAAGCCTTCGACCTGCTGCCGCAATCGCGAAGACTCGGCGGCCGCAGCCTCGCGAATCTCCTCTAGGTTTTCCCGATGCGCAACATACTCTGCATTCAAGTTGCTTTGCAGAAATTCCAGAAGCTCCTGACTCAAACGTTTGAGGGCGTTACCCCCCTCTAGTAGTTTCTGCTGAAAATCTTTGCCCCCCCGCACTAGCTGTTGCTCGGCCTGGCCAGAAATGTCAGCGGAAACCTGCTGCGCTCGCTTTTCTACTGCCTTTAGTTCGCCTTCCACTCTACGTAGAAAAGATTCGTAGCCTTCGGTCGTTCGCTTCTCAATGTTCGATCTTGCGGTCTCGAGGACGTTCGCGTACTGCTGGCGCGACTCCTCGAGAACTTTGGGCTCGAGGTGTTTTCTCAACCGCTCCTCGAGCTGCTGTTCGAGTTGGGGAGGGATGCTGGAGAGGGAAACGTCAAACCGGCTAGGGTTGGCTTCTCGACGCGCCACAATCTCTTTGAGGACCGCAAGCTGAGCTTCGAGCGGAGCTAGGGATTCAGTAACCAACCTCTTCAAGGGGGCTTCGAGGCGCTGGGCAACTTCGAGTTTGGAGTCCAGATTCAGATCGCTCGGGCTTGGTGACTTAAGGGCAGCGGGACGGGGAACGATTCGAACTTGTCCGATCGAAAGGGGAGCGGAGGTAAGCGACCAGTCTCCGGGGCAATTCGTCAAGCCCCAGAAATTTTCCGGCCTATCGAGCTTAGCGCCGAGCAGCCAAGCGCGCTTGTCAGGCCCCATGGGCTGGCAGGAAACCACGCTAGCGGTTGCCTCACGACCATCGTGACTGAGGAATCGCAGGGGAACGCCGGCGTCAAATTTCACCGGTGTCTGCAGCGCGCAACCGTGCGCGTTCACCACCAGGGTCTTACACACCTCAGAGAATTGTGTACCCGCCAAAGCCGTGACTTTTATCGGCACTTCGGCCGGTACTCGGGAACTGCGTCGGAGCGCGGTAGGGAGGTTTTCACTCTGCATGTAATTGCGCCTCGAACCAGGATTTGAAGGGTTGTAACCCAAACACTACGTCCTCTCACAATAGCGTCAATTTGCTTTATTGCAGAGGGGTCTGAAGTGTTAAGGGCGGGGGGGGCCGATGGTACGAGCAGCGTACGGGCAATGGTACATGCTAGGAGGAAGCTGGATTCGTAAATGGGCTGGGGAGAGAACCCGCCTATCGAGCAATGGCCAAGCGGCGGGGGCGTTTGGCGGTGAAGCGATGGGGCACGGTAAGATGTATGTCATTCACATCCATCATGTCGCACCGCACTGAAGACCTAAGAATTCAGCGAACCAAAGTTGTGCTGCCTCCTGTTTTTCTGGAGGAAGAGCTGCCTACGACCGAGACGGCAGCGGAGACCGTGTACCGGGCGCGGGCCGAGGTAACCCGCATTTTGGAGGGGGATGACCACAGGCTGGTGGTGATCGCCGGTCCATGCTCTATCCACGACACCGATGCAGCGATCGAATACGCCAAGCTGCTGAAGGGGGCGAGCGAAAAATATTCGCGCGATCTGTGTGTCATCATGCGGGTCTATTTTGAGAAGCCGCGCACAACGGTGGGTTGGAAGGGGTTGATCAATGATCCTCACCTGGACGGCTCGTTCAAGATTAATGACGGCCTGCGCATTGCGCGGCGCCTGCTACTGGACCTTGCGGAACTGGGGATCCCGGCTGGGACCGAGTTTCTCGATATGATCATTCCGCAGTACATGGTGGGACTGGTGAGTTGGGGCGCGATTGGAGCGCGCACGACCGAAAGCCAAGTTCACCGGGAACTGGTGTCGGGCCTGTCATGCCCGGTGGGTTTCAAGAATGGTACCTCTGGCAACGTACAGATCGCCGTCGAAGCGGTGCAGGCCGCAGGTCATCCGCACACGTTTCTCGGGCACACCAAGAATGGGCAGTCGGCGATTTTCTTCACCGCCGGAAATCCGCACTGCCACGTGATCCTCAGGGGTGGTCGCAAAACGACGAACTATGACGCCGCCTCGATTGAACAGGCATGTTTGATATTGGACCGGGCCGAACTGCCGCGCCGCCTGATGATTGACTGCAGTCATGCGAACAGCAATAAGGATCACAACCGGCAACCGGACGTTTGTCGCAACGTGGCCGAACAGATTTCCGGGGGGAATCGGCATATTTTCGGAGTGATGCTGGAAAGCAACCTGGTTGAAGGGACGCAGAAACTGGGCAAAAGTAAGCCCCTGACGTACGGGCAAAGTATCACCGACGCTTGCATCGACTGGCGGACGACCGAAGAGTTGCTGGGAGTCCTGGCGGCTGCGGTGCGGTCTAGGGCCTAGGCGGGCGAGAGGTTTTTGGGAACTTTGAGGGTTTTTTCCGCGTAATCTGAGGTGAGAACCGAGTAGTGGATTGTTGAGTTCGAACGGGCCGGGGAGGCTTTTATGTCTCATTTGAGATTGACCTTGATCGCAATTCTCGTTCTTGCTGCAGCGCTGGTTTGCTCGGCACAGGAGTCAACGCAGACGCTTACCATCGTTTATCGCGATGGCCATCAAAAGACTTTCACGATGTCCAGCGGCTCGCGCATCGAGTTCAATGCTGGAAACATGAGGATGAGTCAGGGCAAGAACGTGGAGACAATCCGTATCTCCGATGTAGCCCGCATCGATTTCAGTTCTGGCAGGTCCATAGGGTTTGGAGTCAACCACTTCGTCGGAAGGTGGGAGTTCGGGACGGGTGTGGGATCAGAGACATTCTTCGTCACGCTCGATCGTGACGGGCAGGCCCACAAGACCATCGGTTCGCCCCACGGAACCTGGTCGGTGGCCGATGGCGAAGCCCGCATCAAGTGGGACGACGGTTGGACGGATGTGATCCGCAAGGTTGGAAATAAACACCAGAAGTTCGCCTATGAAAAGGGAAGATCGCTGAGCGACGAACCCTCTAACGTCGCCGAGGCGAAGACGCTGAACTCAGAACCCATCTAGCCCCTGGCCCCGCGGGGAAAGAGCCAGCAGCTCACCAAACCTTGCAGATCTTTTGTGCCGGCTTGGTCATCGGCTGGCCTTGCTTGCAGGAAAACGCACCTGTAAATTCCGGCATATTGACGACAACGCCATTGATGCGGTTTTCGGGGGGAGAGTGCGGGTTTGTGATCGCATTCACCCGTAAGTCCTCGGGCCGTTCATTGGCGCAATCCCATTGGGCAAATCCGATGAAAAAACGCTGGTCCGGCGTCAATCCGTCCGTGGTTTGCAGGTTCTGACCTTCAGTGGTGTTTTTCCACGCCATATAGGCCAGAATTTCCCCGCCGAGATCGGCAACGTCCTCACCCAGGGTAAGCGCGCTGTTGATGTGAATGTCGTCGACAACGATGTATTGCGCGTACTGGTCTTCGACGCATTTGGTTCTCGAATCGAATTTTTCGCGATCTTCTTTTGTCCACCAATTGCGCAGATTGCCTTTTGCGTCGAACTGGCTGCCTTCGTCGTCGAAGCCGTGCGTGAGTTCGTGGCCAATCGTCCCGCCAGTGTTGCCGTAATTCGGCGCGGCGTCCATCTTGGGGTCGTAAAGCGGCGGCTGGAGAACGCCGGCCGGGAAGTTGATGTCATTCATTTGGGGATCGTAATAGGCGTCTACCGTTGGCGGTGGAACTTGCCATTCACGGTGGTCAACTGGCTTTCCGATCTTGGCAATTTGGCGATGGCTTTCAAACTCGCTGGTGCCTTGGATATTGGCAAAGAAGTTGTCGCGGCTGAGTTTGATTGAGCTATAGTCCCGCCACTTGTCGGGATAGCCGATCTTGTTGCGGATGCCGTGCAGCTTGGCCAGAGCCTGTTGTTTGGTCTCCGGGCTCATCCAATCGAGCTGGCGAATGCGCAACTCCATCGCGTGTTCGATTCTTTCGACCATCTCAAGGGTGCTCGCCTTCAGTTCCGGAGAAAATACCTTGGCGACATAGGCTTGGCCGAGTGCGTCATCGAGGTTGTGATTTGTGTAGGAGACGCAGCGTTTCCAGCGAGGCTGCTGCTCCTTCGCGCCATGAAGATACTTGCGATAGAACTCGAAGTTCTCGTCTACGAACGTGGTTGAGAGATAGGGTGAGGCCGCGTCGAGGACGTGAGAACGCAGATAGGTTTTCCAGTTTTCGATTGGTTCGGAGCCGAGTAGGGAGTTGACCTCCTGAAAGAAGCCGGGTTCTTCCACGTTTAAGAGCGCAAACCTTGGGTAGCTCCCGTTGCGGTAAAAGGCGGTCCAATCGAAATTGGGCGCCAGTTTTGTCAGCCCGGCAAGGGACATCTTGTGCTTGAGTTTGTATGGGTCGCGTTGCTCTACGCGGGTCAGGGAAGCTTTCGCCAACGCCGTCTCCAGCCGCATTACGGTCGCCGCGTCCTGCTTGGCGTTCGGGCTGTTCTCACCGGCAAGTTCGAATACTTTCTGAAGGTGTTGCACATACCGTTCGCGAGCCTCCTGCATCTTGGCATCGGTTTTGACGTAATAGTCGCGGTCGGGAAGGCCCAGCCCCCCTTGTGCGAGCTCGGCGATTTCCTGCTCGGAATTGTCGGGATCCTGCGATGAACCGGAAGAGAACAGAGCGTCCTCGCCATATTCCAGTTGGAGACGCGCAACGATCGGGGCAATTTGCTGAACGGATTTCAGCGCCGCAATGTCATCGAGTTGTGGCCGTAAAGGAGAGATGCCGCGTTGGTTGGCCGCGGCTTCGTCCATGCAGGCGGCATAGAAGTCGCCGATTTCACCGGTGACGGGATCCCGCCCGGGCGCGGGCTTCGCAGCTTCCTCGAGGATATTGCGCAGAAAGTTGAGATTGTCCTGATAGAGCTTGCTGTAGACAGACCATGACGTCTGGTCGGGGGGAATGGGATTCTGCTTCTGCCAGCCGCCGCAGGCGTAGCGGTAGAAGTCAACGCAAGGATCTGCGGACCGGTCCATCGATTCCAGGTTCAGGCTGGGCGAATAGGGAAGAACGGGTTGATTGGGACTCTGGGCTCGCAATCCTGTCGCGCACAGCAGAGAGAACCAAAAAAGAGAATACCCGGCAGACAGCAGTTTTGAGAGATGAACCATGGGAAGACTCCGAACGGCATCAGTTGGACTTTTGAGGACCTCGGTTCTCCTGGCGGGTTCAGCGGAAGGGCAGGGCCATTGCCCCGTTGCCGATACAAACGCTGCAGATCCCGAATGGAGCTTTCCTTCAGCATCACACTGAATTGTGAGATCTTGGGAATTCTAGCTGAAACTTCGCTTGCGGCGTTTCGCCCCGGCCAGATGTCCGCCGATCCTTGGCAAAAGACATTGGTTTGGAACCCCACTCGAGCCGGGCGCCCTCCTAGTGACGGGGTGCGCTGAACTTCAGGCTCCTTTTCGGCGTATCTTTGTAGCGAAACGGTTTTGGGGCTGGTCTCAGTGAGCTGTCAGCCGTCAGCTATCCGCCGTAAGGAAACAGGTTGGGCCTAGGGACGCGACGAATGCGTTCAAGGACAGGACTTCGCGGAAGCGGAGTTTTTTGTTGGCTGAAGGCTAAGCACAATCCGAAACATTGCCGGGGAGAAGAACTTGGAAGATGCCCACGTGGCTGCTTTGCTGGTCCGTCGCTGCATTGGAGGCGACGCAGCCGCGTGGGAGGAGATCGTCCAGCAGTACAACCGGCGCATCTTCAACATTTGTTACCGGTTTACCGGCTCGGCGAATGATGCCGAAGACCTCACGCAAGAGGTTTTCATTAAAATCTATCGCACGCTGAATACCTATGATGTGAATCGCGGGGCGTTCATGACCTGGGTGACCACGGTAACGAGAAACCTGCTGGTAGACCATTTCCGCAAGGCCCGGCAGGAACGAATGACCGACTCCCTCGATACGACCCAATCCGATCATGAAGATGCGATGCCCCTCGGTGAGAGGATCCCCGACCAGGCTCCAACCCCCGATTCGAAGGTTCAAAGCCGGGAGACGCGCGAGGCCGTACATGCGGCCCTGCAAAAACTCTCCCCGGAGCTTCGTGAGGCAGTGATTCTAAGGGACTTACAAGACATGGACTACCGAGACATAGCGTTAACTCTGAAGGTGCCGGAGGGAACTGTGAAATCAAGGATAAACCGAGGTCGAGCGGAACTTGCGCGCCTCCTCCAACGTACTTATAGGCAGGTGATGTGATGGCAGGCCAAGGACATAACGGAATGCAGTGCGGCGAGTTCGACGCGCTGCTCAGTCAAGCCATCGACGGCACGCTGGCGGGCGAACGGCGCCAAGCTTTTGAGGCCCACGCTCGTGTGTGTCACCTTTGCGGGCCCATGCTGCGTGACGCCGCAGCTGGCCGCAGCTGGCTCGAGTCACTCGAAGAAGTCGAGCCTCCCACCTCTCTCGTCAATAACATTTTGCTCGCGACGAGCGGAGTGGCCTTGGGGAAGGCGACAGCTCGCGCGACCTGGGGAGAACGAATCGGGCGATGGATCGATGCCGTGGTCTCACCTGTCGTCGCGGTGGCCCGTCAGCCCAGATTCGCGATGTCATTCGGCATGGCGTTCTTCACCTTATCGGTCACCCTCAGCATCGCCGGCGTCCGGCCGAAAGATCTGCTTCGTGTGGATTTGCGGCCGAGCGCAATTCGCCGCAGCTATTACGAAACCCAGGGCCGGGTGGTGAAGTATTACGAAAACATTCGCTTCGTATATGAGATCGAGTCTCGGGTACGTCAGTTGAAGCAGACGACGCCCTCTGAGGAACGGCCCGCGACGCGACCGAGCAAACCAACCAACAACGACAACAAGAAAAACAGCAGTGGGCAACCCGAAAAACAGGAGCGCAACTACAGCCAGGAGGGGACGCAACCAGTGTTTGCCTCTCTTCCGGAAGCCGGGGACCTTCAACCAGCAGCTTTTTTACGAACAAAAATGGTTGATTCACCTGTAGTGCATGGGGCCACTTACAGGAGGTTCGTATGAACTGCGCAAATCATCCAGACAGGGCAATCGCCAAGTACTGCCGTACTTGCGGCAAACCGCTCTGCAACGACTGCGTTCGCGAGGTCATGGGCATCGCGTATTGTGAGAACTGTCTTGCCGAGCGCGTGGCCGCGAGCGGGCCGAGTTCACCTTACACAGCACCTGCAGCACCAATGGTGGTTCAGAGTTCGGGGCCGAGTCCAGGCCTCGCTGGAATCCTGGGGGCAATTCCGTTCGGTGTCGGCGCCGTTTACAACGGGCAATATGCAAAGGGACTGGCGCACCTGGTCATTTTCATTCTGCTGGTTATTGGAGCCAGCCACGGACGCGAGCCGCTCGACACGATCTGCGGGATCGGCATCGCTGCGTTTGTCTTTTATCAGATCATCGACGCGGTGAACACTGCTAAAGCCATCAATGCCGGCCAGACGCCACCCGACCCGCTCGGTGTGGGAACGATGTTCAGCCCAGGCGGAGAGAAGCGCGACATCACGCGTGGCGCTCCGGCAGGCGCTGTGATTTTGATTTTGTTGGGCTTGTTGTTTCTGCTGCAGAACACGGAGATATGGTTTTTAAGCTTCGGCACGCTTTGGCCATTGTTATTGATCGCTTTGGGAGGGTGGCTTTTTCTCAAGAAAAAGGCGGCAGTCGAGCGGGGATACTGGGCGCACCGGTCCTTGGTGGGTCCTGCGATCCTGGTGACGTTCGGAGTGGTCGTGCTTCTCAATAATCTGCATGACCGCTGGGAGGGTGTTCCCGGATTATGGCGCACCTGGCCTGTAGTCTTGCTGGTTGTCGGTATTCTGAAGTTGATGGAGCGGGGACATTTTGCCAACAACCCATACTTCACACAACCGCCTCCTCCACCGGGCGTACCTCCGGAGCAACAGCCTCCTAGCGGGGTGAATAGCGAGGTGAAAAATGGCTAGCACAATCCAAACACCGCCTCCTTCACCGCCGATGAGACCCGGGCGGCCACCACGCTCCTTCGCAGGGCCCGTTGTCCTGATTATCATTGGGGTTCTGGGCCTGCTTAGTACCATGGGCGTGCTCGAGTTGGAGCAGGTTTTCACCTGGTTCGCTCATTTCTGGCCGGCTTTGCTGATCCTATGGGGAATCATCAAGCTGATCGAGTATCAGCAGGCGAGCCGTTCCGGGGCCCGATCCGGGGGAATTGGCGCCGGTGGAGTGTTCCTCATTATCTTCCTTGTCGTCGTCGGACTGGCTTCGACCTCGCTTTCGCGAGTTAACTGGGAGCCCATTCGACGAGGCTTCAATAACGGCGGGGAGCCGTTCTGGGGGCATCGATACAACTTCACCGACGATATTCAACAGGCGTTTCCTGCAGGCGGCACTTTGAAAGTCACCAATGAACATGGCGCCGTCAACGTGAACGCGTCGGACGACGACCAGATTCACGTGGCGGTTCATAAGCGTATCAGTGCGGACCGGCAGGACCAGGCGGATCGTTGGGACAAACAGACGCGCCCGCAACTCACCGTAAGCGGTCTGACGGTGGCGCTGGATGCAAATACCAAAGGTGCCGGCGACCACTGGGTGAACACAGATCTCGATGTTTCCCTCCCGCGCAAGGCGGTGATTACGATCTCATCGCGCCAGGGAGATATCAGCGTCATGGGGCGTGACGGCAACGCGACGGTTACCAGTCAAGATGGCGATGTCTCGATCACGGACCTGAACGCTGGGTTAACGCTGAGCCTGGAAGGCAGTTCGGCTCGGATTTCTCAGGTCAGCTCAGATGTCGCGATACAGGGCCGAGCGAAAGACGTCTCGATTGAAGATGTGAAGGGAGCGGTTCGTCTGGATGGCGATTTTCGCGAAAGTCTAAAGCTGTCAAGAATTGCGAAATCCGTCAGTTTCAAAACCAGCCGCACGGAGATGGACATCAACAAGGTGGATGGCTATCTAAACCTCGACTCCGGAGACCTAGAAGCGACTGGAATCTCTGGACCCTTGCGGTTGAAGACCCGCTCGAAGGACATCATGCTGAACGGCGTGACCAACGATGTTCGATTGACGAACGAAAACGGCGCGGTCGAAATTCACGTGACCAAACTTGGGCCGCTCGATGTATCCAATAGCCGCGGCGACATCCGGGTCTATGTGCCGGCAAAGGCCGGGTTCCAATTGCAGGCGCAAGCACAGGACGGTGAGATTCAGACCGACTTTGGCTCCCTCAAGATAGAAAACGGAGATCGCGGCGGCAGCGGCAGTGGATCCGTGAATGGCGGCGGTCCGCGGATGGTGTTGAATAACGAACACGGATCGATCGAGGTGCGGCCGGAGACAGGGGTACCGACCCCGCCCGTTCCGAACGAGCCCAAGCCGCCGAGGGTTCATGACACACCGGCCGAAACGGAAAATTGAAAGCGATCTCCCTTCAGCCCAAGCCAGAGCTTGAGTAGGTCTGAAGGAACGACTTTGGTAAGAAATGAGGCGCCCCGAATGCGCAGGGGCGCCTTTTGTTCTTCGCGGGAAACTGCTTGGATTTTCCTGGTTCTTAATCTCCTTCCTCAGCCGGCAAAGATTTTAAGTACTCCACCAGATCGCTTTTCTCATCACTGCTGAGGCCGAGCGAGAAGCACGAATCATAGTGGTTGACCACATCGAGGAGAGACGGAAAGCGTCCGTCGTGGAAAAAGCCGCGTTGGGTGTGGGTCCAGAGCCCTGCTAGGGGAGTCGTTCGATAACGATGGTTGGGGGCCCGGTCGGCCTGAAAGTTGTCAATGCAAACCTCGCTGCCTTTATGCAGGTTCCAGCCCGGTTCCGTGCCCGTGGGCTCGGTGTGGCAGGTAGCGCACTTGGCTTTGCCGCTGAACAGCTCGTCTCCACGTTTCGCCGCGTCTTCATCGAAACTCCCTTTGGGAGGTTCGGGCGCCGGGATCGCCAGCTGATAAAAGTGCAGCGCGGGGAGCTTGGGCGAGATCAGGTCGACATCGTTGTGCACGTGACCGAGTCGGTTCGCGGCGGCGACAGGAAACTGCCTAGCGTTGTCCAGCCGGGTATCGAAGAAGTTGCCTTTCCCGTGCATTTCGAGATTAGCCACGAATGCATTCCAGTAGCTCACAGTTCCCCAGTCTCCAGTCCAGGTATGCAGATTGACGCCGGCCTTTCCGAATGCAGGCGGAATCAAGGTTGCGGCCGAGCGCCCGTTCGGCTGGAAGGCTTTGCCGTCGAGGAAAAGCTCGGCATCGAACTTCCCAGGTCCCCAGCTCATGAGTACCTTCCTCACGGTAGCCACATCGGTGCTTAGGAGTTTCGCCACTGGTTCGAGATTTGGCGCGAGCGCGATGATTTGACCAACGTTGAGATCCTGATTCGACCATCCATCCAAGCGATGCCCAACCACGCCTTCAGGAATTCCGGGGGCTGAAAAAGAGTTATCGACGCGGGAGTGACACAGAGAACACTGGATTCCCACGGTCTTGAGACTCCCGTCTTGGTTGAAGACGCCGGTGAGACCAACCACTGCGTTGAGCTTGAGCAAGGCGAGAGTGACAGCCGGAGCATTCAGGTTTACCTGGCCCGCTTGGATCGCGGAAACGACCGATTCGGGTAGGGCGTCTACATCGATCTTCAATCCGACAGCAGCCGCGGTCGCAGGGCTTACGCCTGGGCCAACACCCCCGAAGGAAGCGCCCTCGATGGCTTTATGTAAGTGCAGCGTTCCGCCCCAGAAGTCTTCGTCGCCGAAGGTGTCGAAACGGAAGATCTGGCGACCGTCCGCCACCAGTTGCTTTGCGCTCGAGTTGACCGTGTGGTCAAAGGGAGCGGGTTTCGTGGAATTTCTTTCCGCTTTGAGGACCATCGCAGCGATCAGAGATCCTGAAAGCAGGGCTAAAAGAGCGAATTTCCTAAGGGCCTTCATTCTTTCTTTCCTCCGGGCTTTCCCCGCGCGAAAGTGGAGAGCTGCCTAGAATATTTCTCGCCACGCCAGAAAGAGGTCTGAAGGAGGTGAAGGGTTACGGGAGTTTTGTCGCCAGCTTGTAAACAATTTGTGAGTAAGGAGTCTTCCTGGTTTCTGCCGGCGAATCGTTGCATCAATATTCAATGTAGGCAGTATCCTGTAGGCGGATGAGACAAGTCAGAGCACATCACCATGCGGGAATCTTGATGTTGATTGCATTCACATGCATCGCGTCAGCCCAAAGTCCGCGAGCGATCGACGTAGAGAAATCGGTGCTTACGGTTCGTGTGTACAAATCCGGATTGTTTTCCGCCTTTGCCCATGACCACGAGATTCGTGCGCCCATTCAGAGCGGCAGCTTCGACGAGCGGAAACGCACGGTGGAATTCAAGGTTCGCTCCGCGGAGCTCAAGGTTCTTGACCCCAACACATCCGACAATGAACGCTCACAAGTGCAGCACACGATGCTGAGCCCAAAGGTGCTCGATCCGGAGAAGTTTCCAGAAGTCTCCTTTCACTCCACCTCCATCGAGGCCGCAGGAGAAGGGAAGTGGAATGTTGAGGGAGCGCTTACCCTGCACGGAGAGACCCATCCCGTAAAAGTGGATGTTACCGGCGGCAACGGGACCTACCGCGGTTCAGCCCGATTACGGCAAACCGAGTTCGGAATCACGCCCGTGAGTATTGGCGGCGGTTCGATCAAAGTGAAAGACGAAGTGCGGATTGAGTTGGAGATACACGGCAAGTAAGTTCCTCTATCCTCAGCCATGCCAAGTGGTCCACGGGATCACGACATCCAGACCTTCGGGTTCTCAAAAAATTGCGGGAAGACTAAGACTAGCGGGTTCGAGGTGCGTGCTCCCTGTTCGCGGGGGCCGTGGAACGCCGCAGGACAAGGTCTGTCTCGAGAAGGTACTCGGTTCCGTTCTCGGTGTGATTTTTACGTTCGACGTCGTTCATGAGGGCTTTAAATGCGAGTCTCGCGATCTCGCTTTGGGACATGCGCACCGTGGTGAGGGGTGGAATCATGAACTGTGCCAGATGGAGATCGTCAAAGCCGATGACAGAAAGCTGTTGCGGAACCGAAATACCGCGCTCATAGGCTTGGCGCATCACGCCAATGGCGGTAACGTCATTGGAGCACATCACCGCGGATGGCAGGGGGCCTGCCTTCAGCAGTTTGTCGAGAGCGATCATTCCGCCCTCCATCGTATGATCCCCCTCGATGAGAAAGCTCGGATCGATGCCCAGGCCTAACTCTTTCATGGCCCCGGTGAAGGCGTTCTTTCGGGTCACGGCCGATTTCAGGCTGAGCGGCCCGGTGATAAATGCGATTCTTTGATGTTCAAGTTCAGCCAAATGCTGGACCGCCTGGGCGATTCCGCGTTGATAGTTGATTTTGATGTTACTCACGCGGGGGAGCGAAGGCCCAACGTCCACAAAGACGAGCGGTACTTTGCGGAAACGCAGACCCTCCAGGAGAGACTCCTCCATGCCGAAGGTGAGAATGGCAACGCCCTCGACGCGGCGTTCCAACATGCGGCGAACCGCCGCTTCCATGCGTTTGGGATCGTGGATCGTCGAGGTCAGCAAAATCTCATAGCCGTGTGCAACGGCAGTGTCTTCGAAAGCCTGGACGATCTCGGGGAAGAAGGGGTTGGTGATCTCGGAAACAATCAGCCCGAAGATGCGCGTTCGTCCCGAAACCAAGGCCCTGGCTTGGGTGTTCGGGTAATACCCAAGTTCCTCTACCACTTGCCAGACTCGTTTAGCGAGCTGGGGGTCTACGGTAGGAATGCGATTAATGGTGCGTGAGACAGTCGCGGTTGAAACTCGGGCGCGTTTTGCGATCTCTCGGATGTCCATTGGCCGGAGTTCCGGAAGAGGAATAGTAACTCGAGGAGCGGGTTTCGTCACCTGGGACTTTTTGTGCTGTAGCGGGACCTCTGCTTGGCCTCTCTGAAAAGCAAAGCGAGCACCAGGCGGACCTAGGAAGCTGGCTGGTCTCTATCCTGAGCGGAAAGCTCGATTCCGAGAGCGTCTGGCGAACTACGGTTAACCTTCCTCTGATTTAGATGGAGCATTCACAAGAGCCGCATCAGGCCCCAAGCGGCGGGAATGAGTTTCATTCCCCCCGGGATCGGAGAGGGAGGCTTTGCCAGTTTTCTCGCCCTGCGGCATTATCTAAGTGGAGGGATTCGTGGGCCGTTCGCTTCTTGTTGCTCTCCTTTTTGCCGTCTTCTGCGCAGTCGCGCCTTCCCAAAACCCACAACTCCCTCGCCGGCCGTTACCTACCAGCAAGGTACTGATAGCGCCCGGGCAAGGTCGCGTTGGAATGCTGAACAGCTTTCCTGCAACCATCGCGCTGAGTCCCCGGGGGCATTACGTTGCGTTGCTCAACGACGGTTATGGCACCGGAAGGTCAGAAGGCCGCCAATCGATTGCGGTTCTAGATCTCCGCACCGACAAGCTGGCCGATTTCCCCGACAAGCGTTTCCCGAACGGCGCTCATCACTCCTTGTTTCTGGGGCTCGCATTCAGCTCGGACGAGCAGCATCTCTATGCATCCGTAGGATCCGTCACAGATGCGACGGGAGCAAAGAAGGGGGATCTCGGCAATGGTATCGCTGTCTACAGGCTCAAGAAGGGGAAGTTGAAACCAGAACGTTTTATCAAGATCCGACCGCAAGAGCTTGCCCAAGGCAAGAAGGTAGCCTCAGGTTTCAGCAAAGTGCCGGCTGGGAGTGCGATCCCCTATCCTGCTGGGCTGACGCTGGTTCAGCAAGGACAGAAGGACGAGCTGCTCGTTGCCAATGATCTCTCTGACAATGTGATCCTGCTCGATCCGGCCGACGGCAAACTGATACGGCGTTTCGACCTCAGTACGGGTGATTTGATCCCATCTTCCTTTCCATATGCCGTTGTGGCAACGCGCGATGGGCGGCGCGCGTGGTGCAGTTTGTGGAATGCGTCGCAGGTGGCAGAGCTAGACCTTTCTTCAGGGCAAGTGACGCGATGGATCCCACTGCTGGCTCCCAAGACGCCTACTGATCCGGGATCTCATCCGACTGCATTGTTGCTGAGCCCCGACGAAAAATTTCTGTACGTCGCCCTTGCGAACCGGGACGCTCTGGCCGCGATCGACACCGCGACTGGAACATTGATTCATCTCTCGTCTACCAAAGCTTCTCGCCAGCGATTTGCAGGAAGCTACCCAAACGCTCTTGCCCAATCTGCCGACGGCCAGCGGGTGTTTGTTGCCGACGCCGGGTTGAGTGCGGTCGGGGTCTTCGCGGCCGAGGCTTTGATGAGGCCAAATAGCGAGCCTGCGCAAGACGCTCTGGGATTTCTGCCAACCGATTGGTATCCAAGTGCGCTAGCAACCGTTGGCGACCACTTGCTGGTTGCGGCTGCGAAGGGGGAGGGGACAGGGCCTAACAATGGGCCGAACCAGCTCAAAAGCGATCGTCATCGAGATCATCCCTATATCGCGACTCTTCTATATGGTTCGCTATCCCGGATGAATTTCCGTGATGCGGAAAGGAATTTGTCCAGCCTTACGCGACAGGTGGAGGAAAGCAACCTGATGCTTTCCGATCCCGGTACGGTTCAGTTCGGAACTGGCACAAATCCCATCCGACACGTGATCTACATTCTGAAAGAGAATCGCACTTACGACCAAGTGCTCGGCGACCTGGCGGCGCAGGGAACGCCCATCGGCAATGGCGACCCGTCGCTCACGATGTATGGAGCAGAGGTTACGCCCAACGAACACAAACTCGCACTCGAATTTGGTGTCCTCGACAACTTTTATGACAGCGGAGAGGTGTCTGGCGACGGTCATGTTTGGTCGACCGCCGCTATTACGAGCGACTACAACGAGAAGACGTGGCAGATCACCTATCGCGGCAATGAGCGCACGTACGATTTCGGCGGCACCGTGGCGGACGAGATTCCGCTCGAACACGGAATCCCGTACGTGGATGCGCCCGGAAGCGGCTATCTCTGGGACAATCTGGCGGCGCATGGGGTGAGTTATCGCGATTATGGCGAGTTTGTTGCGGCCATCTGGTGCGAGCCTGCAAAGATGCCAGGTGCGGGCCCTACCCAGGGGACGCCGTCTCCGTTCAGCGTGCCGTGCGAACGCGATGTTGTCCACAAAGGAGAGGCTCTGCCCTCGAATGTTGGCGATCCGCACGGATCCCCAAGTCCTTGGCCCTGGGCTGTGCCATTGATCAAGGGTGCGAAGCCAACCCTGGCCTCCTTGCGAGACCACTACGACCCGGAGTTCCCGGATTTCAACACTTCCTATCCTGACCAACTGCGGGCGGACGAGTTTCTGAATGAGTTCGCGGAGTTCGCGCGTGCGCGGAAGGAGGGTAAGGGGACGGAACTTCCCGCCTTCGTCCTACTCTACTTGCCCAATGACCACACCAACGGGACGGCTCCTGGAAAACCTCGTCCGGCTGCTTCGGTGGCAGATAACGACCTGGCCGTCGGACGCGTGGTCGAGGCCGTGTCGCACAGTGCCTATTGGGAGGACACCGCAATCTTCGTGATTGAAGACGATGCGCAGGATGGCGCCGACCACGTTGATGCTCACCGGTCGATCGCCTTGCTGATCAGCAAATATTCGCCATCCTCAGCGGCAAAGCCGTTTGTGGATAGCCGGTTCTATACAACGGTGAATATGGTTCACACGATGGAGAGCTTGCTTGGCTTGTCTCCGATGAACCAGAACGACGCCTACGCACCCGTGATGGCGCCTCTTTTTTCCGGTTCCGGCGAGCATGTTCCATTCACCGCTGACTGGAGAAACAAAGACAACGGTCTTATCTATGAAACCAACGGAGCAAAAGCACCTGGAGCCAAGCAGTCAGCCAAGATGAACTTCAGCCGCCCCGATGCGGTAAAAACCGGCCTGCTCAACCAAATACTCTGGCGCGAAGCCAAAGGCGATGTTCCGATGCCGGAGCCGCGGTACACTGTCTTGCCACACGCGAGATCGCGAGACGACGACTGAGCACAGGTTGGACCTTCGAGAAAACGTGCGTACGCGTGATCGTTCGATTCGCGCTTCGTGAATCGACGTCCTCCCCTGTCAGTAGTTACAGAAGACAATCCTTGCGAAATGGACAAAAACTCTACCTAGTGGAGATTTCTCGAGCAAACTTGCGCCATCACTTCCCGTCACAATGAGCGTCGTATATCGGATACGCAAAATACAACTGATGCTGAGTGGGTACTTTGGAGATGAAGTATGCAGAGAAGGGAACGTCGGAAAATGCGGGACATTGGGTTGGTGTTTGCCGGCATCGGAATCGGCTCTGCAGCCGGTTTGTTGCTCGCTCCCGGCCGCGGGAAAGATATTCGCTATGCCATTGGATCTGGCTGCCGCAAAGCTACCAAGACCATCAAACGACAAGCCGAGTCGATGCGTGACCGTGCGGAGGACCTGCTCGAACACGCCGCTTATGTGCAAAGCCATGCCAAACACCTTAGGAAACATGGTTTGCACTTCGTGAAGAAGTTCCGTGCAGCCTGAGCGCTAAGCGCCAAGTGCTGCTGCTGAGTCGCGGCCGAAAATTGTCCGCTCCTCCTCCGGTGACAGTGTCTTCAAGTGGGCGATCCCTGTCTGGGAGAAAGTTTTAGGCCTCCCGAGGATTCCCGTCCCCGGGCGGGGCGGAGCGCTTCAACCACTGGATTGTCGGCGCGAGAGCAAAAACGAGCTGGACCACGACAATGACGGCAATGCTCCAAAGCGTGCTGAATACGCAAAATAGGACACCTACTGCATAAAATATCTGCGCAAGTATGATGCGGCGCTCTATGGCGCTTTGTTCCTCGGGGCCCACATCGCTATGTAGGAGACCCTTCGCACAGGCGTACCGCCAGCTTGCGTAGAGCATCAACCCAAGCAGCACCAGATTCAACCAGAAAACCATCAAGGCGATGCGCAGATGGATAAAGTTCTCTTCTAACGCCGTCGAAAATGGCGTTACCGCCACGGTTGCAAGAAATAAGATATGAATCCAGGTCAGGTTGCGGTCGCCCCGCGCGAAGCGGTTGAGCTGCACCTGCTGGGCATTCCAAAAAATGCCCAGGGTAAGAAAACTCATGAAATAGACCAGAAACCGCGGGCCGAGCGCTAATAGAGCGTTCCATAGCTCCCGTTCGGTCTGAATGTAATCCACCGGAACGCCGACTTCGAGGATCAGCAAAGTCATGGCGACGCCGAAAATGGAGTCGCTCAAATTGGCGAGGCGCCCCATATGCTGGCCGGAGATCTGGTTGTAGGAAACCGGCATCCCGAAAGAGTCTACCGCGGGTCAAATTTTGGCGTGAGTGGGTTTTCTAACAGTGCAGCGTCGGACCGGCCGTTTTCAGAGAAGGACATTCGGGAAGCCAGGAGCCATTTCAGACTGGGGTAGAGGCGAGGAATCCGGCGGTTTCGGATGGTAGCGGCCGTTCGTGAGAATTCGAGTCAGGTTTCGAGCTGGTGAGGTCTTTTTTCAATGTAGGAGTGGCCAACCAGCGACGCTACAAGCTTTCCAGTGGAGCCTGCCACGACGACCGTTGCTAAGCAGGTCAACATCGCGAGCAGAGGGCCGCCCTGGCCGAGAACCATGGCAACCGCGGTGAACGGTAGATGATAGCCTCCGCTGATCCCGCCTGCCGCGCCTGCCGCACCGGCAAGGTCGCCCGGTATCCGAAGAGACGGTGCAAACACCCGTCCCGCGAGATCGCCGATGGCTAGAAATGGCACGAACAGGCCTCCGCATCCGCCGGCGGCAGCGGCAGAGGTGGTGGCTACGGCGCGCAGGATATCGACCATGAAGATGGTAAGCGCCGAGGCCGGCGTGCTCTCTACCCACGTAATCGCTCCGCCGCCCGGGCCGACTGCGGCCGAAGGAGCGGCAATCATCGCGAGAATCACTGCGGCCGCGCCGAGGACCAGTCCGCCCAGCGTGAGCCGGATGATGGGATGGCTCGTGAACGTTTTCGCTCGATTGATCGCTGCTCCTGAGAGCGCGGTGATTGTGCCGGAAAGGGCACCGATCAAGAGTGCCGTGATCAGGGCTTGATGAAAGGTATGCGGCGGTTCCTTGGGAACGACCAAGCGCAGCAGGTTAACACCGAGAGCAACGTGAAAAAGCCATCCGACGAATCCGCCAGCAAGCGCAGCCGTGACTCTCTCGGCACTCAGTGGGGCATGGTGCCGCCGACCCAGCTCGAGAATATATGCCGTGCCTAGGAGGGGAATTCCCATGAGTGCCGCGACCCCCGCGGCGCCTCCTCCGACTGCCGCCGGTCGCAGGAGCGGGCGCCACCAGCGATTTCCGAGAGCTGCTCCCGTAGCTACCCCAATATAGGCTGCCGGGGCCTCGGTTCCCATCGCAGCTCCGAACCCTATCGTGGCGATCATGGCAAGCATGCGTATGGGTGCCAAGCGCCAGGCCAACAGTTCTTCCTCGCCTGCGGAGCCCACCATGTCCCCGGTCAGATCCGAACGAGAGCTGCGGGGCGCAAAGGTTCTCCACGCGCGCCCTCTCTTCGGATACTCAAGACCTTCGCTCTGACCGCTCAAACCAAACCCGTAAAGCACCAAAACCGACAGCACCAGACCGATGAGAGGAGCGACGACAAGGACCCATGTGGGCTGTTTCGAGACAAGGTCCAGCATACCCTTGAGGATCTCGGTGAACCCGATCACCAGTGCGGCTGCAAGCGATCCGCCCAGCACTCCACCGAGCGTGCCGGTGGCAAGGATGGAAGGCAATCCCGCGCGTACAGCAGTCGAGGGCAGTCCTGTCATGGAGTTCCTCCAAGTCCCCACCGGGGTGGTACAACGCGCATGTAAATGAGAGAAAACTTGAAGACAACTGATGAATCCTGATCGATTGCGGTTGGTTGTGTCGGCCTCCGGTCCGTCGGGTTTATTCGGCAGCACTCCCAGGCGCTAACTCCTATCGCGAAGAATTCGATCTGCACGTTGCTGGCTACTGGATTGGGATGAGTTGGTCTGCCTTTCATCCCTAGGTCGGTTCCGTCCGTGACCGAGCTGAGGAGGCGTTTGGCCCGAGATCCAATCGCCGGGGGGCTCCCGATTTCTCACACAGATCCCCCGTCCGCACGACGAACCGGACTTTCCTTGCGAAACAATCTCTGGCGAGATTTGTAGCTGCTCGCAATCTTTGAGCGAGACCGCACAAAGACTCGGAGCGGATACAAGACGCGGAGAGGGCTTTGATCGGACGGGAGCACGAGCTGTCCACGGATCCAGTAGAGCTCGGCTGAGCGCGGGACCGTAATCAATGCCTTCACTGTCTGGACGCTCTCCGCCATTGAACACCAGCTAAGCGGAGGCAAACCTTGATAGGTGAGGGATCGCGACACGGGCAGGGCTCTTCGCCACCCTCTGCGCACTCTCGGGAGCCATCAACCACCGGTCATAGAATCGTGGCGACGTGTGCCAAACACGGACACCATACGAACACAGCACCTGGTTCGTTGTTCGCTTGTGAGGGGAATCCGCAGTGAATATTGGCTGCCCCCCAGGGATTCGAACCCCGATATGCTGATCCAGAGTCAGCTGTCCTGCCGTTGAACGAGGGGGCAGTTTCTGCGAGCGGAATGCGGAGCGAAACCGCACTCTGATTTTATTGGCCTTCGCCGAGTCGGTCAATTGGAGGAACATTCAACCCGGAGTCTAAGAGGTGGAGAACTCAAACCAGGCCCAAATGCCCGCTCACTCCGTGCTAGACTCCAGCTATTGCAGGAATGCGGATTCTCAGGCGCTACATTCTCGGCGAAGTTACCTCACATGCACTGATTGGGACTGGCATTTTCACGTTTGTGATCTTTACCAAGGAATTGGGACAGATCCTCGAATTGGTCGTGCGCAACAGCGCTCCCTTACCCAGCGCCATTCAACTTTTTCTGTTGATCATTCCTGGGGCCCTTACGATTACATTGCCTGCGGGTGTATTGATCGGCGTGCTGCTAGGGCTCAGCCGCCTCGCCGCCGACAGCGAAATCACTGCGATGAAGGCGTGCGGCGTCAGTTTGAGCAAGTTTCTTCGAGTTCTGAGTATTTTCTTTGTTGGCGCATGGATGCTGGCTCTTTTGAACAGCATCTATCTGGCTCCGAGGTCGCAACAGGCGTTGTCGCACCTGCAGGAGCGGCTCAAAGGATCGCAGGTTTCTTTCGAGATCCAGCCCCGGGTCTTTTATGAGGGTTTTCCCAAAAAAGTACTGTACGTTCACGACGTGAAGACCGCGCAGGGGGCGGCAATCTGGAAAGGCGTGTTTATTGCGGACACCACAGACCCCGCGGCCCCGAAGATCACACTGGCCGAACGTGGGATCCTAGTGAGTGAAGGCAAGACCCTGCTACACCTCCACTTGATCAATGGCTCATCGCATGAAACGGTTCCAAACGAGCCTGGCAAATATCAAATATCGACGTTCCAGGAAACCGATATGCCGATTAGCTTGCCGGAGAGCAGCGCGGCGAAGGACCAGCCACCGTCAGCGATCGGAGAGGTGCCAACGTTTCAGCTGCCCGCCCTCGCCCACACACGGAAGAATCCTGCCATCGCTCGTTGGTACTGGATTGAGTTTCATCGCCGGTTCGCGCTGCCGACCGCATGTTTGGTGCTAGGCCTGGTCGGCTTTCCTCTGGGGATGTCGGCAAAAAAAGGCGGCAAATCAACCGGATTCGTACTGACAGTGGTGCTTGTTTTTGGATACTACTTTGTTTCACTCCTGGGGGTTTCGCTGGCGCGGCAGGGAAAGCTCTCGGCAGGAGCTGGCGTCTGGCTTGCCGATTGCGTATGTCTGGGGCTCGGTGTGTTTCTCATCTGGCGATCCGAGAAGCGGCCCTTTGAGATTACGGCACTGAAAGGAAGCTGGGCGTCTTTGAAGGCGCGGTTTCAGCGAGGGGAACTGCTGCTGCCCAAAGCTTCCGCAGAAAACGCCTTCGAGCGTGCGTCCACGCGCACTCGCTTCTTCCTCGGCGGGTTTCCCATGATTCTGGACGACTACGTCTTGCGCGATTTTGTTTTCAACTTTGCCCTGATCATGGGATCTCTCACCGTGCTGTCCCTGATTCTCACCGTCTTCGAACTGCTGGGCGATATTTTGAAGAATCAAGTCTCCCCCTGGGTGGTGGGCGAGTATCTGCTGAACGTTACACCATTTTTTCTCTACAACACTGCGCAGTACGGCGTGCTCCTTTCGGTGCTGATTACGCTCGGCCTCATGCAACGTTCGAACGAGGTCACGGCCATGAAGGCCACTGGAATCAGCATTTACCGCATCATTGTTCCCGTGCTGGTCGCTGCCATTCTGGTGTCGGCGGGCCTGTTCCTTTCCGATCAGTTGTACCTGCCGCACACCAACAAGCGGCAAGACGCGCTGCTGAACAAGATCAAAGGCCGTCCTCCGCAGACCTATCTAAATCCGTCCCGCAAGTGGATCTTCGGCCAGAACTCCACCATTTACTACTACCAACTGTTCGATTCGGACCGCAATCAATTCGGCGATCTCTCCGTGTTTCAGTTTCAGCCGAATACATTTCAATTGCTGGATAGGATTTATGCCAACCGCGCGCAATGGGACGGGAGCTTGAAACGCTGGGTGTGTGCGCAAGGCTGGGAGCGTTCGTTTCAAGGGTCGGCAATCAATGAGTATCGAACCTATGACGTCTCGACTTTTAGTTCGGTGAATGAACCGCCAGAATACTTCAAGAAGGAAGTAAAGCAGTCGCTCGAGATGAATTACGAACAGTTGCGCCGCTACATTTACGATTTGCAGCAAAGTGGCTTCGAGGTCGTGAAACTGAAGGTGCAGCTACAGAAGAAGATCGCTTTCCCCATCGTCACGTTTGTCATGGGAGTGCTGGCCATTCCTTTTGCGCTCTCGCAGCGAAAACGTGGGGCCGTTGCCGGGGTGGCGACTGCAATCGGAATTGCGGTTATTTACACGGTGGTCTCGGGCCTGTTCGAGTCGATGGGGAACATCAGCTCATTGCCGCCGGTACTGGCGGCCTGGTCTCCAGACGTCATTTTTGCCTTGGTCGGCGTATACCTGGTGCTCAAAGTACCTACGTAAGATCGAGTCCGGTCAACAGCGGGACGGTGGCAAGGAATGATCGCCCCGCTGTTGTTTTCCGCCTGTATCTCCTTCAGGACCTCGCCGGAAAAGGTTCTTGCCTTGCGCTCATGCGTGCCTGGGAGGTGCTTTCCTCACGCACAGCGGTCAACTGAGCGAGCGAGAAGGCGGCGATTGCCAAGCCCAAGTCCCGGACCGCGACATCGAGGAATTTGCCCATGGTCAGCAGGTTGAAAGCGATCGCGAACAGCCAGGCCATGACTACATAGGCGCCGACCTTGGTGAAGTGCGAGAGAACGATCACTCCGGCGGCGATTTCGACTATGCCGACGATGTGCATGAACGTCGCTGGGGTAACCGGAATCACTCTGGTCGCAAGTGGGTTTAGGTATGCCTCCCAGTTCGTCAAGAGATTGAAGAACTTATCCAACCCCGCGGCGATTGGGATAAAGCCGAACAGCACGCGGAGCGCCCACCAGGTGGTATTCAGCCGATTGTCGGTGTTTTTCATCTTGCCTCCTGCCACCATAGAGTGATTACCAGAAAAGGTGGTTACAACTTGGCGAAGCAGGGCGTGCTCAAATAGCTGTAACGTATTTTGTGCTCGCCACTCCATTCTTTAGGGAGAATATGAGTCCTACTGCTCTTGAGATATCAAACAGCACCGAGCCGCTATCGGATGAAGAAGTAGTTCGCCGCGTCCTTGACGGCGAGACGGCGTTGTATGAGTTGATCATGCGCCGCTACAACCAGCGGCTATATCGCGTAGCCAGAGGCATTCTGCGCGACGAAGCCGAGGCGGAAGATGTAATGCAGGATGCCTATGTGCGCGCTTACGAGCACTTAGGTCAGTTCGCTGGGCGATCGCAGTTCGCGACATGGCTGACGCGGATCGCAATTCATGAAGCCTTGGCAAGAGCGCAACGTCGGAAGAGGATCGACCAGCTGGGTGCCGATACGAGCCGCGAGGCTGGAATCGATAGGGAGGTGGATGTGGCAGCGAGTGCACTGAATCCAGAAGAGCAGTTGTCGGTGTCCGAGTTGGGTTGGGCACTGGAAGAGGCCATTCTTTCCATCCCCGAACGCTATCGTCTGGTGCTCATGATGCGCGACGTGGAACAACTCAGCACCACTGAAACCGCGGCGGCGCTTGAGCTTAGCGAGGAGAACGTGAAAGTCAGACTTCACCGCGCGCGCGCCATGGTGCGCAAGAGTCTATTTGCTCGGGCCGGGAGCGAAGCCCCGCGGGCCTTCGGATTCATGGGAGAGCGCTGTGATCGCGTGGTGGCAAGGGTGATGGCGAAGATTTGCGCAGCCGGCAAATAATGCCTCGTGAACTTCGAATTTTGAGCCGCCTTTAAGCTTTTGCTCCCCTATGTTTTTCCACCGTGCTCCAGGTCTTGTCCTCTGCGTGACAGATGTTTTCTAGCGGGCAGTCGGCACACTTGGGTGATCGCGCAAAGCACAACCTGCGTCCGTGCCAGATGATCTGGTGGGAAAACAGAATCCACTTCTCGCGCGGAATTACGCGCATCAGGTCTTCCTCGATCTTCTTCGGAGCGTTGTTCTTGGTGAGTTCCAGGCGCCGCGAAATGCGGTGAACATGTGTGTCCACGACCACCCCGTCGGCCACTTTGAAGCCGGTGCCAAGGACCACGTTTGCGGTCTTGCGCGCGACCCCCGGCAGGGTCAGTAGATCGTGCATGTTTTCAGGAACCTGCCCGCCAAAATCGCTGACGATCTTCTTCGCGGCGCCAACCACAGATTTTGACTTGTTCCGGAAAAAGCCCGTCGAACGGATGTCAGGCTCGAGTTGTTGCGGTTCAAGCCTGGCGAATGCTTGCACAGTCGGATATTTTTTGAACAATTCGGGTGTAACCATGTTCACGCGAACGTCGGTCGACTGGGCAGAGAGAATCGTTGCCACCAGTAATTCCCAGGTATTCCCATGCGTGAGCGCGCAGGTTACGTCGGGATAGAGCTGATCGAGCCGCTTTAGAATCTCCGAGATCCGCTCCGGTGCGGTGGGCTTGTAGCCCCGTGGCGATGCCCCAGCCTTAGAGACAGGGGCAGATCGAATTTGACCTTGAGGCTGGAGTGTCGGAGGGGAGGTTTTTTTCGGGTGAACGGGGGCCCGGTCACGAAGGTTTGGCATTGCACGCAAGCCTTCATGCCTCCCACTCTTGGCCGGCTTTCTGGGGCTGATTCCTCTGGGCATCGCTTCTCCGCGCAGCAGAAAATCTTAGCAAAGTTCCGGCGGTCCCAGTTTTGGGAGCAAGACCGGGCATGAAGGGCGGCGATCGGAGAGCGGACACGAGGGTTCTATTCCCCTCCGTGCACAAGCTGCAATTGACGCCCACCATATCGACCTTTACTCTTGCATTTGGGGGAATCGAATGGCGGTAAGACTAGTGCAGATGGGGCAGGTCTGGCGCAAGGATGACAACGGTCAGGACTATCTGGTAACCAAGGTTTACAACGAAGTGTTTTCTCAATACGCGGTGCTGCGCCCGGCCGAGGTTACGGCGCCGGATGCGCCCACGGTGAAGGTGAAAGTCGCAAAGGCGGCTTCCGGAGTGGCATTGCCAGGTTTCACGTTCACGCAGGACGGCTCGTTCTGAACCGGCACTCAGGAATTAGCATTCAGGCAAATATTAGCTCCTAGCTCGCCGCTCCGAACTCTCAATCAAAACATCCCCGATGACTGAAAAAATCCTCGCAGCTATCTTTCTCCTGATCAAATCATTGATGGCTTGGAGCGGCTACGGCGGCATCATCATCCTGATGGCGATCGAATCGGCGTGTATCCCGCTGCCCTCGGAATTGATCATGCCTTTCGCTGGATACCTGGTGTACGAAGGCACGCTGAGGTTGGTATGGGTGGCTACTGCCGGCGCAATCGGCTGCAATCTGGGTTCTCTCGTTGCCTACGAGATTGGCTGCTACGGTGGCCGCCCGTTAGTCGAGCGCTATGGTCACTGGATGCTGATGGGCCGTCGTGAACTCGACTGGGCCGACCGTTTTTTCGCCCGCTGGGGATACCTGGCCGTCTTCATAGGTCGGCTTCTACCGGTGATCCGCACTTTTATTGCGCTGCCGGCAGGCATCTCTCACATGCCCCGGGGTCGCTTCCACATCTACACTTTCCTCGGGTCCTGGCCCTGGTGCTTTGGGTTGGCTTGGGTGGGGATGAAACTCGGTGAGAACTGGCGCGGGGTGGGACGGTACTTCCACAAATTCGACGCCGTGATCCTGGTCGTTCTGGTGATTGGACTGATTTGGTTCGTCTGGTCCCATTGGCAGAACAGGATCAAGACCGCCTAAGCGACTCTTCGTCGGCTCTCACTCCGAAGAGAGTTGTCTCGCCAGGTCTGACATTTGGGACACCTCGTACTCGCTTGAAAAATCCACATGCCCTGCCAACGTCTCACGTTCTTTGCCGTTGACCAGAAACTTGACACGGGAGATCCCCGGAGAGTTAGAGGACAACGTCTGCACAAGAGACGCCACCATAAGCTGCTCCGGCAGAATTCCTGAGGTTTGCCCGTCCGCAAGTTCCGCATTCACATCGACCACCACCAAACCTGGATCCACGAAATAGACGTTTCGCACATCTGCGCCTGGAGCCAGGTGATGCGGCGAATCTTTTCCGGTATAGATGGCGAGCAATGCCCGAAGAATGGCTTCGGTTTTCCTTTGGCGTTCGTCCGAAAGTCCTAGCGAGACAGCCTGGACGCGCAAGACGCCAGGGTCGTCGTGAGCCACCCATAGGGTTACTTGCCTGACCGTACCGGTCGCCGGCGGGGCCACGATTTGAGGCTTTTGCAATGTTGCTTCCACTTGCGCCCGGCTTCGCAGCTGCCAAACGTATAAGACCATCGCGATAGCGAGAAACAGAAGGCACAACGTGACCACGAGTAAGGAGCGCGAGGTCACCGGCGCGCTCCGCCGGTCGGGTGCAGCGAGGGAGCAAGCGAGGCGATGGCGTTCGCTAATGCGGCGCAAACCATCTGCTGATATCCATTGGCCGAGACTTGGGCGACATCCCCGGTGGTGGGGGAAATTTCAACCGCAATGGCGGGAGATCGTAGGCTATTCAAGGGCCGCACCGTTGCGCTGGAGGCCTGCGTTGGGAATCTGGTTTTTTGCACGGCCGATACAAGCTGTGCCTGAAGAGCTTTGCTGCGCGGAAGAGTTGCAGATTGGGCGCGATCCCAAGAGAGAAATGGGCCTTTGTCATCGCCCGAGCCTGGCAGAAGGGCTGTGAAAACCCGCATTCCGTTTCCCAGGGAACTAGCGTGGAGGGCGATGTAAAGCGCTGGGTCGGCGGCATTGGTCATGGCCGCCCGCTGATCGGGTGTGAGGGTCAGATCGCCGTCCCGGACCAACTGAGAGGAAATCCCTCTTGCGTTCAACTCCTGTTTCAGGCGGCGAGCGACATTGAGGGTGATTTCTTTTTCTGGAGTCGAAGCGGTGAGCAGCGCCCCAGGATCGGTGCCCCCATGAGCCGGGTCAATCATAATCAGCAAAGGCTTCGGGGCGGGCGGAGTAGAGGATTCAGGGGCGTCGGGGTTGCTGGACGGGGCTTGAAATCCAGCGAAAATTGCGAAGATGGTTGCCGCCAGCAGTTTGGGTGTGATGTTAATCCAGGGCATAGATGGCAAGGCCGTCGAGAAGTTTGGGGTAGAAATCGGTGGACTTCTGCGGCATGACTTCGCCTGCAAATGCGATATCGCGGACCTCGCGCATGCCAACTGGATTCATCAGAAACGACACGTTGGCCCTGCCGGATCGGGCCCGCTCCAAGGCTTCGTCGGCCTCTCGCACGTAGGCGATGTTCTGCTGGTTGCGGATGGCTTCCTCAGAAATGCCAAGCGACTGCTCGAGCAAGCACTTGTGAAGCTGCACAACATCGAGCCCCTGATGGAGTAGCGAGTAGCCTTCGAAAACTGCGGCTGGCGCCTTCGGCCGGCTGAACAGAAACGCCCGATCGGCACTGACGCCTAATAGGGAGGTGCCGGTGTGGGCTGCCTCTTTCAGAATGGCGGTCGCCCGTTTGGCGTCCAGACCAGGATCGACTTCTTCCACGCTGAAGAATTCCCTAGCGCCCTGGTGAAGCTTTTCCATAGAAAACTCCGGTAAGCTGTGGACGACCCGATGGGTGGGAAGGATGAGCAACCCGGGGCTATCCATGTTGACGAATGTCATCATGGCGAAGTCATGGGACGCGGGCGCTTGCTCTGGGGACCCTACCGCGGCCTGCCTTTCCCGCCGGTAAGTGAGAGCCGTCTCATAGCGATGATGGCCGTCCGCAATGATGAGCTTCTTGTCGGACATTTTCCCCTGAACATGCGCGATCACCGACTGATCCGAGGTCTTCCATACCTGATGGCGGACTCCGAACTCGTCGTTCACGTCGATCGTCGCCCGATTCCCGAGATTGAGCGTCCGCTCAATCTCTGCCTCGGGGTCGGAATACAGCATGAAGATGTGTCCGAAGTGGGCCCGGGTCGCACGCAGCAAGTCCAGCCGGTCCGCCTTGGGTTTCGAGAGAGTCTGCTCGTGACGGTGGACGACGCCTTGGGAGTAGTCCTGCAGTTTGCCGGCGGCGATAAAGCCGTCCCGCACCATCTTGGTTCCGTTTGGTGCCGTGAACTCCTGGGAATAACGGTAGATTGACGGTTCCGGATCCTGAACTAGAACGCCGTCATTGCGCCAATCGGAGAAGAACTTTGCGGCGCGGGAATAAACGTTGTCTTCAGCCGTATCTGTGGCACTGCGCTTGCCGAGAATTATCCGGACAAGATTGTGCGGGCTGGCAGCGTAATACTGCTCTTGCATGGCAGGCGTAATCTTGTCGTAGGGCTGAGTGACCACGTGATCCAGGGAAACCCGTGCGGGGTCAAAGCGGAAGGCGCGAAAAGGCTCGATATATGCCATGTTTTTGGAACAGGAGATTGTACCAGTGGCCCGGAACCCCGGTGCTTAGGCCCTGACAAAACTGCCAGTCGGGTGAAGGCAGATGCCGAGCTAGAGCAAACTTTTTCACAAGCAGGGAATCCAAACTAAGCGGTGGTGCCCCGTGCGCGACAAAGATTTGACGACACTTCTCACAAGCTGTGCTAACATCCTCCATCAATTCGTGGTCCCTATGACGCGCCAGCACCAGCGCGGGTTCCAAGGCGGGGGAACCGAAATTCGGGGTAGGATTCCGGTTTGGGTGAGGCCCTTGTCGCTCGGGTTCAGGACATCTTCCTGTCTGATCGCCCTGTCCCTGTCCTTGTTTGTCGCTGCCCCTACCCTTGCCCAGGACCCCGATGTCGAAGACGTCCATGTGGCTCCAAGAGTGGATTCTCAACCCGCTAGTAAGCCCGAAGACCTCCTTTTAGACTCTGTGCACACCCACGCAGCGATGCTCAAATCGAAGGTCGACCTTGTGCTTGTTCCGGTGACGGTTACCGATCCCATGAACCGTTTGGTGACCGGCCTCGATAAGGAGAATTTCGAGGTTTTTGAGGGTAAGGACCGGCAAGAAGTCCGGCACTTTTCGGCCGAAGACGCCCCCATTTCCTTGGGCGTGATCTTTGATATGAGCGGCAGCATGGCGAGCAAGATTGAGAGAGCCCGCGAGGCGGTCATCGATTTCTTCAAAACCGCCAATCCGCAAGATGAGTTCTTTTTGATTACCTTCTCTGAAAGACCTGAGGAGACCTCGGATTTCACCCAGTCGATTGAGGATCTGCAAGGTAAGCTGGTCTTTACCGTCCCCAAGGGCAGGACTGCTCTTCTTGATGCGATTTACCTGGGCATCAGCAAAATGCGGCAGGCGAAGTATCCGAAAAAGTCTCTTTTGATCATTTCCGATGGTGGCGATAATCACAGCCGCTACACCGAAGGCGAGATCAAGTCTTTGGTGAAGGAAGCGGACACAATGGTTTATTCCATAGGGATTTACGATCATTACTTTGCCACCGAGGAAGAAAGGCTGGGACCCCAGCTTTTGGGTGATATTTCGGAATTGAGCGGGGGCCGGGCCTTCACCATAGACAACCCCAACGACCTATCCGACGTGGCTACAAAAATCGGGATCGAGTTACGCAACCAATACGTACTCGGATACCGTCCAAAGAACCCAGGGCACGACGGCAAGTGGCATAAGATAAGAGTAAAGCTGCTACCGCCGAAAGGACTGCCACCGCTTCATGTCTATGCAAAAACTGGGTACTACGCTGCCTCGCAGTAGAGCGCTTACCAGAGTAGCTGCTGGATTCTTCTTTCTCGTTCTCGCAGGAATGTTCCTTGACCAGCTGGTTGGGGCGCAAGGTACTGCAACGCAGTCGGGGAGTCAGCCATCCGCCAAGACACCTGGGAGCTCCACCTCAGCACCCCAACCCTCGGAAGGGCGATTGCCTCCCGAGGCGCTTGGGCCTTCCACCAATCCTCCGCCTCCGCCTCCGGTGGTGGCGACGCCGCCTCCATCCCAAAATGCCGGGCAGAACCCGGGGGCCAAGGGATCCAAGGCGCCCGAAGGACCTTCCGCGAACGCAGAAGGAATCTATGTGTTTCAGGCAGAGGCGCGCGAAGTCATTCTGCATGCTACGGTGACCGACGACAAGAACAGGCTGGTTACGTCTCTCAATAAGCCTGACTTCACGATTTTTGAGAATGATCAGCCTCAGACGGTTCAGCTGTTTCGGCGGGAAGACTTCCCGGTGGCGATGGGGATTGTCATCGATAATTCCGGGTCGATGCGCGAGAAACGCGACGAGGTGAACAAGGCTGCCCTGAACTTGGTCCGCTCAAGCAATAAGGACGATCAGGTCTTCGTCGTCAATTTCAGCGACGAGCCTATCCTGGACCAGGATTTCACCGCCGATCTCAAGAAGCTTCAGGTCGCGCTCGAACATGTCGAAGCCCGCGGAGGGACTGCCCTCTATGACGCCATTGTGGCCTCGGCCGACCACCTGAGCGCGTCCAAGCTGCAGAGGAAGGTCCTGTTTATCGTTACCGACGGCGACGACGATGCCAGCCAGCAAAGCCTTGAAGAAGCCGTGCAGCGCGTGCAACAGGAGAATGGGCCGGTGATTTATGCCATTGGCTTGCTGGGGGACGAGAAGACCCGACGGGCAAAGCGGGCGCTCGAGACATTTTCGGCGCGAACCGGCGGCATTGCGTATTTCCCGCCCACGCTTGCCGACGTCGATGAAATCAGCAGCTCGGTGGCGCGCGACATCCGCAATCAATACACCATCAGCTATATTCCAACCACGCCGAAGAGTGTTGGCGGCTATCGTACGATCCGGGTGGAAGCCCGCGCTCGAGCCTTTAAACGGCTGACGGTCCGTACCCGCAGCGGGTACTATCCCGGCCAGGAAAGCTCGATGAAGTAGTTCGTCTCGCCCGGGTGCCGGCTGGCAGCAACCGGTTCCGGTTGTACCAAGCTGGTGTCGAAGACAACCGCACCCGGGCGTTGACCTTATCTACCCCACTTCCGTACCCTGTAGGGTGCCTTCGACGACTTCTCACCTGCGAGTAGCCGAAAACATTACAGATCTGGTTGGCTTTACGCCGATGCTGCGGCTCAGAAGTCTTCCGGCCAGGGGTTCGGCGGACGTTTTCGTGAAACTCGAATACCTGAACCCCGGGGGCAGCGTAAAAGATCGGGCCGCGATCGGTATCATTGCGGCGGCGGAGCGGGAAGGGAAGTTAAAGCCCGGAGGCGTCATTGTTGAGGCCACGGCTGGGAATACGGGGATCGGGCTGGCCCTGATCGGGATCAGCCGCGGGTATGAGGTCGCCTTATTTGTTCCGCAGAATTTCTCCGAGGAAAAAGTGACAATCATGCGCGCGCTGGGAGCGTCGGTGACGCGCACGCCGGAGCCAGACGGCATCCAGGGCGCAATCGACCAGGCCCGCGCCTTTGCATCTCGGACGCCGCGGGCGTTCATGGCTGCGCAGTTTGAGAACCCTGCCAACCCTGAATTCCACTACGAAACCACTGCGCAGGAGATTTTCGATCAGATGGAAGGCCGGATTGACGCGATCACGATCGGATCAGGTACCGCGGGAACCTTCACCGGCGTGGCGCGTCTTCTGAAAGAAAGATTGCGAGAGGTTTGGACGGTCGTTGTCGAAACCGAAGGCTCTGTTCTGGGTGGAGGCCCGCCGGGAAAACACAAGGTCGAAGGGATCGGCTCCAGTTTCATTCCAGGAAATTTCGATCGCTCCGTTTGCGACCAGGTGTTCATGGTCAGCGATGAAGACGCGTTCCGCACGGTCTCCGAGCTGGCTGCGAAAGAAGGCGTGCTGTCTGGATCAAGTGGAGGAGCGAATGTGTTTGCAGCTCTCGAAATCGCAAGCCAGCTTGGCACGGGGAAGCGCGTGGTGACGATTATCCCTGATTCGGCCGAACGCTACTTATCGAAGAAAATCTTTGAAGGTGGAATTTAGACTCCGTCGGTCGCCGGTTTGGCATGACGACCCGCTCGGTACATAAGTCTCACATGAAGAAACCCAAGAAACATTCCCTAGGTGCTGGCGAGAGGGCAATGACAAGCCCCCAGGATCGGCCTGGTTTCGCCACCCGCGCTATTCACGACGGGCAACAGCCCGAGCCACTCACGGGTGCGGTGAGCGTTCCAATTTACGCTACATCGACCTATGTGCAGGATGAACTCGGGCAACCTCGTCAGGGGTACGAATACGCCCGCGTTACCAACCCCACCCGTGACCGCTTGGAGACGAACTTGGCTTCGCTTGAGGGCGGAGTCGCATCTCGCGTGTTTGCCAGCGGGATGGCCGCGATCAACGCGCTCTGCACGATGTACAAATCTGGCGACCACCTGGTTTGTGGGAACAATCTGTACGGCGGCGTGCCGCGCTTGTTCAATCAGGTTTTGACCGGTTACGGCTTTCAGTTCACCTATGTAGATACTTCGGAGGCGAAAAACGTCGAGAGAGCGATTCAGAAAAATACGCGGATGGTGTATGTCGAGACTCCGACCAATCCATTGATGGCGTTGAGCGACATTGCTGCGATTGGCGAAATCTGCCGACGCAAGAAGGTTGCATTAGTTGTCGATAACACCTTCATGTCCCCGTTTTTCCAGCAGCCAATCGCGCTCGGCGCAGACATGGTCGTGCACTCGACGACCAAGTTTCTCAACGGTCACAGTGACGGCCTGGGTGGAGTGGTCGTGTGCACACGGCAGGAGCAGGCAGAACAACTGGGCTTCGTTCAAAAGGCGGCGGGCGCGATTCTGTCCCCCTTTGAGTGCTGGCTGGTGCTACGTGGCGTGAAAACGCTCGCTGTTCGGATGCTGCAGCACGACAGCAACGGCCGCCAGGTAGCCGAGTTCCTGGCCTCGCACAAAAAGATCAGGAAGGTCTTTTACCCAGGGCTGAAAAACCATGCCCAACATGAGCTGGCCTGCCGTCAGATGACCGGATTCGGCTCCATGATCAGTTTTGAAACCGGATCGCTGGCCAACGCCGCCCGGTTGCTGAAGCGGGTTCGCGTCTGCACCCTGGGCGAATCCCTGGGCGGAGTTGAGACGCTTATTTCTCATCCCGCTACCATGACTCACGCCGCCCTGGGCAAAAAGGGAAGAGCTGCCATTGGGATAACCGATGGCATGGTTCGCATCTCGGTCGGAATCGAAGATGTGAACGACATCATTGCGGACCTGAATCAGGCGCTGGGATAGGCAGCCCACCCAGCCGTAACCAATTGACGACAGAGGTCAGAGCGGCGAGCTTCAACCCCCGAACCGCTGCTCGCCCTTGATCCAAGCGCCAGGCTTTCGGCAAGAGTTTGTTAAAATCCGCCGCATGAAAACAGTGCCCATGGCTGTGGATCTGTTGCTGCTCGTTTTATCAACCGCACTGGCTTTTTCCCAGGAACAACAATTCGCGAGCCTCGGTGACTTCCAACTCCAGAGCGGGGAGGTCTTGCGCGATTGCCGGGTCGGGTACCGCACGGCCGGGCACATGAACTCCGATAGGTCGAATGTCATTGTGATCCCCACCTGGGCAGGAGGAAGAACCGAGCAATGGCTGCCCAACGTGGGGCCAGCCAAGATGGCCGACACATCGAAGTACTATGTGATTCTGATCGATGCACTCAGCAATGGAGTCTCGTCCTCACCGTCCAACAGTACGGTTCAGTCGCGTATGCATTTTCCGAAGATCACCATGCGGGACATGGTGGATACCCAGTATGCGCTGCTCACGAAAGTGCTGCACATCAATCATGCGAAAGCCTTCTTGGGAATTTCGATGGGAGGCATGCAAACGTTTCAATGGATGGTCGCGCATCCCGACTTCATGGACAAGGCAATTCCTATCGTCGGGTCGCCACGTCCCGCTCCCTATGACCTTGCGCACTGGCAGGCGGAGATCGATGCGATCAAGGACAACAAAGACTGGGATGGCGGCGAGTACACCAAGAACCCCGCCCGCGATGCCGAGTATGAGTTCGGCGCCATTCTGCTCAAGACGCCGCAGGAGTTCAACAAGACGCACACGCGAGAGCAGGTGCTCAAAGAATTGGCGGACACGAAAACTTCAACTCAGGGCTCCGATGCGAACAACAAAATTCGCCAGGTCGAAGCCATGATGTCCCTGAACGTCGCAGAACCGTTTGGCGATTCTCTCGAAAAGGCCGCTGCCGAGGTGAAAGCCAGGGTGCTGGTGATTGTCGGCAAGGAAGACCACGCGGTCACGCCGGCGCCTGCAATCGAGTTTGCCCACTCTCTCAAGGCGCAATTGCTGGTGATTGATGACGGATGCGGGCACCAATATTGCGATTATGCGGGGGTGGCGAAGGCGGTGACGGACTTTCTCGAAAACTAAGTTCAAACCCTCGCCGGACGTGGGAAATTCAGGAGTCCTTCAAGTCTTCGAATCGTCTCTCTATTGGTTTGCCCAACCGGCAGCAGTTAAATCCGTGGCCGGGCCAGCACCTCTCCCGCACCGAGTGGACTGAAATCCGCGAAATAGGCATTTCAGGAACGTCTTCCCCCGTTGGTGCTTTCTTGGGTATTTCTCACGTTCAGGCCGGGCATGTTTTTGGTTTTTCAGGCACGAATCCACCCCCAGAACTTTCCGCCAAGCCCTGTGTTCAAACCTACCAGAGAGGCCATCAGGCCCGGAAACGAGAGAGGCGATATGCGACGACAAATTATAGGTTTGGTGATGTTTCTAGTGTTGGGATCAATGTTTGCGCTGGGCGAAAATGGCGACCGGCGCGACCTTCGTGGCGACCGAATCGACCGGCATCAGGACCGGCGGGACATTCGCGCGGATCGGCGTGATATTCGTCAGGACCGGCGGCAGCTCCATAAGGCCCTTCAGAGGGGAAACTACAAGAAAGCCCATCAAATTCGCCGAGACATGCGGCACGACCAGAGAGATGTGCGGTCTGACCGGCGGGACCTGGTTCGTGATCGTCGCGACATCCGGCATGATCGCCGCGACATCCGGCACGACCGCAGAGGGTAGGTTTTCTAGCGGGGCCCTGGGGGAGGGCTGCGCAAACGGCGGCCGGCGAGTCCTGCCGCCGTGTTTAGCACCGGTGAGCCGCGGGCGCGGATCGACGAACTGATGCAGTTGCTCGCGTCTCACCGCTCCCTGCTAACTGCCTAGATCGACACTCGCTGAGATCCAGTGCAGATACTCCTGGCTGCCCCCATCGACTCCGATCGCCAGGGACTCCGGCAACTCGTAAGAATGCAATTCCTTGATGGTAGATCTGACCTGCTGCTCAGCGTTCTTGGTTGTCTTGATGATTAGCAAGCATTCTTCGGCGTCCTCAACTCTCCCTTCCCAGCGATAGACAGAATGAATCCGCGGAACAATGTTCACGCACGCCGCCAGTTTGCGCTCAATTACCGCGTGCGCGAGTTTGCGGGCCTCGTTTTCTGAGCCGGCTGTTGTTAAGACGAGCAGTTTGTCGGTCATATAGAATCGGCCTCGGGCGATCGGCTTCCTTCAGCAGCTCTGTTCCCGGTTTAGGCCAGGCGCCAACCGCTAAGTGCCAATTGCCATCTCTAGGGGATTGTTATGGTTACTCAGATCAAGTTTGGCACATCCGGATGGCGCGCGGTAATGGCCGAGGAGTTTACATTCGCGAACGTGCGTCGCGCAGTGAATGGGATTGCACGCTATGTGAAGTCGCAGAAGCCACAAGGCGCACGAGTGATCATCGGCCGGGACCCGCGCTTCTTAGGAGAGACCTTCTGCTCGATGGCTGCCGACATTCTGGCAAGCGATGGCATTACGCCCCTGGTCATTGCCGAAGCTGCGCCGACTCCGGCGATTTCCCACGCTGTGATTCACGAGAAGGCTGATGGCGCGATCAACTTCACCGCCTCACACAATCCTCCGGAATACAACGGCATTAAGTTTTCGACACCCGATGGTGCGCCCGCGCTACCGGAAGTGACCAAGCAGATCGAAGCCCATATCGCAGTCGAGGGATCGACGGGGAATGGGAACAAGGTGGCTGGCAACTCGCTCGATGTGAAGCCCGCATACCTGGCGCGCTTACGTGAAATTGTCGATCTGCTTGCCATCAAGAAAGCAGGATTGCGAGTGGTGTTCGATCCGCTCTGGGGCGCGGCCCGAGGCTACTCCGACGCACTCCTTCGCGAGGCCGGGGTGCAGGTTGAAACGGTGCACGATTATCGAGACGTGATGTTCGGAGGCCATGCGCCGGAACCCGATGATCACCTGCTCGAGCCCATGCGCGAGAAGATGCGGAAAATAAAGGCACATATTGGAATTGCAACTGACGGGGACGCCGACCGTTTCGGCATCGTTGACGAAGCGGGGACCTTCCTGCAGCCAAACTATGTGATCGCAATCCTGTTCGACTATCTGGTCGAAAGCCGCGGATGGAAGAACGGTGTCGGCAAATCGGTCGCGACCACGAATATGATCAACGCTCTCGCAAAGCATCACGGCGTCGAATTGCATGAAACGCCGGTGGGATTCAAGTACATCGGAGAACTGATCAAACAGGACAAAATTGCGATCGGCGGGGAAGAGAGCGCGGGTCTTTCAATTCGCCACCACGTTCCAGAAAAGGATGGAGTCATCGCCGGACTTCTGTGCTGCGAGGCGGTAGCGGTGCGAGGCAAATCTCTTAGCCGTCAACTCGAGGAGCTATTTGTCAAAGTTGGTTCCTTCTATCCCCTTAGGGAGAACTTCCGATTGACGCCAGAGGTGAAGGGGAAGTTTACTGAGAAGTTACGCGTAGATCCGCAGAACTTCTCGGGTCAGCGTGTGCGCGAAGCCGTCC
>DATJEL010000005.1:0-3519 GCA_035496675.1 Terriglobales bacterium
GCACAGCAGAAGCCGTTCCACATGCCACCAAAGCTCGCGTCCGATGTGGGCGACAATTCACGCGTGCTGGTTACTATTTAGGCCGATCGAGCAGGCAAAGACCTGCGGATTCGCAACCTTCACCAGTAAACGTTTTAGCAACTAAGGTAGGAAGTTAAGACCCAGGTGAAAGCATGAAGCTTCTGACCCTAGCACTGTTGTTGAGTCTGCCGTCCGGCTGGTTAGGTCCCAGGAAACCTTTGGCGCAGCCCACGAGCCAATTGTCCAAGCACTCGCACGGCGGACGCTGGTACTTCGCGGCCAGTGGTCACGCCATTTACTGTTACGGCCCGGTGATGACGGTTCCGCAAGCTAACGGAGAACTGCAGCGCGTGGCGACCCTCTGCCGGGATGGCAGCCCTGTGGTTCCATTGAAAGATTAGGGTTTTCAGAAAATACAAGGGGCACGGCCAAGCCGTGCCCCTTTGCTGTTACCAATTTCCCGGTCCGGAGCATCTCCATCAACCGTGCTTGATGAATGTGCCCTCCTGAAGTTCCGCCATCGCTTGCTTCAGTTCGCCGGGGTAGTTCATGACGATCGGACCATACCAAGCCACCGGCTCTTCCAGGGGCTTGCCTGAGACCAGCAGAAAGCGGATACCCTCCGGTCCAGCCTGCACGGCGATTTCATCGCCCCGATCAAACAGCACCAAGGAGTGATTCCGAGCGTCATATGTGGGCGCTGCCTCGGGCCGGGCTGTATGCTCCGTCAGCACAGCGCGCGGCTCCGATGCATCGCGGAATGTCCCCGATCCGGCGAAGACGTACGCGAACGCATTTCGGCTCACGTCAATCTTGATGCGTTTGCGCCGGCCGGGAGCCACCGAAATATCCACGTATGCCGGATCCGCAGCGACCCCTTCCACCGGCCCCCGCTTCCCCCAAAACTCTCCGCAGATAATCCGCGCCTTGGTGCCATCGTCTTCGGTGACTTCCGGGATCGCGCTGGATGGAATGTCCTGGTAGCGAGGGCTGGTCATTTTCAACGATGCAGGCAGGTTCGCCCACAGCTGAAAGCCATGCATGCGCCCACGATCATCCCCGCGAGGCATCTCCTGATGAAGAATGCCGCTGCCGGCGGTCATCCACTGCACGTCGCCGGCGGTCATCTTTCCCGTGTTGCCGAGACTGTCGCCGTGCTCGACCGATCCCGCCAGCACGTAGGTGATGGTTTCAATCCCGCGATGGGGATGCCAAGGGAATCCGGCCAAGTAATCCTCCGGGCGCTCGTTGCGAAAATCGTCCAGCAGCAGGAACGGATCGAAGTCCTTGGTCTTGCCGAAGCCAAAGGCTCGCTGTAGTTTGACGCCAGCCCCTTCCATCGTTGGCTGGGTCTCCAGAATTTGTTTTACCGGTCGGAGTGACATGGAATACCTCTCTCTGGTTTCTTCGTAGTTTTCTTAATAGTGAGACCGTCGGCTGGACTTTCGATGCCTAGCCGACAGCCTCTGATTCAGGCCCTGATGAATTGCACGTCGAGGGTGATGGTGACTTCATCACCGACCAGGATTCCGCCCGTTTCCAGCGCCGCGTTCCACGTCAGCCCGTAATCCTTGCGGTTGATCTTCGCGGTCGCAGAGATGCCTATGCGGGTGTTACCCCAGGGGTCCTTGCCCGGTGCGGTCGGTCCTTCCACAGCGAACATGACCGTGCGCGTGACACCATGAATGGTCAATTCGCCTTCCACTTCCAGTTCGCCCTCACCCTTGCGCCTGATTGCTGCTGATTTGAAGCTGAGGGTAGGGAACTTCTCCGCATCGAAGAAGTCGGCACTCTTCAGGTGCGCATCCCGCTGTGCGTCGCCTGTCTTGATGGACGCTGCGTCGATACTAGCTTCGATTTTCGAGTTGATCACGTCGTCTTCATCCAGGCGCAAGCTTCCGGACACTCCGGTGAATTGGCCTTTCACGTTTGAGATCATCATGTGCTTGACTTTGAACTCGGCGACAGAATGCGCCGCGTCGATGTTCCAGGTGCTGACAGCGGTCTGTGGGACGGTGAGTGTGGTCATTTGTGTTTTCCTTTCTGGAATCATTAGATTCGTTATAACAAAATTCGTTTCAACAACTATTGGAAGCAAAAAAACTACGTCCTGGCCCGGGCGGCACGCAGCAAGTCGCAAAGAGCTTTCAGGCGCTCCCGCCCGAGGTGACCCAGTTGCGCCCGATGCGCGTTCTGCACTGGTTCATCGAGCCGTGACAGCAATTTCAACCCTTCGGGCGTGATACGGGTCAGAACCGTGCGCCGGTCCTGGGCCTCGCGGCAGCGCGAAATCAGGCTTCTCTTTTCCATGCGGTCCAGCAGCCGGGTAATGTCGGGATCACGTGTAATCATGCGGTTGCCGATCTCGCCGCAGGGCAGTCCCTCGGGTGCTCCCCGCAAGATCCGCAGCACGTTGTATTGGGTCTCCGAGAGCTCTTCCGCCTTCAGTACTGGCACTAGTCGTCGATTCAGTTGATCGCTGGTCCGGAGCAGTTCCAGGAACGCGAGTTCCTCAGGGCACGCGGCTGGTGGCTCGCTCGCTGGCTTCGACAGGGAAGTCATCTGCTATAACGATAATCGTTATAACGACATTTGTCAAGTGCGCCTAAATGGCTGCCGAAGACCTGCATACGGAGCCTGTGTGCGATTCTGGATCATGCCTGAACTTCCCGAAGTTGAAACCATTGCGCGCGGCCTCGCCAAGCGGGTCACCGGTGACGTCATCGTGTCCGTGTGGCTCGGGCAGAAGAAAGAGCCGCTCAAATCGCCCGCCGCGCAAATCGCAAAAGCTCTCGAGGGCAGCCGCATCTCTTCCGTGCGACGCATGGGCAAGCACATTGTCTTTGATCTCGAGCCTGCACTCGAGGCGCAGAAGCTTTCGCGCCCTAAGTCAAAAAGCGGCAGGCGAACTTCATCCCAAGCTGCCAATGCGGCCGACGCATCCCACGCAGCACCTCACGTGCAATGGATCGTGCATCTGGGTATGACTGGCAGCTTGCGCGTCTGCCAACCGCAGACCGAGATTGCCAAACACACGCATGCCATTCTGCAGCTGAGCTCTGGGTGCGAATTGCGGTTCGTGGATCCGCGCCGCTTCGGGCGTCTCAGCGTGGCCACTTCGTTCGACGCCGGTGGCGTCGAACCGCTCGAAGTTGATCTGGCCCGCTTCGTCTCGCTCTTCCGCGGGCGCAAAACTCCGATCAAAAGCGCGCTGCTGAACCAGAAACTCCTGCGAGGGGTAGGGAATATCTATGCCGACGAAGCACTGTTCCGCGCCCGCGTTCGCCCCCGCCGCCGGGCGTCGAGCATCACGCGCGATCAGCTGGTGAACCTCTATGCGGGGTTGCAACAAGTGCTGAAAGAAGCGATCGAGCTGGGTGGCTCCTCCATCTCGGATTACGTGGACGCCGACGGGGAAGAAGGATTTTTCCAGCTCCGGCATTGCGTCTATGGCCGCGAAGGCGAGCCCTGCCTAGTGTGCAAGACTCCAATCAAGCG
>DATJEL010000006.1:0-7825 GCA_035496675.1 Terriglobales bacterium
GATTGTGGCCGCAGGGGATATCAACGAGCAGGCGCAGGGGACACAACTCTTCGTCTCTCTCTTCCACCTCTGCTTGTCCGGCACGCTCGCAACGATAGAGCAACGATTGAAGGTCATCGAGGCGCTGCTGGCTTCCCCCGACACTAAGCGGCGTGTCCTCGGGGTACTCGCCTTGAAAGCGGTGCTGGAAGCCTGGCACTTCCACTCCACATCCAGTTTCGACTTTGGCGCACGATCCCGAGACTACGGGTACTGGCCATCCACGATAGAGGAAGTACAGCATTGGTTTGGCGTAACGCTCAAACTCGTTGAGACCGTGGGATGTTCGGAAGGCCCGGTAGCGCCGTACGCACGGACCGCACTCGCAGAAAAGTTCCGTGGTCTCTGGCATCAGGCCGGTGTCCCTGATGAACTCGCAAACGTCTGCCGAGCCATCAGAAGTAGCCGGTTCTAGGCGGAAGGATGGCTCGCCGTCCGGCAAACCCTGGACCTCGACGGGAAAGAACTAGAGCCCGAGCGCCTCGCGAAGCTCACCGCAATCGAAATGGCGCTGCGGCCGACGGACCTTTTGCAGAAAGTGCGGTCGGTGGTGTTTTCGACGCGCTGGCAAGGCATTGGCCTCGACGACTTTGCGGATCACACTACCGAGGACATAGGAACGCGGATGGCGCGCACTGAGGCGCTCGCACGCGACCTAGGTAAGGCCGTGGCGACAGAGGAAAAGGTCCTTGATGAATTGCTTCCTGAAGTAGTAGCCAGCGATGGACGCTTGTGGTCGTTCGGACAGGGCTTACTTGATGCCACCACAGACGCAGGGATGATGTGGAGCCGCCTGGTTACAGCCCTAACTGCCACCGACGAAAGCTTGCGCAAGCCACAAGCCCTCAGGGGATTCCTGCATCCGTTGCGCGCCAGAAATCCAGCTCTCGCCACCACGCTGCTCGACAATGCAGTGGAGCACGAAACGCTGGCCCGATGGTACCCCTTTTTGCAGGTCGCCGTCGATATCGAACTAGAAGACGTTGCACGCCTAAAGCGCTCGCTTGCATTCGGAAAGGCCCCCGTCGAGATGTATATCTATCTCGCTTACGGTCGGGCCACTGACCCAATTCCCGCGGCGGACTTGAGAGAACTGGTGCTCACGATGGCCGAAATGCCTTCTGGGCACGATGTTGCCCTCGAAATACTGCAAATGAGACTTCATTCCGACGAGCAACGCAAGCAAGGAATCGCTCCCGAACTGATCGATGCCGGATGTGAGCTAATACGGAAGCTCGCATTTACAAAGAAGAACGACCGTGAAGACTACGGATTGGGCGATATCGCTAGATCTTGCCTTAAGGGTGCGAAGGGTGCCGCAGTCACGAAGGAGATTTGCCGCAAGCTCAAATCCGCTGTGGCAAAATACGAAACCAGCGCGTTCTATCATGGCGACCTATTGCATGGTCTCTTTGGCGCTCAGCCAACCGCCGCGCTTGATGGCCTCTGCGGAGGTGACGTAAAGGAGCTTGAGCAGGGCATCAGAATCCTAGAAGATGTAGGCATCCGCAAGCACGCGCTCGCTGTCGTGTCAGATGAGGACCTCGTTCGATGGTGCGACCAAGAACCGCAGACGCGATATCCCGCGATTGCTCAAGTCATCACGATCTCCCAACGCACAAGCGACAATGTCCCCCCGCGGTGGACGAGCATCGCACTGCGTTTCTTGGAGAAGGCACCCAACCCGGGCGAAATCCTCAAACAGTTTGTTGCCCAATTCACGCCGTCAAGCGGTTGGAGCGGCTCACTTGCAGCAATCTTAGAGTCGAACGCGACGCTCCTCGACCAACTTGGAGCGTATCCGGACCTGAGCGTGCCCGTCAGACAGGAGAAAGAACGACTTCGGCAATGGATCGAAGATCAAAAGCGTCGGGAAACAGCGTCGGATAGAGAACGAGACGAACGGTTTGAATAACCAATTGGCCTCACCCATCCCGCTACAATCAAAGAGTCCCAATGCCCACTCCCACCAAGGCCCCCGGCGTGCGTCAGTTCTTCTCCCGCCACGGCGCGCTTTCCAAGTGGCACCCGAATTATGAGTTTCGCTCCGGCCAGCTCGAGATGGCCGAGGCCGTCGAATCCGCCCTCGCCGATCGCAAGCACCTCATGGTCGAGGCCGGCACCGGAACCGGCAAAACGCTCGCCTATCTCGTCCCCGCCATCCTCTCGGGCAAACGCATCATCGTCTCCACCGGCACCAAAAACCTACAGGAACAGCTCTTCTACAAGGACATCCCGTTTCTCCAAAAACATTTCCCGCGCCCGCTCCAGGTCTGCTACATGAAAGGTCGCGGCAATTACGCCTGCCGCCAGAAGATTTACGACGCCGAAAATGAAGCCGTCCTCGACGGTTTCGAGGAAGTCGCCGACTTCCAGATCATCCACCAGTGGGAAAAAACCACCGAGTTCGGCGACCGCGCGGAAATCAAAACGCTGCCCGAATCCAGCTCCGCGTGGACCAAAATCGACGCCCGCCGCGAGCTCTGCTCCGGCCAGAAGTGCCCGCAATTCGACCGCTGCTTCATCACCCTCATGCACCAGCGCGCCGCCCAAAGCGACATCATCATCGTCAACCATCACCTGTTTTTTGCCGACCTCGCCATCAAGGACGACGACATCCCCGGCATCCTGCCCGACTATCACGCCGTGGTCTTCGATGAAGCCCACGAAATCGAGGATGTTGCCGGCCAATACTTCGGCGTGCAGGTGAGCAATTACCGTTTCCAGGAGCTGCGCCGCGATATCGCGCGCGTCTCGCGCCAGAAACAGTTCGGCTCGCCGGAGCTGGACCGCATCACCGAGCGCCTGGAGGAGCTGTCCGAGCTTTTCTTCTCGAAATTCGGAAAAACCGAGGGTCGGACAGGTTTTGAGGGCCGTGCTGCGTTTCTCGACGTGCACTTGCTGCCTTATACAGAACTGCTTTTGGCTCTGGAGCTTACACGATCACATCTGAAGCTCTTGCCGAACCAGCCGGACGAGGTAAATCCGCTCATTCGACGGACCGATGAGTTAATGTCGAGCTTGAAATTTATACTGGAATCCGAAGACAACGACTTCGTTTATTGGATCGAGCGCCGCGGCCGCGGATGTTTCCTCCAGGCCACCCCGGTCGATGTCTCGGCCATCCTGACGGAGCGCCTCTTCGACAAGCTCGAAACCGTGGTTATGACCTCGGCCACGTTAGCCGTATCGGGGACTTTCGAGTTCGCCAAGACGCGCCTCGGCCTGCCCTATGCCCGCACGCTGGTCGTGCCCGGCCATTTCGATTACCGCAAACAGGCCCTGCTCTACGTCCCGTCCCAGCTCCCCGACCCGCGCGACCCGGCGTTCACCAAAATGGCCGCCGAAGAGATCATCCGCCTGCTCGAAGCCAGCCGCGGCCGCGCCTTCGTGCTTTTCACCAGCTATGTGCAAATGCGCCTGGTCTACGATCGCGTTTCGCTGGCCGTCGAGTTCCCCACCTTGATGCAAGGCACCGGCCCGCGCAGCGCGCTGCTCGAAGAATTCCGCGCCACGCCGAACAGTGTGCTTTTCGCTACGGCGTCGTTCTGGCAGGGCGTGGATGTGCCGGGCGAGCAGTTGAGCTGCGTTATCATTGATAAGTTGCCGTTCGCCGTGCCCAGCGACCCGGTGGTGGATGCGCGGCTGCGCAAGATTCGGGAAGCCGGTGGAAACCCGTTCTACGATTACCAGGTTCCGCAAGCCGCCATCGCATTGAAGCAAGGGTTTGGCAGGCTGATTCGCAGCCGGTCGGACCGCGGCGTCCTGGTCCTGCTGGATAATCGCATCACGAAGCAGCGTTACGGTCAGGTGTTTTTTGACAGCCTGCCCGATTACGGGTTCACCACCAACATTGACGACGTGGAGAAGTTTTTCGATGTTTGAAGTTTCGGTTGAAGAGACATTCGCGGCGGGGCATGCCCTGCGCAACTATCGCGGCAAGTGCGAAAACGTGCACGGCCACAATTACAGAGTGCAGGTGACGGTGGAAGGCGAAGAGCTGAACTCCATCGGCCTGTTGGTCGATTTCGGTGACATCAAGAAGCTGATCCGCGCCATCGTCGGCCGCCTGGATCATCAGTTCCTGAACGATCTCGCCCCGTTTGACGCCATCAACCCGTCGGCGGAGAACATGGCCCGGTATTTTTACGACGAGATCACCAGCGGCCTTTCAACTCCTGGTCCGCGCATCCGTGAAGTGAAGATCTGGGAAACCGACATCACTTCCGCCACCTACCGGCCGCCTATTCCTGCCAGTAGCTGACCAGCAGCCCTTCGCCCGCCACATCCATATCGATGTAGTAGCTCGAAATGTTCAGAACATCGGAATCCTGCTGGGATTCGATGAGAAAAGCATCGGAAATGCCCCCGGCGGCATTCGGCCAGAGCACGCGAATCACGTTCGCCAGGGTAGCGCGCACCATGCCGCTCTTCCCGATGTAGCCCTTCCCCGTAAGGCCGGGAATCACCTGAAACAGGATCTTGGCAGCGCGCACGGTCGGGTCAGCCGAAAGGGGCACCGGCGTGCCGGGCGTGGCCACATTCACTCGCCCCAAAGCGGTAAAGGTCATCAGGACTCCTCACCCGCATGTTAACCGGACGGGGTTCCAGGCCCCGTGACACACTGCGCGTAAGTGGCTGTCCTTTGAACGGAAAAAGCTAACGTGAAACTGGTGACCGGACCGCTCAGCGCCCGAAGTAGGCTGCGTTTTTGGGCGTGAATTCCGCCCACTTTGCCGGGAGGTCATCCAGGGCGAAAATGGCCGAAACCGGGCAAACCGGGACGCAGGCGCCGCAGTCGATGCACTCCACCGGGTCGATGTACAGCATCTCCGCCGTAGCGAAATTCGGCTCATCTTTCTTCGGGTGGATGCAGTCCACCGGGCAGGCATCGACGCATGCCGTGTCCTTCGTGCCAATGCAGGGTTCCGCGATAATGTATGCCATATATGTTTTCCCGTGAAGCATATAGATAACACAAGGTTGGGGAAAACACAAACTGGGCGAGGACCCTGGAAAACTGGGGGTGTAGGTGGCGTCCCCGAGAACGATTTTTGCGCCCATTCCGGCCGTACCCGGTTTGCAGCCCTGGCTATTTGCTGACGGCTGGCCTGCGAGAATTGCGTCTGTCCCCTTTTTCTCCCCTTTTCACTCGTCCACTCGCACACCGTAAGGGGCTGGCTGACTTTCGAGTCTGCAAGCAACGGAAGTACCAACAAGATCCAAGTCAACGATGGCATATGCATAACTGTCTCCTACGGATGACCGCCAGGTGGCATTTTGAAGCAGTTCTCAAAGACAGTATCAGTGTTGCTGTTGCTTACATCAGACGGATCCGGTGTCACGATACTTGACCTGCCTAAACCGGTAACGATATTAAACACATATCCAAGCTCATGGATGAGGGTCATGGCACGATATATATTTCTGAGTTGCGCTGCTTGTCGAATTTCCGATGTGGAACTTGTCTGGGTATCCACCAAACCATGGGGCGCTTCGATCGCTGTTAATCGTGATCGTCGCGCCGGTGAACATGCTCGTACCCTGAGGCGTTGTTCTGCGATGGAGGGCCAAGATTTCCCGAAGTAATGCTGCCCCGACCGGCGTTCCCAGAAATTAAATCAGAGAGCACCTTAATCGGGTCAGCGCCGGAGAATAGGCCTGCACAGTCCTTTCCTTTCAGCGCTTCGATGGCCGTCTCCCCAGCGGAGGTCAAGCCGGTGAGATCGACCGCGTGACCACCGGCACCGCCGGGCTTTCCAGGCCCAGGGTCGTACCCTCCGCCCCCTGGGTTTGGACCACTGGGATTGTAGTACGCGAGTCAGCCTGGGGCCGAGCCATTTGTGCGGCAGATGGAGCGCACATTGTCTCGGGCATTGGCGCCACAGAAAGGCGGCCGGCCGCGGAAACAGGTTCCTGATGCGACGCAGGAGCTATTCGACTTCGCGTTCACCGAGGGAGTAGAAAAACGGGCAGTCTGTCCCCGGATTTCCTTGTCCCCGGATTTCCCCCGTCCGGATTTCCCCCCTTTTTCCTTGTCCCCTCTTCCCCATAATTGAAGCGGAGTAATTGCCACTCCCCAACGCGTCATAAAACGGATGATGGGACGAAGGGACAAAAGAAGCGTGACAGTGCCTACTCGCGCGAAGAGGCGCTCCTCAATTCACCGTCGGCTTGCCCGGGCGGACGACAATTGTGAAAGACAGGGGCGGCCGAAAAATTATTTTCGGAGGAACAACCTCATAAGTTCGCTCGCCTTCGAGTTTATATTCAAACGTCATCCTAACTTTTCGCCCCGCGCACGCTACTGCAAATTTCGACTGTCTGAGATATACCCCGACCTCTGCCTTCAGACCATACGTCGGCCCATCCAAATCGAGCCGCGATAACCCGCCATCTTCACCAATCGTGACGTCAGCGGTGACGATTCCACCGACGGCCGAGTTCCTCGAGAACACGTTGGACGTGGGCAACACCAGCGAACTGACGCACCGACTGAGATCTTCGGCGAATGCACTACCGACGTAGGCAATGAAGAAGACCAGGCTAGTTAATAGGCGGTATCGCCGCATTGAGCGTCTTTGAACACTTATCCCATAATAGATCATTATTGCTCATCTCTTTTTTTATGTCGGTCCCGTATTGATTACCTTCCTCCACGAAGCCAACTGCTTTCAGCTCATGAGCTATCTCATGGAGCAGAATGAAAATTTGACCGCTGGTGTCCCCTGCTTGTAGCCTGTTCATGTCGGCTGCGTGCGTGTCAGCGTAGCCTATGGTCGCGCGCCCGTTGAAGAAAGCTCCGTTTGGGTTGATTGTAATCTCGTATCCGGAACCAATCGGACCTTGCTGGGCGTTGACTCCTTTGGGCAAGGGACCAGGACCTATCATCGGACCCAGGGCATCCATGAACTTCTTGTATGTCGGGAGATCCATTCTTGAACTCAAAAATGCAGTGCAATCTTTATCCTTGCCCAAGAGCCCCCTCAACCGCGCATAGCTAGTTTGGATCGTCTTGATCTGTTGTTCTCGTTGCGTACTTGCGCCTCCACCTGCACCTCCTAGCAAAAACCCAAATCCATTCTTTACCAGAAACATGGGGTTGAAAAAGTCCGAGTGGCAGAGCCAGTAATTCGGGTACACGTCGCAGAACATGTCTGCTGTTTCCAAACCGGAAGGGTCATTGTTATTCACAGGGTCGCCAAGTACATAGGCGTACTTGTTGAAGCTCCCGGGGTCTGCTGGATTCATGCTTCTGTTCGATGGGTCCGCCGACATGAACCTGCCCTGTGCGCTCGAATAGTAGCGGTTCCGTGCGTAATCGAGGCCGCTCGTGCCGTCGCGGTAGTACGTTGCGAAGCGGTCCAGGTCCAGATTGCCCGGGCTCTGCGCTTCCCCGTACGGAATAGCCCCCGAAATCCGGGACCGATCCCAGCCGGTCCTGTCCCTCGGTCAACACGCGGGCTCCGAAGTATACGCTCCGCCGCCGCACCGTGCTGAACACGCCCGACCCGTAGTTGAACCGCCCCAGCTTCTCGCCCTGCGCTCCCTAGAAGTACACCTCCTCGGATCCGCTCGGCGGCTTCTTCCACACCCGCATGTTGTCCGGCCCATACGAATAGTACTCCGTCCCGCTAGAGGTGGGCACAAACGTCGCTAAGCGATTCTGCACATCGTACGTTGTGAAAAGAAACCCCCGGCCCCGACGTCAAATTTCCGGTGGCGTCGTAGCCGTAGCCCGACGAGGTCGAGAGCCGGTTGGTCGCCGCATTCACGAGCACGTGCA
>DATJEL010000007.1:0-98542 GCA_035496675.1 Terriglobales bacterium
CCCACCCCGCCTATCCTCTATCTACGCTTCACTGCGTCCCTCACGGTAGCAGCGCAAGACTCGAGGCCAAGTGGATCGCTACTCCCTTCTTGTAAGGCTCTTTCATCCTCTACCTCATGCCGGTTTATCCCGGCGCACTAATATCTCGATTTCACTCAAAGTGGCTGCCGGGGATTTTGCGCGTTGATGCGTGTTTTCAGCAACTACAATTGGGTGGCCAGTCTGCAAAAGCTCCAAATCTTATGGATCACATCACTGAGTTTCTCCGCGCCGAGAACGAGTCACTTTTCGCATATCTGAAAGCCAATTCCGTCTACGACCGTGAGACCGACACATATCGTCTCCATGCTCGTCCCGACCTCACGGGTGAATTGCGTGATCTTATTGCAGAAACTGACATCCCCTGCGACTGGAAATCAAAACAAGTTGGATCTACGGCTATCCCGTGATCGCGAATCACAATGGCATCGTCTTTGCGTGGACAGGAGGAACCCACGATATTTTTCTGCGCATTAGGGAGGACCGGGTTGATGCTGCTTGTAAGGATGGCGCAAGAATAGACCCGACTTATCCGCCCGAGTGGCTCAACTTCTACATCACGCATTTGGGGCAAGACTGGCGGGAAACCGTGAAACGATGGGTGAAAATCGCCTACGAAGACGCTGCTTCACTCGGCTTGACCCACTCGACCGTCGAGAAATCTCGATAACGCTCAAAATGCCCCGTCTTGGGCGAAAGAAAAGCGCAAAGTGGTGAGATTACCTGTCTCTTGGCAAACCCGAAGGAATCTACTATCGCGAAACTGGCACAAGAATGTAGCTGTCGTTCAGCCACTGAACTTTCAGGGACAAATTCCCGTCAGCTATAGATTCATCGCTAACATCTTTTCCTGTTCCATAGTTGATCTGGCTGAATTCGTTTTTGTTTACGGTCAACTGCACGAGCAGGCGGCTGCCCTTCTGGATCTGGCGACTAATGAGCGGGGTCCCGCGGATGGCGATCGACTCGATTGCGCCGGGTCGCAGTAAGTGTCGAGTCGTCGGGTCCTTGGCGAAACTAGCCCGTCCCAGGTAATAACCCAGATTGAATAGTTCACCGTTAACCTGGAGTTCATAAAACGCCATGGTGATATCCATATCCCTCTTATTGATCACCGCTTTAAGCACTCCCGAAATGCAGCCTGAGATCGAGAATGATCTCTCGAAGGGAGTACTGACGAATGCGAAGCCATTGCCGGGCGAAAGGTTCTTGACGATGACGCCCGAGGGATAGAGGTTGTTGCGGGCCGATGGGTCGCGATTCACGAAATCGACAGTCTGCTCAAGGGCCGCTCGCGTCTTGAGAGGCGTGTCCTTCAGCTCATATAGCCCTGTGGGCCAGCTTCCTGATTGGGGACTTGCATCCGACTTAACATTGGACAGGTAGAGCTTTATCGTACCGTTGCTCATTTTCCGAACTGACTCAGCATGTCTCCAGACGTTCTTCCCCATAACCTCGTAATTGATTTTGGCCTTTATTAGCTCCGGCTTTTTCCCACCTTTCATCACGTAATCCAGCCATTCGAAGGTGAGCTTCAGTGTGTCGAATTGAGCCACGGGGTCAATGCTGTAGCCGCCTGCAAACCCTGGCTTATAAGTTCCTTGAGCTCCCTGGTGATCGTAGGGACCGATGATGAGGTAATCCTCAGCGCGTTTGTTATACGCATAGTGCTGATTGAGGTAGTAAAGTCCTGCAACCTGTGCAGGATCGAAGTATCCCGCGACCTGCAACACAGGAATATTGATCCTTGAGAAGTCGGTGCGGTAAGGAGCGAGCGACTGCCAATATCTGTCGAAAGCAGGATGTTGAAGCTGGCGCTGCAAGACCTTGTTTACGGTGCCGTCCACCTGGTCTAGCTCCCGGTAGGGCCTGCCGCTTGCATACCAGCGCTCATTGAGTGAGTTCCAGCGTTCCGCATTGTTGGTTGCATCATCGAGATATTTGTTGTTCGTGACATACGGGACGAACTGGTAGTTGGCGTTCTGGAAAACGTGGTTCGCCATCGGGAGTACCAAACCGGGATGGACCGCCGACCATGGCACAATAGTTTTCAGTGCCGGGTGAACACGCTTGGTTGCCGCCCATTGCGCGAATCCTTCATAGCTGCCTCCGTACATACCTACCTGGCCGTCGCTCCAAGGCTGTTTGCTGATCCAGTCGATCGCGTCGAACGCATCCTGCGCCTCGTGTTCCCAGGGGACAATCTCACCAGCGCTGCAAGCCTTACCGCGGGTATCGGCGACCACTCCAATGTATCTATTGGCAGCAGCGTTTCGGGCCTTCTCGATCTCTCGTAAGCCCGCGTAGATCGTGAAGTTCAGCGCAGCGGGGAGTCGGGCGGCTTTCTTCGGCCGTACCACGAGAGCGCACAGCGTTGCCCCATCCCTCGTCGGAATGCGCACATCTTTGTCAATGTCGTAGCGCCTGAGATCGTCCTCCGCTATGAGAGCATCCATGTACGGGATCAGGGTCTTGTACTCGACGTACAGTTGGTAATTCCGGATCAGATCGAGCGTCGATTGTAGGTCGATTCCTTGATTGTCTTGATGAGTGCGGATGATTTCGTTTACGTTGGCGCGAAACCGCCCGACCGGCCCCCAAAGCCAATAGATAGCTCCGTTCGCCTCTTGGTCATTAAGCTTTGTAAACAGAAAGCGAAACGAAGACTGCAACGCTTCCTGGGGCGATGAACCTCCTGCAATCAGCGGCGCGGCCCTCACCGTTATTTCATCGGGCGCGAGGTCTGCCGCCGAGTGGGAGGGCACCGCTGCATACGACGCTCGTATCGAATCTAGAGTCGATCGAGCTTCCGCATATTGCCCGGCTACCATTTGCAGGCGGAATAGATTCCTGAGATAGCGGTCCCGATCGGCATCGGAGTAAATGGCGATGGCTCGCGCCGCAAGATCCGGCAACTCCCGTGCGAGTTGCACGTCGTCTTCGGGTGAAATCACCGGAATATTGAGCTGCTGTGACCACGTTGGAGTAGCAAAGAGCAGAGATAAGAGACCGATGACCAATCCTTTATTCACAGTGGGATCCTGTTCTCCTTTGACGATCTCAACCGCAAGCGGTAAGCGAACCGCAGCGGGCCTTTTAAAGGCAACCACTCTCCATATCACGCAAGATTCCGTCGCTAAAAACGATCGTACATTGGGGAGCCAAAATCCTCCCCGAGGTCCATGAGTGTAGTCTCCTGTGACTGTTGAAAAAGTCCGCTTTCGTCGAAAACACTCGAAAGTTGAGGGATATGAAATGCCTTGAAATTCGAGAAGATCGCTTATAACGCATCCTGACGCAATTTAATTTTTGCGATTTTGACGCAAAAGAGTTTTTCAACAGGCACTCCTTATCAACAATCAGCACAAGGAACTCAGCTTTGATCGTTGTCGCTTCAGCCTTGGGGAACTCCGGCTTTACGAAAGACAATGATTGAGCTATCAAGGCCGGCTTTCGCGGCTGCTTCCGGTGTCATGTCTTTCGTTCGCCCGAAGACTTCCACGCTGAGGGCATCGCAGTAGTGGATGCTGTGGAGCGCCTGCAAGAAGCCGGTCAAGTTGATGACACCTTCGCCCGGCAGCAGACGCTGACTATCGTGGATCTGGTCTGGCGGCACGTTCGGCGAATCATTGAAATGGACATGCACGATAGCATCTCGGCCGGCGGCAATGATGTCCTCTGTGGTGGCACCTGCATGGTGCCAGTGCCAGGTATCGAGCAGCAGTCCGACGTTGGGACCGCACTCCTTGGCGAAGGCCAGCATATCGTTCATGCGCCAAATGAATTCATATTTGTACGCCTTGCGAAGTTCGAGCGGACCTAGAAACTCGAGGCCGAGGCGGACATTGGAGCCCGCCAGGATGCGAGCAATTTCTGTAAACCGCCGCTTATAGATTTGGCGCAGTTCGTCTTTTGGCGTATCGCTCGACGGCATGATGTAGGTGATCATGCGCGGGCAATGGATCTCGGCAGCGAACCGGGCGGCTGAGTCGAGCTGGGTGAGCGAGGTCTGGAAGGTTGCGTCGTCCTTCCTAAATTCGACCGGCAAGTCGATGGCGGCTGGCCGGATCTTAAGGCTGGCAAGCAGGTCGTTGGTAGCGCTGGCGCCAGCTCGCATGGTTGGGCCCAGCATGATGTCCGTACCGGGAAAGCCAATTTTCGCAGCCAAGCGCGCAAAGTCCGGCCACTGAACCCGGCCTTGCAACAGGACACTGTTCAAGGACAGGAACATCTTGCGCTCGTCGGCGAAAGCTCTGGCTAGCGGGGCTACGGCTAGCAATTTGACCAACGATCGTCTGGATATGAAGTGAGCCATGCGCTGTCGATCATATTCCTAAATGTGGCTGGCGAAGTGAAAATACGGTGGCCAGGAACGGGCTAAGGACTCTACCGATGGTTTGGAGTGATAATGCCTGATGGTGTCAATCAATGGGCGTAGAATTGGCCCAATGACTGCATTTCTGAAGCGCGTGCGCTGGGCGGTTCTTCGGCGTTGTGATGTGCTTGTGATTCGACTCTGCCGACTGTTCCATATCAGGTTGTCCAATGACTCGCTTTGGAGTCCACACAAACTGGTAAGGTTCAGACCTCATCAGGTGCTTCCGCGTGTCATCGTTGAAGTTCAACCGATGGCTCGATGAACGTAATTGCCAATCATCAAGCTTTCGATTCAATCTGCAACGGTGGATGCGCAGGCGAATGGTTTCGATGAATAGGAAACTGCGCCGGTCGGGTCTTCTTTTGATCTTTGTCACATCGCTATGCTTCGCTGGATCTCGTTGTGCCGATGCCGGAATGCGCCAAGCTTCGATCGGCGGCAATACCATCCGAGGCAGCGTTATTCTGAGTAAGAAACCTGTCCAGTTCACACCGGTCCGGATATATTTTTCATCCGGTAAAGCGGCATGGAGTGGAGCGACGGATGCAAACGGGAATTTCGCGTCAAATGAGTTACCCCCAGGGGGATATCGCCTAGATATCGAACATTGGGGCAGTACCGAGATCCAGCTCCGCCCGAATCTTCATACGGGAACCAGTAACAAAACTCCATTATGGAATCTTTTCCTCAGCGATCATTCTTGTGTCATGACCGCGATGATTTGGTGAATTGATCTCGCTGTTGAGAAATCCCGATATCCCCCATTGAGATAGCGAGAGACGACGATGCTCGAGTTGGATCAGGCACCGATTCGCGCTCAGTGACTACATCCAGTAGCACTTCCCACAGCCCATCCGATTAAACCAAGCAATGCTGCTCCCTGCGCGGCAGCAGTGCCACGGGAGTTATTCTTCGGGTTGGCTGTCGCTCCGATCGTGGCTCCAATACCGGCTCCGGCGAGCGCTCCAATGAGGCCACGCTTGCCTCGTCGGCACCCGGAGTCCGCCCCAAACATGCGCGGTCTCATCTGACGCCCCGGGGGAATGTTGATGCGACTGCGAGGGTGCTGGGCGAAGACGTCACAATAGGTGCCGTCTTGAAAACGGCAGCCATTACTCGGCCCACGCACTGTGGGCGTCTGGTTTGAGGGTGTTCTAGCTTCGGTTGGCTGTGCGATCTGGGCCAACGCCGTGGCGGCGAATAGACCAAATGCTAGAAGGATTGAACAGGCCTGCTTTGTCATGGGCACTACTGTAGCGTTCGCCTGATTCGCAATATGCCCCTGCTATGACACTTCCCAGACTGTCACACCAACTCCAACGCGGCGTCGGCTTGCCCAAGTGTGAAACGAACCTAATGGTTGGCGATACCTCCTCTTCTCGTCCATCTCTGCGTTTAGCTCTTGGCAGGAACACAGCATTGCATGGACGGCTGTATCCGCTGTTTTCGCAATCCTATTCTTGACAGTCCTGCTGCGAAGGTTTCGCTTGAACGTATAACTGTCGAGAAAAGGCGGGATCAGAATCGAGGAGCCATCTGAGGTGAGTTGGTCGCGCTGCATAGCTTTCCACATGCATGAGCTCTTATAGCAAATAACGTGTGATTAGCGCCCTTGAGGATCCAGCAAATCGGCGGTAGTTCGGCAACTGTGGTCAACTGGCGTTAAATCTGTGCCCAATACGAAGCTGCGGAAGCGTTCTCGAACAAAGCTTCCAGAACTCATTGATCGAAAGTGGACGATTGTCGCGCGTCTGGTACGCGCTCCAGTTTACTTCCCAGTCGGGTGCGCGTTGCCGATGTCGTCGCTGACCCGCGCTAAGTCTACAATCCTGACTGGCTCCCACGTCCGTCCGCCGTCGCTCGACCATGACTCCTCAAAGTGAGGCGAGCTCGACGCTATCTGCGACCAGACATATCGATTCAGCAGCGATTTGCCGTTCAGCGTGTCCTGCACGAAGAACTCACCTCGCCTATTCCTAAATTCGCCCACATTCGGCAGCCCTATCTTGCCATCCTTGCTGCTTGCGAAATAGACATACCATTGGTGACTCTGCGGATTGTAGGTGTACAACATCAGGCCGACAGGTCCATTGGCGCTGGCACCTGTGGACAACTCGAGTAGGGCGCCGTCCCAAATCTTTTGGAAAACTTCAGTACCATCAGACTCGATCCACCCATCAGATCCAGCCAGGGGGTGAGCGCGGTACTTCGTATGCGCTTTCCAAGTGCCGGTCAGCGGATCGAAATCGTGCTGGCCGTCGTGATCGGCGCTCGCGATTGGCGATCCGAGCTTGGTGACTTCTGAACTCGTTTGGGCGGAGACGAAAGTGGAGCAAAAAATAACGAGAAAAGCTCTGAACAACAAGGCGAGAAGATGTTTCCTGAGAGTCATGGCTTCTCCTTCTGAAAGCCTTTCTGGGCCATGTCGTCGAACTGCTGGTCAATTACTACGAATATGATTTTTTCCAGCCCCTTGCTGTGGATAAAGGCTCGATCAGTCACTGATTCGTTCAGCTATGCCTGCCCGAGACCCGAACTGAAGAGGCTTCGGAGCCCTAAACTTAGCGTGCAGATTTCAGGAACGGCGGATCTGTCTGCCTTTGACCAATGGAAAATAAAGGACCAGAAATGTTGTAAACGCCCCGCCAATCACTAGAGCAGCAATCCATACCTTGGAAGGAATCACTTCTTCTGGCGGATGGTAGCGCACTACAAAGTAACAATTCATCCACATCAGAATGCTCGACACCAGCCCCGGCGAGTATTCATTGAAGCGAATTGACCAGCCAACATGCCAGATTCCGTTGCAGGCGCGTTCGATCACCCATGCCAGCGGCAGGATCGCCCATGCACCACGACGAACGTCATACAGGACGACGCTGGCGATCATGACCACGAAATACCCGGCATTAAACCAAAAAAACTTCGTCCAGGAGTACTCCGGCCACCAGTGCTGGCGCACCTTCTCCACGAAGCTGCTCCCAGCAGCGACTCGTCGATGCAATGTACGACGTAAGCAGCCACCATGAACCAAAACGAGAAAAGCAGTGGCACGCGCATATGGATTGTTGTTTGAGTTTAGCTTGTTCTCAATTTACTCAGCGCTCGCGGTTTCCCACATCACAATCGACAGCCTTCTTTCATTTCGCTAGCTCATCGCGGTTCTGCTTTGCCCAATCACTGTCTGCAGGCACGGCTTTCAGTGGCGGGTTGCCTTCAGTTCCGCAAGCGCACGGACCTTGCATTTTAGTCCTCGGTCACACAAGCACAGGATTTTGTTTTCAAGCAAGCACATACGTAGACGATCTGGTCGCGTTTACCTGGAGATTCAGCATAGGAGCAGCAAAGAGTAAAAGCTATACGAACTAGCTCGACTTCTCACGATTGTTCCTTTCGGGAGTGAACTTGTTTTGATTGCTCGAATGTCTCACTAGCGGGACCCCGAAGAAAATATCCACTTGAAGCTTTAGGCATGTAACCATTCTTCTTTGAAGCGGCGGGCGATAGACCTTCCACCCTGGCGAAAAATCGCGATTGCACTCAAAATACCCTGAAAAGGCGAATACAAGGAAACGTCCCGTCCACAATTCTTCTGACAGGGATTTGCAAACCTCGGGTCGAAGATGGCTCTTTTAAGGCCTTGAACTCGTCACCCCCGTGCATTCCACAAGACTAGACTGCGGCATTCGGACGAAAACCCCTACGATGTGCCGATAAAAATCATTCAGATTGAGAACAAAGACTGATTGAGAACAAAGACTGAAGCACATCGTCTGGCGTCAATGATGCAATCGCCTGTTTACATCAGCTATCGTGGTGTAGTGATCAAAAGCTGAGAACAGACAAGGAGTTCAAGTGCAATCTGAAATTAAGGTAGGGCAACGTTTCAAGTTCAAGATATTGCCCGACAACAATTCGCCAGAGCGGCAGGCGGTAGTAACTAGCGTACTCTCTAATAGAGAAGAAGGACTCGGGCCGGAGGTGGACTTCTATTTTGCATATTGGGTGGAGGCTCACGAACTTCCAGAAACAGGGGTTCCGACAACGTTGGTGTTTGAGCGTGGAACTGACGGAAACGTATACCTCAACGGACGTCAGGTTGGCATCACTTTGCTGACGTGATCTTCCGCTTAGGAACATCGGCCTTCAGACCCCGCTCTGTCTGCTCGCATGCGAGTCTACAATCACGATGGGAGAAGATTCATGAATTCCGGCTTTGCGTTGTTCCTGGCCTTCGGTATTGGAGTAGTAGCAGGGTTGCGATCCATGACGGCGCCGGCGATTGTAGCCTGGGCGGCGCGCCTGGATTGGATCAATCTTTCCGGCTCTCACCTGGCCTTCATGGGCTCGGCTTGGGCAGTCGGAATCTTCACTCTTGGCGCATTGGCCGAATTCGTTGCTGATCAAGTTCCCACCACTCCCGCACGTACGACTGCCGGCCCACTAGCTGCGCGAATTGTAATGGGTTCGCTTACGGGTGCGTGCCTGGGCTTTGCTGGAGGTGCGTCACTTTGGCTGGGGGCGTTGATCGGGGCAATCGGCGCAATCGCCGGAGGGTTCGGCGGCTATCAGGCGCGCGTCAGACTGGTTCAAGGCCTTCGCGTTCCGGATATTGTGATTGCAATTCCAGAAGACCTGATCGCGATCGGATCGGGACTGTTTCTAGTTTCCAGATTCTTACTTACTCGGATTTAGAGCCGACATGTCATGGAATCAATTGCACTCAAATGTATGGTCCGCCGCCGGACTGCAAGAGGTTTTGAAGGTTTGCCAAAATAATAGTCTGCGTAAATGTATCCGGCCTCTTAGTGGAGAATGCTCTCCGGGCACTCGATGATGATCCGCGCGTGTCGGTCCTTCTAAATCCCTCGGTCACTAAGGACGCGTTTGAGTGTTCAGGTATTCCGGCACGCCGTTGGACTATTATTTCGTCTCCTTCTCTCCTCAGCAGACCTTGGTGGAACTTGAAAGTTTGTCGTCGGGACGGTGGAAAAGTGGAAAGCGTTTTGTGCTTTCCAAGCGCAGCGTCTTTTCCACGGTCCTATCACGCAGCGGTCGTCTGCAGCGGCTGATACTGGAAATCTTTGCCGCTGGATAACACGGCCCAGGCCATGCGAGCCAGTTTGTTGGCGATGGCTACGATGACTTTGTTGCGCGGTGCACGCTGAGCCAGGCGTTGGAACCATTGCCCAAATCCTCTTGTGTCGTATTTGGCACGAAACAGTACCGCACGAGCCCCGTGGATCAGCATGCGGCGCAGATAGCGGTTGCCACGCTTGCTGATGCCCAGCAGCTTCTGTTTACCCCCGGTGGAGTACTGTCGGGGTACAACCCCAACCCAGGCCGCGAAATCGCGCCCTCGGCGAAAGGCTGCTCCGTTGCCAATGGCCGCCACAGTTGCGGTCGAGACCAGGGGACCGAAGCCGGGAATCTGGCATAGACGCTGACAACGCGCATCCTCTTTGCTAATGCGCTCAATCTGGTCGGTAACGGTCTGGACATCGATCTCCATCTGTTTCCACTCCTGCCACAGCCGATCTAGCAGCCAGCGCAAACGAGGGGTCAGGTTTTGCTGGGCATCTTCCACAACGATGGGAAGATTCTTGCGCAGGTGAATGGGCTGTGCCGGGAAGGTGATGCCGCGCTCCAACAGAAAGCCGCGGATCTCGTTTATCAGTGCCGTGCGACCTTGTATCAGTCTATCCCGAACTCGGTGCAGGGCTTGTACATCGAGCTGCTCCTGCGTCTTGATCGGCACAAAGCGCATGTTCAGTTTGGTCACAGCTTCCGCGATCGCTTCCGCATCGATGAAGTCGTTCTTGTTCGACTTCCGGTAAGGCTTTACGAACTGGGCGGGGATGAGTCGCACTTCGTGGCCTTGTTTTCGTAAGGCGGCTCCCAGAAAGTGTGCTCCGGAACACGCCTCAAGGCCGATCAGCGTGGGCGGCAGATTCGTCGTACGAAATCCCTATAACGCTCACCCCCCCAATGATCGACGGTAACCCTGGTTCTTACCGTGCCGACGAGCCTTGGATGCCGCTCGCAGGGCATTCTGCAGTTCTGGATGCTCAGCCAGAACCTCCATCATTGGTTTCCTTACCTACCTGTCGCCCCCATTGCATCCCTGCCGCCTGCGATTCGGCGGATACCTTGTCCGGGTTGGCTCCTATCCCCCGGTAGCGGCATGGGTTGCCTTTCGCGCGCAGGCCAGTAAGTAGAGAGCGCCGTAGCTTGCGACGCCTGCGGCAACCACCAACCCTCCAAAGGAGAAGGAACTCATGCCCCAGATGTGTTCGCTCTGGCCGTGGATATCAAACGCTAGCAGCAAAATCGGCGGAATCCCAAGTGCGACCGCCCCGATGAGCCCACCGGGGACGCGAAACGGGCGAGGCAGTTCGGGTTCACGAATTCGTAATACGACCAGCGCAGCGAACTCGAGCAGCAAGCTCAAACCGTAAATGAGGATGTCGAGTGTGACCAAGCGCTCGAAGCCCAAGCCGAGGCACATCGCCCATCCGAGTGCGAGAACGATGATTGCAACCCACGGCGCACGGGTACGAGGATGCAGCCTGCCGAAAATTTTTGGCAGCATACCGTCTTCGGACATGGCCAAGGGCAGACGCGAATAGCTCATAACCAGGGCATTAAACATTGCGAAGCCGCTGAACATTCCTCCCGCGATGAGGAACACCCGCAAAGCCGGCCCCCCGAGCATGCCAGCAATGTCCGCCCAGGAACCTGTTTCCCATGAAGCGGCCGGCAAGCCCGTCATCCACACGGCAGCAACCGGGAGGATGTAGCTGAGCGCAACGACGAGCAGCGCCAACATGATGGCCTTCGGATAGGTGCGCTGCGGTTGATCCACCTCGGCGGCGATGGTCGACGCGTTATCCCATCCCATGTAGTTCCACATGCACACCAGCATCCCGCCGATCAGCCCGACATTCGAGGCTGCCGGAGCAGCATGAAAGAGTGCGCCGTGCTTGAATGGCGAGAGCACAACGATCAGAGCGAAGGGCACTGAAAGAAGAAAGAACAGCCAAAGGGATGTGAGCGAAACCGCTTTCACGCCGGCAATATTCAGCCCGGCGCAAACCACAACCACCGCCAGGCCCGCCCACACGCCGCGATGGTTCGCCGCAAACCAGGGAGACAACCGCGCGAGATAGCTCACGAACAACGTCGGGTAAATGGCCATGTCGAAGATCGAAGCCGCGAGCGAGAGCCACGCCTCTTGAAATCCCCAGAAATTTCCCATGGCTCGGCGGACCCACGCGTAGTAGCCGCCTTCGCAGGGCAGGGCTGCGGCAAGTTCACCGATCATGAATGTGGTCGGCAAACTCCAAAGGATCGGCGTGAGTAGCAGGATAAGAATGCCACGCCCATATCCGGCCCCGTGAACGATGTCCTCGGTACCGTAAGTTCCGCCAGAAACCATAAAGAAGGTGGCAGCCACCAGAGGCCAAAGTGCCAGGTGGGCGGATTTCTGCTTGGGGATGGGGGCGCTTGCCATGTGATTTGCTGGTTGGCCTTCGCGTGCGACCTTAGCTGTGGACAATTTCTATGGCTCCTCCTCGACCGCTTGGAAATCAATTGCAGCGTTTAATGTACGAAAAATTCCGCGTGACGCAAGAAGAAATTTAGAGAATCGAAACCTCTGCTCTCGATGACGCCGAGCAACACAGAACGAATACGTAGATGAAGCAGCCAAGCTGCGGAGTGGATTTGGAACGGGGTTTCTCAGGAAGATGCCAATCATCGCCGTAAGTTATTCTCAAAACATGCTGATCCTTATGGCCGGACTTCCTGGTGCTGGCAAGAGCACGCTGAGTCGTGCGCTCGCGGCCGATCTCGGCGGCACAGTCATCGACAAAGATGGCGTCCGCGCTGCTCTGTTCGATCCGCCGGATATTGAGTACTCGACGGAGCAGGACGATTTCTGCGCTCGCGTGATGCTGAAGGTGGCAGGTTATCTATTTCGCAAGGACCCCGCACGAAAGGTGTTTTTAGACGGGCGGACGTTCTCGCGCACCTACCAACTCACTCGCGCCACGGGTTATGCCAGCGCTCTCGGGCAGCCTTGGAGGATTCTGGAGTGCATTTGTAGCGACGAAAACGCGCGCAAGCGGCTCAACCACGAGGAGCCGCATCCTGCAGCGAATCGCGACTTCAATCTCTATTTGGCGGTGAAAGCTCGATTCGAGGAGATCACGCTCCCGAAAATGATCATCGATACCGACCGGCCGCTTGCAGCCTGTGTAGAGCAAGCGAAACTCGCCTTGCAGGAGTAAGCGGGATTACCGGGCAAGAAGGCGCACTGCCATGGCGGCCAGTGAAATCACAGCGACAGAGACGAGCACGGCATCGATGGCTCGTCGTTTCCAGGTGCTTTGCTGTTTCAAGGTGCCTCGGTCAAGTTGGGAACGGGAAAGCAATGGATCAAGACTTGTGCTCACGTCCCATACCTTACGTTCTTGTCCCGATACTCACAATTCCACTTTAGTAATCGCAAAGTAACTGCGCGGAAGACCCTCGAAAGGCCCGACGGACTTCGATTTCAATGGTTTAGCAAGGCAAGTTTCGATTTCGGGACGGATTCGCATCTCGAACCCGCCCCGGCCCGAGTTCGCCACCCGGGAGAAACCGGGCAGGCAAGATATGCCCTCGTCCCTCCGCTATCATGGATTCCCATGTTTTCCCGCCGCACCAACTGGAAACTCGCTCCGAATCGCCTCAGTCGGGCGATCGATGAGGTGCGCGCCTCCGGGCGTCAGCCGATTGACCTCACGATTTCTAACCCAACCCGCGCCGGGATCACCTACAACGCAGGTGCGATTCTCGATGCACTAAACAATTCCCAGTCGCTTGACTACGATCCCCAACCGAAAGGTCTCGCGCGTGCACGCGAAGCGGTGGCAGAGTACTACCGCGCTCGCCGAGAGCTGATCGATCCAGAAGCCCTGGTGCTCACGAGCGGCACCAGCGAGGGTTACGCCTACCTGTTCCGGCTACTCACGAATCCAGGCGATGAAATCCTTGTCCCCAAACCAAGCTATCCTCTTTTCGACTTTCTCGCCGACCTCGAGGATGTGAAGCTGGTTCCCTATCCGCTTCTCTATGACCATGGGTGGCAGATCGATTTTCATTCCTTGGAGGAAGCCATCGGGCAAACAACCCGGGGCATCGTGCTGGTGAACCCAAACAATCCCACCGGATCCTATGTAAGCGGGCCTGAGCGCGACCAGCTGAATGAAATCTGTCGCCGGAACGACCTGGCCCTGATCGTCGACGAAGTATTTTTGGACTACGCACTAGATGGCTTAGAGCACGCGAGTTTCATCACAAACCAAGGCGCCCTCACCTTTACCCTGAGCGGCCTGTCCAAAATTTCCGCCTTACCCCAAATGAAGCTAGCCTGGATTGCAGTCAATGGGCCGAACGATCGTGTTCACTCCGCGATCGAACGCCTCGAAGTCATCGCCGACACCTACTTGTCGGTGAGCACGCCAGTTCAGTTTGCGGCTCCTGCTTTGTTGGCTGAGAGAGCTAGAGTGCAATCCCAAATAGGATTACGCGTGCGGGCGAACCTTGAGGAACTCGACCGGGGACTCTCCCAGCAGAAAACCTGTTCACGTTTGGCTTTGCAAGGTGGCTGGTATTCGATTTTGCGCGTGCCGGTGACTCAATCGGACGAGGACTTGGTGATTGCACTTCTGCGCGAGAAAAACGTGCTGGTTCACCCGGGCCACTTTTACGACTTCCCGCAAGATGGTTTTCTGGTTCTCAGTCTCATCGCTCCCGATGAGGACTTTCGGTCTGCGCTTCCAAGCTTGTTGCAGCATAGCAATCGGACCTGATTGGAGGAGTTGGCTACCGCGCGGAAGGGCCTTCCTGGCGCGGCCGGCCTTCCCTGAGCTGTAGGAACTACTTGAGAAACGGATTGCTGGCCCGCTCGTTGCCTATGGTTGTGAGCGGCCCGTGGCCAGGTACAACAATCGTCTCATCGGGGAGCGCTAGGACTTTCTGGTTGATTGAGCGGATGATTTTGTCGAAAGATCCGCCCGGGAGATCGGTGCGGCCAATGCTTCCCGCAAATAGCGTATCTCCCGCAATCAGCTTCCCCTGCGCAGGGAAGAAAAGACAGACACTGCCTTCGGTATGCCCGGGGGTATGGATGACGTTTGCTACCAATGGCCCGGCCTCGACCTTGTCCCCATCACCCACGCTGCCATCAATCTCAACCCGTCCGGGAGCAGCCATTCCCAGCCACAGAGCCTGTACGTCAAGCATCTTCACGAGCGCATAGTCGTTTTGGTTCATGAGGATCGGGGCCCCGGTCGCCTGACGCAGTTTCATCGCTCCCCCCACGTGGTCGATGTGGGCGTGGGTAATCACGATCTGTTTAACCTGGAGATTGTGTTTCTGAACGATGGCCAGCACGTCTTCGATGTCGTCTCCCGGATCGACGACCATGGCATCGCGCGTGGTCTCATCGCCGATGATTGAGCAATTGCACGCGAGCGGGCCGACAGGGAGGATTTCGTGGATCATAAAGCAGCTCGCCACGAGCGACGTGCCTCGAACGCGTTCGCGAAAGACGATTGCCGGACGACGAAATCTACTTCTTCGCCGGTTGGCTATTCGAGGCTGGGGTCTGCATATTCTGCAGCACCGAAGCAGCACCGCCTCTGCGCGTCGCCAGCACGGAAAGCGTGATGGAGGTCAGCATAAAGATAACCGCGCACCAGGTGGTAGCTTTGGTCAACACCGTCGCGGCGCCTCGCGGTCCAAAAGCGGTCTGACTGCCCATTCCGCCAAAGGCGGCAGCAATATCGCCGCTTTGTCCGCTTTGCAGCAACACCACAATGATCAGGAACAGGCAAACGATGACGTGAACGATGACGAGTAGGGTATAGACAATCATACGAAGTTTGGTTGCTCGAACCTTTCCTTAATTCCGGCCACCTAAGGACCTGGCGTAATGGTGCGGAAGGCGGGACTTGAACCCGCATGCCTTTCGGCGCCACCCCCTCAAGATGGTGTGTCTGCCAATTCCACCACTTCCGCGGAGTTACCAGGCTTGGGCCGGATTGCGGCCAAAAGAGGTAGTCTCAGTTTACCTTAAGCTGCGCGGGTTAGAAACCCTGATCCCATCGGGCCCCGGAAACCAGCGGCAACGCCCTGCGCTTTGCCATCTCCTCTGCAATCACTTGCTTGTCGCGATCTGAAAGCACGCTCTCGGCCGCCGGGAATAAGATGTTGTCCTCGACCGCGATGTGACGCAGATACATCCTCGAGAGCTTGGAAACTGCGTCACGGAATTGCGCAATCTGGGCTTCCGAAAGCCGGCCTTTCGAAAGGTACTCCTGGCCTAGTCGCTCGATGCCTAAATGCAGGGGTTCCGACCAGCGGTGATCGGCTTCGAGTTCTTCGAGCTTCGCAAAAGCCGAGGCAAGCTGGGGCGACTGAAGCGTGCGCAACCGGGGAAACAGGGATTGCTCTTCGTCGGCGGTGTGCTTCGGCGCTGCTTCCCGAAAGTAGGCAAGAGCCTTGGCCAAAGACTGCCTAGTCTCCTCCCCCGGAGGAGAATCCATGGTTTTTGCAACTCCTTCGAGGACCTGCATGAACATTTCAATGCGACGGTGGCAATCGGAAAGCAGGCCTGTGGGATCGCTGAAACCGTGCGCTTTGCTCCCAATTTGAACTGGCATATTTGCAGTTTATCCCCTTTGAGAGTGGAAGATCCTGTTCAGCATCATGCAGCTAGAGGGCGCTTCCTCTAGGGATTCATAAGGTGGGGGCGCGCGAGCGCAACTTTCGTTATCTGGCTGGGTTTACAAGAATCGCGAAGCATTGAGAGGGAGAAGAACCGTGACCCGCAATCTCATCGCTGTTCTTGTTCTTGCCATTTGCGTGATGCTGTCGGTGAAAGCCCTTGCACAGCGTCCTGTCGCTGACCGGGACTACGAAGACGACCGCGGCAGCCTCATGAACGCGGGAGGCAATTGGACGGTTGATCAATCTGAAGATCGGATGACCGCCGAAAAACGAAGCCGTTTTGAGCTGCAATCGAACGATACCGAGGGGGGAGACGCGCGGGCCAAAGTCATTCTCTACTGCGCTGACGGCAAGCTGAAGCTCGCCGACTTCAATCCCAACCTAAGGCTCTCGCGCCCCAACTGGGCCGGCTTCTGGGGACAGCCTCAGATGCATGTGCGCGTCCGCGCCGATAACTCGCACGACGAGCACAACTGGAACTGGATCAACGGCCACTTCCTTGCCATGGACAAAGGAACGGCGCGTGAACTGATCGGCGCGGAGCTGTTTCGAATCGAGTTCAATACCCCGGATGGCCGGCGGGTCGCCGAATTCTCTCCAAGTGGGCTGGACTTGAGACTGGTGCGGGATGCCTGCGGAATGACCGCCAAGAAGCAGTAATCCTTCCCTCCGAGTACGCCTCTCCAGCTTTTCGCCCTGCGAGACGCCTTCTGCCTTCTCAGGCCCAGCCTCATGTTGGCAACGAACTTGGTCGCAGCAGAATCTCACCCACGGCTCGCTTTACACAATATTGTTCGCACGCCGCAGCCATCTGCGTCATGATCTATTTGAGGTGCCAGCATGACTACTCTCAATTCCCTTCCCGGCATTTCGAACGCCCCTCTGACTCACGAAGAACTCGCTAAAATTCATGCCTATTGGCGCGCAGCGAACTACCTCTCTGTAGGACAAATCTACCTTTATAAGAACCCGCTTCTGCGCGAACCGCTGAAGATCGAACACATCAAGCCCCGGTTGCTAGGGCACTGGGGCACGACTCCCGGCCTCAACTTCATTTATGTACATCTGAACCGGGTGATCAACAGAGATGAGCTCAACGTCGTCTACATTTGCGGCCCGGGGCACGGTGGCCCCGGAATGGTGGCCAATGCATACCTCGAAGGCACTTACACCGAGCTCTACCCGAACATTCAGCAGAACGAGGAGGGGATGCAGCGCCTGTTCAAGCAGTTTTCATTCCCCGGCGGCATTCCAAGCCACGTCGCGCCGGAGACTCCGGGTTCCATCCACGAGGGAGGAGAGCTGGGTTACGCGCTCAGCCATGGGTGTGGCGCGGCATTCGATAATCCCGATCTTCTAGTGGCGTGCGTTGTCGGCGATGGAGAGGCCGAAACGGGCCCGCTGGCGACCAGTTGGCACATCAACAAATTTCTCAATCCCGCCCATGACGGCGTTGTCTTACCGATCCTGCACCTCAACGGTTACAAAATCGCGAATCCCACGATCATGGGCCGCATGACCGACGACGAACTCACCCGCTTCTTTACCGGATGCGGTTGGAAGCCCTACTTTGTCGAAGGCGACGATCCCGAATCGATGCATCAACTCATGGCGGCGACGCTCGACCACATCCTCTCCGATATTCATTCGATTCAATGGAACGCGCGGAATCACGACAAGAGCCACGGTATGCCGGATTGGCCAATGATGGTTCTGCGCTCCCCCAAAGGCTGGACCGGACCGAAGACCGTCGATGGGGTGCAGGTGGAAGGCACTTGGCGCGCGCATCAAGTGCCGGTCTCTGAACTCCGGAAGAAACCGGAGCACCTGACCGTGCTGGAAGACTGGATGCGGAGCTATAAACCGCAAGAACTGTTCGATCCGAGCGGCCGACTCCTCCCCGAACTCGCCGAACTCGCTCCCCAAGGGAAACGTCGGATGAGCGCAAACCCCCATGCCAATGGAGGGCTGCTGCTCCGCGAGCTGGTCATGCCCGACTTCCGGGACTATGAAGTCAAAGTCACCAAGCCCGGAAACGCGGAAGCCGAAAGCACTCGCGTACTGGGAGGATTTCTGCGCGACGTAATGAAACTTAACCTCGAAGCGAAAAACTTCCGCATCTTCGGCCCAGACGAGACTGCATCGAACCGCCTTGAAGCCGTCTACCAGGTTACAGACAAGGAGTGGATGGAACCCATCCTTCCCATTGACGAACATCTTGCGCGCGACGGCCGCGTGCTTGAGATGCTCAGTGAACACATGTGCCAAGGATGGCTGGAAGGCTACCTGCTCACCGGGCGTCACGGCTTCTTCTCTTGTTATGAAGCTTTCATTCATATCGTCGATTCGATGTTCAATCAGCATGCGAAATGGCTGAAGGTGACCCGCGATATCGAGTGGCGGCGTCCCATCGCTTCGCTCAACTACCTGCTCACGTCGCACGTTTGGCGGCAAGACCATAACGGGTTCACCCATCAGGACCCGGGATTCATCGATCACGTGGTGAACAAGAAGGCGGATGTGGTACGCGTCTATCTACCCCCGGACGCGAATTGCCTGTTGTCTGTTGCCGATCACTGTTTGCGGAGTCGCAACTACGTCAACGTGATCGTGGCTGGAAAGCAGCCGGAGCTCCAGTGGCTGGACATGCCGGCTGCCATCGAGCATTGTACAAACGGCATCGGGATCTGGGATTGGGCAAGCACCGATAACAGTTCCGAGCCCGATGTGGTCATGGCGTGCGCCGGAGATGTGCCGACCCTGGAAACCATGGCGGCGGTCGATCTTCTTCGCCAGCACCTCCCGGACCTGAAGATTCGCGTCGTGAACGTGGTCGATCTGATGACGATTCAACCCTCAAGCGAACATCCGCACGGCCTCTCCGACAATGACTTCGATTCTGTTTTCACCGTGAATAAGCCGATCATCTTCGCTTACCACGGGTACCCCTGGCTGATTCACCGGCTCACCTATCGCAGGCGAAACCATGACAATCTGCACGTGCGCGGCTACAAAGAAGAAGGCACCACGACGACACCGTTCGATATGACGGTGATGAATGAACTCGACCGGTTCCATCTGGCGGGCGACGTGGTGGACCGTGTGCCCAAACTGAAGAATGTAGGCGGGCATTTCAAGCAGTTGCTGCGCAACAAGCTGGTGGAGCATAAGCAGTACATCCACGAGTACGGCATCGACATGCCGGAGATTCTGAATTGGAGATGGCGGTACTAGGCCGTCTTTCGCTTCCTTTCCCTTGTGGTGAATGATTGGAACGGAATCCGAGGGAGGCCAAGAACCAAGCAGTTCACTCCATCGTTCCCGAATGAAAATCCTGGTTCTCAATTCCGGCTCCAGCAGTCAGAAGAGCGCGCTGTTTGAACTCGCGCCCCATGGCCCGCTCGACCCGATCCCTGCGCTCTGGGAAGGCAAAATCGAATGGGACGGCAAAAAACAGACCTCCACCATCAAAAGCTCCACAGGAAAGAAGATTCGCACCGAAGCTGAAATCGGTTCGGGCAGCCGGGTGGAGGGAGTCGAGAAACTACTCGAAAATCTTTCGACCGGTCCAACCGCGCTTCTCCTCCATGTCTCCGAGGTTCAGGCGATCGGCCACCGCATCGTGCATGGCGGCCCGGAACTGAGCGAACCCACCCGCATCACGCCTGAGGTACGCCAGGCGATCGCCGAGGTTGCTTCCATTGCTCCCCTGCACAACCAAGCCGGGCTCGAAGGAATCGACCTCGCGAGCAAGCTGTTTCCCGGCATCCCGCAGATCGCCGTATTCGACACCGGATTCCACCGCACCCTACCGGAGGCAGCGAAAATCTATGCCGGCCCCTATGTCTGGTACGAGCAAGGCATTCGACGCTACGGCTTCCACGGCATCAATCACGAGTATTGCGCGCATCGCGCCGCTCAGATGCTCGGGTCTGATCTCGCCTCGCTGAAGATTATTACCTGTCATTTGGGAAACGGCTGCTCCTTAGCGGCGATCGCAGGAGGCAAGAGCATCGATACCACCATGGGCTTTACCCCTCTCGAAGGTCTGGTCATGGGCACCCGCGGGGGCTCAATCGACCCCGGGATACTGATTCATGTGCTGCGCTCCGGAACAAAGGTAGCGGATTTGGACGACATCCTGAACCGCCAGTCCGGCCTGCTGGGCATATCAGGAATCTCCCCCGACATGCGCGACATCGTGAGAGCTATGGCCGATGGAAACGCGCGAGCAAAGCTCGCCTTCGAAATCTTCACCCATCGGCTTTGTGCCTGTATCGCAGCCATGGCAGCCTCGCTCGGAGGACTCGATGTCCTGGTATTCACCGGGGGAATCGGCGAGAACTCTGCCGAGGTCCGAGAAGCCGCCTCCGAGCGTCTGCGCTTCCTCGGAATCGGTGTCGATGCGGCCAAGAACTCGACTGCAAAACCCGATTGCGAAATATCGGCCCAGGAAACCCTCGCCCGAGTTCTGGTCATTCGAGCCGAGGAAGACTGGGCTATCGCACAACAATGCGCGCGCATGCTCGGGAACCAGTCAGCCCCGGATTAGAGACTTCCCCGCGAGATCGCTAAGCCCAGAGCCGGCGGCCTCTCGCCTCCTCGATGGACTGCCTGGCCAGCCGCAAGCAAAACAATTGTGCTCAATCCAGAGCCGCGCTATCATGCCGCATCCCTCAGCTCACGCGTACACAGGAGAAATACGATGGACTCTTCGCAGACCATTACTTTCGTCTTTTACGGAATTCTAGGCATATTCCTGTTGGGCACGATCCTCAGCGGCTTCTTCCAGGTTCGGACCGCCGAAGCCGTCGTGGTCCAGCGGCTTGGCAAGTTCCTTCGCGTCGGCACCGCCGGCATCAACTTCAAATTTCCCTGGATCGATCAGATCGCCGGACGTATTGACCTCCGCGTGCAACAACTGGCGCTCGACGTAGAGACCAAGACGAAGGACAACGTATTCGTAAAGATCCCGGTCTCGGTCCAATACCATGTCATCCCGGACAAGGTCTATGAGGCGTTCTACAAACTGGCCAACCCGAAACAGCAGATCTCGTCCTATGTGTTCAACGTTATTCTCGGCCATGTTCCCAAGATGAACCTTGACGACGCGTTTTTGCAGCAGTCCGATATCGCCGTTGGCATCAAGCAGGGTCTCGACGGCGTGATGCAGACCTACGGATACGCCATCGATCAGGCGCTCGTCACCGACATTCAGCCCGACGAGAAGGTAAAAGCCGCAATGAATGAGATCAACGCCGCACAGCGCGAACAGGTAGCCGCCAGCGCTCGGGGTGAAACCGAAAAGATTTTGAAAGTAAAGCAAGCTGAGGCCGAAGCAGAAAGCAAGGCGCTGCAGGGACAGGGCATTGCCAATCAGCGCAAGGCGATTGTGGAAGGGCTAAAACAATCGGTAGAAGCTTTCGCCGCCGCCGTCGAGGGCACCACCGCGCGCGACGTCATGATGCTCGTCCTGGTCACGCAATACCTCGACACCATCAAAGAAATCGGGAGCAGTGACAAGACCAACACTCTTTTCATGTCGCACTCGCCGGCGGCAATGGGAGAGCTCTACCAGCAGATGCAGGATGCGGTCATGATCGGGCACAAAGCCGCGAGCGCTGCCGGCTAGGAGCACCGGAGAGTTCACCCGGGGGCGCCTTAGCCCGCCTTCGAAGGTGAATCATGTCAGCTTCGCCGCTTCGGGTGTCCGATTTTCATCGCGCTTGTCGCGTGAAGACCCGCCTGGTCCTCTACCTCCAGGGAGGCGACGGGATACCGGTGCGTCGTTCTGGACCTATCAGGCCGCTTTTTTCGATGGAACTTTCGCGCCTTTCTTGCGTGCCTCGGAAAGACCGATTGCGATCGCCTGCTTCCGGCTCTTGACCTTGCCGCCTTTGCCGCGTTTCCCCGAGCGCAGCGTTCCGCTCTTCTTCCGGCGCATTGCGCTCCCTACACTCTTGCTTGCGGCTTTGCCATACTTGCGACCGGTTTTCTTGCGTGCTGGCATGTTTCCCTCCTAGCCCTTAGAGACCGCACGATCGCCGCGGGTTGCGCGCGGTGTGCGGGAAAGCATGCAGCTGGTAATCTGAATTCAAGACATGAACAAGATCATCCTCATTAATATTTCGGGCGACGACCGGCCCGGGCTCACCAGTTCCCTGGCAACCATCCTTGCTGGATACAACGTCCGCATTCTCGACATCGGCCAAGCTGTGGTTCACGAAGCGCTCGCGCTCGGCATTCTGATCGAGGTGCCGGACGGGCACGACTTCACTCCGTTAAAGAAGGACCTGCTGGTCCGCGCGCACGACCTTGATCTGAAAATCAAGTTCAACCCGATCAGTGCTGAGGCTTTCGACCACTGGGTTCGAGCCCAGGGGAAATTTCGGTTTATCGTGACGGCCCTTGGGCGGGAGATCACGGCAGAACAGTTTGCCAGCATCACCGACGCAGTTTCTCGCAACAACTTCAACATCGATGTCATTGAACGGCTTTCCGGACGCCTCTCCCTAACTGGGCGAGTTGGGAACGCCAACGCCTGCGTCGAACTCGAGATCAGCGGAATCGTCGATTCCTCTCCTCCGCTGCGTGCCGAGCTGCTGCAGTTGACGCAACGGTTCAACATCGACATCGCGATTCAGCGCGAAAGCATCTTCCGGCGCAACCGGCGGCTTTTCGTTTTCGATATGGACTCGACTCTCATCGAAGCCGAAGTGATCGACGAACTGGCCAAACTGCACGGGGTCGGCGACGAAGTGTCTTCGATCACCGCTTCGGCAATGCGCGGGGAGTTGGATTTTAAGCAGAGTTTCCGAAAGCGAGTGGCCCTTCTTGCGGGCTTCGCCGAGTCGCGATTGGACGAAGTGCTGCGGACGATTCCCTTGGCGGGGGGCGCAGAACGCCTGATCCACACTCTCAAATCGCTGGGATACAAAACCGCAGTCCTCTCCGGCGGGTTCACGTTCTTCGGGAAATACCTTCAGCAACGGCTGGGAATCGACTACGTTTTCGCGAACGAACTGGAAACCGCGAATGGAGAGGTCACCGGCCGAGTGGTTGGAGAGATCGTGGATGGAAATAAGAAAGCCGAACTGCTCGCAATGCTCGCCGAGAGAGAAAATATCTCCGTCGATCAGGTGGTGGCCGTGGGCGACGGAGCCAATGACTTGCCGATGCTCAACCTGGCCGGCATGGGGATCGCATTCCACGCCAAACCGCTGGTGCGCCAAAGCGCCAGCCATTCGTTATCGCATTTGGGGCTTGATGCTCTCTTGTATCTGATCGGAGTCCGCGACCGCGACCTGGATGCATCGAGGCTTCGATCGACTTCGACCGACGCATAGCCCTCTGGAAGCCCGGCCTTCTCGAAACCGCGGTCCCGGCGGTAAGCGAACGCGACGGGGATCCCCGTCGAGGCAGCACTTTTGGCCGCCCCAATGGCCGGCCTGAATCCGAGCGCCTCGGTTCTTCATCTACCCACCATGCCTCAATTCGTGACATCGCAAGCTTTCGAGAGCACGCCGCCGGCTGCCTTACCTTCGTCCGACACCGTCCTGCTTGATGCTTACTCGCGTGCCGTTGTGTCCGCCGCGGAACGGGCGAGTCCGTCGGTCGCGAAAATCGAAGTCACACAAATCTCTCCCGCCCGAAACGGAGAATCTCGCGAACGCCACGGCGGAGGTTCGGGATTCGTATTCACTCCCGATGGCCTGGTCCTAACCAACAGCCATGTCGTTCACAACGCATCCAAGATTCAGCTGTCGCTGCCTGACGGACGCCGCTTCCCCGCTCAACTGATCGGCGAAGATCCTGCGACCGATCTTGCAGTGGTGCGCATCGACGCGCCCAATCTTACTGCTGTCGAGCTCGCCGACTCGCAAAGCTTACGGGTCGGCCAATTGGCGATTGCTATCGGAAATCCTTATGGGTTCCAGTACACCGTGACTGCCGGCGTCGTCAGCGCCCTCGGACGGTCTCTGCGCTCATATTCCGGCCGGATGCTCGACGATGTGATCCAAACCGACGCTGCGCTCAACCCCGGCAACTCCGGCGGACCACTGGTTTCCTCCGATGGCCGGGTCATCGGCGTGAATACCGCAACCATCATGGGCGCTCAAGGTCTGTGCTTTGCTATCGGAATCAATACCGCCAAGTTCGTCGCCAGCCGCCTGCTCCAACAGGGACGGATTCAACGCGCCTATATCGGGGTGGAGGCGCAGACAGTTCCTCTGCACCGTCGCATCGTGCGCTTTTACGATCTCGAAAAAGAAACCGGAGTGATGATCGTTGGCGTCACGCCGGGCAGCCCGGCCGAACACGCCGGGCTTCGTGACGGGGACGTGATTCTCGCTTTTTCCGGCCAGACGGTCGGCGGAGTGGACGACTTGCATCGTCTTCTCACCGACACCCAGGTCGGGATGAAGAATACGGTCAGGGTCCTGCGCCGAACCGAGCAGCTGGAGCTTGCCATCGTGCCGAAAGAGTCCAGCGAATGATTCGCTGAACCACTAAAGGCAAAAGAGAAAGCGGAAGGAACCCGGATGGTTTGTCTTTCCTGGGGAGCCTTTTGAGTTAGACGTTCCATTCTGACACTCCATGCCGGTTCGTTCATTGCAACTCCCCGCACCCTATGTTAGTTTCTGAAACGAAAGGGATTTCTTTGCAGGCAACGGTTCCTGCCGGACTGGATGCGAAAGAAGCCGAGGTGTACCGTCGGCTCGATCCGGAACGGCTCCCGAAACACATCGCCATCATCATGGACGGCAATGGCCGCTGGGCGCGCCGGCGCCACCTGCCTCGCGTGGCGGGCCATCGCGCCGGGGTCACCTCCGTTCGCTACACGGTGGAGTGTGCCTCGCGAATCGGCATCCCTTCGCTCACGCTGTACGCTTTTTCCGAGGAGAACTGGAAACGCCGTCCCAGGGCGGAAGTCGATTTCCTGATGAAGCTTCTGGCACGGTACCTGAAGCAGGAAGTCCCGACGCTGCACGAGAACAACGTGCGCCTGGAGTATATCGGACGGCTGCACGAACTGCCGCCGTTCGTGCAAGAGAAGATGGAATGGGCGCGTAAGGAAACTTCCCGCAACACCGGTATGTTGCTGACTCTGGCTCTCAACTACAGCGCGCGTTCCGAGATTGTGGATGCATTTCAGTCGATGGTAAAAGCCGCAGCCAATAACGGCGGAATCGATCATCTGCGGGTGAGCGAGGAAATGGTCTCGCAACATCTCTACACACGACACCTGCCTGATCCGGATCTGGTAATTCGAACCAGCGGGGAAATGCGTCTGAGCAATTTTCTGCTTTGGCAGCTCGCCTACGCCGAGATTTACGTCACCCCGACTCTTTGGCCGGAATTTCGCGGCGTGCACCTGCTTGAGGGCATCGCCGATTACCAGAAACGCGACCGCCGGTACGGCGGCCTGAACGAATCCCCCACTCCAGAGCGATCAGTTCTGGCGCGAGCCTCGCGCGCCCTGCGGGGCTGATTTGGAACTGGTCCAACGAGTACTCACGGCAGCGGTTCTCATCCCCGTTGTTCTTGCCATCGTACTGCGCGCACCGGTCCCAGTTTTGGCCGCCGTTGCAGGCCTAGTCGCACTGCTCGCGATTCACGAACTGCTAAACCTTTCCGAGGGCTACGGGATTCGCCCGCTACGCGCGCCCACTTATATCTACTGCGCTCTGTTTTTCCTGATCCTCGCTGTGCACCCCGGCAATACCGATCTGCTCTCGACCGGCAGCTTCATCTATTTCGGAATCTGTGCCGCCGTCTTTGCGCCCTTTCTGTTTCTTTCGCTTGCCATGCGCGGAAACGAGCTGCGCTCCGGATTTCCCTCAGCCTTGGTGGCAGCGTTTGCCTTCGTCTACATCGCGCTCCCGATGGCATCTCTGGTCCAGTTGCGCGAGCAGTGGCGCGGTGCTTTTCTGCTTCTCTATTTGCTGTTGCTGGTTTGGGCGGGAGACATCTTTGCCTACTTCATCGGCAAGCCCCTGGGCCGTCATCGCATGTCGCCACGCATCAGCCCGAAAAAGAGCTGGGAAGGAGCAGTCGCGTCGGTGGTCGCAAGCGTCGGAGTCGGCATCCTGATGTTTCGATACGCACAGCCGATCAGCACCTCGCTTATGCAGGCACACTTGATCAAGCAGAGTGGCGGGATTTTTACCCCCAAAATCCTCGAACCCGTCATCCTGCTATCGATCCTTCTGAACATTGCCGCGCAACTGGGAGACCTGGTTGAGTCCCTCATCAAGCGCGGGGCGGGCGTGAAAGACTCCGGCGCTATCCTCCCTGGCCATGGAGGCATGTTCGATCGCATCGATGCCCTCCTGTTCGCCGCCCCTGTGCTTTGGGCCTGGGCGGCATGGCATACGATGATCTAAGGCCTTGACTTTGAGGGGCCCGGTCTCTCCCACGGGGAATCAACTGGGCCGAAAAAGTTAAGAGCGAAAAAAGGTTAAGAGCGGAAAGAAGTTAAGAGCGGCTGCCCTGTTGCTAGAGGCACTCGCCCCCCCCATTCAACTACTTCCCATCAGGCAAGATATGGTCGGGCTCCGGAAAGGTTAGAGAACGATATTTCGCGCGTTCTCCGCTGTCACCCTCTGTTTCGTGCGGTAAGCGAGGTTCGCCATGTGCCCGGCAACGGCTGATCGATAACCTGTCTCGACGGGAGCGTTCGGAGTCTTTCGGCTGCGGATCGAATCGATCCAATTGGCCATGTGGTTCTCGTCGGGTGTCTCTGAGGTCAAGGCTCGTCCGTTCTTGCTGTTGGTCCGCTCCGGCCAATAATGGGTAGCTTCGTCGGAGCGGCCGCTGACCATGTCCGTTGCCCCGGCCACATGCTCGATGGTTCCATCGCTTCCAAGAAACCGTTCCCCCAAGCCATAGCGCCGGTTGCTGAAGGTGGATTGCCATGTGACCACCAGGTCGCCGGGAAAATCGAGGGTCACGGCAATGGTGTCGGGCACCTCGCGCCCATCTTTTTCCGAGAATACGCCGCCCGACATGTAGGCGGCGGTGGGCAGCGGGAGTTCGAGCGCGGACATGATCCATGCGATCTGGTGCACCATGTTTTCGGTTATGTTTCCGCCGGAGAACTCCCAAAACAAACGCCAGTTCACGTATTTGTAGGCGTCGAACGGGCGCTCCCGCCGACCGTTGAGGAATGCATCCCAGTTCACGTTCGCGGCGTTGCAGTCAGCTGGAACCGGCCGGACCCACTGACCCTCTCCATGCGGAGTATTGCGGCTCATCCATGACTCGACGTGGGTGATTTTTCCTGTCAGGCCTTGGCGAATCCACTTGCGAGCATCGGCAAGCCCACCTGAGCTTTCATGTTGCAGCCCGATCTGGATTACGCGGTCCGATTTCTTTGCTGCGGCTAAACACTCATCGGCCTCGGCGATCGACCATGTCATCGTCTTCTCGCAGTAGAGGTCTTTGCCGGCGGCGATGGTGTCGAGGAAATGTTTTGCGTGCAGATGCAGAGGACTGGCCACGATGATGCCGTCAAGGTCGGTTTCAAGCAAGCGGCGATGGTCATCGAAGGTGCGGAGGCCGGGAACCAGTTTCTGTGCTTCCCCTCGTGCCCGTGAATAGATATCCGCGATTGCGACCAGCTGAGCGTTGGGCACCTCGAGTACTTGCTTCAGGAGATCTTGCCCACGGCCACCCACGCCGATCATGCCAATGCGGACGCGGTCGTTCGCGCCGAGGACACGCGCCGGGTTCGCTGCAAAGAGCGCACCGCCGGCTACTAGGCTGGTGTTCCTGATGAACTCACGTCGTGTATGATTCGACATTTTTCCCTCAGTTTGTCTTCTTCACCCGGTTGGTTTGTGGGCCAACTCTCCCACCCTGCGGCAACCCAACCCCGAGGGCGAACCCTCGATGGCTAAATCGCTCCTATTGTCTGCAACTCACTTTCCATCCCCAACCAGCTTTGCCGGGTAGAAGCTTCCGGAGTCCCGCCGCCACGCCAGTGCGTCTCCAGGCTCACGGCATACTTATAGCCAGCTTTCTTCAATGCCCGGAACTGCCCGGCCCAGTCAATGATTCCTTTGCCCATGGCTGCCCATTCGTACTTCTCGGCATTCTTCACAACGTCTTTGCAGTGGCAGTGTCCGATGCGATTCTTCGGCAACAAGTCATAGCCATTGGGATATGGAATCTCGCCGAGAGTCGCCGCATTCCCGGGATCCCAGTTCAACATGAAGGAGGGAGTCTGAACCGCTGAGAGAACCTCGGCTGCCTCTCTACCCGTCCCGGTATTGCATGACATTTCGTTTTCCAGGACCAAGATCAGCCCTTGCTTCCCAAGCTTCTCCGCGGCCTTGCGCAGGGTCTCGTTGATCTCCGCCCGGTGGGGTTTCGGGTCATCCAGCCTCCAGAAATCGAAGCAGCGCACACGGTCGGTGGAAAACTTCTTGGCCATTTCGACACATTTTTCGATCACTGCATTCTGCTGGGCCGAGTCGTAGTGCGCATGGAACTCGTCGTGCTTGGGGCTGAACTTCGATTTCGGCGCATCCGGCCAGTCCACTTTGAACAGCGGGCTCGCGATGTCGGTAACCCGCAAATCATATTTCTTGAGCAACCGTAACGATTCGGCGAGCTGGTTGGCGTCAAGGTCGAGGATGTTTTTGTTCCACATTCCTCGCAGCTCGATCCACTTCATGCCGAATCCGGATGCAACCTGGCATGCCCGCTCGAAGTCCTGGCTGATTTCGTCATTGATCACTGCGACGCGAAACCGGGAGCTAGCCACGCTGCCTGCCAAAGCTTTGGGCAATGCGCATCCGGCCGCCGCCAATCCCACACTGGATAAGAATTGCCTTCGAGAAAAACAAGAGGTCATAGACGCTGAAAATTGCGAACGCCATATTATCACCGTGGAGAAAAAGAAGCTTCAGGAACCGGCCGCCAACCGCCCCAAACCTCCCCCTCAGAGGGCGCGTTCCCGATTCGCAGTTCTAGAATCCTGCGGAAGCAAAGGATGAACATCCCCTCGGTTTCTTCGAATTTCGAAAGCGCTCGATCGCATCCTCCCAGACGGAGTGAAGCGAATTTCCACGCGCGGATTATACCGATGCCTCCCCCCTCGCCCTTCTAGTAACATACCTATATTCATGAAGCGCATTGCGATTTTGGGATCGACCGGTTCTATCGGCCGCAGCACCCTCAGTGTGGTGGAATCATTCCCTGACCGGTTTCAAGTTTCGACCCTCGCCGCCGGACGCAATCTTGATCTTGCCTTCGAGCAGGCGAAGCGCTGGCGTCCGAGCGTGATTTCTGTCGCGGCCGAGTCTCATGCCAACAATCTTCGAGTGCGCTTAAACGAGGCCGGGATTACCGATACTGAAATCGTCCACGGGGCGGGGGGCACGGTGCGGGTGGCAACCCATCCGGATGCGGATTTTGTGGTCAGTGCCATTGTCGGCGTGGCTGGACTCGAAGCCACCTACGAAGCCGTGAAAGCCGGGAAGACGGTCGGCTTGGCCAATAAGGAGTGCCTGGTTGCCGCCGGAGACCTCATTACCGCGGAGGCCAGGCGTCAGGGGAAGCCGCTCCTGCCAATCGACAGCGAGCACAACGCGGTCCACCAGTGCCTGCGGGGAGGCCGCATGCACGAGGTGAGACGCATTTGGCTGACGGCCTCGGGCGGCCCTTTCCTCAATACTCCCAAGGCCAAGTTCGCCGATATCACGGTCGAGCAGGCTCTGAACCATCCCACCTGGAAGATGGGCAACCGCATCACGATTGACTCCGCCACCCTGATGAACAAAGGTTTCGAGGTCATCGAAGCTTGTCGCTTGTTCAACTTAGCTCCCGACCAGGTCTCGGTCATTGTCCACCCGCAATCAACCGTTCATTCGCTCGTCGAATTCGTGGACGGTAGCATCCTGGCCCAGCTGTCGGTTACCGACATGCGCCTGCCGATCCTCTACGCGCTTACCTACCCCGACCGCATCCCCTCGGATTTGAACTTTAGTCTCAGTGACTTAAGGCACCTCGATTTCTGCCCGCCTGACATGGAAAAATTCCCTTGCTTGCGCCTGGCCTATGAGGCAGTTGCTGCTGGGGGCGGCAAAACCGTCGCCTTGAACGCAGCCGACGAGGTGGCAGTTTCAGCGTTCCTCGATGGCAACATCCGCTTTATGGACATTCCCGTACTCATCGAGGAAGTGATTGCTGAAACGTCGGAGGCCAAAATGGAATCTATAAGAGAAGTGCTACGTGTGGACCAGCAAGCCCGCGCTAGCGCTCGCGAAAGGGTGGCTCGCCTGGGCAGGATGCCCGTGGCGGTGCGTCAAAACTAGTATCTAATGTTGAATTCAGTCCTTATTGCCCTCATCTCCGTTGCAGTAATCCTTGGCTTCATGATCCTCATCCATGAGTTCGGCCACTATGCCGTGGCCAAGCTGTTGGGTGTGCGGGTGGAGCAGTTTGCTATTGGCTTTGGCAAGCGCCTTGTCGGCTTCCGCAAAGGCGAAACCGACTACCGGATCAATGCCATCCCGCTCGGGGGCTACGTGAAGATGAGCGGGGAGAACCCGATGGACCGTCACACCGACGACCCTCGCGAGTTCCTGAATCATTCCCGCTGGCACCGTTTTCTCATCGCCATTGCCGGCCCGGCGATGAACATCCTGCTCGCAATTGTGCTCCTGACCGGGGTTTACATGGTGCACTACGAGCACCCGGAATATCTGGATCAACCTGCGATCGTGGGCTATGTCGATCCCAGTTCTCCTGCAGGAAAGGCCGGGATTCAGCCTGGCGACCGCCTGACGCGAATTGATGGCGTCCGCAATCCCACTTGGGAACAGGTTGAGATGAAGCAGTTGGTGAGTTCGAATCAGCCCCTTCCCTTTGAGGCCGAGAGGAATGGGCAAGCCGTGCAGGGATCGGTTGTTCCGGTTTCTGACAGCGCCGACGAGCCACCTTCCGCTGGCTGGTTACCGAAGGTTCCAGTGGTCATAGGCGACGTGGAAGCTGGAATGCCCGCGGCCAAGGCTGGCCTCGCAGAAGGCGATAGGATCGTCTCGATCGATGGGCAGCCCGTCACTTCCATCCAGTCCATGATCGAAAGCATGCAGCGCACGAAAGACAAGCCGCTCGAAGTGGTGGTGGACCGGAGCGGGAAGCAGATCACATCCAAGATCACTCCGGTGCTCGCGGACACGCCGGGTACCCAGAAACACTATCGTTTTGGATTCAAGAATTCCTACCAGATTTCCGTGACCAGACTCTCTCTTCCCGAGGCTCTCGATCGATCGATCGCTACCAATCGCAAGCTCTCCACGCTGATTCTGGAGTTGGTGGGCCGTCTGGTTCAGCGCAAAGCCTCGCTGAAAGCGGTTTCCGGTCCGATCGGAATCGCTCAGCAGGCTGGAATGGCAGCGCAGCAAGGCTGGATGCCGTTCCTGGAACTCACCGCAGCCGTGAGCTTGAACCTGGGCATCTTCAACCTTCTCCCGATCCCGATCATGGACGGCGGCGTCATACTGCTGCTGTTTATCGAGACCCTGATGAGACGCGATATCAGCCTGCCGATCAAGGAGCGGATTTACCAGGCCGCGTTTGTTTTCCTGGTGCTATTCGCCGCGGTCGTCATCTATAACGACATCGTGAAGACGCTCGGTACCCGACTCCCCTAGGAACCATTCGCGCCCTAGCTCTTTTTTAAGGTCGGCTCAAAACGGCGTATGCTTCGTGCATGCGCCTCGCCGTTGTCCTTCTCCTCACCACAACCGCTGTTGCCCAGTGGCAAAAGCTACCGAGCCCCACCACCGAGTCCCTACGGGGCATCAGCATTTTCGATCGCGACAATATTTGGGCGAGCGGTACGGGCGGCACCTATCTGATGACGAGAGATGGCGGCAAGACTTGGAACCTGGGGAATGTCCCGGGCGCAGAAGCCCTCGATTTTCGCGGGGTAAAGGTTTTCAGGAAGGACGTCTTCCTGCTGGCCTCGGGAACCGGCGACAAATCCCGCATTTATCACCTGCGGATGGGGAAGCAGTGGGCACTCCAGTTCACGAATCAGGAGCCGAAGGGCTTTTGGGACTGCATGGTGTTTGCCGATGAGCGCCACGCGGTTGTCATCGGTGACCCGGTGAACGGAAAGTTCCAAATCCTGCGCACGCGAGACGGCGGTGAAACCTGGCAGTACGTCGATCCCAACCACATTCCACCCGCTCTTGAGGGAGAAGGTGCCTTTGCCGCCAGCAATTCCTGTATCACGTCAAACGGCAGTGAAAACATCTGGTTTGCCACCGGCGGGGCCGCCGCGCGCGTATTTCATTCTGCCGACGCCGGCGAAAGCTGGACCGTGAGCGACACGCCGGTGATTCACGGAGGAGCCTCTCAGGGAATCTTTTCCATTGCCTTCCGCGACTCCCTTCACGGCGTGGTTTCAGGCGGTGACTACCAGCATCCAGAACAAACAGGCGCTCACCTCGCAATTACCGACGACGGCGGCAAAACCTGGAAACTCGCAGACGCCATACCCCAGAAGTTTCTTTCCTCCGTGGCTTACGTCGGGGGAACAAATCCCGGAATTGTGGCAGTCGGTCCGGCGACTACGGGATTCTCGCTCGATCAACTACACAGTTGGAGCTTCAGGTTGCCAGACGGATTCAACGCTGTCGACTCAAAACAGGGCGTGACCTATGTTGTCGGTGCAAATGGAAAGCTGGGCAGGATTCTGGACGTAGGCATGGACCATCGCTGAGTCAAGGACAAGACCTGCCCTCCTCCCCCCGAGCACTCGGGCCTATTGGCTGCTCGAGGCGCAAGCGACCACAGGGCTCACGGGCTCGCGCTGTGGCTGAGTGCTGACTTCTATCCTCCTGCTCCGCAGGCTGGGTATCGGCGCAACTCTGTCTGCTAAACTATGGATTCCCATGGCTGCCATTCAGCGGCGCAAAACCGTCACCTGTTTGATCGGCAACGTGCGCGTGGGCTCCGATGCACCAGTTGTGGTGCAGTCCATGACCAACACCGACACCGCCGATGTGTCCTCAACCGTTGAGCAGGTTGCTTCGCTTGCTCGGGCTGGCTCGGAACTGGTCCGCGTCACGGTGAACAATGAAGATGCGGCCGCCGCCGTTCCGCAAATCGTTGAGGAACTGGACAGGCGCGGCGTTCGCGTGCCCATCATCGGCGACTTCCATTACAACGGCCACATTCTTTTGAAAAAGTATCCAGCCTGCGCCAGGGCCCTGGCGAAGTACCGCATCAACCCTGGAAACGTGAGCGTGGGCCGCAAGGACGATTCGAACTTCCGCACCATGGTTGAGGTTGCAGTCGAGAACCAGAAGCCGGTGCGCATCGGCGTGAACTGGGGCTCACTCGACCAATCCCTGCTTACCCGGATGATGGACGAGAACTCTCGTTCCGACGAGCCGAAAGATGCTCGCGACGTAACCATGGAAGCCATGGTCGTAAGTGCACTCAACTCGGCGAAACTGGCGGAGCAGTACGGCCTTCGGGCAGACCAAATTATCCTGAGCGCCAAGGTCAGCGGCGTGCAGGACCTCCTCGATGTCTATCGTTCTCTCGCCAGCCGGTGTAACTACGCCCTACATCTTGGACTTACCGAAGCCGGGATGGGAGCAAAAGGCATCGTTGCATCCAGCGCAGGTCTTTCCATCCTCTTACAGGAAGGGATCGGCGATACCATTCGCGTTTCTCTCACACCCGCGCCCGGTGGAGACCGCGCGGAGGAAGTTCGCGTGGCCCAGCAGATCCTGCAGTCGCTTGGCATTCGCAGCTTCACCCCACAGGTCACGGCTTGCCCGGGTTGCGGACGCACGACCAGCACCTTCTTTCAGGAAATGGCCGAACAGATTCAGACCTACCTGCGCGAGCAGATGCCGGTCTGGAAACAGAGCTTCGCAGGGGTGGAAGAGATGAAGGTCGCGGTGATGGGATGCGTTGTGAACGGCCCCGGAGAGTCCAAACACGCCAACCTCGGCATCTCTCTGCCCGGCACCTTCGAGGAGCCCAAAGCTCCGGTTTATGTCGATGGCCGCTTGCTGACGACTCTCCGCGGCGACAAGATCGTCGAAGAGTTCATGAAGATCCTCGACGAATACGTCGATTCCCACTACGCGGCCAAGTCCGACGCCCCGGTTGTCGCCTGATACCGAATGCAGCCCCGCAGCCTCATGCAACTACGGATTGCGCACGTAAATCACCGACTTCACCCAGCTCGATTGGGTCTGGTCGTAGGTCTGCACAGCCACGCGATGCGTTCCGGGGCCGGGCAATGTCACCGTGGCGCCTCGCGGTAGAGAGCTCGCGCCCGCGTAGTCCGACTGCTTTACCCCATTGAGGTAGATCTGCATATGGCTGGCGGCATCGGGTCCCTGGACTACGGCCGAGATGGAAAAGGTCCGTGGAACATGGCTGCCGTCAAGCGGCGCAGTGATATGGGTGATTTCCTGGTCCGGCCCTCCGAATGAAGGCGGAAAGTTCAGCGTGTACTGATCGTAAGCATCGGTTTTGTACACCGGCATTCCGGCAGGGAAATTGGCCGCCCGTTTGGCAATGGACGGCGAATAGGTAAGCACCGTCACCGTCTTCCGCGATGGGCTCACCGTCAGAATCCTCAAATAGCCGTAGCCGAAGTAGCCGCCATTTCCCTGCCCCTGAAAGTCGGACAGGATCTGAATCGGCCGGTTTGGATTCGAGCACAAGGTCGTCCAAGACTGGACGCGGCAGTCGACGTAGCCCACGCCGTTATAGTCGGGGACCGTCGGATAGTTTCCCGGATTGGGATTTCGAACATGCCCGCTGAGCGCCATGAACACATTGGGGTGCTGGCTGAGGAGGTTGTACCAAAGCCCAATTCCATCCGTGCCTCCACCGACGGGATTGTAGGAATGGAGAGAGTCGGCAAGGCATCCGTAAGTTTTGGACGAAAAGCCCGAGCACAGCGGGTACGCGGTCCCCGGCGGAACCGTGGCCCCGAAAGTCGGCCCCGATCCATCGCTCGACAAATAGGCGTGCGTGGCTACGATCACCGGCCCGTTGAACTGCGCGATCAGCGCGTTGGCGGCGTTCACCACCCAGCTCTGCGGAAAAAGCTCCAGCGAAAGAATCATGAATTTGGCCGACCCGATTTTCATCGTCTTGTAGAAGTTTGGCGTGCGGTTGCCATACTGGTCTAAGAAGTAAGCACTGGGACTGATCCCAAGATTGCCGAAGTGGTGAAAATAGTTGCTCGCGCTCCGCGGCTGTGGCCGATCCGCTTCGCAGTCATAATCGTGATTTCCGATGGTCGGCTGGTAGTAAATTCCGTGCGCGTTGAGAACGTTGATGGCCGACCGAGCCTGCTGCCATTGGGTTTGCCAACCCGAGGGCGGCACGGTTCGACACGTGCCTGTGACGTTGCCGGCACTATCGACCGGGTATCCCCCTCCATCGACAATATCGCCAACTCCAACCACGGCTTTTACGTTGAATGCATTCTGGTGGGCTACGACCCAGTTCACTTGATCTTGGAACACGTAGCCGTAGTTGCCGTGGTAATACTGCGTGTCGGGAAGAACCACAATCGAAAAATCAGGGTCCGTGGCTGGTATGGAATGGCTCTTGGTGCCGGATCCTGAAGAAGAAACCAAAATACTGCTGAAGATCAGCAGCCCCCACGCTGCGTACTTCATTCATCCTCCATGTTTCCTGGTCGGCGGTCGACACGAATGCGGCCTCGTGCCGGCGACCTGCCAATTTCAGGAATGTAGAAGGACGTCCCTTCGAAAACGTACCCTCGATCTGGTAGATCACCTATAAGCTAAATACCTTAAAAATCGGTGCAAACGAGGTCACCGAAGTCGTTGTACTGTGGGTAGAAGAAATGACGGGTAAGCCGCTGGGAACGCAAGCAATTACCGGGAGCACCGCGATTTCAGAAGCTCACTCGCGGGCGGTTTGTTTCGCTCGCCTGAATTCTTCGTGAACGCCGGTTGAATTTTTCGAATGGCGTACCGACCGCCTGGTCTCCCTTCCCCTGGCTCCCTGAGATACCATGGAAGGTCATCTCCGCCGAGCGTGCGGCTAACTGCCGTATAGCGGGCTCCCTAATTTTCATTCATCCCAAAGGAGCATTTCGTGGCCACTCTTACTCAATCGAAGCCCACAACTCCTCTGACCACTAACGAGCATCTGCTTCGCTGGGTCGACAAGATGGCAGAACTCACGCAGCCTGAACGCATTCACTGGGTGGATGGTTCGCAGGAAGAGTTTGACGATCTTTGCGAAGAAATGGTCCAGAGCGGAACGCTGATTCGCCTGAACCAAAAATTATGGCCGGGATGCTATCTTGCCCGCTCCGATCAGAGCGATGTCGCCCGGGTGGAAGACAGGACATTCATTTGTTCGCTGTCGAAGGATGCCGCCGGCCCCACGAACAACTGGGAGAACCCATACGAGATGCGCCGCAAGCTGCGCGGGCTGTTCCGCGGATCGATGCGCGGCCGCACCATGTACGTGCTGCCATTCAGCATGGGACCGGTCGGCGGGGCGATGTCGCAGATCGGCGTGCAGCTGACCGATTCAGCCTATGTTGTCGCGAACATGCGCATCATGACGCGCATTGGATTGCCGGTTTTCAAAGAGATCGATAAGGACTACAAGCGCGTTGTGCCCTGCTTGCATTCGGTGGGCATGCCGCTTGCGCCGGGACAAAAAGACGTTCCCTGGCCATGCAACGATGAGAAATACATCGTGCACTTCCCCGAGACCCGCGAGATCTGGTCTTACGGCTCCGGCTACGGCGGAAACGCTCTGCTCGGCAAAAAGTGTTTTGCGCTCCGAATCGCCTCGAACATGGCACGGGATGAAGGCTGGATGGCTGAGCACATGCTGATCCTCGGGGTCGAAGACCCGCAAGGGCAGAAAACCTACGTTTGTGCCGCCTTCCCCAGCGCTTGCGGCAAGACCAACTTCGCCATGATGATTCCGCCCGATGCCTTCAAGGGGTGGAGGGTGACAACCGTCGGCGATGACATCGCTTGGATCATTCCCGACTCCAATGGGCAGCTGCGTGCCATCAACCCGGAAGCGGGATTCTTTGGCGTCGCCCCGGGTACGTCCGAGAGGACCAATCCCAACGCAATGGCGGCGCTTGCGACCAACAGCATCTTCACCAACGTCGCGCTTACTCCCGATGGCGGGGTGTGGTGGGAAGGCATGACGGAGGAGCCTCCACGCGAGTGCATCGACTGGAAAGGAAACCGCTGGACTCCGGAAATCGGGAAGTCGACTGGTGCCAAGGCTGCCCACCCCAACGCGCGCTTCACGGCTCCCGCCAGGCAATGCCCAACCATTGATCCGGACTGGGAAAATCCCCATGGCGTTCCCATCAGTGCCGTCATCTTTGGCGGCCGTCGCGCGCATACCATTCCCCTCATCTACCAGGCGTTCAACTGGAGTGCGGGAGTTTACGCCGGGGCGACCATGGGGTCAGAAACGACTGCCGCCGCCGCGGGAGAAGTCGGCAAAATCCGCCGCGATCCTATGGCGATGCTTCCCTTCTGCGGCTATCACATGGGGGACTACTTCCGTCACTGGATCAAGATGCAGCGTTCGCTCTCCGTGACCCCACGAATCTTTCACGTGAACTGGTTCCGCAAAGATGCCCAGGACAAGTTCTTATGGCCCGGCTTCCGCGACAACTTCCGCATCCTGAAGTGGATTGTGGACCGCGTACAGGGACGGACGCGGGGAAAAGAAACTCCGATTGGCTGGACTCCTTTCTACAAAGACATGGATTGGTCCGGGTTGGACTTTCCCCTGGAGAAATTCGAGGAACTGCAGAACGTGGATCGCGCTGCGTGGAAAAAAGAGGTGATTGACCATGAAGAACTTTTTATCCTCCTGCATGCTCACCTGCCGCCGGAAATGGTGTATGAGCGCGAGCTGCTGATCTGCAGGCTTTGAAGCGGGCGTGGGGGCTCTCGCTCTCTCGCCGGGAAGAGATGGAGGTCTGCGCCCCAAAGCGGCCAGGACGCGCGTCCTCCCCTACGATGGCATTGCATGAAGAACTCCGGAAGCCAATCCCTCAGCCGGACCCGCGCGCAGCTCTCCGCCGACTTTGTCGACTTAGACAAACTCTACACCGCCCTCTTCGACCGCTCGTCCTGTGAACAACGGCTGTGGCGTCCAAGCAATACTGGCTGGTCGATAGGGGAATGTATCGAGCACGTGGCGAGCGCCATCTCGCAATACCTCGCGCCCATTCGTCAGGCGATCATCGAGGGTGGACCGCCGGCTTGCGGCGAGGACGATCGCTTCGTCCCCGGAGGATGGTTCTCCGCCGCATTCCTGAAGCGAATCGGCCCCGAGGTCACGGTCAAGTTCAAGGCGCCGAGAAAAATTCGACCGCTGCGGGTGGACGCCGAAAAATCATTCGCCGAACTTCGCCACGGACACGAGCAGATTCAGCAAATGCTCGCGGAGACGGTCGGACTTGATCTCAACCGCATACGATTTCAGAATCCATTTGTTCCCGTTCTTCGCTTCACGGTTGCAACTGGATTCCTCATACTTGCAGCCCACGGACGCCGCCACCTACTGCAAGCCGAGCGAGTCCGACTCGTCGACGGGTTTCCCCAGAGCAAAGCCCAGCAGGGTGCCCAATGACGGGTGAGGGGAGAAATGGGCGGTCTTGCTGAGGGAAGACCCGTTTCCTTCTGGGAGCGAGCGGCGAACAGTTCGGACGGCTCGCCTATGTCCCGTAATCCAGGTCAAATCCCAGCTGGAGTTTGGCAGCTTCCGACATTCGTCCCGGGCCCCAGGGCGGGTCGAACACGACTTCGACATTGACTTGCTTCACGTCTGGAAGACGGGAAAGCTTGCCCTCGACATCGGCCTTGATCACGTTTCCCATGCCGCAACCCGGGGCTGTCATCGACATCTTGATATCGATCTTCTTGCCGCCGTCTAAGTCGGCGATGTCGCAGGCGTAGATCAAGCCGAGGTCAACGATGTTGACTGGAATCTCCGGATCAAAGACGGTTTTCAGCTGATCCCAGAGCATCTGTTCCGTGAACGTACCCGGCGACTGCTCCGCCTGTTGCTCCGCTGGCGTCATGCCCAGCGCATCCGCATCCCGGGCATCCACTCGGCAAAGGTAGCCCAAATCAGTGACCACCGTGTAGGCATTGCCCAGAAATTGCGAGATTCGCAGGGAGGTTCCGGCAGGCAAAACCCGCCGAATTCCGGCTGGGATCTCGATGGCTTCGGTATCACGTTTCAGAGAGATTAGATCGATTGGCATAGGCACTTCGACGGGCAAAGCTGCCCGCCCTCCACTTTGAATGTCGAAAGCCGCTAGAGTCTTCGTTTCTCCCGTTACTCGGTCGACACTGCGTCCTGCTGGCCTTCGAGCGCGGCTTGCAGCGTATGCCAGGCCAGCGTCGCGCACTTCACTCGCGCGGGAAACTCGGAGACGCCGGAGAACACCGCCAGCTTCCCCATCTCAGTCTCCGGCGGATTCCCCTGGCCGGTGACTAGGTCATGGAATCTCCTGAACAGCTCGTCGGCTTCGTCCCGAGTCTTCCCTTTTAAAGTCTGCGTCATCATCGACGCCGAAGCCTTGGAAATCGCGCAGCCCGAACCCTGAAAGCTGATGTCGTGGATGCGACCGCCATCCATATGCAAATACACCGTGAAGCGGTCTCCACACAGCGGATTGAATCCCTCCGCCTTGTGGTCTGCCTCCGCCATCCCGCGATAATTTCGCGGTACCTTGCTGTGCTCGAGAATGACTTCCTGGTACAGATCGCGCAAATCGGCCATCAGCCAAAGACCTCCTGCACCTTCTTGATGCCGCTCGCGAGCACATCGATCTCTTCTTTGGTGTTGTACAGTCCGAAGGAGGCGCGCGCGGTTGCAGGAATCCCGTAGCGCTCCATCACCGGCTGGGCGCAGTGATGCCCGGTGCGGATGGCAATTCCTTCCTGATCGAGAATCGTGCCGATATCGTGCGGATGTACACCCTCCATTACGAACGACAGCACGCCAGCCTTGTTTTTTGCCGTCCCGATCAGCTTGATGCCCGGCAAGCGGGAAATGCGATGGGTGGCATATTCGAGGAGCTGGGTTTCGTGGCGCTCGATGTTTTCAATGCCCAGTCGGCTCACATAGTCTAGAGCCGCCTCAAGTCCAATCGGACCGGAGATGTCGGGCGTGCCCGCTTCGAACTTATGGGGAACTTTGTTGTACACGGTGCGTTCGAAGGCGACTGAGCTGATCATGTCGCCACCGCCTTGATAAGGCGGCATCGCCTCGAGCAACGCCAGCTTGCCATAGAGCACGCCAATTCCAGTAGGACCATAGATCTTGTGCCCGGAGAAAGCATAGAAGTCGCAATTGAGTTCGCGAACGTTCACCGGCAGCCTGGGTGCCGCCTGCGCTCCATCCACCATCACCGGAATCTTCTTGGCATGCGCCATCGCGATCATCTGCTGAATGGGATTAATGGTTCCGAGCGCATTCGAGAGATGGGCAACCGCGACCAGCTTCGTACGGCCGGTCAGCAGGCGTTCGTATTCATCGAGGCAAAGTTCGCCGGCTTCATTGATGGGCGCGACCCGGAGCTTGGCTTGCTTTTCTTCGCAGATCATCTGCCAGGGAACGATATCGGAGTGGTGCTCCATGGCGGTGATGAGCACCTCGTCTCCCGGCTTCAGGTTCTGACGCCCGTAGGTCTGGGCCACCAGGTTAATCGCTTCGGTCGTGCTGCGAACGAATATGATCTCGCGGCAGTCCTCTGCCCCAAGAAACTCCTGGGCGGTTTTTCGGGCATGCTCGTATTCCTCGGTCGCCCTTTGCGACAATGCGTGCACGCCCCGATGAATGTTCGCGTTGTCGCGCTCGTAGAAGCGCGTAATCGCCTCGATGACCTGCCGCGGCTTCTGCGCTGTGGCAGCGTTATCGAGATAGACCAGAGGATGCCCGTGCACCTGCTGATGAAGAATCGGGAAGTCGGCACGGATGCGCTCTACGTCATAAGGCCGAGGCTCCGATACGCGAGAACCGGCAGGACTCACCGAGAGATCTGCGAACGCTGTCATCCGATTTCCTCCACATTTCTCTCCCCTAGGCCGATGGCTGCTCGGGTGGAATGCTCGCGGAAGCTGAGCAAATTCGCCTGCAGCAATTCCTCGACATAGATCCGGGCTGCGCCCGGCCGCATCCGTTCAGCACATTCGCTGGCGAAGGCAAGCAGCAGCAGCTGGCGAGCCTCGATTTCGCTCATGCCGCGGGAACGCAGGTAGAACAACGCATTCTCATCGATCTGGCCGATGGTTGCGCCGTGCGTGCACTTCACATCGTCGGCGTAAATTTCCAGTTGCGGCTTGGTGTCGATCTGAGCGCCGTCGGAAAGCAGGAGGTTGCGATTGGTCTGTTTGGCGTCGGTTTTCTGCGCGTCCTTGTGCACGACAATTCGCCCATGAAACACCCCGTGCGCCCGGTCATCGAGAATTCCGTTGTAGAACTGGCGGCTCGAGCAGTGCGGGCTTGCGTGTTCCACATGCATGTAGTTGTCGAGATGCTGTTTGCCGCTTCCCACAAACAAGCCGTTGATCAGGCACTCGCCGCCTTCTCCCGCGAGCACGGGATGGACGTTGTTGCGCACCAACCCGCCGCCGAGCAGAAAAGAATGCGACGAAACATTGGCCGTCCTTCCTTGCTGGATGCGCAGCGTGGAAACGTTGAAAGCTTCCTTATGCTCCCGCTCGATCAGGTAGTGGGAAACGTGAGCATCGTCTGCCGCCACCAGTTCGGTGACGCTATTGGAGAGCACTACCCCGGTTCCAAGCGAGGTATATTCTTCGACCACCGTGGCCTGGCTCTGGTCCTCACACACCAGCAGGTTCCGTGGATGCACCATGAATGCCGAGGGATCCATGGAAGAAACGAACAGCAGATGAATGGGAGCCTCGACGACTACGCCCCGCTTCACGTGAACGTATGCACCGTCTTCGAGAAAAGCCGTGTTGAGAGCAACAAACGGGTCGCGTTCCACCTGGGCATAACGCCCCAGCTGTTTCGAGAGCTGATCCGAGTGCCCCTCGATCTGTTCGCGCAGCGAGGTGACGGTCACGCCTTTCGGGAGAGCATCCGCCCGCGATAACTCCGGCGCATAGCGTCCGTTCACAAACACCAGCCGTGCCGCCGAGCCTTGGATGTTCCAGGACTTCAATTCTGCCGGTGGCAATTGGACGAATGCCTTGCCGGGCAAGCGAAATGGCGTACGGGCGATAGGCGCAACGCTCGTGAAGCGCCAGTCTTCATCGCGCGTGGTCGGGAAACCAACCTCAGCAAAGCGCGCGAATGCCTCTTCACGGATCTTACGCAGCCATGGCAAATTCCGTCCGGCAGCCATCCGCTCAAAGTCGGTAAAGTTCTGAAGATGAATCCCCAAATCCGGGGTTGAAGTCGTTACCATTCCTCAATCTCTTTTCTGTCGTACCGCTCGCGAGACGGCCGGGCGTTCATGCTTTTCGCACGCTAGAGGAATCTCAGATGGCCGCTGCTTCCTGCTCAATCCACCCGTAGCCCTTGTCTTCAAGCTCGAGAGCGAGCTCGGGACCGCCGGAGCGCACAATCCGGCCGTCGACCAGCACGTGGACAAAGTCGGGCTTGATGTAGTTCAGAAGGCGCTGATAGTGCGTCACCACCAGAAAGCTCCGCTCCGGGCTGCGCAAGGCGTTCACTCCGTTGGCGACGATTCTGAGGGCATCAATATCGAGGCCCGAATCGGTCTCGTCGAGCACGGCCAGCTTGGGCTCGAGGATTGACATCTGCAGAACCTCGTTGCGCTTCTTCTCGCCGCCCGAAAATCCCTCGTTGAGCGAGCGATTCATGAGCTTTTCGTCCATTTCGAGCAGCTTCAGCTTCTCGCGGAAGAACGGAAGAAAATCCATCGCGTCCATCTCTTCTTCCCCGCGGAACTTGCGCTGCGCATTCAGCGCCGAGCGCAAGAAGTAGGCATTGCTGATGCCGGGAATTTCGACCGGGTACTGGAACGCCAGGAAAACGCCTTCGCAGGCCGCCTCTTCCGGCTTCATTTCGAGCAAGTCCTTGCCGTTGAACGTCACCGAACCTTCGGTGACGCGATAGGCGTCGCGCCGTGCCAGCACCTGGGCCAACGTGCTCTTTCCAGAACCGTTCGGTCCCATGATCGAGTGCACTTCGCCGGGGCTGATGGTGAGATCGATGCCCTTGAGAATTTCGTGCCCATCCACGTTCACGTGAAGGTTTTTGATTTCAAGACTCATGGTTTGGTCATTTCCTACCTGGGATTCCTTGGTTCTTCCTCCTACGAGCTAAGGCCCGAGCCGCAGGACAAACGCCGCAAGGCCAAGCAAGCGGGGGCCCCGCGCTTACCCCACACTTCCTTCCAAGCTCACGCTCAGCAGTTTCTGTGCCTCGACGGCAAACTCCATCGGCAGCTCGCGGAACACCTGCTTGCAGAAGCCGTTTACTATCATCGACACGGCGTCTTCGGCCTTCAGCCCGCGCTGTTGCAGATAAAACATCTGGTCTTCACCGATCTTCGAGGTTGAAGCTTCATGCTCCATCCTCGCGCTCGAGTTCTTCACTTCGATGTAGGGAAAGGTGTGCGCGCCGCACTTGTCCCCGATCAACAGCGAGTCGCACTGGGTATAGTTCCGCGCACCCTGCGCCCCCTTGAGAATCTTGACCTGCCCACGGTAGGTGTTCTGCCCGTGACCGGCAGAAATTCCCTTCGAGACCACCGTGCTCGTGGTGTTCTTACCCAGGTGGATCATCTTGGTGCCGGTATCGGCCTGCTGATAGTTGTTGGTCAAAGCCACGGAATAAAATTCGCCAACCGAGTTGTCCCCCTGCAGAATGCAGCTGGGATACTTCCAGGTGATTGCCGAGCCGGTTTCCACCTGGGTCCAGGAGATCTTGGAGTTCACGCCTCGGCAGGCGCCGCGCTTGGTGACGAAGTTATAGATTCCCCCGCGCCCCTGTTTGTCCCCGGGATACCAGTTCTGTACGGTCGAATATTTGATCTGCGCATTGTCGAGCGCAATCAACTCCACCACCGCCGCGTGCAGCTGGTTCTCATCGCGAATCGGGGCCGTGCAGCCTTCGAGGTAACTGACGTATGCGCCTTCATCGGCGATGATCAGCGTGCGTTCAAATTGCCCGGTTTCGGCCGCGTTGATCCGGAAGTAGGTGGAAAGCTCCATGGGACACCGGACTCCCTTCGGCACATAGACAAAAGAACCATCGGAGAAGACCGCCGAGTTCAACGCGGCAAAGAAGTTATCGGTAGAGGGAACAACCGACCCGAGATACTTCTTCACCAGTTCCGGATGCTTCTGAACTGCTTCTGAGAAGGAGCAGAAAATCACGCCTGCCTCGGCCAGCTTGCCCTTAAACGTCGTGGCTACCGAGACGCTGTCAAATACCGCATCGACCGCAACTCCGGCGAGCATTTTCTGCTCGGCTAGCGGAATGCCCAGCTTCTCGTAGGTCCGTAAGATCTCCGGATCGAGTTCGTCGAGGCTGTTCAGCTGCTTTTTCTGCTTGGGGGCGGAGTAATAGGAAATGTCCTGATAGTTAATAGGACCGTACTTGATGTTCGCCCACTTCGGCTCGGCGTCTCCGCGCTCAAGCGTTGCCCAGTGCCGATAGGCCTTCAGGCGCCACTCCAGCATGAACTCCGGCTCATTCTTCTTCGCAGAAATCAGGCGGATAACATCTTCGTTCAGCCCTTTTGGAATCCGCTCTTCTTCAATTTCAGTGACGAATCCCCACTTGTAATCCTGCTGGGCTAGATCGCGAATCGTGTCAGTATTGCTGCTCATTGCGTGCTCCCGGGTGCCAGGCCAGTAATGGTTATCAATCCGTTGCTGTCCCGAACGGCAGTAACCTGCAACGGTCGGATCAGGTCAGAAAGCATCACCTTGGCCAAGGCTCCGTGAATAACTTGATTGATGATTCTTTGGTTGTCCTTCATGGGGCAGGACGGTTCCAAATCGCAGGCGGAAACGTCCATGCTGCATTCGGTCAGCGCCAAGGGACCTTCGAGCGCTGAAATAACTTCCGTGATCGAAATTGCTTGCGGCTCGCGCACCAGGTTGTAGCCGCCTCGCGTACCTCGGTGAGACACCAGCAGCTTGCTTTGCAAAAGCGTCTTCAGCACCTTGCTGACTGTCGGCAGCGGTAGCTTACAGGTGGCCGACAAGTCCCGCGCCGTATGCAGCTTCCCCGGCGCGCGGGCAATCTCTGCCATCAAGAGCAGCCCGTAATCGGTCAATTTCCCAAGTCGAATCATGACGGTTTTGTAAATAGTACCGGTTCAGTACTTAATATATAGGACTGTTTTGGTACACATTCATTCTATGCCCTCTCCGCCTTCCTCGCAAGTCTTTGCTGATTCTCGGTAAAGCTCTGATGTTGCCTGAGATACCTATTACGAAAGGGTGTGCTCGTGACCGCGCTTCTGTGACTTGCCGGGATTTGCGAATCCGACGAACATTCCCCTAGCACCTGGTAAGGAATCCGTACCTTCGGGATTGGCTCGATAAAAAGGCCAACCCCGGCTTTACCACCACGCCGACAGGAAAACGGAAACGGGTGCAATTCAGAATCATTTAAAGGGGAGAATGATGAGAAAGCTTATCGGCGTTGCCGTACTCTGCTTGGCTTCCATGTGTGCCTTTGGCAGCGAGAAGCCACTGCCTGAAATCTACGGCGGCTATCAGTTCACTAGCACCGACGGCGGATGGCATGCGAACGGCTGGAACACTGCCGCCAACATGTACGTCTGGAAGAATGTCGGGGTTACGGGAGACTTCAGCGGGGTTTACAAGTCCGGCTCGAACCTCTACACCTATACCTTTGGACCGACCGTTTCCGCTCCCAAAGGCAACTTTTCGCCCTACGCTCACGCTCTGTTCGGTGGAGCGCATGCCGCAACCGGTGGTTTCGGCGATAGCGGGACGGCGATGTTGTTCGGCGGCGGATTGGACTTCGGAAAACACAAGCTGGTTTTGCGTGCGGTTCAGTTCGACTGGATGGTTTTGCGCTTTAACGGCTTTACCGACAAGAACAACATGCGCGTGAACACCGGTCTCGTGTACCGGTTCTAATTAGCTCAATCGCAAGTCAATGGGGGCGGCGCTCGGCGTCGCCCCCTCTTTTTTGTGCGTTGCCTTGGGCAAGGTCCGAAAGGCGCGGGGTTCTTCCCAGGGAGATCAACCCGCGGTTCACTCCAACCGGTAGAGCCTCTCGCCTGCCCTTGGGATGATGGCCACGCCCTCTCGCTCGCGCCCCCTCCAATCCTCAAGCCGTACGCTTGCGGGATCGAGATATCCCAGGTTAATCCGGCGGCAGCGTTCTTCCGGGATACCCGTGGCCAGGGTGACTTGAATGCGGGGCTTCTCGACTCCTGTCGAAAGGTCGTAAGTTCCGAGCCCCTTGACGTGGGTCGAATGCGCCAGCACGCCCCCGGGATAGTGCTGGAAGCGGTCCCACTGCTTGAGGAAGTAATCGCGACAGTGGTACCCAACCTCGTCGATCAGCTTTCCGTGTGTGTAGCTGACCTCGGTGATACGCGGACTATAGATGATGACCTCGCCGCCATCTGCCATAGCGGGCTCGAGTTTGTACATACCCTTGGCTCCCGTCCAAAGGTCGTCATAAAGTTCGGGGAGAACCGACAAGACACGGCGGAACGGCTTATCCACATACGTGATGTGCTTGCGAGCCGAAAGAGCCGCGGCGGCCTCCCAGGCCTTCTCCGGCTTGTCGAAGTACACCCCGCTCGTGCCCCCGCTATCCACCACCAAGGCGAAGCACCAGGTTGGTTTTGGGATGAGAGAGGAGGCTTTGTCGATAACCGCGCGCACCGGCGTCGACTCCGTTCCGATCACCTCATAGTTTGTAATGACGGCGCCCAGCCAGTGCGTGAAATTGATGATTTCCGGTCCGGCGATTCCTGGAAAGAAGTACTTATTCCCGCCCGAGAACCCGGCAACCTCGTGCGGGAACACCGGACCACAGACGATGATGTGATCGTAATCAAAGATCAGGCGGTTGATCGTGACGCACACCTCGCGGCTCATGAGGCCGCTCGTAAGAACAGAGATGTCATCGGCAGAAATCCGACCCAGGGTCGCAAACACCGCTGGATCGCTCCACTGATGATTGAAGATCCGCGTCTCGCCTACGCGCCCTTCCACCACCTTCGCTCCTACCAGCTTGCTCAACTGCCCATCGCTCATTTCCGGATGCGTACCGAGCGCGACCAGATAATCAAGCCTCTTCACTCGCGGCCCCAGCAGCTCCTGAAAATAACGGAACATTTGCGGCAGCGGAGCAGTGCGGGTACCGTCAGGAATCAGGATCAGGACGCGCTTGCCTGCAATCGGCATGGCCTCCACGGCTTTCGCCACAATCTCTCGGACTGCGGCATCGTCGAGGTAGGTAGCGGTCGAGCCGGCGCCAATGGTCATTGCTTTAGGAAAACTACTCTGGATCGGTTCAGGAAGTCGGCGAGGCGACAGCAACTTCGAACCGACCCATGATAACGCGTCGGAAACCTGATCGGGACCGGGAGCCGCGCCTGCTAAGGCAGCTTCGGAAATCTTCCTACGGGCTCGGATCCACGCCGAACCCCCATGTCATCGATCGCGGGAGCCAAGATCTCAAGGTCGGCGATGCACTGTTCTAGTCTGAGCCGGGCAAGTTGACTGGCTTCCAAAAAGACCTCTTCGTCTTGCCTGCTCATGGTTTGTGCTTTCTTGCGGAATCGAAGCTGGGGGAACTTCATGGGGTCAAGTACCGTCGCCGCAGATGATGCCACATATGAACGGGAAAAAAATGTGGAAAAACGGGCAGCCAGGAACCAAAGTAACTCCGAGCGCGCGAAAGCTCAAGCGCAATCCCTTTTCCTGCGAACTTCATACGGCGGGTTCCGCTACACTGTTTGTGCTCCTCGAGAAGGTTCCGCAATGAAGATTGTCATCGTAGGTGGCGGCATCTGTGGGCTTGGCGCTTCCTTGCTTCTCGCCCGGGACCACCACGACGTGACGCTTCTAGAGCGCGACGGTTCCCCTTTACCGGAATCGCCGCAGGCCGCCTGGGAGCTTTGGGAACGAAAAGGCGTTGCCCAGTTCCGGCAGCCGCACAACTTTATGCCCGGCCTCCGACTGCTTCTCGAGGCCGAACTCCCGGACCTGCAGGATGCATTTCGCCAGCACGGCGCAACCAAGTACGACCTGGTGAACCCACTCCCCGCACTTTTCTCCGACCGCTCCACACGACCCATCGATGAGAAGCTCTGGACGCTCACGGCCCGTCGCCCGCTCGGGGAATGGGTTTTTGCCCAGGCTGCGGCGCGCCAGCGAGGACTCACGATTGATCGCGGCGTGCAGGTGAAGGAGTTGCTGACGGGGCCTGCTGTCCTCCCCGGCGTTCCACACGTAGCTGGCGTGAAGACCGCAGACGGGCGCGAGTTCGATGCTGATCTGGTCATCGACGCAACCGGCCGTCAATCGCAGTCGATCGCATGGCTGGCCGCAATCGGAGCGCGTCCTCCCCATCAGGAACAGGCCGATTGCGGATTTACCTACTACACACGCTACTTCAGCGGGAAAATTCCCCAGCGCCTGGCCCCCACCTTATCCCATCTCGGGACGATCTCGATTCTTACCCTGCCGGGAGACAATGACACTTGGTCTGTGACCATCTTCACGGCTTCCGGCGATCACGAACTCAAACGTCTCCGGCACGAGGAACCGTGGATGAAAACCATCCGTGCCTGCCCGATTCATTCACACTGGCTCGAGGGCAAGGCAATCTCGGAGGTTTTGCCTATGGGCGGCATCGTCGATCGCTATCGCCGCTTCCTGGTAGAAGCGAAACCGATCTCGACCGGCTTTGTAGCCATCGCCGACGCATGGGCATGTACGAATCCTTCGGCCGGCCGCGGCTTGACCATCGGAATGCTGCACGCTCTCTTGCTGCGGGATGTGTTGCGGACGGCGGGAGAAAATCACGCCTCGCTGGTTCACGACTTTGATCGCCGGACCGAAGAGGAGATGACCCCCTGGTATCGCGCTCAACTCGCACGCGACCGGGCGCGGTTTGCCGAGATGGAAGCCCTGCGCGAAGGCCTAGAACCCGGCCCGCTTTCGGACGATCTGGCGCGAGATATCGAATCGCTTTTTCTGACGATGATCGCGGATCCTGACCTTTTTCGGCTTGCCATGGAATACCTGGGCACGATTACCTCGATTCAGCGAATCCTCGAAAGGCCCGGGGTTCGGGAAACCATTCGCAAGGCCCGAGAGGGGTTGAAGGATGCACCCGTCCGGATCCCTGGTCCCAACCGGCAGCAACTGTTGGAGCTGCTTGCGTGAAACCAAGAGCCCTCCCTGAAGAACCTGATTCGAGATTCTTTCTCGACCCCCGACCATTGCATGGACTCTCTGGCGGAAAACCATGGAACCTTGGCTTGGCGGCTCTGCTAGCATGTCCGGAATGAAAACCTCCGCTGCGATCGCCTGCTCGATCGTTTTTGCTGCGATCACCTACGCACAGGAAAAGCCTCAGCGGCTAAAGGGCAGCCCGCTTGAGGCTTTGCCGCCGAACATTGAAGTTCTCACCCACTTCGGTGAACGTGCGGACATCTCCCCCGACAACCGCAGGGTGGCCTTCATGGCCAAGAGTTTCGGCGATGCGATGCTGATCGACTTGAATACGCGGGTTATCACCTGCCTGACCTGCAACGTGCCCGCCGCAGCCTTCCTGCGTGTAATGCACCTTTCCAGTGGCGACTACCTCCTGATTGGCCCCGATCACTTCGAGGACATCCACACCAGCCGCACCCGCGACAACGAACTCTGGTTTCTCAGCAAGCAGAGCGGATCGAAGCCGGTGAGGCTTGGGCAAAAAATGTCGGAAGGCGCAGCCCTTTCAAAGAAGTCGCTGAAGATTTCCTTTTCCGTGTTGCCGGCACAAAACCCGGAACTCTCGCCCGGCCACTCGCAACTTTTCGTGGCTGAGCTTGATCTTTCCGGCCCCGCTCCCAAGCTCACGAATAAGCAGATGGTTTATGAAAGCAAGGATTCCGGCTGCACGCTCGAAGCGCAGGACTTCTATGACGACGACAAGAAGATGACGTTCACCTGTTATGAGCCGCATGGCGCCGCATCCGTGATGGGCATCGATCTTCCAACCGGACAGGTGACGAATTTCTCGCAGGCTCCGGGCACCTACAACGAAACCGAAGGCATCTTCCCCGACGGACGCTACACCGCCGTCGAAGGCGACCGCCAGTGCCAGCAGTACGGAAACGGTTGCGGCTCGGGAAACATCGATATTTGGAAGCTCCGGCTGGACGGCAGTGGAAAGGATTTCACTCGCATCACCCACTTTAATGACTTTGAAGGCGGCAAGGCCTCGAATCCGGTCCTGTCAACCGATGGACGCTTCATGGCCTTTCAGACGGCTCGCGCTACCGATCCCGCCGGTGTGGGCTACGGAATCGTGCTGTACTGGTTCAAGAAGTAGCCTGGCTCAGGAAAGATCCCCGCCCGGCTGGTTCTCACATCGATGTCCCTGGCTCGCTCTTCCCGATTGTCCCTATTGCTTTTCCCTTCAGCGCGCAGTACCTTGTTGCTCCATAAGTGCGGGGACGAGACCTGAAGTGCGGGTTATACGACCTGCTTCCACTCCAGAACCTCCTCGTCCCAATCCATTCGCGGGAGAACTCCTGTGGAAGAGCGCATCCGATTCATCACCCACAAAGGCCAGCGCATCCTGCTGATCGACCTTTTTAACTGCAGCGCCGATGAGGTGACCGCAGCAGCTCGCCTGGTACCGTCCTACACGACCTCGGAGCCGCGCGGCTCAATGCTCTTGCTCGCCGACTTTACGGGTGCGAAATTTGACAAGTCAACCCTTACCGCTCTGAAAGAGTCCACCGCATACAGTCAACCTCACTTGAAACGTTCCGCATGGGTTGGGGTTGAGTCTCTGCCCAAAGTCTTTTATGAAAACATTCGGAATTTCTCAAGGCGTGAATTGCCGACTTTCTCTAGCCGCGACGAGGCTCTGGAGTATTTAGTAATGGAGGAGCCAGCCTCAGCAGCAAGCTGAGAACTTCTTAGGAACCTGAATTGAGCACCTGCTTGAGGAACCGCACAAATTTCTTCACATCGTCTTCGGTCGTGTCCCAGGAGCACATCCAGCGCACGACCGACTGCTCGATGTCCCAGGGATAGAAGAAGTACTGCTTGAGCAATTTGGGAATCGCCTGGCTTGGAATCCGCGCGAAGACTCCGTTTGCTTCCACCGGATAGACGATCTTCACCCCGGGAACCGCGCTCAACTCCCGCTTGAGCAGTTGCGCCATTCGGTTTGAGTGCTGGGCGTTCTGGAGCCACAAGTCGCCTTTCAGGAGTGCCTCAAACTGCGCCGCCAGGTACCGCATTTTGGAAGCCAGTTGCATCCCCTGCTTGCGATAAAACTTGAACTCCCGTGCCAGCTCCGCATGGAAGAAGACGACGGCCTCTGCGCCCATCCCGCCGTTCTTCGTGGCGCCGAACGAAAGCACATCCACGCCGGCATCCCGCGTGCATTCGCGAAGCGGCTTGCCGAGAGTTGCTGCCGCATTGCCGATTCGAGCCCCGTCGACATGGAGAAACATCTGGCGCTCATGGGCAAAGTCAGCCAGTGCACGAAGCTCATGGAGCTGATAGACGGTGCCGACTTCGGTTGACTGGGTGATCGAAATCACCCGGGGCTGCACGTGGTGCTGGTCGCCAATTCCGTGATAAGCGTGGCGAACTGCCTCGACGGTGAGCTTACCCTGCCGGGTAGCGATAGGAATCAACTTGCAGCCGGTAAGCTTTTCAGGAGCCCCGCACTCATCTACATAGATATGGGCGGCCTGGGCGCAAATCACTGCCTCATAGGATTTGGTAAGCAGCTTCAGACTCAGGCAGTTCGCGGCGGTGCCGTTGAAGACGAAAAAAGCCTCTATATCCTCCCCAAAATGCCGCCGGAAATGGCGAGTGGCCGATGCTGTGTACGGGTCATCTCCGTACCCAACCACGTGTCCCTGGTTGACCTTGGAAAGCGCCTCGAGAACCTCTGGGTGGACACCGGCATTGTTGTCGCTGGCGAAGCTGCGGGAAGCCTTCATGGCTCAACAATTTAGCAGAATTCAGCAGGCGCAGCCGAGGGGAAACCGATCGCAGGCGGTCTCTTCCCAGGCCGGCAGTTACCTCTTGGGTACTGAACACTTTGGTTACATTGAAGCAACTCTCGGCTGAGACTACAGTTCAATTCATTGTAGGTACATTCGCTATGTTGGTGGCCATTGCTGTCGTGTTGAGCGGCTTTGCCCTACTCTACTTCGCGGTCTCGAGCGAAGAACGGCAGATCGAGAAGGCAGTCCGCCGTAACAAGCGGTAGTTTGGGTGCTCGCGTTTCTGCCGCTTTCCAGTCAATTTCCCCGCTAAAGCAGTAGCTCGCCTTTTGAACTTCCCCGCACGCTTGTAGGTCCGTGAAGTAACCTCCAGGACCCGGGCAGTCACCTTGCTATCCGCGGCGTGTGTCATTCGTCAGAGGAGCCAGAGATAAGAGATATCAGAGGCGGACCGGAGGAACCGACTCTGGAAGGCCATCATGGCCGAATTTTTGTAGCCAGCTCGGTTTTCGCTTCATCCAATTGGGAACAAACCCTTATTGCTGAACTTTGGGCGGTTAATCTGAGCTTTTCACAGGGCAACACCAACCGTTATTAAGAGGAAATCATGCTGAAGCGAATGATTCTGATGCTGGCCGTTGCACTGGCGGTCTTGGGAGGCTTAGGGTTCTTCAAGTATCGCCAGATCTCGGCAGCCATCGCGCAAGGAAAGAGCTTTACGCCGCCCCCGACTGCGGTTACAACCCTTGTCGCGAAGCGGGAATCCTGGCCCGCCACTTTCAATGTGATCGGCACCGCCCAGGCAATCCAGGGGGTTACGGTTAGCGCCGACCTGCCGGGCACCGTAGACAAGATCAATTTTGAATCGGGACAACAAATTAAAGCCGGGGAAATTCTGGTTGAGCTCGATACCCGCCAAGAGCGCGCCCAACTGGCGGCTGCCGAAGCCGACGCTGAGTTGGCCAAGATCACCTATGCCCGCCAGCAGAAGTTGGTAAGCGAGGGGGTCGTCGCCAGAACGGAATATGACAATGCTCTGGCCCAGCAAAAATCGACTGAGGCGAGAGTCGGCGAGATTAAGGCAACCATCGAACGCAAGATCATTCGCGCCCCCTTTAGCGGCATCATTGGACTCCGCCAGGCGAACCTTGGACAGTACCTTGCCGCCGGGCAAGCGATCGTCTCCCTGCAGTCGCTGAATCCGATTTACGTGAACTTCGGCGTTCCCCAGCAGACCGCCCCGCAATTGAAAGTGGGCCGAGCTCTCAAGATCACGAGCGACGACGTCCGGGGAGTCCAGTTCAGCGGACGGGTAACCGCGCTTGACTCGGTTGTCGACCAGACCACGCGCAACATTCAGGTTCAGGCCACGCTCACTAACTCTGGCGGCAAGCTTCGTCCGGGAATGTTCGTTCAGGTCGAGTTATCGCTCGGAGAGGCTCGAAACGTCATTTCTCTGCCCGCAACCGCGATCAACTATGCGCCTTACGGCGACTCGGTGTACGTCGTCGCCGAGATGCAGGATCCGAAGACCGGGAAGAACTATAAGGGCGTCCGCCAGCAGTTCGTGAAAGTCGAAGGCTCGCGTGGCGACCAAGTGGCCGTGGTTTCCGGAATCAATCCCGGCGACGAGATTGTAACTTCCGGTGTCTTCAAGTTGCGCAACGGCGCATCGATCGAAGTCAATAACCAGGTAACTCCCTCGAACAACCCCAAACCAAAGCCCGAGGACAGCTAATGAAGATCACAGATCTCTTCATCAAGCGCCCGGTTCTTGCGATCTGCGTCAATTTGGTGATTCTGATCGCTGGAATTCAGGCAATCCGTTCGCTCAGTGTGCGCCAGTACCCGCGCAGCGATATCGCTGTGGTTGAGGTTTCGACGATCTATGTCGGCGCCAATGCTGATCTGGTGCGCGGATACATCACCACCCCTCTCGAGCGGGTGATTGCCGCCGCCGACGGTATCGATTACATGGAGTCGCAGAGCGCACAAGGGATCAGCACGATCGACGTGCACCTGAAGCTCAACTACGACACCAACGCCGCACTCACACAGATCCAAGCCAAGGTAGCCCAAGTCCGCAATGACCTGCCGCCTGAAGCCGAAGCTCCCGTCATCGAATTGCAGACTGCCGACAACCAGTTTGCCGCCATGTACCTGGGCTTCTCCTCTCCTGATCTTGACCAAAACCAGATCAGTGACTACCTGACCCGGGTGGTGCAGCCGAAGTTAAGCGCCATCAGCGGCGTGCAGCGGGCTGAGGTGTTGGGGAACCGCACCTTTGCCATGCGGATCTGGCTCAAGCCCGGGCAGATGGCCGCTCGTGGGGTTTCGCCTTCCGACGTTCGGGATGCGCTCGCCAAGAACAACTACCTGTCTGCCCTGGGAAGCACGAAGGGCTCGATGGTATCGGTCAATCTCGTCGCCAACACCGATCTGAAAAACTCGGATGAGTTTAAGCAGATGGTCGTGAAAGAACAGAACGGCGTGGTGGTTCGGCTGGGAGAGATCGCCGACATCGGGCTTGGCGCCGAGAGCTACGACTCCGACGTACGCTTCAACGGCCAGACCGCGACCTTCATGGGTATCTGGGTGTTGCCCACCGCGAACTCGCTCGATGTCATTCGCGCCGTTCGCAGCGAGATTCCTGGCATACGCGCCCAGCTGCCGCAAGGGATGAAGGTTGGGATTCCGTACGACTCCACCGCCTACATTCAAGATGCCATCAACGAAGTACTGCACACGCTCGGCGAAACGCTGCTCATCGTGGTTGTGGTCATCTTCCTGTTCCTCGGATCGTTCCGCTCCGTCCTGATTCCGATCGTGGCGATTCCGATTTCCCTCATCGGCGCCGTCTTCCTCATGCTCGTGGCAGGATTCACCATCAACCTGCTGACCCTGCTGGCGATCGTGCTGTCGGTCGGTTTGGTGGTCGATGACGCCATCGTGATGGTGGAGAACGTCGAACGCCACCTCCACCTCGGAAAACATCCCATGCGGGCGGCGCTTGATGCGGCTCGTGAACTGGTGGGGCCCATCATCGCCATGACCATCACTCTCGCGGCGGTCTACACTCCCGTCGCCATCCAGGGCGGACTCACCGGCGCGCTTTTCCGCGAGTTTGCTTTGACTCTCGCCGGAGCCGTGATCGTCTCAGGTATCGTGGCTTTGACGCTTTCCCCGATGATGGGTTCGAAGCTTCTGCGTGAAGGCGATACTGAGCGCGGGTTTGCTGGGATCGTCAACCGCCAGTTCGAGCGGGTCCGCGACCTGTACGGGCGCTTGCTGGCCGGGACGCTCAACTACCGCCCGGTGGTGCTTACCCTTTGGGTCATCGTCGTCCTGTTGATTGTGCCGTTCTACGTGCTCTCGCAGCGCGAACTCGCCCCCGTCGAAGATCAGGGCGTGGTGTTTTCGGTCATCCAATCGGCGCCGAACGCCACCCTCGATCAGAACAAGCTGTTCACGCAGCAGGTGTTCAACGTATTCAACGCGCGGCCGGAGCACGACAGCATTTTCCAGATCACAACTCCGGCCGGCGGCTTCGGCGGCATGGTCACAAAACCCTGGAGCCAACGCACCAAGACCACAAAGCAACTCTTGGCTGAGGTGACGCCGCCGCTCACCGCCGTTCCTGGCATTCGTGTGCTTCCACTGACGCCGCCGCCACTTCCGGGCGGAGGCAACTTCCCCGTGGATTTCGTGATTCAATCCGCCGCAGAGCCGCAGCAACTGGCTGATCTCGCGGGGGAACTGGTGAAACGAGCGATGGCGAGCGGCATGTTCATCTATGCCGACGTGGACGTGAAATTCGATCAGCCGCAGACTGAAGTTGTCTTCGACCGTGACAAACTCCGTTCGCAAGGCGTGGACTTGAGCCAGGCGGGTTCGGATCTTTCCACCCTGCTCGGTGGAAACTATGTCAATCGCTTCAGCATTCAAGGCCGAAGCTATAAAGTCATTCCCCAGGTGAAGCGCAGCGAGCGCCTAACGCCAGACCAGCTGGAGCACATTTATGTGAAAGGTTCCAATGACAAGCTGGTTCCGCTCTCCACCTTTGCCAGCCTGAATACCACGACGCAGCCGCGGTCGCTCGCAAAGTTCCAGCAGCTCAACGCGGTGCGAATTCAGGCCCTGATCTTGCCGAACGTGACCCTCGATAAGGCGCTCACCTTCCTGGAAGATCAATCGCGGGAAATCCTGCCCCAGGGCTTTACCGTGGATTACGCTGGGGAGTCGCGCCAGCTGCGCGTGGAAGGCAGCAAATTCCTGGGAACATTCGCCCTGTCGGCAATCCTGATTTACCTGGTACTGGCAGCGCAATTTGAAAGCTTCCGCGATCCGTTCATCATTCTGGCGGGATCGGTTCCGCTCGCCATCGCGGGAGCGTTGATGTTCTCGTTCCTGGGCTTTACCACGCTGAATATATACAGCCAGGTGGGATTGATCACGCTTGTCGGTCTGATCGCCAAAAACGGCATCTTGATTGTCGAGTTCGCCAACCACCTGCAGGAGCAAGGCCGCGACAAGCTGCGCGCGGTCATCGAGGCCTCGAGCACGCGCTTGCGCCCCATCCTGATGACCACGGCGGCCACGGTCTTCGGCCACCTCCCGCTGGTATTTGCCAGCGGCCCGGGAGCCGGCGCCCGCAACAGCATCGGTATCATGCTGGTGAGCGGCATGATTATCGGCACGGTATTCACGCTGTTCGTTGTGCCTTCGATCTACATGCTGGTTGCCAAGAGGCACACCAAGCTCGTCGAAGTCGACGGGGAGCCTGAGGTAGAGCTCCAGGAAATCGAAGCTGCAGCGGTATGAGACAGAAAGATCCTGGCGAAAGAAAACCACCAGACACGGAGAATCACAGAGAAAAGCCGGACGATCGAGCCCGGCATTTCTCTGTGAACTCTATGTCTTCCGGTTAAGGTTCTGCCGGGCGCCCGTGAAAACAGCCTCTACTCAGCCCGGGCCCTGTCAGCTCCCCTCGTTGCAATCCTGACCGCTTAGCAGTAATCTGAACCACTCGGAAATCCGCCTGGGACCCCTTGATGGTTCACCTCCCTGGAATTTCCGCTTGCCGTCCCTTTTGCGCATGAGCCTGCACGGAGGCATTTCGCTGCTCGCAGGCGAGAGAGCTTTGCTCCCTGCCATGCTCCTGCTGTTGGTAACCACCTACGCCTGCACAGGTGGAGGCCAAGGTCAGACTCCCGCCGAAGGACCTGGTGGTGGCGCTCCCGGTATCCCGGTCAAGGTCCAGGTGGCACAATCGACCCCGGTCAATGAAACCACGGAATACGTTGCCACCCTGAAATCGCGCGATTCCGCAGTGGTCATGCCCGAGGTCGAAGGGCAGATCACACAAATCTACGTTCATTCCGGGGACCATGTTTCCCCCGGTTCGGCCCTGATGCAGATCGACCCGCGCAAGCAGGAAGCCACAGTCAGCAGCCAGGAGCAGATACGCGCGGCGCAAGAGGCGAATGTCGCTTTAGCGCAGCAGCAATTCGACCGCACCAGCGGCCTGTTTAAAGCCGGGGTGGTCAGCAAGCAGGATCTCGATCAAGCCAGTGCTGCCCTCGACACGGCAAAAGCGCAACTGCAGTCGCTCGATGCCCAGGTCAAGCAGCAGCAGGTTCAGTTGCACTATTACAGGGTTCTGGCTCCGCGGGAGGGGATCGTCGGAGATATTCCAGTCCGCGTCGGCGATCGCGTGGTTACATCCACCCTGCTGACCACGGTCGATCAACCCGGCGCGCTCGAGGCTTACCTCTATGTACCCGTCGAACGCTCCTCAGAGCTCAAGATGGGCATGCCGGTTGAAATCGTGGACGCCACCGGGAAGAGCATGGCAGAGAGCCGCATCACCTTCATCTCTCCCCAGGTGGACAACAGCACGCAAAGCATTTTGGCCAAGGCGACGATCTCAAACCACCGCGAACGCCTGCGCACCTCGCAATTCATCCGCGCGCGCGTAGTTTGGGGGGAGCGCCATGCCCCGCGGGTTCCGGTACTCTCGGTGATCACCCTGGGCGGGCAACATTTTGTTTTCGTCGCGCAGTCGGAGAACGGCAAGATTGTGGCGCGGCAAAAGATGCTGCATCTCGGCGAGATGATCGGAAACGACTACGTGGTGCTGGATGGCATCGGGGCCGGCGACAAGGTCATCGTTTCAGGAACGCAGTTCCTGACGGACGGCGCGCCGGTCTCCCCGCAGGCGTGACATCGGGGGTCAAGCCTTGGGCAGGGTTTGAGCTGGCAATAGGCCATTGCGGGTCTCGGGCTGGCCTGAGGTCTGGCGGCTGAAGCCTACTTCATGTTCGTTAATTTCTTCATCCATCGTCCGGTTTTTGCGACGGTTTGCGCCTTGATGATCATTCTTGGCGGCGCCGTGGTGATTCCTTCCCTGCCCATCTCTCAATTCCCGAATCTCACTCCACCGCAGGTTTCGGTAAATAGCGTCTACATCGGCGCAAGTTCGCAAACCGTCGAAAGCGCGGTCACCGTGCCCCTGGAGCAGCAGATCAACGGGGCCGAAGGCATGCGCTACATCAGCTCGGCCAGCGGCAATGACGGATCAAGTTCGATCACCGCAACCTTTGAATTGAACCGCGACCCAGACCTGGCTGCGGTCGACGTTCAAAACCGCGTCAGCATTGCACTCGGAAGATTACCGGCCGCGGTGAAGAACACGGGCGTGATCGTTACCAAGGCGTCGAACAACTTTGTATTCGGCGCGGCCGTTTATTCGCCCGACGGACGCTACGACACGCTATTCATGAGCAACTACCTCGACCTGTATGTTCGTGACGCGTTGAAGCGTGTTCCCGGTGTTGCCGACGTCATCATCTTTGGTGAGCGGCGCTACTCTATGCGCCTGTGGCTCGACCCGCAACGGCTCGCCAGCCGCGGACTGACGGCCTCCGATGCGGTTGGAGCCTTACAGGAGCAGAACGTTGAAATCGCCGCCGGGTCCGTCGGGCAGCCGCCAACCATCCCCGGCCAGCAATATCAGATCAGCGTCCGCGCCATCGGCCGTTTGGTCAAGCCCGAGGAATTCGACAACATCATTCTCAAAACCAGCGCGGACGGCACGCTCGTAAGGCTTGGGGAGGTAGGAAGGGCAGAACTCGGGGCTGAGGATTACAGCTCGGAATTGAAGTATGGAGGACGGCAGTCGGTCGGCATCGGCATCACCCAGCTTTCCAATGCCAATGCGCTCGAAGTGCGCGCCCGCGCGCTCGAGGAACTCGATCGCCTCAGCAAGCGCTTCCCCCCCGGCATGGTCTATGAGAACGCGTTCGACACCACCGAAGCCGTCAGTGAGTCGATTCGCGATGTTCTCACCACCCTCGCCGAGGCGATTGGCTTGGTCATTCTGGTGATCTTTATCTTCCTCGAAGATTGGCGCAGCACCATCATCCCGGCAGTCACCATTCCCGTTTCCCTCATTGGGACGTTCCTGTTCGTGAAACTTCTCGGGTTTTCTATCAACACGCTGACTTTGTTCGGAATCACGCTGGCCACCGGACTCGTGGTGGACGACGCGATCGTGGTCATCGAAAACATCGAGCGCCATATTCAGGAAGGCGAGCACGATTCCCACAAAGCTGCTTCGATCGCCATGGCCGAAGTCGCCGGGGCCGTCATCGCAACTTCGCTGGTCCTGGTTGCCGTGTTCGTGCCGGTAGCATTCTTCCCCGGCACCACCGGAATTCTGTTCCGCCAATTCGCTCTGACCATTGCCTTTTCCATCTCGATTTCTGCCTTCAACGCCCTCACCCTCTCGCCAGCCTTGTCCGCGATTCTGCTCGGCAAAGTTCACGGAGCAAAAAACTGGATGTTCCGGCAGATCGACAAGACCATCGCCGCGGTAACCCATGCATACCGGGTCCTGTTGCGGGGCATTCTCAAGTACAAGTTCGCCTCCGTGATCGTGTTTTTCGCAGGCCTCGGTGCAACCTACTTCGTCTACCGTTCGGTTCCAACCGCCTTTGTACCCAACGAGGACCAGGGATATATCATCATCGTGGCGCAGGGCCCGCCGGGCGCTTCGCTCGAATACACCACCTCCATCCTCGATCAGATCCATAAATATGTCAGCACCGTTCCCGAAGTCCGAAGCGATTTTGCCATCAGCGGCTTCAGCTTTAGCGGCAGCGCTTCGAACCTGGGCATCATTTTCGTAACCTTGAAGCCGTATTCCCAACGCCATGGAATTGAGCACAGTTCTGCGGCGGTGGTGAACCGTATCCGCGGGCCGCTGTTTGGAATCAATGGAGCCATGGTGCTTCCCTTCGAACCGCCCGCGGTGCAGGGCGTTGGCCAGTTCGGAGGCTTTCAGTACATCCTGCAGGACCTCGGCGGCCACACTCCCGATGAACTGGCCGCCGTTACCATGCAGATGGTGGGCGGGGCCGCCCAACACAAGACCGGTGGGCGCAATGATCTGGCCGGGGTGTTCAGCAGCTTTACCGCCAACGATCCGCAATTTCTTGTCACCATCGATCGAGAAAAAGCCAAGAGCATGCAGGTCCCGCTTCAGCAGATCACAGATGCTCTGGGCGTCTACATGGGCTCGTCCTATGTGAACGATTTTGACTTCAACAATCGAGCCTACCGGGTCTACATCCAAGCTGAAGGCAAGTTCCGGGCGGCGGCGCGCGACATCCGCGAATATTACGTCCGTTCTCAGACCGGCGCGATGATCCCCCTGGACAATCTGGTCTCCGTTACCCAGACCACCACCCCGCAGACGATCGGCCACTACAACCTTTTCCGCTCCGCCGAGCTCAACGGTTCGGCCGCGCCCGGCTTCAGTTCCGGACAAGGCATGGCTGCCATGGAAAACCTGAGCAAGAAAATCCTGCCTCAGGGATTCAGTTTTGAGTGGACCGGACTCTCGCTTGAAGAATTGGGCGCCGGCCGCACCACGGCAATCCTGTTCGGGTTGGGAATTCTGGTGGTTTACCTGACGCTCTCGGCCCAGTACGAAAGCTTTGTGCTCCCTTTCATCGTGTTGCTGGCGGTGCCTATGGCAGTGCTCGGTGCACTGGGGGCGGTGTGGATTCGCGGAGCCCTGCAAGGCTTTCTCTGGCATGAAGCCGTAACCAGCCAGAACGATGTGTATTGCCAGGTGGGGCTCGTGATGCTGATCGGGTTAGCAAGCAAGAACGCCATTCTGATCGTCGAATTCGCCGAACAGCTGCGCGAGCGCGGCTTGCCGCTGCTTGAGGCCACTCTCGAAGCTGCTCGCATCCGGCTGCGCCCCATCTTGATGACGTCGCTCGCCTTCATTCTGGGGGTGGTTCCGCTGATGCTTGCAACCGGTGCGGGATCCGCGGGGCGGCACTCGGTCGGAACGACGGTTTTTGGCGGTATGCTGACCTCCACTCTGCTGAACCTGTTCTTCATTCCCGTGTTGTACATGATCATCGAGGGGTGGCGGGAAAGGGGAGGTGCCGAAATTCACCGTCACGAGCAACCCTGAGATCGGGCTGGCTAATCCATTCCATCATTCAAATAAAATTGATCGGAATGGCATATGGCCAGAAAGTGAATGGGAATGTACAGAAATCTTTTCGCCGTCGTTACCCTGCTTTGTCTGCTTCCACTCAGCGCGCAATCCACAGATAAGAACGACAAGAACCAAGGCTCCTCGCAAACCTGGTCCTTTGCCATTTCCGGCGACTCCAGGAATTGCGGCGACGTTGTCATGCCGGCAATCGCCGCAGACGCTTTGAAGCATAATGTGACCTTCTACTGGCATCTGGGGGATTTACGCCTGATCTCCGGGCCTGACCAGGACTTCATCGAACAGCGCGTAGTCGAAGGCAAGCCGACGAATCTCGCAATTTACCAAAAAGAGGCGTGGGGTGATTTTGTTGAGAATCAAGTCAAGCCTTGGGGGGAAACACCGTTCTACCTCGGAATCGGCAATCATGAGACCATTCCACCGAAGACGCGAGCCTTGTTCATCGAGACCTTTCGTGAATACCTCAACCGCGCGGAGATTCGCGCCCAGCGGCGCAAGGATGACCCGAGTGCAACCGAGGTCAAGGCCTACTTTCACTGGGTTCAGGACGGCGTCGACTTTATCAATCTGGATAACGCCACCGCCGATCAGTTCGACGCCGCCCAGATGAAGTGGTTGGCCGCTGTGGTCGAGCGCGATGCCAAGGATGACACTATCCTCAGCGTGGTCGTTGGCATGCACAAGGCTTTGCCGGAGAGCATCTCCTTCAACCACAGCATGAACGAATCCCCCGAAGGCACCGAAAGCGGGCGTACGGCGTACGCCATGTTGCTCAAGCTCGCGAACGAGGCGCACAAGAACGTCTATGTTCTCGCCAGTCATTCCCACTACTTCATGGAAGGCACCTACAACACCGATTACTGGCGGTCGAACGGAGGCGTGCTGCCTGGCTGGATCATCGGAACCGCTGGCGCCGAGCGCTATCCTCTGCCAGAAAACGGTGGCAATGCGAAACAGGCCAAGACGAACGTTTACGGTTATCTGATAGCAACCGTCAATCCCGAAGGGGAGCCGCCCGGCACCATCAAATTCAAGTTTGAAGAATTGAAAGAGAACGATATTCCCAGAGATGTGGTTGGGCGCTTCACGCCCAAATTTGTTCATGAATGCTTCGTTGGGAACCGCAGGAAGATAGCAATTCAGTAGGGTTTGAGCGAGTTGAGGGGCACGCATGCATCTGCTACTTTCTTAGCGAAGTACTGACAACCGAACGCCTAGTGCCGACATGTTATACTTCTCTATCCCATACCGTTGCACGTGAACGGAGGTTTGTATCGATAAGCGTTTTATCCGCACAAATGAGCGTATTCGCGCGCGCGAAATTCGCGTGATTGATGATGAAGGCAAGCAGGTCGGTATCCTGCCACCTTTTGAAGCGCTCAAGATGGCCCGCGAAAGAAACCTGGATCTGGTCGAGATTTCCCCTACAGCGCAGCCGCCGGTTTGCCGCATCATGGATTACGGGAAGTACCTGTACCAACAGGAAAAGAAAGAGCGAGAGGCCAAGAAGCACCAGAAAACGATCACGGTCAAGGAAGTAAAGTTCCGCATCAATGTGGACGACCACGACTACGAGACCAAAAAGAATCACGTGCTGCGTTTTCTGGATGAAGGCGATAAGGTCAAGGCGACGATCTTTTTCCGCGGACGCGAAATGACCCGCACCGGACTAGGACGCGAAATTTTGGAACGCCTGATTAAGGACATTGGCGACCACGGGCTGGTTGAGTTCCGGCCGCGGCAGGAAGGCAATACCTTGCACGCGATCCTGGCACCGAATACCAAGAAGCCGGGAGAAAAGCAGGTCGCTCCGCCGCAACACCCGAGAGCAAGCCAAGCCTAAAAAATCGGCAAAGGCTGTTAGCAGCTTAGAATTTGTCTATCTCAGGCCGATGCTGCCTAATGCCAAGTGCGAATTGCTGGAGATTTCATGCCAAAGTTGAAGACACATAAAGGCGCGGCCAAGCGCTTCAAGAAAACCGGGACGGGAAAAGTGAAGCGCAATAAGGCTTTTTTGCGTCACATCCTGACCTCGAAAGATAAGAAGCGGAAGCGCCAATTGGGCGGCGCGACGCTGGTCAGCGACGCTGACACGCCTAAAGTAAAGAGAATGATTCCCTACTAGGGGGCTTCGGCTTCGGCCGCGAGCCACTTCGCTAACCGCGTGGCTCAGGGCTTGAAGCTGATCGAAGCGAGTGAAGAGGCACATCCTGCCTCCAGCCGCTAAATTGAACGCAAAAAGGAGAACACCATGCCTCGTGTAAAACGCGGGACCAAACGCCGCGCCAAACGCAAAAAGATATTAGACCGCGCCAGCGGTTATTACCTGACAAAATCCAAACTCTACCGGTCAGCGAAAGAAGCCGTGGATCGCGGCCTGAAGTTTGCCTTCTCCGGACGCCGCCAGAAGAAGCGCCAGTTTCGTTCACTCTGGATCGTGCGCATTGGCGCCGCCGCCAAGCTGAATGGCTTGAGCTACAGCCAATTCATCAATGGATTGAAGAAGTCAGGCGTGGAGCTGGACCGCAAGATTCTGTCTGACCTGGCTGTGAACGACGCCGCTGCCTTTAAAAGCCTCGCCGAGCAGGCGAAGGCCTCTCTCGGCGGGGCAGCGTAAGCTGGGCCTTCTGTTCAGCCATCACCGAACTTATGGACGTGGATCGAATGGGCGCACGCTTCGGGCGTGCCGATCCAAGTTCCCTTATACTTTGTCATTCCGAGCAAAAACAGGGGGCCTTGGTTGCGGGAAACCAGATCCCTCACGACTGCAGCCTGACAAATGGCTTATACGGTTCCCAAACTAAAGGATTTCTCGCCGGCGGCGCTCGATAGCGCTGTCAGAGAACTGCTTTCCGCACTGGAGGTGGAAACCGCCCAAGCAGGCTCGGCCGAGGAGCGCAAGAGCTTCCGCGATCGCTGGCTGGGCCGGAAAGACGGAATCCTCACCCAATCGAACGACCTTTGGCTAAAAGCGGCTCCCAAAGAGGCGAAGCGCGAGGTCGGCCAGCGCGTCAACAAGCTGAAGGCCGAGGTGGAGCAGAAGGTTGAGGCGGCGTTCCGGAAGGCTGCGAGCGCCACCACCCGACCTTCTCTGGACATTTCCCTTCCTGGTATCCGCCGCCCTCTTGGCGCGGAGCACCCCATCATCCGCACCATGAATGAGATTGTGGGGGTGTTCAAGAACCTCGGCTACTCCGTCGCCGAGGGGCCGGTGATTGAGACTGACTACTACAATTTCGAGGCGCTGAACTTCCCCCCGAACCATCCCGCACGCGATACCCAGGACACGCTGTTCCTCGCCAACCAAGAAGCAAAGCCGCGGCGCGAACAACTCCTGCTGCGAACTCACACTTCCCCGGTGCAGATTCGCACCATGGAGGAGCTGAAGCCACCCATTCGCATCGTGATTCCAGGCAAAGTGCATCGCAACGATCCTCCGGACGCCAGCCACTCTCCGATGTTCCACCAGGTCGAAGGTCTGGCGGTCGATACAAACATCACCTTCGGAGATCTCAAGGGAACGCTCGATCACGCCATGAAGGCTTTGTTTGGCTCGAGCGTAAGAACCGGATTCCGTCCGTCGTTCTTCCCTTTTACCGAACCCAGTGCGGAGATGTTTGTCTCCTGCTTTATCTGCGGTGGAAGCGGGAAACGCGGGCCGGATCCGTGCCGCCCCTGCAAGCAAACCGGATGGATCGAAATTCTAGGCTGCGGCATGGTCGATCCGAACGTGTTCGAGTTTGTGAAGCAGAACGGCTACGACCCGGAGAAGGTCAGCGGCTTCGCATTTGGCATGGGAGTGGATCGCATTGCCATGTTGAAATATGGCCTGGATGATTTGCAGTTGTTCTTTCAAGGAGATGTAAGGTTCTTGCAGCAATTTGCGTAACCATCCCGAGCCGGATGGCCCGGATGGTCGAGTAGCATGAAACTTTCTGCCCAATGGATTCGCGACTTCGTTGATGTGCCGGTCGATCAGAACGGCCTCGCGGAGGACTTGACCGGGATCGGCATTGCCATCGAAGGAATTTCCGGCCAGGGAGCGAGCACGGTTTTCGAGATGGAGATCGGGACCAACCGTCCCGACGCCATGAACCACTACGGGGTAGCGCGAGAAGCGGCTGCGCGCTACGGGGTTGAACTGAAGCCGATCAAAGCCGCTGAGGCGAAAGCCTTGCCCGCTTCGGCCAAGACAACCGCTTTCGAAATTGAGATCGATGACAAAGATGGTTGCGCCAGGTACACGGCGCAGATTGTGCGCGGAGTCAAGATCTCGACCTCGCCCGCGCGAGTTGTCTCGCGGCTCGAGCTCGTCGATCAGCGCGCAATCAACAGCGCTGCCGACGCCTCCAACTACACATTGTGGGAGATGGGCCATCCCACTCACGCGTTCGATCTCGATCTCCTCGAAGGCGGCAGGATCATCGTGCGGCGGGCGCGCGACGGCGAAACCCTCAAGACTCTTGACGGCGTGAGCCGCAAGCTTTCTCCAGAAGACCTGATCATCGCGGACCAGAATCGTCCGGTAGCGCTCGCCGGAGTGATGGGCGGCTTCGATACCATGATCACGGAAAAAACGAAAAACGTGCTGATCGAGTCGGCCTGGTTTGATCCGGTTGCGGTGCGAAAAACGGCCAAGCGACACGGCCTGCATACCGACGCGTCGCATCGCTTCGAGCGCGGCGCCGACTATGGCGCGACCTCTCTGGCATGTGCGCTGGTTGCGCAACGAATCCTCGAGTCCGGCGGCGGGCAAGTGGAGGGCGGGCAGATCGACGCCGTGGCACGCAACATCGACCAAGCTCCCGTCGTGCTGCGCATCGCGCAAGTCAATCGTATTCTCGGGTCCAAGCTTGAGACGCACCACATTACCGCCATCCTCAAGCGGCTCGGCTTTGAGCTGGTTCCTGAACCCGGTTCCCAACCGGAATTCTCCGTGCGGATTCCCAGCTGGCGCCTGGACGTGGAGCGTGAAATTGATTTGATCGAAGAAGTCGCCCGCCTGCATGGCTACAACAATTTCGCCAACACGCTGCCTTCCTTCTCGGGCGGCGTCGAAGAGAGTCCGGAGGCCGCGAAGGCCAGCAAAGTTCGCTCCACCCTGCTCGGCCTCGGCTACAACGAGGCGGTTTCGCTGAGTTTCATCTCGAATGAAGATGCCGAGACATTCTCGTCTTCCCCCGTGGTCGAGCTTTCAAACCCGCTCAGCGAACAGGCATCGCTCATGCGCGGCTCCCTGCTTCCTGGCATGCTCGAGATGGTCGCATTCAATCTGAACCGCGACGCCGACTACGTTCGGCTTTTCGAAGCGGGAGACATTTATGAACGGACCGGCTCTGGGGCGCTAGAGAGCGTCCGTATCTGCATGGCTGCGACCGCCGCAGCGCTCGGCCGCGATATCCCCCAAGGCGCCGTGCTTGAAACCAGCAAGGGCAATTCCGGCTTAGACCTGTTCCGATCGCTCAAGGGAGATGTTGAGAGCTTGCTCGACTTGTTTGAACACAGCGGGTTCGAGTTCGATGAAAAAACGGCTGAGTACTATCAGCCCGGCCGCTCTGCGCGAGTGCTGCTGAACGGCGTGCCCCTCGCGCACTTCGGAATGTTGCATTCCGAAGTGGCGGCCAAGCGAAAGCTGCGGCAGGAGGTTTACTTCGCCGAGATCAACGCAGAAGAACTCTACAAGCACCCTCTTCGCGTGATTCGCTACCGGCCGTTACCCAAGTATCCAGGCGCGGATCGCGATTTTTCGTTCGTGTTTCCCGACAAGATCACATTCGGGCAAATCGAGGAAGCCCTCAAACGGCCTGCGCTTCCTGACCTTCGCAGTTTCCGAGCCGTTGAAATTTTCCGCGGTGGATCGGTTCCCGCCGGAAGCTATTCCGTCCTGTTGCGCGCACAATTCCAGTCGCATGAGCACACGCTGCGGGAAGATGAGGTCAATGAACAGTCGGGGCAAATTGTGGCCGCGCTCAAAGACCTCGGCGGAGTTCAGCGCGCCTGATAGCGCAAATCAAGTTTTGCGCAGATTCTTCCGGTTGCTGGCGAGTGTCCTGATCGACCATTGAAAAACCGCTTGCAGGCGCTTTGCGTCGGCCTTGGGAAACAAACCTGAAAGCTTGAGCATGGCTGTTCCATGGGCGTGCGCAACGATGGCAAGCACCAGCTCTTCATGGTCGCGCGCCGTGCCTCCAAACCACTCCGCGCAGCGCTGCGCCAGCAAGTCGATGTTCGGGCGCTCCTCGGTCATGCGCCCCAGCAGACCCGACATCATCAGTTCATATTCGCGAGGCTGACGCAGGGCGAAATCCAGAAATGCCTTGGCCAGATCCGTCACGGACCGGCAGGCAACCAGCTGTCCATAGAGTTGCTGCTGATACCTGACAACCAGCGCACGGAGAATGTCCTCTCGCGTGCGAAAACGGCGGTAGACGGCGGGGGTATTGGTTCCAGCCGCTTTGGCGACTGCCCGCATGCTGAGAGCGGCTTCGCCGCCTTCGTGCCACAGATCTCGTGCTGCCCGCAAGATGCGGACTTCCAGTTCTGGGTCGCTGTGCCGCGCCATTCCAGAGCCTCCTCGGACTATGAACACAGTGTTAAAATTTCGTTGACAGCGTTAACGTAATTACTATATAACAAGATTGCAAGCCCTACCCCGGGAATTCCGAGGGCCTACTTCGGAATTCCTTTTTCGCGCCACCGGCTTGCATCTGGGCCCCGCTGGACTGCAGTAGGAGTTCCCTCCGCTGTCCCGTCCTATCGAAACCGATCACGAGGTGGAAGTGCGTTCCTATGAACTACGAACCGAGGCCTCCCCGTCGCGGCCTCCTGCCACACCTGTCGTCTGAAATCATCGCCAACATTACAAGAATTGAATACTCGGTCTTTACCAGGGCCGAATGCGAGCTTGCCTGGAAAGTGCTCTCGAATACCGAACTTTGGCCGAAATTCTGCCGGCTATACAAACGCACCCGCTGGCAGGGCCCACCCTGGACACCGGGCAGCAGGGTTAAACTGGATCTCGGCCCTCCCGTGAATGCCACTGCCGACAGGGTGGTCACGGTTTGTACTCCTCCGCATCACATTGCATGGATCAATCACATCTGTGGCTACACCATGGAACAGTGGATTTCTCTCGATCCTCATGTCGGAAGCACCCGTGTGTCGGCCTGGATCGAAGTGACCGGCGGCGACCCAAACAGGGATCGTGCCGAGGACATGCGGCTCCTGGAGAATATCGTGGCCGAGTGGTTCGATAATTTTTGGCGCGAGTGCGATCTTCAGGCTCAGGAATCTGAGGGCGACGTTTGCACCAATGCGGATTAAGATAAGTCAATATGGCTGCGGTCAAAATCATCGAATGCCCGCGCGACGCCTGGCAGGGTCTAAAGGTGCAGATTCCCACCGATCTTAAGGTGGATTATTTGAAGGCCCTGCTGAGCGCGGGCTTTAAGCACCTCGATGCCGTATCTTTTGTATCTCCGAAGGCCGTGCCGCAGATGGCAGACTCTGAGGAGGTGCTCAGAGAACTCGACCTGCCCGATGATGTCGAGATCATCGCTATCGTGGTGAATGAAAAAGGTGCCGAGCGGGCGATCGCCAGCGAGAAAGTGCGTACCCTGGGTTTTCCATATTCTATTTCCTCCACGTTTCTTCACAATAATCAGCGGCAGACACCGGAAGAATCGCTTGAACAGCTGGAGAACATCCAGAAGAAGGCGGATGACGCAGGCCTGGAGGTGGTGGTTTACGTTTCCATGGCTTTTGGCAATCCTTACGGGGATGCCTATGATGCGGAAGAGGTCGTGGCTGCGGTGGATGTGCTGGAGGCGAGCGGGATCAAGATGATTTCGCTGGCCGATACGGTCGGCATCGCAGCACCAGAACAGGTGCACGCGCTCGTCTCCGCCGTCATCGACAAATTCGGTTATTTAGAAATCGGCGTGCACCTGCATGGCCGCCCCGATCAGGCGCGAGACAAAGCCCTGGCCGCATACGACGCCGGCTGTCGCCGCTTTGATTCGGCCCTGGGCGGGTTAGGCGGGTGTCCTTTTGCTCAGGACATGTTGGTGGGGAATATCCCGACCGAGACCCTCATCGCCGCGTTGAGAGAGCGCGGAGCCGAACTGCCCCCGCTCAAATCTCTCGACGCCCTTCTGCGCGCCTCTACCGAGATCGGAGTCCGGTACACCAGTTCTCACGCTGCGGACTGATCCGTCCGCCCCACAAGCCGCGGTCTCCGTCAGGGCAGAAATCCATACACGTCCAACTCCGTTCCGGTTCCGATATACACCTTGCCGTTGGCTACGGTTGGAACCGAGAACTTCACTGCATTCCCCGCTTGATCTCGACTCGTCTGGGAGCGCGACCACAGCTGATTCGTCAGGTTCGCGGCATCGAGGGCATAGAGAACCACCGGGCCATTGCCGTGTGGGCTGCCGATGCCGGATGCTACGGAACCTTTGCCAGTTCCTGCTGGGAAGAGGTATTTACGTCGAGAGGTTTGTGCCGACCGGGGGTCTCCGGGCTCAGGCGACCGCCGGCTGCAGGGTTTCGATCTTCACGCGCGAGATGCGCCGCGCGTCCATCTCTTCTACCGTAAACTGGCGGCCTTCATAGATGAACGAGTCGCCAACAGCTGGAATCTTTTGCAGCTTCGACAAGGCAAAGCCAGCCAGGGTCTCAAACCCGGAATCCCGCGGAAGTTCTAACTCGTATTGTGACTCGAGATCGCGAAGGCTGATGGTTCCATCGAGGACCATGACCTTTCCCACAATGGGCAACTCAGATCCGGCCTGAACAATATCAAACTCGTCCTCGATTTCACCCACCAATTGCTCCAGAATGTCCTCGACCGTGATCAGCCCTACGGTCGAACCAAATTCATCGACCACGATCGACATGTGGCGCTTGCGCTGCTTGAACTCCTCCAGCAACTCGGACAATGGCTTGGTCTCCGGAACAACCAGAGCGTCATGCATGATCTGGCTAATTTTCATGTCGGTGAGCCGTGCGCTCGACATCTGCTGTGCACCCGAACTCAGCCGGAGCCGTGCCCACCGCATCACGTCCTTGGCGTAGAGAATGCCGATAATGTGCTCCGGGCCGCTCACCGGATCGTAAACCGGAACGCGTGAATGCTGCTCTTCGACCACTTTCTCCAGCGCGTCGATGATGCTGAGATTTCCTGGCAGAGAGAAGATGTCCGGCCGCGGCACCATAACTTCCCGAGCCGAAATGTCCTCGAGATCGAGCGCGTGATGGACCATTTCTTCCTGGGATGGCGCAAGCTGCCCCACCTCGCGGCTGGCGCTCACGATCAGCTTGACCTCATCTGGAGAATGCACCGGCCCCTGGCGCATTTTGCGCAACCCGAAAAGCCGCAGAACGCTTCCCGCCGCTCGGCTCATCAAGAAGATGATGGGGCGGGTCAAGGTCAGCCAAACGTCCATGGGCGCGGCCACGGCCAAAGCTACCTGCTCGGCTTTCTGCAGAGCCAGCGACTTTGGCACCAGCTCGCCCAGAATCATGTGCAAACAAGTGATCAAGCCGAAGGCGATGGCGATGGCGATTCCGTGCGCATAGATGAAGGCATGCGGCACCTTTTCTAGGAAAGGCAGTCCTTCGACGAAGCGCGCCACCATGGGCTCGCCAATCCAGCCAAGCGTCAGGCTGACGACGGTGACGCCCAGTTGCACGCCGTTGACGACCTCCTCGAGATTGCGATGGAGGCGCAGGAGGATGCGGGCGCCGATTCGGCGCGCCTCGATGAGCTGCTGGATGCGGGTGTCGCGGACAGTAACCAGCGCAAATTCCGCCGCGGCAAAGAATGCGTTGGCCGCGACCAGGAAAAGCACCAGCAGTACCCGGAGCAGCACAAAGGCTATCATCTCTCGTAATTCTAACATTCCAAAGCTGTTGCTGGCTGCACTCCCGGCCAAAGGGAGGGCTCTCGCACTGCGATAAAATGAGAGCGGCCCCCGGAAGCTGTTGACCTCATGAAAGTCCCGCGCGGTTTCTCGCCTCCTTCATGGTTTTCTGCTTCCCTTTTTCGCTGCGGATTGTCTAAGCCTAAGGCGGTCCGGAGCATCAGACTTTTTGCTTGATCACTGCCGGGGAACTAATCCACTCGGCTGTGCGTACCAGACAACATGAACCCCCAGGGATTGCAGGAGGTAGTTGTGAACGGCAATGTAAACGGTCGCAAGAAGCGCCGCAAACGCATCATCATCATCAGTAGCATCATCCTGGTCGTCCTCATTCTTTTCGGCGTTGCGGTGGCCGCGTTCTCGCACGGCAATACCAAAATTGACCCGTCGAAGCTCGCCAAAGTCGAAAAAGGCGATCTGGCAAAAAGCGTGGTCGCAACCGGCAAGGTGGAACCCATCACCAAAGTCGAAGTCAAATCCAAAGCCAGCGGCATCGTCAAAAAACTCAACGTCGAATATGGTGACCGGGTAAAAAAGGGTCAACTGCTGGCGCAACTGGATAAGGAAGAAATCGTTGCCCAGGTAGAACAGGCTAAGGCCGGTCTAGCTGGCGCAGAGGCGAACCTGACGAGCGCGCAGGCAGATTATGAACGTGCCAAAGTGGATGCCGAGAGTCCAGATGTTCCTCTCCTCAAAAAGGCCTATGACCGCGCCGCCCGAATGCAAAAGGACGGTGTGGTTTCCGATTCTGCTCTCGACGATGCCGAAAGGGCTTACAAGCTGGCTGTCAACAAACGGGACGTCGCGCGCGCCCAGCTGCAGGTTCTGCAAGCCAAGATCGCCCAATCCCAAGCTGAGGTAGCCCGCGACCAGGCCAATCTCGCTCAGCTTCAAGAGCAGCTCAGCTATACCGACATCGTTTCACCGATCGACGGCATCGTGCTCTCGCGTGATGTGGAAGTCGGTGATGCGGTCAGTTCAATCCTCGTTCTCGGTTCCAGCGCAACTCTGGTGATGACCATCGGCGACACCAGCCAGGTGTATGTGAAGGGCAAGGTCGACGAGGCTGACATTGGACGCGTGTACTTGAGCCAGCCTTCCCGTATCAAGGTTGAATCGTTCAAGGACAAAACTTTCAACGGCAAGGTGACCAAGATCTCTCCCATGGGCGTCGAGAAAGACAACGTCACCACCTTTGAAGTGCGCGTGTCGATCGACAATCCCGGCGGCGAACTGAAGGCCGAGATGACAGCCAACGCGGAAATCATTCTCGACGAGCACAAGAGCGTCCTGCAGATTCCTGAAGGCTCGATCCTCTACGACAAGGACCGCAATGCTTCGGTCGAAGTACCCGACCCGAAGGGGAAAGAGGGAAAGCGCAAGACCGCGATCAACATCGGAATCTCCAATGGCGCAAAGACCGAAGTGCTGAAGGGCCTGAACGAGGGCGACCAGGTTATTTTGCAGTAAAGTATCTGGTCCCGGGCTTGCCTCCCCCGGGAGAAGGCACGGGCCCGGGCCCGTGCCTTTTTGCGGCGTAAATCTTTTGAGTCTGTAACGAAGGAGTATTTATGACCACTCAGATTGCGCGCCTACAGTGCTTGCTGTTCACTGTGGTTCTTCTTTCTACAAGCGTGGCGTTCGCTGCCGAGGGCGAATTCCATCGCACGCTCAAGGTCACCGGCCCGGTCAATCTCCAGATCGAAACCGGCTCCGGATCGATCCATGTACAAAACGGCGGGTCGAGCGAAGTCCAGGTGACGGGACACATTCGTAGGAGCAGCTGGGGCGGTTTTGGGGACCATCCTTCCCCTGATGCGATCCAGCAGTTACAGGACAATCCCCCAATACAGCAGAGTGGCAACGACATCCGCATCGGCCACATTGACGATCCTAGCCTGAAGCGCGGAATTTCGATCAGCTACGAGGTCGTCGTCCCCGCGGCCACGATTCTTCACTCCTCAACCGGTTCTGGCAGCCAGGAGGTTAGCGGCATAGCGGGACCGGTCGAGGCCAAGACCGGGTCAGGAAGCGTGCAGGTATCGAACATCGGCGCGGGCGTCCGGGCAGAGTCAGGGTCCGGCAACATCGACGTGAAGAGCGCGAAAGGGAATGTCTTTGTGCGCGCCGGCAGCGGGTCGATTCGAGCTACCGACATTGCCGGAGGCTTCGATGGCCAGACCGGGAGCGGCAATTTGGTCTTCGAGCAGGTGTCTCAAGGCTCGGTGCGCGCGGAAACCGGCTCCGGCGGGCTGGAACTCCGTAACGTGCGTGGATCCCTGCAGGCTCACGCCGGCAGCGGCGACATCAGGGCGGATGGCGATCCCAGCGGGTCCTGGGTCGTACATACCGGGTCCGGTAGCGTGAACTTACGTTTTCCACAAAGCGCATCGTTCCAGTTGGACGCCCACACCGGATCCGGGTCCATCAACCTGAACCATCCCGTTACCGTTCAGGGCTCCATCAACCGCAGAGAGGTACACGCTAAGGTCGGTGGCGGCGGCGTTCCAGTTCAGGTCGAAACCGGTTCGGGAAGTATTGCCATCGACTGAGGGGCGCCGGCAATGCCCTGTGCACAAAGGTCTGAGCTTCTTTGAGGAATGCCACAGAGGTAACCAGTCCATGCTCTCTGTGGTTTTCCTCTGTCGCCTCATAGCAACAGGAAGTTCGCCCCGTCGCTTCTTCCCTCCTCGCCCGGACTGTGACTTCTGTACCTTGACGCGCCATTCGCAAGCCTTTACTTTCAACTCAAGCCGGGTTGTGCCCGGAACATAGAATGCCCCATCGTCCTACAATCACGCTCACTACTGATTTCGGGCTCAACGACCATTTTGTGGGCACGCTGAAGGGCGTGATCCTCAATATCGTTCCCGACGCCAATATCGTAGACATCTGTCACTCCGTACAAGCCTTCGACATCCTGGATGGAGCGCTCGCATTGGCGCAGTCGTATGCCTACTTTCCGCCGCGAACCGTACATCTGGTGGTCGTAGACCCCGGCGTCGGCAGCGCCCGCAGGCCCATTATCGCCGCCTCCGAGCTGCACAATTTCGTGGCCCCCGATAACGGGGTGCTTTCTCTGATGTACGCGCGGGAACAGCGGCTCAGCGTTCGGCACATTACCGCCGATCACTACTTCTTGCAGCCGGTCAGCAACACCTTTCACGGACGAGACATTTTCGCGCCGGTAGCTGCCTATCTTGCCAAAGGCGTCGATCAAGAGAAATTCGGCGAGGAAGTGACAGACTACGTGCGCTTCAATGCGCCGCGGCCCAAGCCAGCCGAGGGCAATAGCCTGCGTGGGGTGGTTCTGCGCGTGGACCGCTTCGGGAACCTCATCACGAACTTCACCCCGCATGATGCTCCACAGCTGGTTGCCGCCAGCGTACCCCCTTTCAAGATGGTCGTCGGGAAGCGCGAGGTAACTACTTTGAGGACCAGTTACTCGGAGGGCGCGCCTGGCGAACCCTTCGCGATCCTAGGCAGCATGGGATTTATCGAGATTGCCACCAACCGTGGCTCCGCCGCCCAACTGATAAGCGCAGCCAAAGGCACGGAAGTGCTACTCGTGCTCGGGGAAGGAACGGCCAACGCGGTGAGCAACGGGCAGTGAAGGGTCAAGCTACCAAGGTCTTCCGGAACTCAATCGACCGTTAAAGGACGCCTTGGAATCATCTCAGGCCTTGTTTCCACCCGGCCTGGCGTAGTGCTCCATCTCTCCCGTCCACTTTAAGAACCGCCACAGATTTTTCCGCTCCCTCCAGGAAAACTCCCAGAACTCCAGGAAGCCGATCTGCGTCATCTTGACCCCGCAGTAGGTCTCAATTCGCCACAGCAGGTACGGACTCCTCCACGGCGCAACCCGGTGGCCACGCGCTGCATTCCAGAGAAAGCGGAGCATATAGAGCATAGGAGAATGATATCGGAACTCAGCTTTTATGCCGGAATTTTTGTCCGCCCCTTGCCGAGCCATCCGCTCCTGAAGGTCCCGCCTCGACAGCCTCAGGTGGTTGAACGAGCGCTAGGGGCCAGGGGCAAAGCGCTCCGGTCACAAATCATACTTCTTCATCAAGTGCCGGAAAGAGCGATAGGAGATCCTGAGCACATCGGCGGCGCGAGTTTGAACCCCGTTCGATTGCTGCAAGGCCGATTTGAGCAGCGCGCGCTCGATTTCCGCCACATACTTTTCCATGTCCATGCCCTCAGGCAGGACCATATCGGTCGGGACCGAGACCGCATCCCCGCCCACTCCCGCGGCAGCAGCTTTGGCCCGAGCACGCTCCACCGGAAGCTGAACCCGCAGAACCTCTCCCGTCTCGAGCGCCACCGAACGTTCAATGGTGTTTTCGAGCTGACGGACGTTCCCCGGCCATTCGTAGCCAGATAGCTGGGTGAGTGATTCCGGAAGTACCTGGGCGATGCTTCTTCCCGCTGATTTCGCGTACTTCTTCACGAAATGGTTGACCAAGAGCGGCACGTCCTCGCGGCGCTCGCGTAGCGGGGGCACCACAATCGGGATCACGTTCAAGCGGTAGTACAGATCTTCCCGAAAACCATTCTCAGCAATCTGCCGTTCCAGATCCCGATTGGTCGCTGCGATGACCCGCACGTCGATGGCGACTTCAGCCGTTCCCCCCACCGGACGCACGCAGCGCTCCTGCAACACCCGCAGGAGCTTCACCTGCATGCTGAGGCTCATCTCGCCGATTTCGTCGAGGAAGATTGTTCCGCAATCTGCAACCTCAAACAGCCCGCGCTTGTTCTGGTTTGCGCCGGTGAATGCACCCTTTACATAGCCGAAGAGCTCGCTTTCAAGCAGGGTCTCGGGAAACGCTCCGCAGTTTATCGAGACAAACGGTTCCGCAGCCCGCGGTGAGCAACTGTGGACAGCACGAGCCACCAGTTCTTTGCCGGTCCCGCTCTCTCCGTAGATCAAGACGGTACTCTGCGTGGTTGCGACGGTTCGGATGGTGTCCTTCAAACGCTCCATCGCCATGCTCACGCCAATGATGTTGTCCAGAGAATTGCGGGTCGCGGCATCGCGCTTGAGGGCAAAGTTCTGACGGCTCAGGCTGACCTTCTCAAGCGACCGGCGGATGGCCAACTTGATCTCGTCCACCATCGCCGGCGACTTGCGAATGTAGTCGCTGGCCCCTCCCGCCTTCACCGCTTCGACCGCCGCCTCGTAATCGTCCACCGCCGTGATCAGGATGACTGCTGAATCGGGCGAGACCTTATGGGCATGCCGGAGCACTTCGATGCCGTCGATGTTGGGCATCTTAATGTCGGTGATGACCACATCGTAGAGAGCTGAATCCAACTTCCTCTTGGCAAGTTCCCCAGAATTTACGGTTTCAATCTTGTAGCCCTCGCGGCGAAGGGTGATGTCGAGCATTTCGCAGATGGAGCGCTCATCGTCGCAAATCAGGATGTTAGGCACGGACGCCCTCCCCGATTGCAGATGGCGCCCCGGGTGAGGATGACATGGCGGCGGCAACGGCGTGAGCTTTTGCCTTGGCGGGGGCAGCGGCTTCGACCTGTTCCTGTTCGGCCGCCCGCTTCAATTGCAGGACGAACGTGCAACCCTGCCCCGGTTTCGATCTCGCAAAGATCTTTCCTTCATGCGCCTCGACGATCTGGTACACGATCGCCAGCCCCAACCCGGTTCCTCCTTCAAAGCCCGACTGAAAAGGTTCAAAGATCTTTTCAATCATTTGCGGGCTCATTCCCGGGCCGGTGTCTGCAAACGTCAATTGCCAATCCGATCCGTGCGGTTCGATGCCGATCGTCAGGGCTCCAGACTTGCCCATGGCGCGGACCGCATTTTCGCAAAAATTCCAGAACACCTGCTTCATGCGATCTCCATCGGCAACCGCCATTGCTGCTTTGACTGCGTATCGTCGTTCCAAACGAATGGAAATGCTCTGGGCCTCCAGCCGCTGCTCGAGCAGAGTCAGCGTGTCTTCGAGCAGAGGAATGAGATCGACGCACCCAAAGGTGTATTTCTTGGTGCGCGAGTAAGCCAGGAAATCCGTGATAATTCCATTCAAGCGTTCGGACTCTCGAGTTACGATCTGCAACAAGCGGCGGTGTTCCTCATTCAGATCGGGCATCTCAGCCAGAAGGCTGGCGCACCCGGCAATCGAAGTCAGCGGATTCCGCACTTCATGGGCGATCGCCGCCGAGAGTCGGCCGACAGCCGCGAGCCGGTCTTGAACTCGCACCTCCCGTTCCAGGCGTCGCACCTGGGTCAGGTCATCCAAAGTGTAGACATGGCCGAAAACGCCCCGCTCCGGCCCCACTAGTTCCGACGTAATTACCCGAAATGTCTTACGGTATTCGTTGGGGGCCACAAAGCGCACTTCGCCGTGCCCGATTCCGTCCTCTGGCCGCGGCAAAGGATCCTGAAACAGGGCCGCCACGGACTGGCCGACCAGCTCCGATTCGGCTCGCTCCAGCAGCTTCTCCGCCGAGGGATTCACAAGAGCAATCCGTCCGTCCAGCCCGGTCGTGATCAGCCCGTTGCTGGTCGAGCGAACGATGTTCTCATGCAAGGCCTGCAGGCTTTCCAAAGCTCCCCGGGTATATTTCAACCGGGTATCGATCTGCCGCAGCTTGGAGGTGAGCAGGCCCGCCAGAAATGCAATCGCTGCATACCCAAACAGATTGACGAAGATAATCCCCTGTAAGCTGCGGATCCCCGGATGGGTTATCGAATAGGAGGGAACAATCTGGAAGAAGCAAAGTTCCAAGACCGTCGCATACAGGATGAATGCCAGGGCAGCGGCGAGAAATGCGCCCCGGCGCGACAAGAGGATGGTGGCGACCACGATCACGAGCGGATAAAGAAAGTTCAGGGAACTGTCTACGCCGCCGGTTACATAAACCAGCAGACTAACGGTCAGCAGGTCGGTAACAACCTGAAGAATGGCTTGAATGTGGGTCTCTTGCCACAGCCTAAGGAGGACGGTGTGAAAAACAGAGATGGTATAGGCGAGCACCATCGCGTTCACAAACAAGCTGACCGAGAATGCGACCGGGGTAAATTCGGCGAGGACCAGTTCCAAGCCCAGCAACAAGGTCAGAACAAGAATGCGAACCCTGACCAGCCAAGCCAGCCAGGTCCGTTCCTCGAAAACCGCCTGCACTCCCGCCATGGTTTGTCCGCGCTTGCCAGAATGGAGGGCGGGCAAGCCCGCCCTGTGAGTCGTTAACCCGCCAGTTTCGCAATCATCGAGAACAGCGGCATATAGAGCGAAATTACGATTCCACCGATGCTGACGCCCAATATTCCGATGATCATTGGTTCGAGCAAGGCCAGCATGTCCTTGGTTGCCGCATCCACTTCGTCTTCGTAGAAGTCAGCAATCTTTTGCAACATGGAATCCATGGCGCCGGTGGCTTCGCCGACGCCGATCATTTGCGTCACCATGTTGGGGAAGACACCGCACTCGCGCAGGGGATCGACAATCGTACGGCCTTCTTCAATCGCCTTCCGCACTTTCATGAGGGCTTCTTCGAGCACGGCATTACCGGAGGTACGAGCCGTGATGGTCAAGCCTTCAAGAATCGGCACGCCGGATGTGATCAAGGTTCCAAGCGTACGGGTGAAGCGCGCGACTGCAATCTTGCGCAAAAGCATTCCCAGGACCGGCAATTTCAACATGCCGTAATCCATCCAGTACTTGCCGCGGGGATCTTTCCGAATCTGTTTGATTCCGAAGACCAAGCCCACCGCGCCAACGATCACGAACCACCAAAACTGGCCGATGAAGGCACTCAGTCCGATCACGATTCGGGTCGGTAGCGGAAGCGTCACACCTAAGCCAGCGAACAAGTTCGCAAAAATGGGAACCACCCACTTCAGCAATGCGCCCACGATCAGGACAGCCATGCCTACCACCGCAACGGGGTAGATCAAGGCCGACTTGACGGCCGCTCGGAGTTTCACCGCCTTCTCCACGTAGGTGGAGAGCCGTTGCAAAATGATGTCGAGAATACCGCCGGTTTCACCGGCATCGATCATGTTGGTGGTGAGGTCATCGAAAATCTTGGGGTATTGCCGCATGGCGTTCGCGAGCGTCGAACCGCCTTCCACCGTCATCCGGACGCCGGTGAGCGCCTTCTGAAAGGTGCTATTTTCCTGGTTCGCCGCCAAGATCTCCAAGCACTGCACCAAAGGCAATCCGGCATCGATCATGACCGAGAACTGGCGGAAGAAAATTGCGATCTCTTTGGTCTTCACCTTGGTGGAACCAAAGGTCGGCAGCGCGAACTCTTTGCCCTTCTCCCGGATGCTGGACGAAGTAATCTGCTCCCGGCGCAGCTGCATGGCCAAGACTTGCTTATTGACCGCTGACCGCTCGCCGGTTACCTTCTCGCCCGCTGAGTTCTTACCCGAAAATGTAAATACTGGCATAGCTCCCTCTCTTCAATTCCGTACTGCAATCCGTCTCTAGAAAACCTCAATGCTTTCCAGTGGCTGCCTTGGCAGCCCCGGCCATAGTTCGCCCGGCGATGGTGGCGCCGCGGTTGATAATTTCCTGCAATTCGTCAGCATTGCTCGACCGCGCCAAAGCGACTTCGAGCGCGATCTGCTTTTGCAGATAAAGTGTTGCCAGCGACTGGTTGAACGTCTGCATTCCGAACTTTTCCTGGCCGGACTGCATGGCTGAATAAATCTGGTGAATCTTGTCTTCGCGGATCAAGTTGCGGATGGCGGCATTCGGCACAAGAATTTCCATGGCCATGGCGCGTCCTTTCCCGTCGGCTTTGGGCAACAGGCTTTGACACATGATCCCTTCGAGCACCAGCGATAACTGTGCGCGAATCTGCGGCTGCTGGTGAGCCGGAAAAACGTCGATGATTCGATTGATGGTCGAAGATGCCGAGTTCGTGTGCAAGGTTCCAAAGGTGAGGTGTCCGGTTTCCGCGATTCGCAGGGCGGATTCAATGGTTTCCAAGTCTCGCATTTCGCCGATCAGCACCACATCCGGGTCTTCACGGAGTGCGGCTCGCAAGGCATCGGCAAAGCTCTTGGTGTCGGCATGCAGCTCGCGCTGGTTGACCACGCAGTTCTTGTTCATGTGCACAAACTCGATCGGGTCCTCAATGGTCAGGATGTGATCGTGCCGCTCCGAGTTAATCTTGTCGATCATCGAAGCCAGGGTGGTCGACTTGCCGGAACCCGTAGGCCCCGTTACCAGCACCAGTCCACGCGGTTTGTCGCACAGCTTGGCTACGACCGGAGGCAGACTCAGCTGGTTAAAGGACTTGATTTCGAAGGGAATCACGCGGAACACAGCCGAAGTCGCACCGCGCTGATTGAAGACGTTGGCACGGAAACGGGCCAGGCCCTTCAATCCGAAGGAGAAGTCAAGTTCGAGATTTTCTTCGAAGCGGTGCTTCTGCGAGTCGGTCATTACCGAGTAGGCCAACTGCTTGGTCTCGGCCGGCGTCATCTGCGGCAGATCGAGCGGAACCAAATGCCCGTGCACGCGAATCTGCGGCGGAGAATTAGTCGTAATGTGAAGATCGCTGCCGCTCATCTCCAACATTCGTTTCAACAGATCACTTAACGAAAGCGACATAACTCGGTTTTCCCCTTTTATTCAAATCCCACGAATCAGTGGATCGTCTCGCGAGCCACTTCTTCGAGCGTTGTCATTCCAGCCGCAACCTTGATCAGGCCGCTGCGCCGCAAGGTGATCATGCCGCGCTCAATTGCCTTCTTCTTGAGTTCGACGGCAGACGCGCCCACCAGGACCAATTCCTTGATCTCGTCATCGACTTCCATCACTTCGTACAAGCCGGCGCGGCCTTTATATCCGGTGTTGTTGCAGACGCTACAGCCTTTGCCCTTCTGAATCTTCACCGTCTTCGCTTCTTCCGGGCTGAAGCCTTCTTCAATCAGCGTCTGCACTGGGACCTCGACTGGCTCCGCACACTCCTTACAGATTCTTCGAATCAGTCTCTGTGCGCAGATCAGATGGACCGAGGTAGCAACCAGGAAGGGCTCAATGCCCATGTTCATCAGACGCGTAATGGTTTCCGGAGCGCCGTTGGTGTGCAGCGTCGAAAGCACCAGGTGTCCGGTGAGAGCCGCTTTGATCGCGATCTCAGCGGTTTCAAAATCTCGAATTTCGCCGACCAGAATGATGTTGGGGTCTTGCCGCAGAAACGCTCTCAGGGCAGCCGCAAAGTTCAAGCCAATCTGCTCTTTCATCTGCACCTGGTTGACGCCACCCAACTGGAACTCGACAGGATCTTCGGCGGTCATGATGTTGGTGTCGGGGGTGTTCAGGCGGGCAATCGAGGAGTACAGGGTGTTGGTCTTACCGGAACCTGTCGGCCCGGTCACGAGCACCATCCCGTAAGGCTTGAGAATGGCTTTCTCAAACTTGACGAGCGATTCCGGCTCGAAGCCGAGCTTGGTCATATCCAGCCGCAAGTTCTCTTTGTCGAGCAAGCGGAGCACGATCTTCTCGCCCCACAGCGTTGGAAGCGTGCTAACGCGGAAGTCGAGCTGCTTTTTCTTCCCTCCGATATTCATCTTCAGCATGATGCGGCCGTCTTGCGGCAGCCGCTTTTCGCTGATGTCCAACTTCGACATGATCTTCAGGCGGGAGGTGATGGCATCTTTCAATTTCAAGGGCGGCGACATGATCGACTGCAGCACACCGTCAATACGGAAGCGAACGCGAAATTCCTTTTCGTATGGCTCGATATGAATGTCGCTGGCCCCGCGCTTGACGGCATCGGTGAGGACCAGGTTCACGAGTTTTACAATCGGGGCTTCGTCCGCGGCCTTCTCGAGGTCGGCCAGATCCATCTCGGCTTGTTCAGCCTGCAGTTCGACGTCGGTCTCTTCCAGTTCCGACATCGACTGCATGACTTGCTCAAGGTCGTCTTCCTTGCTGGTGCCGTAGGCTTTTTCGATACCTTCGAGAATGGCGGTCTCTGACGCCACCACCGGCTCGATATTGAAGCCGGTCATGAACTTGATATCGTCCATCGCAAACACATTGGTCGGATCGACCATGGCGATGGTGAGCGATGCACCCACGCGACTGAGCGGCAGGATCTGGTAACGCTTCGCGGTTTCATACGGAATCAGCTTGACCACCGAAGCATCAATATCGAAATAGGAAAGGTTGATTGCAGGAACGCCATACTGGCGGGAAAGGAAGTTGGTGACATCCTCGTCAGTAAGGAAGTTGAGCTTCACCAAGGCGCTGCCCAAACGGCAGCTGGTCTCTTTCTGGACCTTGGTCGCCTGCTGCAGCTGTTCTGGGGTAATAATCTTCTCTTTAACGAGAAGGTCGCCCAGTCTTTGAGACATTTCTTATGCTCCGTACTGACGGCAGTGGCACAGCCTTGTGACAAACGCGGAGAGCTGACTGGAGGCTTTTCCCGATCACGCGAACCGCTGAGAATCCGCGCGCGCCGGGAAGGTTCGAGTCAAACTCCGGTGACACAAATTGTCACCCCGAACCGGTAACTCTAAAAGTAACCTTGGTACTTGTACCCGTCGGTTCCCTATTCAATCCCCGTAGAACCCGCGAAATACGCCGGTTTTTCGAGAACTCAGGTTCGCGACAGGAAGGACATGTCCTTTGGGTAAACTGGGGGGAACCATGGGCGCGCCCGATACCATCGCTCGCGAAACACAGATTCGCGAGATCTACCGGATACTCGCCGAGGCCTGGGGCCCGCAGCACTGGTGGCCGGCACAGAGCCGAATGGAAGTCATCGCCGGCGCATTCCTCACCCAGAACACCAGCTGGAGCAATGTGGAACTTGCTCTCGGCCAATTGCGTCGGGCGAAAGTCCTCAGCGTCGATGGAATTCGCGCCGTCCCACTCGTGAAGTTAGAGAAACTGGTCCGCTCCTCGGGATACTTCCGCCAAAAAGCACGATGCCTCAAAAACTTCGTGCGCTTCTTGGATGAGAACTATCGAGGTTCACTGACCCGAATGTTTTCTGAACCCACTGAAAAGTTGCGCGAGCAACTGCTCGCCTTGAAGGGCGTCGGACCCGAGACCGCCGACTCGATTCTGTTGTACGCAGGACAGCACCCGGCCTTCGTTGTCGATGCTTACACCCGCAGGCTGGCTGTGCGACACGGGATTGCGCAAGAAGGCGTGAGTTACGACGAATTGTGTACCCTGTTCGCGCGGGCGCTCGAGCGAATATCCTCTCCTCCCAAACGCGGGACCCTGCTTCCTCGAGGGGCCTCGCACGAGCCATCCCGCATGAGCAGCGCCAAGCGCTCGAGGTCCTCGCAAGTATTCAATGACATGCATGGTTTCATGGTTGGAATCGGAAAGAACTATTGCCATAAGTCCGAACCGAACTGCGAGGACTGCCCGCTCGGCCCGGTTTTGCCTGCCCGCTAACCAGGTGGCGGAACCAGAAAACCCGGGTTCCGAGACTATAATGTCGAGAACAAGCGCCCAGGGCAGAGTGCAATGGCACAAGCTGAGGAAAATACAGGCAGAAAAATCAGCCGCAAGAAGCTCATCATTATTCTTGCCGTACCGAGTCTCATCTTGTTTGCCGTGCTGTTCTCCCTCTCGTCCTCCGAGCTAACTTTCATCCGGCCAAAGACCAGCGAAGAAACCGTCACCCTGGTTTCGCTCACGCTTCTGGTCTCGCTGCTATTCGGCGGCCTCACCTTTGTCTTGCTGCGAAACCTGATCAAGGTTTTTGCCGAGCGCCGTATGGGAGTGCTGGGGTCGAAGTTCCGCACGCGTCTGGTGGTCGCGAGCCTGCTGCTTTCCTTCGTTCCCGTCATCGTCATGTTCTGGTTTTCGTATGGACTCATGAACCGTTCGATCGAGCGCTGGTTTTCAACCCCGGTCGAGGAGGTGCGGCAGGACACGGCAATGATGTCGGAACTGCTCTCGAAGTACGCGGCTGAAAATGCTCGCGCAGAAGCCCTCTCGCTCGCAGCCTCTCCCGCGGTTCGGCATGCTTTTGAGGGACACAGCTTCGCTGCTGCGCTTGACGAACTTCGCATGCATGAACCTACGCTGCAAGGCGGATTTGCCGTGGTTCTCGATGACGGCGGAGTGGAAGCGAGCCTCGGGGTTCCGGCACCCTGGTCGATGTTGCGGCCGAAGATTGCGCTGGACAAGATTACCTCCGACCGCCCGCAGATCCTGACCTGGGAAAACACCAACTACGTTCTTGGAAGCGCCCAGGTTAACCATCGTGGCACGATTCTCGTGGCCATTCCGCTGCCCCAAAGTTTTGCTGAAACCCAGAAACAACTGACGGCCAGCCAGCACCGCTACCTTGAACTCGCGCGCGAGCGCCGCCAAGTACGCCTCACCTACATGACGATCTTGATGGCGCTTACCGGGCTAGTCTTGTTCGTCAGCACCTGGCTGGCGCTCTATCTCTCGAAGTTTGTGACTCGGCCGGTGGCCGCCCTGGCCGAAGCTACCCAGGAAATCTCCAAAGGAAATCTGGACCATCGCGTCGCCGTCCCTGCAACCGACGAATTGGGGGATCTGGTGGCTTCGTTCAACCGCATGGCGGGGGAACTGCAAACCAGCCGGCACCAGGTAGAAGCTTCGAGTCGGCAGCTAAGCGCCGCCAATGCCGAACTGGATCGGCGCCGCCGTCATATCGAAACCATTCTCGAGAGCATCCCGACGGGGGTGCTTTCACTCAACGCTGACCTTCTCGTCACCCACTTAAACCAAGCTCTTCTTCGTATGCTGCGCCCGCTCGAGGATCCTTCCGATTTGCAGGGCCGCCTGGCCGGGTGTTCGCTGCGCGAGCTCTTCCCGAGCGACGTGCAGCAGGATCTTGAACCACTGTTCCGCCGGGCCGACCGCATGGGAACCACCACGACGCAGATGGAGTTGCCGATCCAACGAATGCAATTAAACGTGGCTGTAACGGTTGCCACCCTGCAGCACAACGCGCAGCGCCTGGGATATGTGCTCGTGTTTGAGGATCTCTCTGATCTGTTGCACGCCCAAAAACAGGCAGCTTGGCGCGAGGTGGCCCGCCGTGTAGCCCACGAGATCAAGAACCCTCTGACGCCCATCGGGCTGTCCGCGGAGCGGATCCTGCGGCATCTCGACCGTAAGCCCGCCGATGCTGCCTCGCTCGATGTGGTGCGGTCCTGTGCCATCACCATCGAAGGCGCGGTGGAAACGGTAAGAACTCTGGTGAACGAATTTTCGACCCTGGCCCGTTTCCCGACCTCGAAGCCTCAGCCCGCCGACATCAATGCCATCGCGGAAAACGCTCTTTCCATGTTCAACGGAAGGCTCGATCAGATTCGGGTGCGCACCTTGTTCGGGAACAATCTGCCAAGGGTGATGGCCGATTCAGACGCGATCAAGCGCGCCATCGCCAACCTCGTGGACAACGCCGCCGAAGCGGTGGAGAGTTCCATGGTCAAGGAAATTGAAATCTCGACGGCAGTCGTCGCCAGCCGCGACGCAGTCGAAATCTGTGTCGCCGACAGCGGACCAGGGGTCACCCGCGAAGCCAAGGAGCGCCTTTTCCTGCCATATTTTTCCACCAAGTCGCGGGGCACGGGGCTCGGCCTGGCCATTGTCAGCCGGATCGTGGAAGACCACCGCGGCTATATTCGGGTGGAAGAAAACAAACCTGTGGGCGCCCGGTTCGTGATCGAATTGCCTGTAGCAAGCGAGGTCAGTTCCCCGCCCACCGCCATCTATGCCTAATGTCCTGATCGTTGATGACGAAGCCTCCATTCGGGACTCCTTGCGCGGAGTCCTTGAGGATGAAGGCTATAGCGTAGCCGATGCTGCCAGTGGAGAGGCTGGACTCGACGAGGTCGAGCGCAAGTCTTTTGACGTCGTGCTTCTGGACATCTGGCTCCCTGGAATCGATGGCCTTCAGACCTTGGAGGAGATTCGCAAGCTCGAATCCCCTCCCGAGATCATCATTATTTCGGGACATGGCACGATTGAGACCGCGGTTCGGGCCACCAAACTCGGCGCCTTCGACTTTCTCGAAAAACCACTCTCGGTGCAAAAGACCTTGATTCTGGTGAAGAATGCCATCGACGCCAAGCGCTTGCGCCGTGAAAACCGCGAACTCAAAAAGCAGGTGATGCGCAGGAATGAGATCGCTGGCGATAGCATTCCCATGAAAGCCCTCCGCCAGCAAATCCAATTGATGGCACCGACCAATGGGCGCGTTCTGATCTTCGGAGAGTCAGGAACAGGCAAAGAACTGGTCGCCCGTGCCATTCACGCGCAGAGTTTGCGCAAGGACCAGATGTTTGTGGAAGTCAATTGCGCCGCCATTCCGGAAGACCTTATCGAGAGCGAACTCTTTGGCCACCGCCGAGGGTCGTTCCCCGCCGCCGGATCCGACAAGGAAGGCAAGTTCCTCAAGGCGCACGGGGGAACGCTGTTCATGGACGAAATCGGCGATATGAGCCTGAAAACCCAGGCCAAGGTCTTGCGCACGCTCGAGGAACAACGGTTTACACCCGTGGGGAGCGATGAGTCGGTCACGGTCGACGTGCGCGTCATTGCCTCCACCAATAAGGACCTGGAAGAAGAGATTTCTCGTGGAAACTTTCGTGAGGACCTGTTTTATCGCCTGAATGTGATCCCGTTTTCGGTGCCGCCGGTGCGGGAACGCAAGGAAGACATTCCCCTCCTGGCCCGTCATTTCCTGCGCGAACTCTCGGCGCATTACGGCCGTGGGCCGCGGGAAATCACCGATGATGCAATCGACACACTGATGCGCTACTCCTGGCCGGGGAACGTGCGGGAGTTGCGCAATGTGATCGAGCGCATCGTGATCATGAATCCCACGGCAACTCGCTTTGACCGCAAGCACCTTCCGCCTCTGGTCTATCGCGACGGCAGCCGTAGGGCAGGCAGCGAGTTCATGACGCTCCATCAGGCACGCGCCGCCTATGAGCGGGACTATATCTTAAAGAAACTGGACGACAACCACGGGAACATCAGCCGCACGGCGGAAGCTCTGGGGCTTGAACGCAGCCATCTCTATCGCAAAATGAAGACGCTGGGGATTGCGGTGAAAGAATGAGCTGGCGAGTCTCGGGTGTGGGTCAGGCGGAATCTGGTTCAGGACCCGTTGCCCCGGTAACCAGGTGTTCCAGCTGTTTCCGCCAATCGAGTTCCTCTACGAAGCCCCGCGCTTCGCGCCAGTTGGCGCGAACCTTGACGAAGAGTTCCAGGAAGACTTTGGTGCCCAGCATCTTCTCCATTTCTAACCTGGCCGAGGTGCCGATTTTCTTCAGCATTTGTCCCTGGTGGCCGATGAGAATCCGCTTCTGGCCTTCCCGCTCACAGTAGATGGCGGCCGCAATGCGGGTCAGCCGGGGTAGCTCTTCGAAGGTCTCGGTCAGCACCGTCACGGAATGCGGTACTTCCTCAGCTGTATTGAGCAAGACCTGCTCACGAATCAGCTCAGAAACCATGAAGCGGGCAGGCTGGTCGGTGATCTGGTCTTGAGGGAAATAGGGTGGGCCTTGAGGAAGGCCCGCCACAACTTTCTCGAGCAGCAAATCGAGTCCCTCCGCTTTCTTGGCCGAGATGGGAATGATCTCGCGAAAGCCATGCAGTTTCGCGTACTGTTCGATCAGCGGCAGGAGCTTGCGTTTCTCCCCCCCCAAAAGGTCAATCTTATTGAGCAAGAGAAAGATTGGGGTCCCCGACTTTTCAAGCAGTTTGAACAACAACGGATCCGAAGCTTCATCCCTGCGCGTCGAGTCGGTGATCAAAAGAACCAGATCGCACCCGTTCAGGGCCTCGCGAACCTCCGACATCATCTTCTTTCCCAAACTGGAGTCGGGGCGGTGCACGCCCGGCGTGTCAATTAAGACGACCTGCGCTCCCGGCCTGCCTTTCCTCTTGGGCAGGTGAATCACTCCCAGTACCCGGTTGCGGGTGGTTTGCGGCTTGGGACTGACGATGGCAAGTTTCTCCCCGGCGAGCGCATTCAGCAGGGTGGACTTCCCTGCATTGGGCCGGCCGAGAATGCAAACAAATCCAGAGCGAAACGCCATGGCTCAGAGAGATTTCACTTCCTTCGAATGAGACAAGGATACTCGCACGCGCTCTACCCGGCGCTCGCTGGCCTGCAGGACCTCAAGCCGCAGGCCATCTTGCGTGACCACCTCGCCCTTTTGCGGAATGCGCCCGGCCACTTCGCTGACAAAGCCGGCCACCGTCGCCGCGCCGGTACGTTCCGGCCGCACCCCGAGCAGCTCCTCGAGCCGGTCCACGTCCATATTTCCGGGGACCACGTAAGATGAATCGCTCTCGCGCACAACTTGCGATGCCTCATGCTCGTCACTGATCTCGCCCACAATCTCTTCGACCAGGTCTTCAATCGTGACCAGGCCGGCAACCTCACCGTACTCGTCAATCACAATTGCCATGCGGGTCTTGTTCCTCTGCATCTCGCGAAGCAGGTCAGCCGCCAGTTTCGTTTCCGGCACGAAGTAGAGATCTCTGCGCATCAGCGAATCAATGCGGCAGGCGTGCGCCTCAGAATCCCGAACCTGCAAGACGTCCTTCGCATACGCCAAGCCGACAATGTTATCGATGCTGATCTCGAATACGGGCACGCGGGAGAAGGAACGCACCCGCAGTAGCTCAATGAACTTCTCAACCGTTGTATTGCTGGGGACAGCCACCATTTCCGGCCGCGGCTTCATGGCGTCGCGTACCGTCTTCTCGCTGAACTGAACGACCGACTGGATTAAGTCGCGATTGCTCTCGTCGAGAATTCCTTCCTCGGCGCCGGCCTCGATCAGCGCGTCGACGGCCTCGGCTTGCGTTTCCGGCTGCTGATCGGCATGTTCGCGGGTCAGCGAGGTCACCGATTGCAGGAAACCGAGCACCAGCGTGACCGGCAGGATCAAATAGATCAAGCCACGCAGCAGCGGAATCCACGGCACCAGCCATTTGCCGTCGGTGCGGGAGAAAAAGACAAAGGGTAGAAAGCGGTTGAAGATAATCACGATCAGCAACAGGGATAATCCGCCTTCGAGGACTTCATCTGCAGACCAATCGCCATTGCGGAAGATGCTGAAGCCGACCAGCAGCGCAATCGCCGCCATCAGCACGGGGGTCAACACCGCAAAGGCCAGGGCGGCACGCGAGCGGCTGACTTTGAGCCTGGGCTCAACCAGTTGCTCGAAGTTGTCGATGTTGTCTTGAAATTCGCGCGAAAGGAATTTGCCGATCTCGGTGTATACGCGCTCGACGTAAGACGACAGCATGACGAGCGCGAGTAGAACCAGTAGTGTGATGGCTATCGCTAGGTTCATGTGCTGGATCGGGAGAGCCTTGCGCTGCGTTTCGCCGCACGTTCGATCAGAGCTGCCGGCAAACCCAACTTCCGGCGCAAACGCAATTCCTTCTCGGCCATCTGGCCGTTGTCTTTGACATGATCATATCCCGCAAGGTGCAGCACACCATGCAGGACCAGGATCCTGACTTCGTTTGCTACCGAGTGGCCCAGAGCCCGGGCGTTCTCGGCCGCCATTTCGCCGCAGATGGCAATGTCACCGCTGAAGCCCTCCACAAAGCTGGGCGAGGGGAAGGAAAGCACATCCGTCGGATAGTCCTTGCCTCGGAACTGAGCATTCAGTTGCCGCATGCGAGCTTTGCCGGTCACCAGCAGCGTAGCGGTGCCTTTTAGTCCGGCTGCCCGGCAAGCGCTCGCGAGAAAGTTGGACAACCCGCGCTCACTCAGCCCCGGAATCCTCCGACTCATGACCACTGTAGGTGAAATCTTCATTCGACAAAAGAAAAGGAGGGCACATCTGCCCTCCTGGTCAATACTTCCTATTCCGTAGTCTCAGTTGAAACCACTTCGACTGGCTCAGGCGAGGGAGGGATCTTCGAGGCGTTGCCGTTCCCTGCCATCTTCGCGTCGAGCAAATCCAACTGTTGTTCTTCGAGCTTCGACTTGTGCTCGTCATAAGCGCGAATAATACGCTGCACCAGATGATGGCGCACTACATCGGACTCATCGAAGTAAACGAAGGAGAGACCCTGGACATTCTTGAGCACATCAATGGCCTCAAGCAGTCCGCTGCGGCGCGCATTGGGAAGATCAATCTGCGTAATGTCGCCGGTGATCACCGCCTTCGAATTGAACCCCAGACGCGTGACAAACATCTTCATTTGCTCCGAGGTCGTGTTCTGTGCTTCGTCCAGGATCACGAATGAATCGTTGAGGGTGCGTCCCCGCATGAACGCGATGGGGGCTATCTCGATGACGTTCTTTTCGAGGTAGCGATCCACCTTCTCAGGATCCAGCATGTCATAGAGCGCGTCGTATAAAGGCCGCAGGTAAGGATCGATCTTCTCCTGCAAAGTCCCGGGTAAAAATCCCAGGCGCTCACCAGCTTCCACCGCCGGCCGCGCCAGGATGATTCGATTGACCTTCTTCGCCACCAAGGCTGAAATGGCCATGGCCACGGCAAGATAGGTTTTGCCGGTTCCGGCTGGGCCGATTCCAAAGACCATGTCATGGGACTCGATTGCATCCAGATACTTCCGCTGATTCGAACTCTTCGGCTGCACCGTGCGGCGGCCAAACGAACGCTGCCGCCCAGCCTCCGCCAACCCGCGCAGAGTAACCTTTGGGTCGGCCACGAGCACGCGCAGCATGCTATTCAGGTCGCCATTATGAAAGACATGGCCAGATCGCTGCAATTGCTCGTAGTCGGCGAAAACTTGTTCGGCGCGGGCTACATCGCGAGGGGTGCCTTCGAGTTCAAGTGAGTCGGAGCGGAGGTCAATGTTGATGTTGAGGCCATCTTCGAGCACATGCAGGTTCTCGTCCCTGGTGCCAAAAAGCGTTTCGATGTTCGGGCTAATCTCAATACTCTTCTTCATTTAGCTTCTATGAGGACTCCTGGACGCGGAAGCGCCGCTATTCGAACAACCATTAGATGACACGAGCCAACTCGGAGACGCCACTCTCGGGCATCTCCTCGGGATTGTACTTGGCCCCATGAGGTAGGTGGATAACAATTCTGTAAAAAGCGTACTGCTCGGGAACCTGAGAGTCAATTGCTTCTAAGACGCTGTTACGACCAGGCTTACGCGAGCAGGGCATCCAAGCTTTGACCTGGGTTCTACTCAGTGCTAGGTTGGTTTGTTTTCAATGCTGAATTCTCGGTGAGGTCGATTGGAATGCGAATTCTGCCGGGTGCGCTGTCTCTTCTGGTTCTGCTTCCTGCCCCATCCGCCACCCCGGCCGAGTCGTCCCCGGCAACTGGGGATCTGGTCATGCCTCTCGGGGTCCTGCGCGACAAGATCGAAGGCGGCTGGGCGGGACAGATGATCGGGGTGAGCTTCGGGGCTCCCACCGAGTTCCGCTTCAAAAACGCAATGGTCCCGGAAGACAAATTGCCAAAGTGGACCAAAGACAGCGTCACCAACTCCCTCAACCAGGATGACCTCTATGTAGACATGACGTTTGCCAAAGTCCTCGACGACAAGGGACTCGACGCCACCACAGAAGATTTTGGCGCGGCCTTTCGCGACGCCAAATACCCTTTGTGGCATGCAAACCTCGCGGCTCGCCGCAACCTGAAACGGGGGGTGCCCGCAACCTTGTCGGGGACTCCGAGGTACAACGTACACGCGAACGACATTGATTTTCAGATCGAGTCCGACTTCATTGGCTTGATGACACCGTCCATGCCCCAGGCGGCAGTCGATCTCGCCCTGCGCGCCGGTCGCGTGATGAATTATGGCGACGGCCTGTACGGCGGGATGTTCGTCTCCTGCATGTATTCCTCTGCGTTCTTTGAGAAGGACCCGCGAAAGGTGGTCGAGGCCGGCAAGGCCTGTCTGCCAGAGGAAAGCCCTTACCGGAAGCTCATCTCCGACGTTCTCCTGTGGTCGAGCGAGAGTCCCGAAGACTGGATTACGGTTTGGAACAAGATTGACCGCAAGTGGAATCGGCGCGAGCCCTGCCCGGAAGGCGCCCTTCTCCCCTTCAATATTGACGCCAAGATGAACGGCGCCTACGTCGCTCTGGGCTTACTGTATGGACACGGTGATATCGGCGAGACCATACGCATCAGCACGAGATGCGGACAGGACTCGGATTGCAATCCTTCGACTGCCGCCGGAATCGTTGGAGTGATGACCGGTTACCAGGCGATTCCCGACCACTGGAAATTTGGAATTCAGGACATCGCGGATAAGAAGTTCAGCTTCACGGATTTCTCCTTCAAGACCATTGTCGACAGCAACATGAAACGCACCCTCGAGATCATCCGAAGAAACGGGGGCACAGCAGGCGAAACGAGCGTGCGGATTAAGCCGCAAACCTCGAAGCCGGTAAAACTCGAAGTGTGGGACGACTACGGATCCCCGGTCGAACGGATTTCTGTAGGCGATGAACGGTGGCATTTCTCGGATGGCTGGAGGAGTCCCGTTCCTCCCGATCCATACAAGGATTCAGGCTTCCGCACCAGCAACGAAAAAGGCTCAGAAGCGAAGGTTGTATTTGAAGGCTCGGGGGCGATTCTGGCCGGCACCTACCTACCAAATGGGGGCAAAGCAGACGTTTACCTGGACGGAAAGCTCGACCGGACCGTGGATGTCTATTCTGATGAGGACAACCTGAAATTCAGCGAGGCGGTTTGGCACCGGTTTTCACTCAGCAATGGGAAGCATACGGTCTTGCTGCGGGTTCGCGGCGAACCCTATGGCGGGTCCAAGGGCTCAGAGATTGATCTCAGTTCCTTGATAGTGTTCCGGTAGGGCGTTCCTGCGCGTCTTCTAGCACTCGCCTCGGGTTGACGCCCTGGTTGACCCTCTCCGGTTGCTCCCGTAAAATATGACTTCGATCCTCCGGCAGGCCTAGACAGTCCCCGGACATACCAAATAAAGGCATTTACCTTAATGGCAAACCATTTTTCTGCGCTCAAACGTGCCCGTCAGACCGAACGTCGCACCGACCGCAACCGCATGAACACCTCGCGGCTGCGCACGGCCCTGCGCGACATGCGCGAAGCTCTGGCGAAGGGTGACAAGGCTGCCGCTGAGCAGACCTATCGCAAGACCGTCTCCGCCCTCGACAAGGCCATCCAGAAGGGTGTGTTGCACGAGAATACCGCTGGACGTTATAAGTCCCGCTTGGGTGCCCGGCTGGCAGCGTTGAAGTAGTTCTGCGAGCGACCGCCGCTCGGTACGATCGTAGTTTCTGAATCCTTGCAGCGAGAATCCTCTGCTCCGTCAGCTTGGAACTCCCGACTAGCCACTGACCACTGCGTTCCTGTACGCTCTTCGCGAGTACGGAGGACGGCATGGTTTCTCTTCCCACAGACTTTCACAACAACTTCCTGATCATTCTTCGTTTGATCCATCTTCTGGCGGGCATCACCTGGATCGGCCTGCTTTATTTCTTCAATCTCGTGAGCACGCCGGTCGCGAAGGAAATCGAGTTAGCCGCCCGCGTCAAGGTCTACCCCAAACTCATGTTGCGGGCACTCTGGTGGTTCCGCTGGTCCGCGTTTCTGACGGTGATTGCGGGCTTGATGTATTGGGGCGATATGGTGCACGGAGATGCTGCCGGGGCGCACGCAACCTCGGGCCCGGCCATGGGCAGCTTCTTCGGCATTTGGACGGCGGTCTGGGCGATCCTCTATGCGTTGCTGATCCCAGGCAAAGGGATCCTCAACAAAGGGCCCGTGCTCGGCGTCATCGTGGCGGTCGTCGTGATCGCTGCCTCCTGCCTGTTCCTGCGCATCAACAATCACGGCTGGGAGAGCAATAACCTTCTGGCCATCGGGATCGGAGGAGGAATCGGCTGGGTGCTGATGCTGAATGTCTGGGGCATTGTGTGGCGCATTCAGAAGCGCTTGATCGCCTGGACCCAGGCGAATGCCGAGAACGGCACTCCCCTGCCCGAACGCGCACCAGGAATGCAACGCATGGCCTTCCTGGTTTCCCGGATCAGTGCATGGCTGACCATTCCGCTGCTATTTTTCATGGCCGTCGCCAGCCACTATCCGATGTTCGTGCGATAAAGAATCTCGTGGGAATTAATCGGGCCGCCACTCTGCCCCAATCCCCAAAAAACAAAACCCGTGAGCCGAAGCCCACGGGTTTTTTGAGTTCAGTAGGAGATCCGCTTAGAAAGTCAGCTTCGCTCCAACCTGTATTTGACGAGCCGAGGTCGTACCGTCCGGCTGGGATAGGGTATCGGTGATCAGGCCGAAGTTCGTACTGGTGATGCCATTCACCGGGTTGTCGAACTGGGGGTGATTGAAAATGTTGAAGCATTCCACTCGCAGTTGCAGTCTCACCCGTTCCCCAAAATTGGTGCTCTTAGCCCAAGCCAAGTCGAAGTTTACGAAGCTCGGACCATAGAAGTTATTCCGTCCGACCGTGCCCGGGCCCACATACGTTGGCGCACCGCTACCATCGGTTCGACCTGAGAAGGCTCCGGCGTTGCTAAACCAGATCTTCTCGCCGATCGCAGCTGGGGTTGTCGCGTAGGTGGTTGCTCCCGGGGCGTTCTGGTCATAGGGATTTTGCCCCGGAACCAAGTCAGCACGACCGCTCAGCCCAGTTCGTTCCATGTCTGTCGAACTGTAAATGTCAAAGGGATGTCCCGTCTGCCAAGTGGTGATGCCGGAAAACTGCCAGCCCTCAAAGATCTTTCCCGCCACACCATGGTTCAGGACGCCTTTGCCTTTTCCAAACGGCATTTCGTAAATGTAGTTCACCACCAAGCGGTGCCTGATGTCGTAATCCGAGTTACCACGCTCCTCCCCCAAGTTCCGCGAATTTCGGGGAAAGGTTCGGTTTCCGGCGGCCGGAACCAACGGATCAGGTGCGTCGTCAATGGAGTGAGCCCAGGTATATGCGCCTTCAAGTTGCAGACCGTGGCTCATCCGGTGAGTAAATTTCGTCTGTAAACCGTTGTAGATCCCATTACCGACAGACCGTTGGTAGAAGGGCTGGAAAAGCGCATTGTTGTTCACAGCATTAAAGGGAAGCACTCCAAACTCTGCACCAAAATAAAGGTTCGTGAACGCTACATCGTCCGTGGTGCATCCGGTCGTGTTGAGAGGATTCCCCGGCTGACAGATCGAGAGCAATCGCTTGACGAGCGCCGGGTCGGGCGGATTCCCATCCACTTGCCGATAAAGATGGTGGCTTTCTGCTCCGACGTAGGCGATATCAATAACATTGCCGCCCGGCAATTGGCGCTGAATGTCCAAATTCCAGTTATTGCTAACCAGGTTCGGGAAGTTGGTATCAAAAACGACAGGCCCTAGCCCAGTTTCATCGGCAACGGTTGCCGAAGGAGGCTGAGGAAGGGATGGTGGGGCAACAGGCAGGACGCCACCCGTAACCACGTTGAACGGGAAGTCGAAACGATCCTGCTCGAATGGTGGATTGCCACGAGCGTTTCCGAACAGGTTTCCAAAGACGCGGTCATGGAAGATTCCAAAGGCACCACGAACGGCCGTCTTACCATCGCTCCACGGATCCCAGGAAATACCGAAACGCGGCTCGATGTTCGAGTAGTCCTGCTTGTAAAGCGAGTGCCCGGTTCCCGGGCCAACGGTGGTGAATGTTACCGATTGCCCCGTCTGGAACGAACTTGGGTCCGTCAGTAGGTTCGAGAAGTTCGCATTTTCCTCGTACGGCACTCCATAGAGTTGGTAACGGAGGCCGTAGGTCAGGGTGAGATTGCGCCGGACCTTCCAGGTGTCCTGCCCATAGAAGTCGTATTCGTGCTGCCGGAACAGTTTGTTATCGGTCGCCTTTCGAACCCCGTTCTTGTCATAGAATTGGCCGGCCAGATCCTCCCAAACGAAGCCATATAGGGCAGAGGCCGCGTCTTCGAGCTCTGCGCTGTCGACGATATGTCCGCTGCCGTTGGTGGGAGGATCGATCAGACTGACTCCGTCGCCGGTGAATGCATTCAGCGACAACTGGCGCCGTGAGAGGAAGTTGTTCGGCCCTTGCTCGCCCACGTTGCGGAAATCGGCACCAAACTTGAACAGGTGCGATCCCCTCGACCAAGTAAGATCGTCGCCGTAGCTCAGGGTTCCGGTCCTGCGCCATTGGTCGTTGGCAACCAGGTTCGTGCATCCGAAGCTGGTAAATGGCCCCATGTTGTAGTCAATGCCATTTCCGAATTGGTCTAACGGGCTGACACTATCCAGAACACTCGTCCCGTCGCAGCCAAAGAAAGCAAACAGCCTGTTCCAGCCGAATACAAAGTCATTGATGAGCGTCGGCTTCAAAGTCGAAGTCAGGTGTGCGTTGGCGCCTTGAGTAATTTGCTTACTGTTGACCCCGCCCACCGCATTCGGGAGGATCTCATCGTGAAACGGATTGGGATCGAAGGAGTGGTTGTAGGCATAACGCATGCTGAGGCTGTGCTTCGACGTGAACTGGTGATCAATCTTGACGATCGGGTTATACGCGTCCAGCCTCGACGAACTCGGGAAGTGGACGATCCCGCTGATACCATCACTCGATTGCGTAGCAGTCGGGTAGAGATCAAAAATGCTCTGCATCCTCGGATCAATCGGAAAGCCACCAGGATTGTTAACCCCACTGGGGCTGAGATCTACGCCAACCGTAGACGGTTGCCCGGTCGTAAGGTCCGTGCCGGTGAATTGAAAGATGCCGGTATTTGCACCTGAAATGGACTGTTTGAACGCCGCGGTCGGAGCCACAACACTTTCCGTCAGCGTGGTGCGGAAACGTTGGAACTCGCTGTCCACGAAGAAGAACGTCTTGTTTTTGATGATCGGCCCTCCGAAATTGAACCCGAATTGATTGCGTACGTACGGGTTCATTGGGTTGAGCTGACCAGAAGCCGGATCCACGCGCGGATTGAACCAATCCCTCGCCCCTCCAAAGCTATTCCAACGTCCGAATTCGCGCACCCCTCCATGAAATGCGTTTGTGCCGCTCTTGGTCACCACATCAATAATCGCGCCCGTGTTCCGTCCGTATTCAGGATTGAAGTTGTCCGTGATGACCCGGAATTCCTGCGTCGAGTCCGGATTCGCGGAGAGAAGTCCATCGGGAATTCCCGGGACGGAGGTGTCGTTGTTGTCGACGCCATCGAGCAGGAAGTTGTTGTTGCGGTCACGCCCCCCGTTCACCGAAAATCCACCATTTGCATTGGTCTGAGACGTCCCTGGCGAGAGAAGCACAAGGCTATAGGGATCGCGCGTGATCAGCGGAAGCTCTTGCATCTGGCGAGAGTCGACAAGGTTGCTGACCTGCGCAGTTTCCAAGTCCACCGGCGGGAGCTCATCTCCTCGAACCTGAACCTCTTCGGAGGTCGCTCCTGCCTCCAGTTCCGCGTTCACGCTCATTGCCTGCGCTACCGACAGACTGACCTTGTCCACCTTGAATGTCCGGAATCCGTTCTTAGAAATCGTCAGTGAATATGGGCCCGGAGGCAATGTCGGCAGGGAATAACCACCTGTGTCGTTAGTTTTTACTGTGCGCGCCTGATTGGTGTCGAGGTTCGTCACCACCACATCGGCGTCCTGAACGACAGCACCGGACTTATCCGTCACAGTTCCCTGAATGGAACCGGTTTGGGCGTGGCCTAGGACTGAAGCCATCAGTGCCACCACACTAAGACGAAGGGCGAATTTAATGCGATTCATTACT
>DATJEL010000008.1:0-84708 GCA_035496675.1 Terriglobales bacterium
ATGCCGAGCCAGAAGATGGCGAGCCAGACGACGGTGGGAATGCGATCGTCACGTGCGCTCCACGTGCCGCGGTCGTGCAGGAATGCCGGTTGCTTCGCTACGACAGTAGTAGCCACTTCTTCCCCCAAGACGCCAGTGGGACTGTAGCGAAAACGCAACGCGAAAGCAATCAGTTTTCGAAATGGCGCTCTTGTTCGAGTGCAACGAGGGTGTTCGTCTAGATTCCTGATAACAGGCGTTATCACAAGCTTGCGCCTTTTGTTCGCCAAATCGCGCGAATCCGTCTATTTTGAACTGATTCGATTCGCCGTTCATCCGAATCCTGCCCAAATCCTGACCGACAGCTTCGTACAGCTTCGTGCAGATCCGTTTTGAATCGCACGAGCAAAGAGACGTTAAGTCCCTAGAAGACCGTGTAGATGCGCATAGATAAAGGGTAAGAGCAGATTTGTGGGTTTGGGGTGTTACTCGTTTTTAAGTCCCGTGCGTCTGCCAGTTTCGCCACCCGGGCAAGCTGATCGCATTCTACCCCAAACCCACTGTTGACAAAGCTAGTTTAACGCCAATTGAGTTGCTGTATGCTGTTGGCCGATTCAAGTTCCCTCAATTGGAGCAGAGAAAATGCGACTCTCGCTGTCGGTGAACGGCCATCCCCGTTACACGGCATCCGTGAACGGCGCAGGGTATTTGAGAGCCCACCTGAATATGCACAACAGGCCCAAAGAGAACAACTACTTTCATAGTGTCCACGTCGATGGGACCGAGACTAAGGAAACAGAGACCGTGAGAATGAAGTGGCCTGCACAGCCACTCAAGGTCGGCGATGTCGTCGAGATAAAGATATTGCAGGATGATGGTGCTACCGACCCACCCGCCGAGGTCAAAACGTCCAGCGAAGCTCCCAATAATCTCTTCTCCAATGCGGAATTGGCCAAGGAAGTCTTCGATACCGTTCGAGGATTTGACGCGCAACTTATGCAGCTTCTTTCAAAATCCGAGCGGATCGAATCTGCTGAGGAACACCGAAAGGTGACGCTGGCGATAGGTGCGGTGCTGTACGAACTTGGGGAACGCTTGCTGTACCCAATCTTCCGCCGCCACAAGAGTCTGATACCCGAGGAGATGAAAGGGGAATTGCTGCTCTAAGATCTTCATCGCGAAGTGATCAAAATGCCTGAACGGACTAGACTTCGCACAGCCGTTCTTGAAGGAATAGCAAACCTGTCCTCGCAGGCTCAGCGGTAACACCGATCCCAAGCACCTCTGGAAATTGAGCACGCGGCTACCACCCATGGGAATGAAAAAATAGCGCGCTCTCCTTACCGACAACACAAACCCCCAGCAGTTCGTATTCAATCCTGCCAAGAGGCCACGGCCCCCCGGCCAGCGCAGATTCTACTTCTTGCATCCAACACAGACACGGTTTAAGCGTATGGCCGAAAGCTCTCCCGCGAAGCAGTCCTACCTCCAACAGCAGAGGTTCCATCGACCAAGCCTTGGCGGCAGCCTACGTGCAGGGCTGGCGCGGGTCTTGCCGCGAGAATTACGGCAACGGCTCAGATTGCGCCGCCGGGTGGAGCTCGTCGGCCAATTTGCTCTTGATGGCGTGGATCTGATACTCGGTAGGCGGAAGCCGCTTGTGCCACCTCGCCATTTGAACTTCGTCGGGCACGGAGATTTTGTGGCGATCGGCGACGAGTTCCTACGTTATTTTGTCGAACTGGGCGGCTTGACTCCGGAAGCAAAGGTCCTGGAAATCGGCAGCGGAATTGGCAGGATGGCCCGGCCCCTTACAAGCTATCTGACCTCCGGAACCTACGATGGGATTGACATCGTCTCTAAAGGAATCAACTGGTGTAAAAGGAACATCACTGGCCGGTTGCCGAACTTTCGATTTCACCTCGCGGATATTCACAACCGGGCCTACAACCCGGGCGGCCATCTCAAGGCTCTGGAGTACCGATTCCCGTTCGCTGACAACACCTTTGACTTCGTCGCGCTAACGTCGGTTTTCTCGCATATGCTTACTGCTGAAATGGAGCACTATCTGCGTGAGACGACCACGTGCCTACGCGACGGCGGCACGGCTCTGATGACTTTTTTCTTGCTGAATGATGAATCGAGAACCCTCATCGAAAAGGGATTAAGCCCCCTGACATTCAAGTTTTCGCGAGACGGTTGTCAAGTTAACGATGATATGGTTCCCGAGTATGCCGTTGCCTACGACGAGGGGACAATCCGACAACTTTGTCGCCAGACGGGCCTCGCAATTGAGTCACTAACATATGGGGCATGGTGTGGCCGCCCCGCGTATCTGAGCTACCAGGACATTCTCGTTGTGCGAAAGGTTTTATAAAGAGTTCCCGCACTAATTGCCATGGCTGATGTTCTGCAAAACTGTCCGCTGTGCGGTTCCACTGAAATCAGGGAATGGCTCTGGGCAACAGACCCGCACTATGGAATTCCTGGCCGTCACCGACTCGTGAGATGCGGCGGGTGCGCCCTGGTGTTCCTTAATCCGATGTACTCCGACGAGGAATTAAAGGCGCTTTACCCGGAAGATTACTACGCCTACCAAGAGGAAGTTCAAGCAGGTCGATGGAAAACACGAGCTAAGAAGCTCTTGGGGTACTGGCAGGGGACAAAAGACCCTGAAGTAGAAGTTCCCGGTGAAATGCTCGACATTGGGTGCGGCTCAGGCTCGTTCTTAGCCACTATGCGTGACCGAGGATGGGCCGTTCGAGGGCTAGAAATCAACGAGAATGCTGCACGACGGGCGGAAGCGAAAGGCCTCGATGTATTCTGCGGAACCCTAACCGCCGCGCAATTTCCAGCAGAATCGTTCGATTACATTCGGGCTAGCCATTCGTTTGAGCATATGACTCGCCCGCACGAGTCGCTCGATGAGGTCTACCGATTGCTCAGGCCCCAAGGAAAGCTGCTCATAGCGGTACCCAATCATGAGAGCTTCGCAGCCCGCCTTTTCTCCAGAAACTGGTACCACCTGTGCCCGCCAGTACATGCTTTCCAATATTCTGTAGCAACGCTGCGCCAACTATTACAGATGCACAACTTCGATGTGATCCGCGTAGTCTTCAACTCTCACTATGCTGGGGTGCTTGGAAGCCTACAGATTTGGCTAAATCGCGATAGTCAACGAAGGTCATTTGAAGGCAAAGCATTCAACAACCACGGATTGCGCGTCGTTGCAGGATGGATCGAGAACGTTGCTGACCTGTTCAGGTGGGGTGACATGATTGAAGTGAGCGCAATGAAGGCACCCAGCAGGGCGGTGCCTTTCGCCTTGACCAAAGAAACTTCCAGGAGCGCGGCCTAAGCACAAGGAAACTCTCATCCCCATTTATTGATACGACCGGCTTCATTGGTAGGTCCGTTGTTTCGGCCCACCTAGACGCATCGCCGCGTAATCCTTCCGCTCGGGGTGCTCACCGAGTGGCAAATTCGCACCCCGCTGAAAGAACCTGCTATTTGGCTTCTGGAGACAGTTCGGCTGAAAGGTTGATGTGCCCTGCAGGTACCGACATTTTCCTGTCCCAAACCGTGAAGCCACTCTTCTTGACCGCGATTTCGTGATCTCCGGGAGATAACTTGATCGAGGACGGCGTGCTACCGACGAATTTCCCATCAACCTCGATATCTGCGCCGGAAGGACTAGAAGCAATGTCGACTAACGTCATCGCCGTGTCGGTCAAAGCTTGGGCCGTAGTTACTGGGCTGAGTTTCTTTTCCTGGAATTTAGCCTCGTCGAGATGTGTGTCTCCGTTGATGTAAGCAGTGATTTCGGTACCTTTCGGAATCGTGATGTCTTTCCCGTGCATGAACAAGAAGAACGGCGCGGCCGGAAAGAACACAATTGCGGTGGCTACGATGCCACCGGTCATCGCCCCCGTGTGACCTCCTCCTTTGGCCTCTTTCACGGCGCGTAGAGGAACCTTCTCCCCGTCGCTTAGACGAACGGCGTCGATATTGATATTCAGTTTTCCCCCGCGAGCCATTCTTTTCTTCGCTTCCGCCTCCGTGACGGTGCCCCAGGCAATGCCGTTTTTAGGAATTACGAGGTTGCCGCCCACAAACACATCTTCCAGGACTTCAAAGTCCAGAGTGTCTCCGGCATGTGCATCCGCCGAAGAAATGGTTCGAGCAGTTCGCAGCTTAACCGGCGTCCCGTCTTCCAAGCCGAATCCCTGCATCGCGGGTTTTGGAGTAGCGGCCGGAAGCGGTGTCGGCTCGGTGGATGGTGGAGCAGCACTTGTTGATGGTGGAGCAGCGCTTCCGGTCGTGCTTTGGGCCAAACCGATCGACGAGCACAGTAACACGACTAAGACAGACGCGAGAATTTTTCGCATGTTTTCTTCGTTCTCCTAGCGAGTCGGCGTGATGCTAGGCTCCCCAAAGAAAGGACCTCAGAAAAGGAACTCACGCCGCGAGCAGTATTATCCGCCACGCTGGAGAAATGTCAATCTTTGAGAACACGCTGTCCATGGTAGACGGCGATCGCACTTATCGAATCCCTCGGGGCAATGGGACACAGGTTCCGATCGCCCGGTTAGCCGCATTTTGGCGGCGGGGGCCCCACGATCCGCCATTTCGTACCGGCTCCGCCAAATGGCGACGGCGACGATTTGCGCTCTGCTTAGTTGCCCTCTCGCGTGAGCACATAACGGAAGCCGAGCGCGTAAGTAGGTTTGTAATACTCACGTTGCAGTACGTACTGCGGGCGCCCGTTGTAGAAGCCGAAGACCTCGTTATTCATATTTAGGCCGTAGGCAATCACGGACAGACCACGCCAGAAGCGATAACTACCCTGCGCATCAACCTGTAAATGAGGATAGAGGTACGTGTCTCCGGCTGGCCCCTTGGGCCCTAGATTCGCCACGTCTCCGGTTGGATCGTAGTACTGGAAGATGTTAGCCCCGTTGTAGGAAAGTCCGGTTCTCAAAGAAAGGCGCGGACGATCATAAGTCGGACTTACGTTCCAAGTATGTGGGGCTTGGCGAAGAAGCGGGCGATGAGTGGGCGTTCCGGTTAACCCGCGCGCCTCCGATGTGGTGTAACTGTAGTTGGCCGAGATTCCCAGGCCATGCAGTCCTCCCGGCAAGAACGAGAGGTGCTGAATGTAGGCGAACTCGACTCCGCTAACATATGCGCTGCCGGCATTGCCAGGTTGGCTCACAAAATTCGGAGCGTAAGGTCCGCTTGTCGGCTTGGAAAGAGTACCAATGATCGGATCGGTGAGGTCCTTGTAAAAGAACCCGGCTTGGATCATGCCTAGTGGGTTCAGATAGTGCTCATAAAGAACATCGTAGTTGTTTGCACGTTCGGGCTTGAGAGCCGGGTTGCCGATGGTATAGGTGTTTACTCCATCGAACGATACTGCGCTGGTGAGATCTTGCGGATTGGGACGCGAGACACCACGCCCGTAAACTAAGCGGATGCCTGAATCGGGGGTGATACGGTATCGCACGGCAACGCTGGGAAGAACGTCAATGTAGGTACCACCTCCAGGAACCGAAAACGTATTGTTGACGTCGCTGAAACTGAGAGTGCTGACTTGCGTCCCTTCCAAGCGAAGCCCTGCCACGACATGGAATCGCCCGAGGTCAACGGTATTCATTACGTACCCGGCCGAGATCCGCTCGACCAAATCAAAAGCTTCATCACTGCAGTAGGGACAACCTTGGCTGTAATCGAATGCGGCTGGATTTGCGGCTACGAATTGCGTGATCGTGTCCCATTTCGCGGCCGGTCCAAAGGGATAATGGCCGTCGTAGTAGTCGCTGTTGTGGAACCCACCGACGAACGGCGTCATCAGAAGCGTCGCGTTCGGGTCCCACTCGTTCTCGTATCCGTCATCAAATTTATGGGCGTTACGTACTTTACCGCCGATTTCAAATGTGGAAGAGTGCGAGCCCAGGTGGTAGTTCCGCGCATAGGAGGCTGAGCCTTGAAAATTCAGCTGCGCAGTCTCTCCCAGATCGGCGGTCACGCTATGGAGTTGGAAATTGTCGGGATTGTAAGCCTCCGCAAAGCAGGCCGGGCTCCATTGCGGCAGGTTTTGGTTGGTCGTGGCGGCGGCATCGTAGCTGCAGTTGCTGGTAGCGGGAATAAATTCGAACTTGGCTCCAGGGTTGCCGGCAGATGCAGTTTGGCGAGCCCGAGCGACGGAGAAATCCCAGCTGAGCCAGGAGGAATTGAACATGTGATGTGCGCCGAGAGTGAGGCTGCCGATACCATAGTCCGGCCGGCGCTCGGAAGTGCTGTAGGAGGGGACATCGCCATTATTCAGCGAGTACGCCCAGCGATCTCCATAATCTTTGAAGTCCGAATATAGACCCCGCAGATAAATGCTCGAGAATTGTCCGAGTCGGTAGTCTAAAGTCCCGGCAAATCCCCAACGAGTCCGATCGTAACGGTACTCGCGAATGTCCATGCTGTCGTAGGTCGGGGCCAAGCTATTGGGGGTGGGAAGCGGCTCGATATCGTCAATACCCCGTCCGTTGTAATCGTAGCTTCCGCCGACGAGAATTCCCAGTTTGCCCTGATGTCCGAAACGCTGGCCGACTGTCATATCTGACTGGCCGATGTATCGCCCGTTCACAATTGGGGTGTAGCCGCCCATGCTCTCAACGATGAAGGTAGGCGAATTGCCCGCCATCTTGGTCTTCAAGTCAACCGACCCGCCAATGCCGTCGCCATCCATGTTGGCTTGCAGCGTCTTATTGATTTCGACCGATTCGACGAGATCCGCGGGTATCGTGTCGAGCTTGACTTGCCGCACTCCCCCTTCAGGGGAAGGGACGTTGATGCCATCAATGGTCACGTTCGACAATCGTGGTTCGGTGCCGCGTATCTGCACGTATTTGCCTTCACCTTCGTCTCGCTCCAGAGTCACGCTGGGAAGCCTCCCGATGGCGTCAGCTACGTTGGCATTGGGTAGGCTGGTGATGACCTCCGATGGCAGCACTTGGAGAATATTGTCCGCAGTACGCTCTCGATTGATGGCTTCCGCTTCACCATGTCCTCGTTCGGCATAGACCTCAACCTGCTCAACGCCGCTGGCAACCTTGAGAGTGCTGTCGGCTCGGGCAATCTGGTTTGCGCTGACCGTCACGCCGGTTGAGACCGGGCCGAAGCCTACATACTGAACTGAGAGCGTGTAATTGCCGGCCGGAACGTTTGAAAACGTGAACTCTCCCTGGGAATTGGTGGTGGTCGTGAATCCGAGGGGATCCAGTTGAACGCGCGCCCCCGGCAAGATGGCACCGCTCGGATCGACAACTCGACCCTGCACCGCACCATGACCGCTTTGAGCAAATGCGCCAGAAACCGACAGGAAGAACACGCATGTCGCGGCGCACAATAAGAGCAGGCGGAGGATTCTCATAGGATCTCCTCGACTTACAGGTTTTTTTGTTCGGCCAGTACGTGCATCTTAGAAATCTGCGCATCAATGCTTCATGAAAATCCGGTGAACAATGGGAAAAATGTGTGCTGAGGGTTTCTCGCGTTGGTAGTTCATGCTCGCCTGCAAGAACTCAGGGCCGTATACTGGCCCCGGCTAAACGAAGTGCATGCACGGTAGGAGGAGTTCATGACCAAGAGTCGACTAGCTGATTGCCGGGTACTGATTTTGGCGCTATTGATCTGTCTGGGCCAGCGCGGATTCTCGCAAGCCAACTGGACGGTTAGCGCAACCTTCCACATTGGAGGGGAAGGTGGCTGGGACTACATCACCGCGGATCCAGCTACGCATCGCCTTTACGTCACCCGATCAACCCATACCATGGTCATAGATTCTGAAAATGGACAAGTATTGGGTGACATCTCCGGCCAGAAGCGCTCGCATGGTGTCGCAATTGTGCCAGCTGTTGGGCGTGGTTTTATCACCGACGGCGGAGGTGCAGGGATCGTTGTCTTCGACCTGAAAACCAATAAGAACCTCGGCACAATACCTGCCCTTGCAGATTCGGACGGCATCATTTATGACGCCGCGGTGAATCAGATCCTGGCCGTGTCCGGCGACAAAGGCGCACTCATGACCTTGGCTCCTGATGTAGACCCGGCTAGCGGCAAGATGGATGCACCCATCGATCTGGGCGGTTCGCCGGAGTTCCTCGCCGCCGATGACGCCGGAAAGGCCTACGTCAACCTCGAAGACAAAAACCAGGTTGCCGTCGTGGATCTGAAACAACGAAAAGTCCTTGCCCATTGGCCGGTTGCGCCTGGCGGATCGCCGGTAGGAATGTCGATGGACAGTAACCATCGGCTTCTATTCATTGGGTGCCGAAATCCACAGAAATTGATTGTGATGAATGCCGATACCGGCAAAGTCCTGGCTGACCTTCCGATCGGTGCCGGGGTCGATGCCACAAAGTTCGACGGCATGGAAGCCTTTGCCAGTTGCCGCGACGGAAAACTCGAGGTGGCAAAGCAGACCGCTGCCGGCAAATTCGAAATTGTTGAAACCGTCGCTACCCCCATGGGTGCGAGAACGATGGCAGTTGATCCACAAGCACACAAAGTCTACTTGCCGACCGCGGAGTTTGAACCAGCTGCTGCGGGATCGAGGCCAGCCGCCAAACCGGGTACATTCATGATCGTCGTCGTATCTGAAGGAAAGCCCTAACGCACCGAGAGTTTCTGTCCGATTGAAGGAAGACCCTACAATGCGCCAAAAACTCTGTACTCTCGCGCTGCCGGTTCTGCTACTCGTCAGTGCCCTGTGTCAGGCAGAACATCCCAAGCTGATCGTCATCGTGATCGTAGATCAAATGCGGGCTGATTATCTCGAGCGCTTCAGCGGGCAGGAAATTGGTGGGCTCCATTTTTTCAACACTCGCGGAGCGAACTTCGTAAACGCAAATTACGAGCACATGCCGACGGAAACATGTCTGGGGCATTCGGTTTTGCTCTCTGGTCGAAATCCCGCTCGCACAGGCATCGTGGCCAACGAGTGGTACGACCGCGATAGCGGACGGATGACGTACTGCGTCGAAGATGCCAATTCGCCCTTGATCGGCGAACCGGGAGAGGCTGTTTCCCCAAAGAATCTTTTGGGGGACAATTTTGCCGATTGGCTCGAATCGTCCTATCCCGGTGCCCGCATAATTTCCATTTCCATGAAGGATCGAGCCGCCATCACGATGGCGGGACATCATCCTCAGGCGGTTTTGTGGTTCTCCCATGAATCTGGCAACTTTGTCACTAGCCGCTACTATGGCGATCAACTCCCCACCTGGGCCCAGGAATTCAACGGCAGAAACATGGTGAATTCCTACGCAGGCCGGCAGTGGGTACCGCTGCTCGGGAGTGATTCGCCCGGGCCTACAAAGCGGGTCGATGGGCAGTTCCCGCATCTCATGCCCAAGCAATTTGGCCGGCAGCTCAACGACGCGGTTTATGGATCACCATTTGGCGACGAGTTGCTAGAAGCCTTCGCCGAGCATGCAATCGCCGCCAATCATTTGGGGGAGAATCAAGCGAAGGCTCCGGACGTATTGGCTATCGGATTCTCGTCCAATGATGCCGTGGGGCATGCGTATGGTCCCGATAGTCCAGAAATTGCGGACGAGCAGATTCGACTGGACCGAACCTTAGGTCGCCTCATGGAGGTTCTCAACACGCGGCTGGGGGCAGACAACATCTTATGGGTGCTCTCGGCAGATCACGGTGCTGAACCTACTCCGGAAGCTGAACTGCAACTCAGGGGAAACAAGGTTGCTCGCCGGCTGCCGTTTTCTTTGGCACTGCAATCGATCCAGTCACAACTCGACGCCAGCTTCAAAATCAAAGGCGAGATGCATTGGTTCGCCGGTAAAACCGACACAATGCTCTATTTCGACCGGGGTGAACTCGCGCGGCATAACATCTCAGTCGCGGCTGCGAGTAAAGTGTTAACTCAGCAAGTCAAGAATGTCCCCGGTATTGATGGATTTTACGATGTAACACACCTGGACTCTGTCAAGGGGTGGATCGGACCAGTTCTTAGAAATAGCGTTTTCCCCAGCCGCAGTGGCGACGTTTACTATCTTCCAAGCCAATGGACGTTGTTTTCCTCGAAGTCCACTGGAACATCACACGGAGATCCGTGGCCCTACGATCGTCACGTGCCCCTGGTGTTTGCGGGATGGCACGTCAAAGCTCAACGGATTGCAAGCAGTGTTCAGGTGGCCGATCTTGCGCCGACCCTGGCCGATCTTACAGGAGTCCATTGGCCAAAGCCGGAAGTTCTTGATGGAAGATCGAGGAAGGGTCTTCTCAAATAGCCTCTACGGGCAGCTCCAGTGGTGCAGTTTGGGATGCCAAGCGTTAGGTTTCAGAAATACTCGCTCGATAGCACGCGGCATCCGCTCTTCATTAGTCCACCGGTTCCATCAGTTGCGTCTTGTCGCCAGCGACCGGGCGTTGCACAACCATGATTGCGGACAAGACCATTCCCATGCCGATGGCCTGCAAGGGGCGCACCGATTCATGCAAAGCCGCGGCAGCGATGAGGATGGTGAAGACAGGCTCCAGGCAACTGACTACGATTGCTTTGGTTGGGCTCAGGTGCTGCAATCCGGCGAAATAGAAGGTGAACGGCAGCAGCACGGACAAGAGCGAAAAGAGGAAGAGGAAACCCCAAGCCACTCCCGTGTAATGCGCAGCGGCGATCTTCCACGGCGAATTGAGGAAAATCCAGAACACCGAAGCCGAAAGGGTCGTGAACAAGAGTACGGTCCAACGGTCGTAGCGTGCGAGAATCGAGTGGCCCAAAATGTTGTAAAAAGAGAATGAGAACGCGGCTACCACGGCAGCAGCCACTCCCACGGAATCGAGTCGAAGCTGCCCCTGTCCAAAGACCCCAATGACGAACGCAATTCCAAATATGGCCAGGGCCACGGCAATCATCTTCGGCAGGGTTGCGCGTTCCAGTTTCCGCAAGACCATATAAAGCAAAACCCAGATCGGCGCGGTGTACTGAATGATGATGGCGGTAGCCACGTTGGTCCGCTGGATCGCGAGATAATAAAAGTAGTTTGAAGCGGCAACGCCGGCAAGGCCTAGAGCCGCTGCTCTTCCTAGATCAGACCAGGGCATGCGCAGACGAGCCAGACCTCGCGTGATCACCAAGCCAACGAGCACCGCCAGAAACGAGAATGTGGTGCGGGCCTGCGAGAGGATTAAAGGATCGACACGAGAGATCCCGGAGGAAGGCAACAATTTCCCGGTGAATGCCGCACGGCCCAGGGACGCGGAAATCCCCCACAGGACCGCAGAGCAGGCAATGTAGAGGTATCCACGGTAGGGATGGATCCTTTCGACAGCGGCGGCTGGTCTCGCGCTGGTCACTTTTCGTCCAGTTCGATTCGAAAGGTGATTTTGGCCGTGTGGTTCAGCATGGCCGAGACTGAGCAGTATTTTCCTTCAGAAAGACGGACCGCGTCTTCCACTGCTTTACGCGATACTTTCCCGCGCACCCGATACAGCAATTCGATTTCGGTGTAGACGCGCGGAGACTGGGGAGCCTTTTCGGCTTTGGCAGTGACTTCTAGTGCCGTAAACGGCTCCCGCTTCTTCTGCAAGATGCTGGCCACGTCATAGCCGGTGCAGCCACAGAGAGCTGCGAGCACCAGTTCCATGGGACTGCTGGCGATTTTGCTATCGCCATCGATCAGAAATGCGTGACCGGAGTTGACGGTGGCCTCGAACTGAAAATTCTCCGTCCATCTTGCCTTGGCTGTAAACACGGTTATCTCCGATTGTCAGTGCTGGGCTCGGGGTGAATAAGCACACGGAACAATTCCGGCGCCTCCTGCTTGAAGCGGATTTCGAGCGCCGTGCAAATGTCGTGGACGCGCCCTAAGGGTAGTTCATCAGGGAAAGTGCAGTGGCAGGAGACATACACGTGATCGCGCACGCGTTTTACCTGCATATCATGCAGGTCGAGTATCTCGGGAAACTCTTGCCCAAGTTTCTTGAGTCTCTCTTCAAGGTGGGCATCTTTTTGTAACTGCTCACCTGCTTCGATGGTTGCGGGTTCACTTTCAATGTGAGTAAGAATCGACGCGACCTCCGGCACTTCGTCTCGAATTTCGCTTTCGAGCTCGCTGGCCCGATCGTGAGCGTCCCGAAGCGGAAGGTTCTCATCGAGTTCGAGGTGCTGCTCGACATAGAGGCGGCCATCGAGGTCCTGAATGCTCACATCGTGCACGTTGAGATTGTGGCGGGTGGCAACCGCACGCACGCGATCGAAAACATTCTCGGCAGAAGCAGCGCGGGGAATAGAATGGACCATCACGTCGGTGTTTGGAAGAATTGCATGCACGGTGCGGGTGACTTCGTCCGCCACCTGGCCGGACCGCTGGAAGGTCACGTTGCGTGCCAGAGACACCGAGACGTCCGCGAAGTAGCGATTTCCGGCACGCCGAATTCGCACGCGATCCACCTCGAGGATGCCATTGATCTTGGCGATCGCCGTGAGGATCTGGCTGCGAACACCTCTAGGGGCAGTATCCAACAAAGCGTCGATTGTTTTCCTGGCCAGTCGTGCACTGACGAAGAGAACCACTCCGGCGACAAACAGAGCCGCGATGGGGTCGGCGTCGATTAACCAAGGAATGCCAAGTTTTCGCCCCGTCACGACCAGCGTGAGACCGAGGATCACCACCGCACCGGACCAGATGTCGGTGGAAAAGTGCAGCGCATCGGCCTGCAGGGCCTGGCTGTCATATTTTTCGGCGATTCGGCCTAGCGCTCGGGAACGCCAGTAATCCACCGCAATCGAAACAAACATCACCGCGAACGCTGCGAGGGAGGGCTCGATCTCGACATGGTGAAAAAAAAGACGCCTGATTGCCTCATAAACGATGAAAAGACAGGTGAGAAGCAACAGCCCGGTCTCGACAAAGGCCGAGAAATTCTCGACTTTGCCATGACCGTACTGGTGATCGGCATCGGCGGGCTTATCTGAAACCCGCACGGAGAACAGGGTGATCACCGCAGCCACCAGATCCAGGCCCGAATGGGCGGCTTCAGAGAGAATGCCCAAACTACTGGTCGTAATACCAACGACAATCTTCAATACGGTGATGGCGATGGCGGCGAACACGGAATTCGCCGCGACCGACCGCTTCTCAGCTCGCATGGATTGCGTGCCAATTTCTGAGCGGGCCATCACAGGAATTTCCGGCATGCCTGTCATTATCGCGCAAATCCGGGCCGGACTCGGACTTCCGAGTGTCAAAGGATGGCCGCCAGATGGGGACAGCCATCTCCTGTGCTACGATTTCTTATCCAAGAAAACTTGGGAGGATTTGCCTTGAGAACAATTGGAACAGGGCTGATCTGCCTCCTGCTGGCAGGTACAGTTGCAGCCCAATCGAATTCTGGACCAGTAGTGGAACCCCGGAATAGCAAACCAGTGCAGGAGCTTCCTGCGCCCAGCCCAGAACAGAAGATATCTCCCGACGCTCCGGTCATTACCCTCGACGGAGTGTGCGACAAAGGCACAGCGGCTGCCGATTGTAAGACGGTAGTCACGCGCGCGGAGTTCGAGAAGATCGTCAATGCGCTCATGCCGAACATGCCTAAACAGCAACAGAAGGCGTTTGCCTCGCGCTATGCGACGGCGCTGCTCCTCTCGCAAAAGGCGCATGATCTGGGCTTAGACAAGACCCCTGAATTTGAGGTCCAGCTCAAGCTTCAGCGTCTGCAAACACTCGCCCAATTGGGACAGCAGAGCCTCGAAAAAGAGGCCACTCAGGTTTCAGATACCGACATTGCCGCCTACTACAAACAGCACACCAGCGATTTCCAGCTGCTCAGCTACGACCGGCTTTATGTTCCCAAACAGAAACAGATGGATGCCGCTTCTCTGAAACCGAACGATCCCGAAGCACAGAAGCAGCGCGAAGCCTCTGAGGCTGCAATGAAAGAAGAAGCGGACAAGATGCGGGCCCGGGCGGCCGCCGGTGAAGACTTCACCAAGTTGCAGCAGGAGGTTTACGACTTTGCCGGACAGAAGCTGAAAGCGACCTCGACTCGTGTACCCAATGTTGCGAAAACGCGCTTCCCGGCTAGCGATGCCTCTGTGTTCGATTTGAAGGTCGGCGAGGTGTCGCCCGTGCTCAACGATCCGCAGGCATACATGATTTATAAGGTGGAGGCCAAGCAAGACCAACCTCTCGAGGAAGTCAAAGCGGAGATCACCCGACTCTTGCAGCAGCAAAAAGTACAGCAGGCACGTCAAGACCTGCAAAAGACTGCCTCCGAAAAGACCAAGCTCGATGAAGCTTACTTTGGGGTGCCTGCGCCGCCGTCGCTCCGAGAACCGGGAGAACCTGCTGCACCCAGCGCGTCATCGACAGGAACTAAACCCTCCGGAAAGAAGTAGATGGGAGACTCAGCACCGTCCGTCGTAGTGACGGGAATTTCCGGGAACCTGGGACGACGGCTTCTGCCGCTGCTCGGGTCATTCCGCGTGGTTGGCGTAGACTCCCGCCCGCCCGAGACCGATCATTCTCTGCAATTTGAACAAATGGATTTGGCCGAGGAGGCCTCTTGCCTGCAGCTGCTGCAATTGTTCAAAGATGTGAGACCGGTTGCGGTGCTGCACCTGGCGTTTGGAATGGATGCCGTGCGCAGGGGAATGCTTGATTCGGAACGCGTTTGGAAAACGAACGTTCCGGGAACCGCCAGGGTCATGGAGGCGGTGACCGAGGCCAATCGGGACTGGCCTATGGTGGAAAAGTTCATCTTTCTGAGCAGCGTCTCTGCGTATGGGCCGGATCTGTCCAATCCAGCCACAGAGGAAACTCCTCTGGCGGCGCACACATACCAATACGGGATGCAGAAGATGGAATCGGATCGCGTCGTGCAACAACGCGCGCCGGCGCTCCGCGGATGCAGCGTTTATATTCTGCGCCCGCAAGTTTTTGCCGGCGATGGCATAGAGAACTGCTTCATTGAAGCATTTCGCGGGGTTCCGGGGGGAAGCAGCAAACGTGCGGAGCGCATGCGCGCTCAAGGCAAACGGCTTCCCTGCCTGTTGCCCTCGGGAAAGAAGTACCTTTCTAACCGCATTCAGTTCGTTCACATCGACGACGTGGCGAGACTGGTCGCCTTCATTCTAAAGAAAACAGATCCGGAGGCGCAGCGCCTCACGGTTCTTAACGTTGCTGGTCGCGGGACGCCTTTGACGTTTGAACAATGTATCAATATCGCGCAGGCAAAACTGGTCCGCATTCCCACTGAGAGGCTGTTTGACTGGGTTTTGCAGTTCTTTTGGAAAATGCGCATTTCCACCATCCCACCCGACGTGATGCCTTATCTGCTTTCGGATTCGGTGATAGAGACGGCGCGCTTGCAGGAGTTTTTGAACGCTGAGTACAAGGACGTGATCAAGTATCCGATCGCGGAGGCATTTGCCGAGTGTTTCAAATGACACCGGTCCAACGAGGGCCAGCCCCGCAAGATCCCTCCTTCCGCTGCGAAAATCTACCTCGCGATGGCGTCAACCGATTCAAGGGGCTTAAACTTTCTTCCCTCTGAAAAGCCCTGCAATAGAAAACGTATAGGGAGTCCAGGAGCTTTCGTGAAAGCCGACCTTCTGCATGCGCTCGAGAAGCTCCGGCGGAGACGGGAATCGCTTTACGGAGGCGGGGAGGTAGGCATAGGCTCCTTCATTGCCGGAGACCAGCCTTCCGACCCGCGGCAGGATTGCCTTGAAGTACACGTTGTAGATCTTACCGACCAAGCCGCCAGGCTCACTAAAATCGAGAATTCCACATTCCCCGCCCGGCCGTAGGACACGAAATATTTCTCGCAATCCGGCATCGTAATCGGCGAGGTTGCGAAAACCGAAGGCGGAGGTGACAAGGTCAAAACTGTTATTTCGGAAAGGCAGCTGGAGGGCATCCGCTTCGATCCAGGTTATCGGGGCATCGGCTCGGCTTTTCGTGTAGGCACGCGTCAACATCGGGTGGGAGAAATCCACCCCGGTGATTCTTGCCCCGCTTCCCTGTTTGCGGAGCGCCAAAGCCATGTCTCCGGTGCCGCAGCAAAGATCAAGCGCCGTGGCAGTTGGACGGCGAAGAATCGAGCCGAATGTTCGGGCGGTGCGGCGCCACCAGAGTTTATCGACGTTCGCGGATAAGAGGTGATTGAGGAAATCGTAACGCGGGGCGATGGAAGTAAACATTTCGCGAACGGCGCGCGAAGCCGACTCCGCGTCGGTTGCCCCCTGGGGTGCAGCGCCTCGCACCGGTTCCTGCGAGCGAGCCAGGGGATTATCAGACACGGGAAGCCCTACGAATTTCCGACAAGGCGGTCACGACCACCCTTTCCGGCACGTTCTTGACGATCTCGACTTTCCCCACTTTCCGTGGGAGAACGAAGTGAACCGTTCCGCCTTCGGTTTTCTTGTCGGACCGCAAAAGCTGCAAGGCTTTTGCATTCTGGACATTCACCTCCGGCAAAGGACCCCACGAATGAACCGCCGCGCGGATGCGATCGTACGTGAGGAAGTCGCACACACCCATATCGACCGCGATACGCGCGGCGGCCTGCATTCCCCAGGCAACCGCCTCTCCGTGAAGAAAATGTTTGTACCCAGTGGCGGCCTCAAGAGCATGACCGAGCGTGTGGCCCAGGTTTAGAACCCGTCGCTGGTCGCCTTCCCTTTCATCTGCGGATACAACATCGGCTTTCAGTCTTACCGATTCAGAGATGGCATGAGTCACGGCTTTGGCATCTTCCCGTAACCGCTTGATGGAGAGTTGTGCGAGTTCGCCAAACAATTGAGGGTTGCCGATGATTCCGGCCTTGATAGCTTCGTACATTCCGGCCCTGAACTCCCGCTGTGGAAGGGTCTTGAGAGTCGCTGGATCGATCAGTACAAGCTCTGGCTGATAGAAGGTGCCTACCAGGTTCTTCCCGGCTCGCAGATTCACGCCGGTTTTTCCCCCGATGGCGGCGTCCAATTGTGCCTGCACGGTGGTGGGAATCTGCACCAGCCTCACACCGCGCATGTAAACCGATGCGAGCATTCCCGCAACATCACCGACTACGCCCCCTCCGAAGGCAATCACGAGAGCTTTGCGATCCGCTCCGAGCCGGACGAGATTTTCAGCCAACCGGTCTACCGTAGTCATTCGTTTGTAGGTCTCGCCGTCGCGCATCTCGACGAAGGCATGGGCGATGTTAGCGGCCTCGAGCGAGCGGGCAAGCACGTTGCCCCATCGACGACGTACTGGCCGGACGGTGACCACGAATGCACGGGGTGTCTGGCCGCCGCAGGCCGTGGTTATCAGTTCGCCAGCGCGGCGGAGAGCACCGTGCTCGATCACGGCTTCGTAGGCGTGAGACTTTGTGTTGATTGGAATGCGGATCACTGAATTCATCATAGCAAGCGAAGTCGATTTCGCGGTGCTTAGGGACAAAGCTGGAATCACGCTAATTCGCAGTGGTACCATTCCAGCACATGCCAGCCCAGTTCCCGGAGACTGACTTTCTGATCATTGGCGCCGGAGTCGCTGGATTACGTGCGGCCATTGAGCTTGCTCCAGCCGGGCGTGTTCTGGTCCTCGCCAAACGCGAAGTTACCGACTCGAGTACGCAATACGCGCAGGGCGGGATCGCCGCAGCTCTGAGCGATGAGGATGAAATCAGCCTGCACTTGCAAGACACGCTGAATGCAGGGGATGGGTTGTGCAATCCCGAGGCCGCGAAAATCCTGGTCGAAGAAGCCCCGCAAGGGATCGAGGAATTGATTGCATGGGGGACACAATTCGATCGCGAGGGCACCAAACTCACGTTCGGGCGGGAAGGCGCGCACAGCCGGAATCGCATTTTGCATGCACATGGCGATTCGACCGGACGCGAAATTTTGCGGGCGCTCTATGCCAAAGCCAAAACAATGAAGGAGATTTCCGTACGAGAATTCGAGTTCTCTACTGACTTACTGGTTGAAAGCGGCCGCATATGCGCCGTGAAGGTGATCGATGAGCACGGCCAGCACGCCCCCATTCACGCCTCCGCAGTCCTGCTCGCGACCGGCGGCATGGGCCAACTCTACGCGAATTCGACGAACCCGGGGGTTGCCACAGGAGACGGTGTGGCAATGGCTTATCGCGCGGGAGCGCAGGTTACCGATCTTGAGTTCATACAATTCCACCCCACCGCCCTGTATCTGAAGAAAGCTCCCCGATTCCTGCTTTCCGAGGCCCTGCGTGGCGAAGGCGCTCATCTTCGCAACATGGAGATGACACGGTTCATGACTAAGCACCATCCCATGGGGGAACTCGCGCCTCGCGACGTGGTGGCGCGGGCAATCATGCATGAACTTGCCCGTAGCCGGTCCAAAGATCCCGTGGTTTACCTGGACTTGACCGATCTTGATGCCAATCACATTCAAAAGCGTTTCCCGCGCATTTATTCGACCTGCATGCACTACAACATCGACATCACGAGCGAGCTGATCCCGATTCGTCCGGCTGCGCACTATGCCATGGGAGGCGTGCGTACAGATCTCGACGGCCGCGCTACATTGCCTGGCCTATACGCTGCAGGTGAGGCCGCGGGTACCGGTGTGCACGGAGCCAATCGCCTAGCCAGCAATTCGCTGCTCGAAGGTCTGGTCTTTGGCGCGCGAGCGGGACGAAAGATGCGGGACGAGCTCAAGCTGCCCCCCAACCGAGTGCCGCAAGTACCTCCTGCGGCGGCATACTCCAATGGACCTTTGCCTGTACCGATCGAAACGACGATCACGCAGATTCAGGAGCTCATGTGGTCGGAAGCCGGCATTGTGCGTACGGGCGCTGGGCTGAAGCACGCAATCGAGCGGCTCGAAGAGATCGGTTCACAACTCACGCCGCCGCACAGCCGCCGCGAGTTCGAGGCGCGCAACTTGCAGATCGCGGGGACACTCGTGGCGCGGTCGGCGTTGGCGCGTGAGGAAAGCCGGGGCGCGCACTACCGCACCGACTTCCCCGACCACAACGATCTAAGGTTCAAGAAGCATTCGGTGGTCAGCGGCGACAAGATTTCTTTCGAGTAACCAGCAAGTCCTTTGGCCGCTTCGTCCACCGGCCACCTCCCCGCGGGAAGCGTCTGCTTCGACATCCCGCCAACCGGTAAAGGCGGGTGGCACTACGCCGCTCGAGCCGGGTCGACCCGCTTCCGTTTCCAGAGCGAGGCGACGATCGTGACCACCAGAATCGTGGCAATTACCATCAAAGAAAATTCGGTGCGGATCGGGTAGGAACGGGAGAGGATCATCTTCATACCTACAAAGACCAGGACGCCGGAAATTCCGTAATGCAGGTACTCAAAGAGACTCATTAACGAGGAGAGCGCAAAGAACAGCGAGCGCAGCCCCAGGATGGCGAAGATGTTCGAGGTGTATACGATGAAGCTGTTGAGCGTAATCGAAAGCACCGCAGGGATGGAGTCTATGGCAAAGATCAGGTCGGTGGTTTCTACCACGATCAATACGAGCAGCAGCGGCGTGGCGTAAATCTGATCACGCCGAACGAAGAACTTGCTGCCTTCGTAGGTCTGAGTGACTGGGAAGAATCGCCGGAAGGCCCGTACCAAGGGGTTCTTTTCTGGACGCACTTGCGCTCCGTGCCGGAAGATCATCCGTATGCCGGTAAAAACCAGGAGCGCTCCGAATCCGTAAAGGATCCAGTGGAAACGGCGAATCAGCCCAACCCCGGTGAAGATAAAAATTGCGCGCATGAAGATTGCCCCGATGATCCCCCAAAAAAGCACGCGGTGCTGCTCCTCAGCCGGCAGGTGGAAGTAGCGGAACACCATCAGGAAGATGAAAAGATTGTCAGCGCTGAGCGAGAGTTCAATCACATATCCGGTTGCGAACTCCAGAGTTGCCGTTTTGCCCTGCCAGGCTCCCAGTAGAGCGGCAAAGATGGCGGCAAGAGAAATCCAAAACGCCGTCCAGGCTAGGGCCTGCTTCATGCTGAGGGTCTCCGAACGGCGGTGGAAGACGAAGAGATCGAGCACCAGCATTATGGCAACAAACAGGTTGAATAAGATCCAGGCGAGCGTTTGGGTCACTGATTCACTCGGACAGCGATTGGATTAGCAGCGTGTGCGGCTGAAAGGGTCGTGAATATTGACAGACAACTGGTTCCTCGTCGCATCGGTTCCTCAGAGTGACAATTCTATAGAGGGATCGAATGGCAAGCAAAAGCTGCGATGCTTCTTACAACTAGCGCTGGTCCAGCATATACACGGTTTGAAGTGTCACCGTCCCCACAATCGCCAGGCTCTTCGGGCTGAGTTTATCGAGGGTGTCATGGATGGTGTGGTGGAAAACGTTGTTATACCCGTAGTCAAGGTCGATCAGGTCGGCGGAAGGAACTCCACGGCTCAGAAATGGCGCGTGGTCATCGGTAACCGCGATCTCCCGCGCAAAAAAATGCGACTGATAGCCAAGACGGGTTGCCGCCCCGCCAATCAGATCTTCCAGCCAGGGGGTTGAGTTCGCGTCGCGTTCGATGTTCAGATCGGCATCGCCGATCATGTCTTCGAGCAGAAAGGCCTTAACCTTTTTCAGCGTACCAGCGGTTTGCCATTTGTCGGCAAGATGCTTTACGCCATAGAGGCTTTCAGCGTCGTCCCAAGGCAGCTTCATCGATTCCTCGGCGTCATCCCAGAGGAGCCACACGCTGTAGCCGTCGCGCTTCTTGCCGCGCATCTGATTGGCAAGCTCGAGCAATAAGGCGCTTGAGGACGCGCCATCGTTTGCTCCCACGTAGTTCTCGGTTCGCAACGGCCAATTGGTGTCGTAGTGGCTGGCGATAACAATGACGCCATCCTTGCTTCCGGGATAGCGTGCGAGGATGTTGTGGACAGGAAAGCGCCCCTCTAGGGTCGTGATCTCGAAGTCGTCGCGCTCGACCTGATCCCCTTTTAAGTGGGCCAGAATGAAATTCTCAGTTTTCTTGTGACCCTCGCTCCCGAGCGCGCGTGGGCCGAAGGCGACGATTTCTTTCACGTACTCCATGGCCCGGCTGGCGTTGAACTCTGGGACCGGAGTATCCGCCAGGACGGGCGCAACCTCTGCAGAGCTTTCCGCTGCGGGCTTTCCCTCAGAAGCATGGGTCGATGAGCTGCGGGCGCAACCCGAGGAAATCAGGAGCAAGAAAAGCGCAATACCCCAGCAATGGGCAAGCTTCCCAGGGCCGAGCTCAGGCCTTCCTTCGCTTCGCCTCACGCGCTCTCCTCTGTGTGGGATGGACGAACCAGGCAATGCCAATACTCAAGATATAGAGCACCAGCATGGGAGAGGCGAAGATCACCATGCTACTGATGTCAGGCGTCGGCGCGAGCGCCCCGGCGACAATGAAGATGCCGAGAACCGCGTAGCGGATGTTGCGCCACATCCAGCCCGCGCTGGTGACGCCCATCAGGGCAAGAAAGAAAACCAGGATGGGCATCTCGAAAACAATGCCGAGGCCGAGGATTACGGTTAAAAAAAGATCGGTATATTCGTGGACCGTAATCATCGGCGTGAATTGTCCGCCGATGCCAATGAGCCACTTCAAAGCCGCCGGGAACACCATCCGATATCCGAAATACCCGCCAGCAATAAACAGCAGCACGGTAGAAAACAAGAACGGCGTTACATACTTCTTTTCCCGTCGATAAAGCCCGGGGGATATAAAAAGCCAAACCTGGTAGAGGACATAGGGAGAGGTAATGAACAAACCACCTAAGGCGGAAACCTTCAAGTAAAGATTGAAGGCCTCGGTGGGCGTAAGGACTACCAGTTTGTCGATGCCGTAGGGCTTCAGGACATCGAGAATCGGTTTTTGGATGAAACTAAATAAGGCCTGGTGATACCACCAGGAAATGCCCATGCCAATCGCGACGGCAACCAGGGCATGGAAGATGCGGGTGCGGAGCTCTTCGAGGTGCTCAAGGAAGCTCATGGACTGCATCCGCTCTTCTTCGGCTGCAGGTGGTTCCAGTGTGGGGGTCTCAGGCATTGGTGGTATCGTGAGTGGCGTTCACATTCCCGTTCACAGGCCCGCCTTCCGGTGGTGGGGGCGGCAACTCCGAATCGGTTGAGGCTACGGTTCCAACGGGCGGCTCAGAGGGCAGAATCTTTCGGTCTTCTTCGTACTTTTTCTGCCGCTCCTGGTATTCGAGCTGGCTAATTTCCGATTCAATCTGAGACTTGAACTCGTTCGAAGCGCGCTTGAACTCGTTCAGAGCTTTGCCGATCTGCTTGGCAATTAAGGGCAGCTTCTTCGGCCCAAAGAGCAGCAGGGCCAGAACAAACAATACGACGGTGTCGGCAAAACTCATGGCTCAATCATAGCGAAGCCGCTGGAGAGCGGCAACGAGGCGGATTTTCGATGCGGACGCATGCATCCCTCTTCTATGGAATGTGCTGGCAAACTAGGCATTACGGGACCAGCCTACCTCTATACCCTAAGGAGGCGCCAAGGGGCCCGTGCCAGGCTTTCTGACTGCGGAAACGACGCCAGGAGCGAGGAGCCGCGGGAACAGGTCGGGCACAGCGAGGGGAAGGAAACTTAAAAAACAGGGCGACCTACCTAGATCGCCCTTCGCAAGGCACATTCAAAAATCTTTAGAACAAGAACTTCAAAGCAAACTGCACCAGCCGGGGTGGCTGTGCTTCCAGAACATGGTTGAAGGTTGGTGAACTGATGTCACTATCAGGCAGGCGCAAGTTCGTGTGGTTCAGGATATTGAACAACTCCGCCCGGAACTGGAACTCTTTCCCTTCCGCGACGCGGAAATTCTTAAACGCGGAAAAATCCCAATTGGCGTAGCCGGGGCCCTCTGCAATGTTCCGGCCCGCGCTGCCGAACTGCTGCACCGGCGAATTCGGGTCCTGGATGAGGCGTTGAAAGGCGTTCGCATTCAGCCAATCGCCGGGAAGATGCGGGCCTGCGTTGGGGTTTTGCCCCTGTGCGAGATTCGGACGGTTGGCAGAGAATCCGGTAATCTCCGGCGCGCTGCCCTGCACGGAGACGTCATTGGAATCAAATACGGTGAACGGGGTCCCGCTCATCAGGGTCGCGATACCATTGAATTGCCAGCCTCCAAGCACGTTTCCGGTCAGTCCGTGAGCCTCTTTGAAGAATGGCAGGCTCCATTGATAGCTGAAGACGAAGCGATGCCGCGCATCGAACAGTGACCGTCCGCGTTCGGCCGCGAGGTTCGAAGGATCCTGGGCGAGATCGTTTTCTCCCGCGACCGGTTTTGCCGCGGAGCCGGTCATATTGAACGAGGAGGCGTCGTCGATGGTCTTCGAAAGGGTGTATGAAGCGAGGAACGACATGCCGTGGCTGAACCGCTTGCGCAGACTTGCCTCGAGCGCGTTGTAGGAGGAGTTTGCGATTCCCGTAATCAACCCAGTCGACGAATAGATGCAATTGGTGGTGGGATCGAGGGTACAGCCCGAGTAAAGACGACGTCGATCTGCGTTGCCGGATGTCGAGTACGGTTGATTCGTGCTGGGATCGATACCGGGAACGTATTGCGTCGGATTTCCTTCGATAAAACGTGGCAGATGCGTGCCTTTTGTGCCCACATACCCTACTTCGAACAGCATCTGGCTGGGCAACGCGCGCTGGATGTTGAGGTCCCAATCCTGGGCATAAGGTAACGACAGCTGCGGTGACACCGTGAGGTTGGTCAGCGGAGTAGCGAATTGCCCCGAGAGTGGCGGATTTCCATTAAACGGGTCCTGCATGTTGAAGAAGAACGAGGACAGTCCCACTTGGGGCGTTTGTAAATATGGTGGCGCGCTAATCGGCGACTGCAACGGGCCGCCCTGGCCGGTGTAGTAGGGCTCATAGAAAATTCCATAGGAAGACGTAATGAGCCATTTGGAATCTCCGAGAGGATCGTAGGCAATGCCAACCCGAGGCGCGAAGCCCTTCTTGAAGGTTGGGATCAGGCCTGCCGGGACTCCCCTGTCGCCGGGATACAGTAATCCCGCAGGAGCGCTGGGCACGACCGTCGATTGACGGCCCGGAATCCACAGCGTCTGCCGGTTGTGAATTTCCGTGTACGGCGAGGGCAGCTCATAGCGGAGGCCATAGTTCAATGTCAGGTGGCGGTTGGCCTTGTAGGTATCCTGAGCGTAGAGGTTCAGCGAGTGTCCCCGGATTCCGCGGGAAAAATCGCCCCTGCCTTGCAGGAAGACCACGGGACGTCCCCAGAGGAAGCTGGCGAAGGCATCGGTGACGGGGAAGGGAACGAAAACAAAAAATCCGTTGGTCGCAATGCCCTGCAGCGCGTTGATCTGCAGCTGCTCGGCACCGCCGCCAAACTTCAGCTCGTGTGCGCCGCGGACCCAGCTCAGTGACCCTGAATAATCAAAGGCGTTTTCATAGGTATTGCGGGGGCCGGTGATGGGATCGCCGGTACTGGTGTATCCGTTGACCTGAATAAAAGGCGGGCCGGCAGCATCGGCCAAACTCGGGGTATAGGCAAAGCCCAGGCTGGATAGAGAGGTATGGTTAATGTGCTGGTCGACTAGGAATTTGTTCCTCAGATACGAGAAACGCAGTACGCCTACCATCGATGGAGAGAAGGTGTGCGTTTCCTGGGTTACGAAGTTCTGCGCACGATGATCTTCGCCGACCGGAAACCCGGGTACGCTGGCGCCAGCTGGTGACAACGGGTCAAATAGGGTTCCGTTGGCATACATGTAGCGGAAATTGAGGTTATCCGCGTTCGTGAGGTAATGGTCCACGCGAACGCCGAATTCGTCGGTGTCGTCGCGCAAGGTTTGAGTAGAGCAGTAAACGTTGGTCGCGCAGTTCGGTTGGGGAAAAAGGCTTAGGAGATTCAACGAGAACTGGCTCATGCTCGAGGGGTCACTTGGATTTGGCGCAGGCATCTGATTGAACGGGTAGGGCTGGGATAGAAAAACGTTAAACAGCTGCCCATTGGGATCCTGGCAGAACCCAGCCATTGGACCACTCGTAAAGAACCCGGGTTGGCAAAGCTGACCGAAGTCGCCTTGTCTTTCCGCCATCGATGGTACTGTGCTACCGACACTCTTTCCCTGCCGGTTACGGAAGCCCTCATAGAAACCGAAGAAGAAGGTTTTCTCCCGCCGGATAGGCCCACCAATGCTTCCACCGAACTGGTTCTGTTTGAGTGGTTCCTTGGAGGTTGCCAAGTATCCGGTAGAGTCGAAGATGTCGTTGCGAAGAAACTCCCAAAGGGCGCCGTGAAACTGGTTGGTTCCCGAACGCGTGATGATGTTGGTGGTCGAGCCCAGGCTGGTGCCGAACTCGGCATTCGAGTTATGCGTGACGATGCGGAACTCTTCTATAGCATCGATCGGCGGCTCCAGAACGAACCCACCATCTACGCCGTTGAAGTTGTTCGCCCCATCGATCAGGAAGTTGTTGGACTCGGGGCGCTGGCCATTGACGGCGTAGGGCTGTCCGGCCCTGAGTGAGCCACCCGCTTCCTGCAGGCCGGCGGTGAGCGGCATTACCCCGGGCTGTAAGGTCCCAAGCTGCGAAAAATTTCGCCCATTCAGGGGAAGATCGAGAATCTCCCGTTCTTGCACCACTTGTCCAAGGCTGGTGACCGTTGACTGGATCAATTCGGCATCGGCTTGAACCTGGACCTGCTCGCCTGCGGTTCCCACCGCGAGTCGGACCGGCACATTTGCGCTCTCATTCACGTTGAGCGTGATTCCATCCTGCAGGTACTTTTGAAAGCCGGTGGCCGAGACTTGGAGCTGATAGTGACCGACCGGCAGTTCTAGAAACAAGAAGGCGCCACCGCCGTCGGTAGTCGTGGCTCGGACGAATCCCGTTTCGACCTGACGCGCGTTGACGATCGCGTTCTGCACGATCGCGCCGGTGGGGTCAGTAACCGTACCGCGGATGCTTCCGGTGATCTGCTGCGCCATGGCGCAAGCGCATGCCAATAGAGCCACCACTACGAGTTTGAATGTTTTCGACACGGAATCCCCTGAAGACGATTTTGGAGTTTCAAACCCAAACCAAGCCGCATCAACCGAGCGGCCCTAGAGCAAAAGTGCTGCGATTATCCGGAGATCCCGTAAACGAGAGCAATAATTGGAAAGTAGTAGAACCGCGGTTGCATGACGATTTTTTTGTACTATTGATCAAATTTTCAACCCTGCATACGCTGTGCGGATTGAATTTCTCGTGGCGATGAACAGTTCTGCGCAAATGAGCGCCGGCTCTCACTCCTCTGTGGCCCCGCGGCGCCAACTCGGCTTGGCCTCTGCCATCGCCGCGGTTGCGGGGGAAACCATCGCGGTGGGAATTTTTCTGACTCCCGCCATGATGGCGAAGTCTCTAGGCTCCCCTTTCTATCTGCTCCTCGTATGGGTCATTGTGGGGATCCTGACCGTCTGCGGCGCGCTCACGTATGGAGAATTGGCGGCACGCTTCCCCCGCGATGGCGGAGTTTACGTTTTTCTCGAAGAAATCTTTGGCCGCCCAACCGCTTTCCTCTATGGCTGGATGTGCCTGTTGGTACTGGATCCCGGTCTCACGGCCGCGCTGGCAATGGGACTTGCCGGGTACTTCGGCTATATGTTGCCGCTGTCATCGATCGCGATGAGGTTGGTGGCTATAGTGGCGATTTGGCTGCTTTGTGTGCTGAACATTTTGAGTATTCGGGTGAGCGCCGGCGTGCTGCGCTGGAGCACGTGGCTGAAGCTCGGCCTCCTAGCCGTGCTGATCGTCTGGGGTTTGTCTCTGCGCCTGGGCTCGTGGTCAAACTTCGTTCCTTTCATCGCGCAAAGGAATGGTTCGCTCCCTCTGCTACCGGCTTTGGGAGCAGCAATGGTTGGCGCTTTCTTTGCGTTCGGCGGCTGGTGGGACGTGAGTAAAATCTCCGGCGAGGTGCGCAATCCAGGCCAAACCCTGCCACGGGCGATGCTGTTTGGGACCCTGGCAGTTACCGCCGTTTATATTCTGGTGAGCGGAGCATTTCTGTATCTCGTGCCGCTTGCGAGCGTTACCTCGAACGAAACCTTCGTAGCACAGGCAGGAAGCGTGCTGTTCGGTTCTTTGGGGGGAAACATATTTGCTGCCATCGTGATCGTTTGCGTGTTCAGCAGCCTGGCGGCACTGATCATGTCTGCGCCACGCGTTTACTATGCCATGGCACAAGACGGTCTTTTCTTTCGGCGCGTATCGCAGATCAGCCCGCGTTTTGGAACGCCGGTGAGCGCAATTCTCATTCAGGGTACGATCTCTTCCCTGCTGGTCGCTGTGAGCAGCTTTCAAAAAATCATTGCGTACTTCATCTTTGTGGCCGTCGTATTCTTAGCAATGGCTGGGGGAGGACTCTTGCTCGCGCGTCGACGAAATGCAGGGACAGCTCCCCTTTTTCGAACGCCCCTCTATCCTGCCCCGGTATTCATATTTCTAGTGCTCATTGCTACTCTTCTGGTTCTGATCGCGGGGCACAGCCCGATTCAGGCTGGGCTGGGCGGAGCGGTCGTTCTGGCGGGCATTCCCGCGTATCGGTTGTTTCGTTCGAGCGAGCGCATCCCAGATGACGAAATTTCGCGCACCGAAGTTCCTGAGCGAGCATGAAGCGAATATGAGCACAAAATCGGAAGAGCAGAAATCCGCAACCAAGATTCGGATCATTGAAGACGCCGAGGCAACCGGCGACACCGCAGCCGCATACGACTACTGGCGCGCCGGATCAGGCCGTAAGCAGGTACCAGGGATCATCAAGTGTTTCGGTGCGCGACCCGACTTCTTGCGTCTGGTGATTCAGTTCTCAAACGCCGTTCATTTTTCTGAGGGCCATCTCTCCCGCCGGCACAAGGAGATGATTGCCAGCCACGTGTCGTACCTGAACCGTTGCCCATATTGACTGGACAGCCACGCCTACTTCCTGCGTGTTCAGGGAGCCACCGAGCAATGCGTGAATGCGATTCTCGAGGGTAAACTCGATGAAGCGGGCCTGACATCTGCCGAACGCACGCTGCTCGAATACGTCGAGTTGGTCACCCGGGCGGCGTATCGCTCCACGGCTGAGGATGTCCAGAAGTTGCGCGATGCCGGCTGGGAGGAGAATCAGATCTCGGAAGCGGTCTATATTATCGCGATGTTCGCCTTCTTCAATCGCGTGGCGGACGCTTTTGGCGTCCCCTCGCAGGATTACCTCACGACCGGCAAACTGACGCCATGAGTCCTACTCTCTGCCCGGGTTCTGCTGACCAGGTATCTTGCGGCCTCCGCGAAGAGACTTCGCTGAGAATTCCTCTCCAGTTCACTCCCGCTGCATGAAATAATACGAAGAAAATCGTTTAAGCTTGCGTTCGACAGTTGAAAGGACTACTTTTTTAAAACGTTTCCAGCCAGTTCGTTTCGTGGGGATCGGGAATATCTACGGCATTTCGGGAGTGCTATGAGCTTGAAGAAAGTGGGATCGGGGTCGGTGGTTACGCTGAAGCTGGTTGCAGAGCGGTTGCACCTCTCCCCCGGAACCGTGTCGGCAGTCCTCAACAACTCCCCATCCGCCAAGCATATCCCCGAAGGAACTCGCAATCGAATTTTCGCCGCCGCCCGCGAGCTCAAATACAAGCCCAACCTCATGGCCCGCTCCCTGCGCAATAAACGGACGTACACCATCGGGGTGATTCCTACCGATATCAGCGACGGCTATGGCGGTCAGGTGATCGCCGGCATCGAGGAATACGCGCGCCAGAAAGACTACTTTTTCATCACTGGCATTCATCATCACGACCCCGAGCTTTTTGAGAAGTACAGCCAACTATTGCTGGAGCGTGGTGCCGAAGGGGTTATTACGATTGACCTCAACCTGCAATACTCCATTCCGCTGCCCGTGGTTGCGGTCTCGGGGCATAGGCAGGAGGAAAACGCGACCAATGTAATCCTTGATCAAAGGCTGGGCGTGAAGCTTGCATTGGAATATCTGGTGTCGCTCGGGCATCGCAACATTGCTGTCATGATTGGGAACCCCGACAGTTCCGATGCGGCGCAGCGTTGGGGCGCGATTTCCGAGGTAGCACGTGAGCTAGGTGTGCCGATCAGGCCCGAACTGACGGTTCAGCTCGCTGGCGAAGAGTCTGGTCCGGCACTGGGTTATCCCTACGCAAAGATGCTACTGGAGCGCAAAAAGCCGTTCACCGCGCTCTTTGCATACAACGATGCGTCGGCCATCGGCGCGATTCGCGCCATCCGCGAAGCGGGACTGCGCGTCCCGGAAGATGTCTCGGTCGTAGGTTTCGACGATATTCAGGCCGCCATGTTCCACTCGCCGAGTCTAACAACGGTGCGCCAGCCGTTGCATCAGATGGGCGAAATTGCCGCCAAGATTCTTCTCGATCGACTCGAGGGCCAGGAGGACTGGCCGAAGCAGGTTGCCGTGAAGCCGGAACTGATGGTCCGGGAATCAACGACAAAGGTGGCAAGCTAGCTCCATCGAGAGACCTTTTTTAGCACCTTCCATCGGAGACTCGTGTGTCTGATCTGAAAGCTCGTGTCGAAAAGGAGTTGAGGTCCAACATCCTTCCCTTCTGGCTCAAGTACACGATTGACGAGGAGTTTGGCGGCTTTCGCGGCCAGATTACGAACCATCTGGTGATCGACCCCAAGGCGGATAAGGGCCTGATCCTCAACGCCCGCATCCTGTGGACATTCTCGAAGGCATTCTCCATTTATCGAGAGGAGGGCTATCTGAAGGCCGCCGCTCGCGCTTACGACTATATCCTCCGCCATTTCTGGGACGAAAAATTTGGGGGCGTGTATTGGATGCTGAACTACCGCGGGGAACCGGCGGACACGAAGAAGCGCGTTTATGGACAGGCCTTCACGGTGTATGCCTTGGCGGAGTTTTACCAGGCGACTCGCAGTGAAGACGTGCTGAGGCGGGCGCTTCATTTGTGCGAAATCATCGAAGAAGCCAGCCACGACGCGAAGTTTGGCGGCTACTTCGAGACCTACGAGCGGGACTGGACCCTGGCGCGCGATCAACGCTTGAGCGAAGTGGATATGGACGAAAAGAAGTCCATGAATACCCATCTCCACATGCTGGAGGCCTACGCGACCTTAGGCCGGACCTACAAGCCAGAGAAGTCCGAGCAACGGTTACGAGATCTGATTGAGATTTTCTTGAATCACATCATTGATTCGAGCAACCATCATTTCCGGCTGTTTTTCGACGAAGACTGGAAGCCCAAGTCCGATGTGATTTCCTTTGGTCATGATATCGAGGGGAGCTGGTTGTTATGCGAAGCAGCAGAGGTTGATGGCGATCCCGAACTGCTGAAGAGAGTGCGGCACGAGGCGTTGCAGATGGCGCAGGCGGTTTATGACCAGGCCGTGGACTCCGATGGAGGCATTCTCTACGAAGCGAAAAACGGCGAGATCATCGATAGCGACAAGCACTGGTGGCCGCAGTCAGAAGCCGTAGTTGGATTTTTGAATGCCTTCCAGCTATCCGGGAAAGAGCATTTCCGCGCCGCTGCAGATCGCACCTGGGAATTTATCGAGCGCTACATCGTCGACCATCACCACGGCGAGTGGTTCTGGAAGGTTTCGCGCGATCACGTTCCAAGTGATGACAAGTTCAAAGTTGACCCATGGAAGTGCCCATACCATAACAGCCGGACTTGTTTTGAGGTCATGGCGAGGACCGGGGCGGTAGCGCATGCCTCAACCCCTTCCTGAGCCTTCCTAGTTCCCGGAGAGTTGTTTTTTCGAATCGTTCGATCCGCTTCTTGAGCTTGCGGGGGAAGGCTGCTCGCGGGAAAACACCAAGGCTCGGCGATATCGCAAAGAAGGCTGATTTACGGAAATCGATCTCGTATTTCTGCGGAGAACGGAATGAATCAGGCTGAGTTCAAGAAGAAGACCCAAGCGCTTTTCTCGCAGCACGAAAAGCTGCTGAAGCGGCGCAATACCAAGGTTGCTAACGGCAATGGGATCTACGATCGGTATCGCCATCCGGTTTTGACAGCCGGTCACACTCCATTGATCTGGCGCTATGACTTCGACATCAAGACCAACCCCTACTTGCAGGAGCGGATAGGAATCAATTCCGTCTTTAATGCCGGCGCAATGGAACACCAGGGCAAGATTCTCGTGATTGGCAGGGTGGAAGGTCTTGACCGGAAGTCCTTCCTTGCGGTCGCTGAAAGTTCGAATGGCGTTGACAGCTTCCGTTTCTGGAACTACCCAATCCTTCTGCCCCAAACCGAAAGTCCTGACGTCAATGTTTACGATATCCGGGTCGTGAAGCACGAGGACGGCTGGATCTACGGATTGTTCTGTACGGAGCGCAAGGATCCGAAGGTACCCGCATGGGACACGTCATCGGCAGTCGCGCAGTGCGGAATCGTACGTACGAAGGATCTAAAGAGCTGGGACAGGCTGCCCGACCTGAAGACCAAGTCTCCCCAGCAACGGAACGTGGTGCTGCACCCTGAGTTCGTGAATGGGCAGTACGCGTTTTACACACGGCCGCAGGATGAGTTCATTCAAGCTGGTAAGGGAGGCGGTATCGGGTGGGGACTTACCAAGAGCATGGAAAACCCGGTTGTCGAGCAGGAAGTGATCATGGACAACCGCGAGTACCACACGATAAAAGAGGTAAAAAACGGCCTCGGTCCTGCGCCCATCAAGACCCATCAAGGATGGCTGCATCTCGCGCACGGCGTGCGGAATACAGCTGCAGGACTGCGTTACGTTCTTTATCTGTTCCTGGCTGATTTGAAACAACCTCAAGTCATCACCCATCGACCAGCCGGATACTTCATCAGCCCACGGGGACCCGAGCGGGTGGGTGATGTCTCGAACGTCGTTTTCAGCAATGGTTGGGTTGCCCGGAAAGACGGGACCGTTTTTATCTACTATGCATCGTCCGATACGCGTCTGCACGTCGCAACCAGCACCGTCGACAAACTGCTCGATCACGTGATGAATACTCCCGAGGATCCGCTGCTGAGTCACAAGTGCGTGGAACAGAGATTTCGGTTGATCAAAAAGAACCTAGAGATCCTTGCGGCGGCAAAGAAAAAGAACGCGAAGTGAAGACCGACGGCCCCCCCGCAACGACCAGGCGAACGCGATTCGAAAGCTGAGGGAATTTTAGGCGCACCTAACGCCAGGGCTATCCTAATCCCAGCTCAGTTGCGATCCCCTTCATTGCCTCAACGCAGAAGCCGATGTGTTCGTCGAGATCGACGCCAAGTTCTTTGGCGCCGTTCATGATGTCATCCCGGGAAACGCTGCGCGCGAAGGCTTTGTCCTTCATCTTTTTGCGCACGGATTTCGTGTCCACCTCGGCCAGTGACTTTCCCGGCTTGACCAGCGCGACGGCGGTGATGAATCCGGCGAGTTCGTCACACGCAAACAGCGCCTTTTCCATCGGCGTTTCCCTCGCCACGCCGGCGTAGTCGGCGTGAGACAGAATGGCGCGGCGTATCTCGTCGGAATATCCGCGCTCTTTCAGGATCTCGCTCCCCTTGAAGGGATGTTCCTGGGGGGTAGGATACTTTTCATAATCGAAATCGTGAATAAGACCGACTACGCTCCACAGCTGCTCATCGGCTCCCAACTTCCGCGCATAGGCGCGCATGCACGACTCGACGGCGAGCGCATGTTTGCGCAGGCTCTCGGACTTGGTGAATTCGGTGAGCAGATTCCAGGCAGATGTTCGATCAGGCATGGTTGTAGGACGACCATTCTAATGCTTTCTCATTGCGAAGGGCGCCTTTAGGGCCTTCGGCAGCTCCTTAGGAGGACGGCCGGGGAAAAGAGAGGTTCTGTCCGGCAAAGCAAGACAACCCGCTCAAGCAGGGCTGAGCGGGTATGAGGCCCAAACACGGCATGGCGGCATGGTCGTACCGCCAATGCCAAGATCATTGCCCTTCGCAGCTTACGTTGTTGTTCCAATCCACGTACGCGCCGTTTGGATTATCCCGCCAGGCCCAGACATGCAGTTCGAAAAACGCGGCCGGGATGCCGAACCGGTTGGGGGCATCTACGAACTGGAAATCCTGGCCTTCCAGTTGGGGTGGAGTGTTATCGTGAGAGGCAAGCCAAGTAGCCGCATCCACAATGTACTCGACGCCGACTAAGCGACGCGCCTTCCCGACCGGCTCGTAGATAAGAGCTTCAGGGGTGCGTGGATCGAGCAAACCATCGCCGACCAGCCCTAGGTTGACGTAGTGAATGCCCATGGCTCCATGGTCCGGGCCGCTGACGCAGCCGAACAAGGGCTGATAGCCCGCCGCCTTTAGATTGTTGACGTCGATAAACTGTGCCGTGTTCTCCCGGACAATCTGCACCAGCTTCGATGGGGACGTGTGGTTGTGAGTGGAATCATCAGCCCTGGCAAGAATCGGCGCGATGATCACCAGCGCAGTCAACAGGGTCGAGTGCAAGGTACCCGTTACTGCCTTCAGAGTTGAAGTTGAGCTTTCCATTGTAATTTTTCTCCTTGATTATTTTCGGGTCTTCGCTCGATTGCCCCTGGTGGCGACGCTTTGGAGATCGGGTCTACTTGCGCGACCCCGTGATCGAGACCGGAACGCCGTGAACGAGGGAATCGAAAACCGGTGAGCGTGCTGCCCCCAACTGCACGATCTCTTGCAATTGCTCTTCCGGCACGTCTGCTTTGATCTTGAAGTTCACGCGGATGCCCTGGTATCCGTTGCGAACTTTTTTATCGAGTTCGAGGAATCCGTGAAGATCGATATCGCCTTCGAGGGTTGATTCGACTTCTTCAATCTGAATGCCACGAGCGGCCGCGTGATAGACCATCGAGGTGGTGAGACACGAGGCTAACGCGTGCAACAGGTGCTCGACCGGATTCGCCGCCGAGTCCTTACCCAACAGAATCGGCGGTTCGTCTGCTTCGAGGACAAACGGCCTGGGGCGGGAAAGGTTCTGCATGGCGCCGTGGAATCCATCGACCGTCGTGGCATTCTGACTGCCGGTCGCCCATCGATTGCGCACTCCAAACTTGAACTTCGCAATTGCCGGAGTCGCCTTGACCGCGTCAATGGTCGCGAACAAGTCGTCGACCATCACTCCGTTAATCACAGTTGAAAACTTCTTTGCGGTTGCCATTTTCTGTTCTCCCTGGTGGATCCTGGTTGCGATGGTGCGAGATTAAGCGCGAAATGCGCTTGCAACAAGATGGCAGATATGCCATTGTAGGTAGGTAGTTACGCCAAACCCTGAGTTGCTCACCTGAGGCAACAATGAAAGAAATCACCGTTCTGCTTCTCGATCAGATGTTTTCCTCAACCGCGATCGGGCCGATGGAGGTTTTTCGCCACGCCGGCTCCTTGTGGAACATCCTTACCGGAGCCAAATGCGCTCCCAGATTCCACGTCACCACCGCATCCGCGTACGGGAAGGCGGTACGCTGCGACGGAGACATTCAGATCCAGCCAAATATCTCGCTTGAGGATGTGGGCAAGACAGACCTTATTTTTGTTCCAACAACCGGGTTGAGCGTTCACGATGTGATTGAGCGGAATGCCGAGGTTGTGCCCTGGTTGGAGCGCCGTAGCAGCCGCGGGATTGCGGTGGCGAGTGTGTGCTCCGGAGTAGGCCTGGTGGCGGCGGCTGGGTTGCTGGACGGGAAACGAGCAACCACTCATTGGGGACTAGCCGAACGCTTTCGCGAAATGTATCCGCGGGTGCGGTGGATGCCGGAGTTGATGATCACCGAAGACCGTGGTTTCTATTGCGGCGGCGGGGTGAATGCCTCGCTCGATTTGAGTATCTATCTGGTTGAAAAGTTCTGCGGGCACGAGATCGCGGTCCAGACGGCGAAGGCTCTGCTGATCGAAACCCCGCGTGCCTGGCAGTCTGGTTTCGCGATCGTTCCCCTCAAAACCGACCATAGCGACGACAATATTTCGAGCGCACAGGAATGGATGCACAAGAATTTTTCCAGGTCTTTTCCGCTCGAAGAACCCGCCAGGCGGGTGGGCATGAGCGAACGCAATTTCATACGCCGTTTCAAGGCCGCCACCGGAGACAGCCCGCTCATTTATCTGCAGAAGCTCAGGGTCGCTGCCGCCAAGCGCATGCTCGAAAATAATCGCCGCACAATGCAGGACATCAGCGAGGCGGTCGGATATCAGGATGTGGTGTTCTTCCGCACCCTGTTTCAGCGGCACACTGGCGTCTCGCCCAGTGCCTATCGGGACAGGTTTGGAATGTAGAAATATCAAGGACGAGAGCTTCCCTTTTCACCAATCATCAGACTTCAAGCAGGAGTGGCTATGGACATTCGATCAATACAGAAGCCGTTGAAAGATCGCTACCGGCATGATCCCGCAAGCTCGCGCATTACCTTGACCGCGAAAGGCAGTGAGACCGCGACACCGCTTGCCTGCTCGGTGGACATTGGACGCGCGCTCTATCAGGCAGAAGCCCACCAAGGCGTCGGGGGCAGCGGCGCCGCCGCATGCTCCGGCGATCTGCTCTTGGGAGCCTTGGCGGCTTGCGCACAACTGACCTGTCAGCTGGTGGCAGCTGCCATGGGAGTTCCAGTGCAGAAGATCGAGGTAACCGTAAACGGCAGCATGGACCTGCAGGGGACACTGGGCATTTCAAAAACCGTGCCGGTGGGATTCGAGTCTATGAGTGTCGAGTTCAAGATTGATGCGCCGGAGGCCACACCCGAGCAACTGAAAGGCCTGCAGGAGAAAACCGAGCAGTACTGCGTGGTTCTGCAAACCATGCTGCATCCCCCGAACATCGAGGCTCGATGGAATGCATCAACCCCACGTTAAAGCTCGGGCCCCGAATCAAATCAGTAAACATCTCGCCAGGCGTGATCGCGAGCAGCATCTTTGCTGCTTGTAGAACCCGTCTGCTTCCTAGCTCACGCCGACGCCGAACATTTCCCTTGACTTCCACAGCCCCTATGCCGCAGATTACGCAAGAGATTGGGACCTGCAGCCACAGGCTCCTGGGGTCTTGCCCGCTCTGGCAACTCCCACCACAAATGGCCACCACTCTAACCCCGGTTGATTCCCGGGAAGTTGTACGTTGCGACCGTTGCCTGCTCGTCCAGTTTCGAACCTCTAACAATCTGTGTCGGCGCTGCCATCTCTCCCTGGACGAAGAGGAGCCCGAGATTGTGCAGGCACCCGCGCCGCAACTGGTGCCGGCAGCACATCGCGGTCATCTGAATCTAGCGGCCTCCATCCGCGCTATGCGCTTGCGCAATGGACTCAGCCAGCGGCAACTGGCGGGCCGTATGTCCGTTCCGCGCACCTACGTATCAAAGATCGAGAACGAGAAAGCCACGCCAACTCTTTCGTCTTTGGAGCGCCTGGCGAAAGCCTTGGAGGTGACCGTGCCCGAACTGCTCAGTGGCGGCGAACGCAACCGTCAGGAAGAGATCATGGAGTTGATGAAGGACCCCTTCATTGCCGAGATGATGCCGTTTGTCTCGCAGTTAAACGGGATGCAGATGTCGAGCATCCTAACCCAGATCCGCGATTTGACGTTGCGTCCACGGAGAAGCGCGTAACCCGTTGCGCTAGCCGGGCATGGTTGTCCGACTAGCCGGGGAAAAGAGGATTCAAGGTTTTCTTCTCTTCCCAGGAACTCAAGAAAAATCCCGCACCCAGATCCTGGTTTTCATCCGGGCAACTGCCAACCACAAGCCGGAGCCGCTAGGCTCCGGCTTTCTTCATTCGTAGCGAAGGATGACCATTGCCTACCGCTTTAGAGTTTCGGGAGCGCGATCAGTGACCTCGGCCAGGGCGCTCAGTTTTTCGGCCAGCTCCTTCTTCAGCGCGCCTTGAGCGTAGCGCCAGTGATAGTTGCCGATGTGGGTACTTGGCGTGTTCAGGCGTGCTTCGGAGCCAAGACTTAGCACATCCTGAAGTGGAACGATTGAAAAGGCAGCCTGGGAGCTTTGCGCCAGGCGAATCAGTCCCCAGTTTGCCCCATCTTCGCAGGGACCAACGAGAGCCCGCACAGGAAGCTTTTCCTGCTCGCCCAAGCCTGTCCACCATCCCAGGCTCGTGTCATTGTCATGAGTCCCGGTATAGATCACCCGTTTTTGCGGCACCTGATGGGGCAAATAGGCGTGCGCGCCGGTATCGCCAAACGCAAATTGGAGCACCGCCATGCCGGGAATGGCGTGCCGGTCGCGCAGTGCAACAACATCGGGCGTAATGAACCCGAGGTCCTCGGCAAAGAACGGCAATCCGCCGAGCTCCTCTTCAATCTTGTTGAACAGCTCATCCCCGGGACCGTTGACCCATCGACCGTGAATGGCGCTGGGCTCGCTGGCAGGAATTTCCCAGAACTGCGCAAAGCCCCGAAAGTGATCCAAGCGAATGAAGTCGCAGGTCTCGGTCGCCCATCGCAGGCGCTGTACCCACCACTGATAGCCTGTCTCGCGAACCTTGTCCCAATCATAAAGAGGATTGCCCCAACGCTGCCCATGGGCACTGAAATAGTCTGGCGGAACCCCCGATACGACCTCCGGCTGCAGGTTATCTTCGTGAAGCCGGAAAAGGTCTCGATGCGCCCAAACGTCCGCGCTGTCGTAGTCGACAAAAATGGCGATGTCGCCCACAACTTTGATTGACTTGGCTGCGCAGTATTGGCGTAGAGCGTGCCATTGTTCCCAAAAGAAAAACTGGACGATGCGCCGCAAACTTAGCTCCTTGCTTGCGCTGACTCGGAACTGCTCGAGCGCCGCTTCGCGGCGGGCCAAGGGCTGAGGCCACTTACTCCAATCTTTTCCATGCCGTTGGCGGAGAAGATCGAATGCAACATAATCTTCGAGCCACCACTGGTTTTCAATGCAGAACTGCTCGAAGCGCTGGCGCCATCCGGCGTCGGCGCGGTCAAGGAAGGTTTCCGCCGCGCGCCACAACAAAGGCAGCTTGGTACGATACACCGTGTCGTAATCGATGTGCCCGCTCTCCGGTGGAAAGCCCGACAAGGCGGATCGATCAAGCCACCCGTCTTCTACCAGCCGCTCCAAGCTCACCAGTTGGGGATAGCCGGCAAATGCAGATGTCGATGAATACGGCGAGTTCCCGTTCGCGGGAGGGTTTAATGGCAGGACTTGCCACAGCCCTTGCTTTGCGTCCGAGAGGAAATCCAGAAACTCGTAGGCGGAGGGCCCAAGGTCGCCGATGCCTCCGATCGAAGGCAGCGAAATCGGGTGCAGAAGAATTCCTGTCAGACGAGGAAATATCATGGAAACGGTGGCCAGAACCTAAGAATAGGTCTAGTGACGGTCGCTGGCATCACCTTCCGGCACATGTTACCAGACTGGTCGCTAGTTGAGGTCCCCTCTACTGATCTTCACTCCTGGCCTTAGTGAGTGTGTCGAGTTGAGCCTGGTTGATCTTGATCTTGCCGGCCTTCTGCATTTGATCGCGCAAATTCGATAGGAAGAGTCCGAAAACTTCCGCTTGTTTTTCCTGGGTCAGGGCTTCGCGGATCTGATCCTTTTTGGCGACAAAATCCTGATCCGTGGGCGCCTGCCGCTCGAGCAACGAAAGGACCGCACCTGTATTTCCGGTATTGATCGGCCCGCTTATGTCGCCAGGTTTGAGGGTGAAAGCAACCGCCGCAGGGCCAGCCATCGAACCGATCTCTGGAACCTGTCCGTCGGGAGCTACGAAGTCGCTGGTCTTGACCTGAGCGCCTGCTTCCTTCCCTGCTTTCTTCAGATCGCGTTTCGCCTTGGCTTGATCCGCAAGTTCCTGGGTCTTTTGGTTCAGCAATTGCCCGGCACGCTCGTTCTTGAACTCATTTTCCAATCGATCGCGAATTTCTGCGAAAGTTGGCGTCGAGGGAGGCTTAATGTCCGTCACCTGGTAGATCACGAACCCGGAGTGGACCGCAGTAAGATCTGGCGGCGCATTCTTTTCCTGAGCGAATGCCATATTCATGAATTGAGGGTCGGCCCCGATGCCGGGCAGCGCGTCGCGGCTGGTGACAAAATCGGTGGTTGTGACCTGCAGGCCTTTGCTGGCCGCAGCCTTCTCCAGGCTGCTTCCCTTCGCGCGGGCTTGCGAAAGCAATTCGTCAGCCGCTTTTTGCGCCTCTTGTGCTGCATTCTGCTGCTTGATCAGGGGCTCGATCTGGTCTCGAACCTCGGAGAGCGGCTTGACGCGCGCCTCTTCCCGGTCGTCCACATGGATGATCACGAACGCATAGCCGGCAGTGATCACGTCACTGGACTGACCCTTGGCCGTCGAAGTAACAGCGGCTTTGACCGCGGCGTCGGGAAAGACGTCGGGCCGGACGCTTCCAACCAAACCGCCGTTTGCTTTTGTTGCATCGTCTGAATATTTCTTCGCCAGGTCGGCAAAGTTCCCGCCGGTTTTCAATTGCTTGGCAACGTCATCGGCTTTCGCGCGAGCAGCGTCGAGTGCTTTCTGATCAATCTTGCCGTCGGCTCCGGGAAGTGGCTTGTTGATGACGATCTGCCGCACCGTCACCTGCTCGGGAACGCGAAACTCGTCGCGATGTTGACTGTAGTAGTCGTCCAGTTGCTGCTGGGTAACCTGGGTTTGGGCGAGCATCCTAGCGTTGTCGAGAACCACGTATTTGAGCTGGCGCTTCTCCGGAATCGAGTTGACGTAAGTCTGCTTATTGCGTTCGTAGAAGGCTTGCAGTTCCGGTTCGGTCGGGTGCAGGGTCTTCAGGATGTCATCCCTCTTGATGACCGCATAGTCAAACTTGACCTTGGTGTAGCGCTTTTCAAATTCTTTCCGGACTTCGGCGTCGGTCACCGTGGCGCTGCCGGTGACGGCTGCCTGCAGCTTGCGCATCAAGATGTTGTCGCCAATGCTCTGCTCAAACTCATCTCGAGTCAGATCGTGGCTCGCGAGAAGGTCTTCATAGGCCTGCATGCCAATGAACTTGCCCCCGGGGAAAAAAGTCGCGCCTAGTTCCCCGTGCTGAAGTTCCTGGCGTACGTCTTCCGGGGTAGCTTTGAACCCCATCCGGCGGGCCTCGGCAATGAGGACTTTCTGATTGATCAGCATCTCTTTCGCCTGCCCAGCGACCATGGGCACAAGGACGGCAGCCTGAGACCGGGCGCTCGGGTACTGCTGTTCGATTATTTGGAGAGCTTGTTTGCGCACTTCGGTGGTCGTGATATCAGTACCAGCAACTGTCGCAAGGACAGGATTATTGCTGCTATTTCCCAGTCCTTGACCAGTGAAGGAGGGCACCAAATACCAGGCCATGGCGACGCAAATGACGACGAGAATGGACGTCAAGACATACTTCTTGAACGTCGCAGATGTTTGCATGAAACGAATCATGGTGTCGGAAACTCCAGAGTTGAGCGGAAATTTGATTATAAAGCAGACCCAGAGAAGCTGCCTCGATTCGCAAGCTGGTGCGAATCGAGGCAGCTCGCTCCCAGGGGACGGCCTAGGACTTCATTTTTCATACTGATACGCGTACCCCCGCGGTTCCCTACCGGAGACAAAGCGCGTGTTGTACTTGAGCATGTAGTCGCGATGCTCGACGTCGTGGGGAAACGACTTTCCCGAATATGGGTAGGTTCCCATGCTCCGGAACGGAAGCGGCCCGACCGTGCTCCCCTCAGCGGCATAGAAGTCCATGTCTTTCTCGTAGCCGTTCGCAAAGAAGAAATAATCACGCGTCCAACCCTTGGGCAGAGGCGGGAGTTCGGAGGGATCGAAATCCAGGCGCACTTCTTCCCCCGATCCAAAGATTGCAAGTTGGTCGTCGGAGCGTTTGAGCAGCGGAAGAACGTCCCCGTAGCGGGTATATTCCCCCGCCTGGCGCGCATACGGCCCGGTTCTGCTCACTTGCTCGTAAACGTACTTGACGTTTCCAGGGGGCAGGTCTTCGATCTGCTTAGGATAGCCGTGGAAGCCGAGTTGGGCTTTGTTTAGGGGGATTTCGCTCAGCTTGAAGTTGTTCCTCTCTGAGCTACGGTCAATCAGGATGTCGTTCCAATAGATTTGCAGATTTGTCGTAATACGAATGCGTCTGGTGCCGAGCGGAAGTTTACCGGTCAGGCTGGCAGTGATCGTTCGCGGGAGGCCGGCTGGAAAGCCCATGTCATCGAGGATCCGGACCCACCTCTCCGCCCCGGCGCCCTTCACGGAGCTCGGTCCTTTCTTCCCCAACGATGTCTGTCCCATCCCTCCTTGGCTGACTTCCGCTTCAACGTAGGGAGCGGTGGCCTCAATTCCGGCCTGGGACGCGGCGTACATACCGGTTGCAGTGAAATACTCGATCTCGCCATTCATGAGAAGACGCAAGGGGCCGCCGCGATAGGGTTCCCCTAAGTCGAGAATCAGGCTATGAGGCTTGGCAAATCCTTTAAATGGGAGCAGGTCAAAGTTGCCAACGTAGTTGTGCGCCAGCAGGCCGGGCAGCAGATCGTTGCCTTTGTCGTCCCACGCGCCTGCGGGCGGCTTGGCATTCCGGCTGGTGATGACCTTGAACTCCGGATAGGGCGGGTTGCTCGAGAAGTATTCGTTGGGATAGACCTCTTCATCCGATCGGTGATCAACGGCGACCAACTTCACCGCGTCGAGATAGACGACTTCCTCCATGGGTTCCATCAGGCGGAAGCTGAGAACGCCGGGGCTTCTGCGAGCACCAGGGAGAAGCGGGCCCGCTTCAAGACTCTTGACCAGGTTACGGTCTACTTTCACCCATTCAACTGGCCGCGGAATATTGCGCTCGCCGGGAGCCACCCAGTGGCCGATAACTCCCGCGCCGAGCACATCGGCAACCAGCTGGTAATGCTCACCGTCCCAGACGAATAACGTAGGGCAGGAACTGCCGCGCCGGTCGAGTTCGAGGAAGTCCTGCTGCTTGTTCGCAGAGGTTTCGACTTCGTCCTGAACCACACCTCCGGGCCAATGCATGCGAACGATGTCGGCCTGCTTGGCCTGCCCAAGGCCCACGGTCAAGTAGGGCGAGTTCTGGCCAAGATATCCGTTGGAGCCGTAGATTTCGTATTTCTGACGAATACCATCGGAGAAGACTTCGACTTTGGTCCCGATCGCGCTCTTGTTATCGTTCAGGCCCTTCAGCACCAGGCGCAGCCAGTTGTTCTTGTTCCCTCCTTCGTTCTTCAGCAGAACCGCCGGGCCTTGGTTCTCGGTAATCAACAGGTCGGTAGAACCATCATTGTCATAGTCGCCAGTGATGATTGCCCGAGGGTGGTTGATCTCGATCTTCTCGAGGCCGACATCTTTGGTGACGTCCTTCCATCCATCCGGCCCGAGGTTGCGGAAGAGCTTAATTTCGCCCTTCCCGGCCTTGGTCTCGCCGACTGCCACGAGGTCTACCCAGCCATCATTGTCATAGTCCAAGGCGGCTATGCCGTAGGATTTGGCCCAGCCGGTTTCTGGCAACTGCACCGGTTCGAAGGTGCCCTTGCGGTTATGCCAAAGACTGACACCGGAAGAACCGTCGTGCGTGATTGCCACGTCCATCCAGCCGTCATGGTCGAAATCGAGAACGGCAACACCTCGCGGCCCCGCGGGCATACTGGCTTGCCATGGTTTTTGTGGACGGAACTTCCCTTCGCGGGGGTTTTCCAAAATGAGTGGAGCGTCCCGTCCGGTGACGATGAGGTCTATCGCGCGGTCATTGTTGTAATCGGTTCCGACTGCGGCTGCACTCAAGGGCGGTCCCTGGAGACCTTCTGCTTCACTCACATCTGTAAACGTGCCCTCGCCGTTGTTACGCCACATGACATTGTGCCCCACCTGATCTTGATCCGGAGGCAATGACCCTGTGCCGCTGGTCACATACAGGTCCAGGTCACCGTCGTGGTCGTAATCGACAAATGTGAGACCGGCGCCTGCTCCAGAAATTCCAGCCGCATCGTTGACTTTCTTGAAGGTACCGTTCTTTTCGTTATGGAACAGCACCACCTTTCCCTCGACGATGACGGCAAGGTCGGCGGCTCCGTCGTTGTCGTAATCACCAGCCGAGCAACTGGTCGCGTGGAATTCCGGATCAAGTCCGGCCGTTCTCGTAGCGTTCTCAAACTTGCCATGACCCAGATTGTGATAGAGCGCCAGGCCGGTGCCATCGTTTGGCAGGAATAGATCAATCAGGCCGTCGCCGTCGTAGTCAAGAAAACAGGCACCTGGTCCAAGGCCTTGCCCAGCTAGATCCGATTTGGGCGCGCTCAGGGCCAAGCCTGTCTCCGTCGTCACATCAACGAACTTCACGGGGATCTCGGGCGGGACTTTAGTGGCCGAAGCAGGCGATTCTTCGGCGAGCGAATACTTTCCTTGTTCCCCGTAAGCCAGGCTCATGGCGGATCCCAGTTTGTGTGCGGTGATGTACTGGAAGCGGGCCAGGTGCTCACGGGCATTGGCCGTATCGCCCGACTGTTGGTAGGCGCGAGACAACCCGAAGGTAGCCGAGGCGTGGTTTGGATTCAACTTAAGAGCGTGCTGAAAGGCATCAATGGCCTGCGGGAACTGGCGCGTCTGCGAATAGACGGTTCCGAGAAAATACCAGGTGTCCGGGTCGGTATCGTCGAGTTCGATGACGCGTTTGAAATCTTCAACCGCGGCTTCCGGATTGCTGCTGTTTTTGTCGAGCATGCCAAGCGCATACCAGACGCGGGGATTTTTCGGACTGGCTTTGGCTGCCTGCTCGAGCAGCACCTTGGCTTCATCCACCTTCCCCAGGCTTGAGAGGGCGATGCCCTGGTTTAGGATTGCGATGCCGAGGTTGGGATCGGCGGCGGAGGCATCCTGGAAGGATTTCAGCGCCTTCTCGAACAGCTGCTGGTTCATGTAGGCGCTGCCCAGATTATTGAGACGAGCCCCTTCGGACGGGTTCGGTTTCTTCTCAGGCGTCGCCGCGAGCAGCACCATTGCCGCCAAGCTCAGCCCACCCACACACTGCAGCAGTTTGGATTTCATTGAAAGAGATTTAACCACAGAGAACACAGAGTTTCACGAGGAACACCCGCCGAGGCTTACCCTTGAAACCACGCCATCGCTCGGTCATGCCTTTTCTGGCGTTCATGTCCTCGGTGATGAAAGCTTCTTAGCGCTTGTCTTGGGAAAGGCGCGCTACCTTGGTCGCAACCGGGTTCTTCGAGGCCGGGCCGTAGGGACGAGTTGCGGTTACGCCTTTTCCTTCTTCGACGGTGATCGTCTGCCCGGCATTGATATTGTTCAGTTGGTCCACCTGACCACTGGGCCACTGGATCTCGATCGAATCAGCCTTCGTTTTCTGAGCCAGGCCGAAAGTAGCGACCAGTTCGCTCTGAGAAAGATAGCTCGATCCACTGCGGACCATCTTCCATTCCTTGTCGCCGCCGGAACTCACCCTGATCACGGCACCGATGCCGCTGCGGTTCGACTTCGTGCCCACCAACTTGATGCGCAGGCTGCGATTGCTCCCGCCCTGGTTGTGATACAGGTAGACGCGTCCCCCGTTGGTAGTCAACAGCACATCCAGCACGCCTTCGTTGAACAGGTCCGCGTATGCCGCACCACGCGCGACTTTTGGCGCGGCAAAGCCGCTGCCGAGCGACCCGGTCACCTCGGTAAATTTTCCTTTGCCCAGATTGCGAAAGACATGAGGCGGTTCCGCATAGCTCACCCGCTTCTGCACCTTCTCGATCTGGTCTTCGATGTGACCATCGGCAACCAAGATGTCAGGCCAGCCGTCGTTATCGTAATCGAAGAAGAAGCAGCCAAAGCCGAGCGTCACCAGGGTTGCGCGACCCACCTCCGAGCTTGGAGCTTCATCGACGAACAGACCGTTGCCCTCGTTGTGATAGAGAGACAGCATTTGATTGGCGAAGTTCGAAATGATCAGGCTTGGGCGTCCGGACCGATCATAGTCCGCCGCATCCACACCCATGCCGGCCCGGGCCACTCCGTCCTCACTGAAAGCAATGCCCGCAGGGACAGCTTTTTCTTCAAAGGTCCCATCCCGCTTGTTCAAATAGAGTTTGTTCGGCTGGGTATCGTTGGCAAGAACGATGTCGGGCCAGGCGTCGCCGTTGTAGTCCAGAACGGCCACACCCAGCGATTTGGAGGTGTTGTCGAAGAAATGCGCCTTCTGGGTAACGTCTTCAAATTTGCCGTGGCCCTGGTTGTGCCATAGCCGAGCGCTGGTTCCCTTATAAGACTCGGGCGTGCAATAGGATTTCGCTTTTCCATCCAGCGTACAGAACAGATCGCTTTGCAATGTCCATTGAACGTAATTCGCAACCACCAGGTCGAGTTTGCCGTCGCGATCGTAGTCAACCCAAGCGGCGCCGGTAGAGAACTCATTGGGCCCCCACAACCCGGATGTCTTGGTAACGTCTGTGAACGTACCGTTGCCATTGTTGTGGAACAGGCGGCTCTGTCCGAGGGCCGTGATAAAGATATCGTCGTAGCCGTCGTTGTCATAGTCCCCAATTGCCACGCCCATTCCAAACATGGAGACGTCAAGCCCGGCTTTGCGGGTAACGTCGGTGAAAGTGCCGTCGTGGTTGTTGTGGTAGAGCTTGGGCGTGGTTTTCGGGCCCGGGTGCCCAGGCCAGTTCTCCCCATTGACGATCAGGATGTCGGGAAAGCCGTCATTGTCGTAGTCAAGGAATGCGCAACCCGGCCCCATGGTTTCAGGAAGATATTTCTTTCCGAACGCTCCGTTGTTGTGAGAGAAGCGAATGCCGGCTTGAGCGGTAATATCGCGGAAGGTGATCTCGGCAGAGGCCGAACTAATGAGGACAACCGCCAGGAAGGCGCCTATCAGAGCCAGACCAACACGTTTCAAACCAGAAAGCTGCATTAATTCATTGCTCCACTAGACGGGGTGATGGCGGATTTTGCCGCTGAGCCGCGCTCTCCTGGGCGGCCCCTAGGAGCCTTTCCGGGGTGGCTGCCTCGGTCGGGAGCGTCTGCCGCAGCACGGGTTGGGTCGGTCTTCGCCGCTTGTCTCACGGGTTCGAGCGGCACCGACAGATGCTCGTGAATCGCTTGCCTTTCGTTGTTGTCATCAGGGTGGTTTTGGCGATAAGGGCCGGTTATCGTCTGCGCCGCTTCGTCGGCCTTGAATCGCAGATACCGCACTTGATGATCGTGCGCATTCTTTTCATCGCCAAGACCGTTGTAGCAAAGCATCAGGTTATAGTGAGCCTGCAGGTCCTCGGGATCGATCTCAAGAACCGAATTCAGCACCTGCACGGCGTCTCGGAACTTGCGCTCGAGGAAGAGCACTCGACCTAGATCATTCAACACCACGCGGTCCCGCGGATATTGTTTCAGCACAGTGCGAAGTTCAGTCGCAGCGCCATCATAGTTGCCGTCGCTGCGCAGGACGCGAGCATAGAAATAATGTGCGCGGGCAAGATCCGGGCTGATCGTAAGAGCTTGCTGCAACACCGTGCGCGCCCGCTCGATGTCACCTTCCTGCACGGCGGCACGGCCGATGTTCACCCAGCCATCCGGGTTTTTGGGATCGATTTCCGTCACTTTGCCGAAGGCCGCCTCCGCGCCCTTTAAGTCGCCTTGCAGCAGAAGGCCGATTCCATAGTCATTCCAGCGCTGCCAATCTTCCGCGTGAAGCTCGGTTTTGGGTTGAGGCGTGGGAGCATTGCGCCCAACGACATTCAAAGTAACCTCGTTCTCCGCGATGGCCACGATGGGAACGTCAGGAATCTTCTCTTGTTTGGCGGAGACCCCCTTCAACGACCCGGTAAAGAGGTAGTTGGTGTCGTCATAGCTGGGCGCTACAGCCGCCTGCGGATTTTTAGGATCAGGCACTCCGGCGAAGGCAAACTGCGTGTTCCACCACGCGAACTTGCGATAGCACAACCTGGCATGCAGGGTGATCTTGTTCCCGGCATTCCCAGGAATGCGCAGTCGGTAATGCACGGTGTCGGCCGCTCCAGGAGGGATGAGGTGGACGTAGACCACCGAGCGAGTGGACCAGGCGTTGCGCTTGTTGACCGGGTTTCCGTGTCCATCGATCTGTAGCGATCGATAGAAGTGCGCCCCGGGTTCGACTGGCCCCTTCCCGTTGTCTTCGACCATGCCGCTCCAGAAAATCGTCTGGCCTTTGTCGTCGGTGGCCTTCAATTCAAGCCACGTGTCATACGCGTCGACCGTTCCGCCGGGGAAGAAGTGCCCGATTTTTTTGGTGCGCACAACCACGTCTACGCGCTCGGTATCGCCGCGCCGCAGCACCGGTTGCACGCGATCAAGAGGCGCGGTGATGGGAGAGGCTTCGGTTGTCGCGGATTGAATCTTCGATTCGGCCTCTTCGCCCACTGCAAAGGTGGTCTGGATGTCGGATTCGACCGAGGCAACAGCCTTCCCCCGAGCCGATTCCGGAGAGATTGCGAAAATATCTACGCTCAGAATGCCGTTCTTCAGGAAGCTTTCTGTCAGCTTCAGTTGGTCGCCGTCATCATTCGCGGTAGGCACGGCCGTGTTCGCACCGGGAAAGCGATGCGAGTGCACAAAACCGTTCGTATTGCCCATGTCGGCAGAATGCGTAAGAGGCATGTGGCAGTCGGCGCACTGCTGCGACGCCTTTGGATAGTAGAAGGAGCGAGCGCCTTGGCCCGAGATCCCGCTGGCTTGCCAGTTGTCGTACTCATTGAAGCCGCGAATCCAGCGATATTGGTTCACCGGAACATCGAGGTGGACTTTATGGCAACTCGAGCAGAACTCGGGCGTCTGGTTGCGCATAAACGGTTTGAGGAAGACGCGGCGATGGGGCTCGGGATTCAGGTTCACGAGAAAATCGTGCAGGGTGCGCACCACTGGATTGTTGCTCGCCGCCAGTTCGTGAAGCTCCGGATACTCGAGGTAGAAATCGCCCTGCCCCATGGTGCTCTTCACTTGGGCGATGGAGTGACACATCATGCAGCCCAAGCCGGCCTGCGCCTCGGGGCGGTGCACGATCTGTTTGATGGGCGTGTCCATGAGTCCGCTGTAAAGCACCGCGGGGTCATGGCAGCCGCCGCACCACTTGGAAGGTTTCGTGCCGATGCGGTCCTGCATGTACTCAATGCTCTTGCGGTACCACTGGTTGTTAAACGAAGAAAAGTGATGCGCCGAGCTTTGCCACTGCTTGTAGATGTCGGCGTGACAGCGCTCGCAAGACTGGGATTCCATGAAGAACTTGCTGGGAATTTTCTGCTTGCCGTAAACCTGCGCGGAACTAGGGAAGAAGTCCCCCTGAGGCCCATCGCCCTCCCCGTTCATGGTCTCCGGTGCGTTCGAAGGATTCTGAATGCGCAGTGAACTCTGCCACCGTGAATTGCGCGAATACCAACCCGCCCAGCCAAGCCCGGCTAAAGCGACGAGACAAATCGCATAACGAAGGAAACCCCGACCCAGGCCGGGAGCGAGCCAGCCTCGATTTCCCGCCCAATCCGCGAACAGTAGCCCGGCTCCGGTTAGACCGAGCAGAATGTGGGTATAAAAGAGGTTATAGTCAGCCCTCAGGGCGCCGAGTTTTACGAGCACGATTCCGAACGCCGCCGATGCGGCCACCAACAGCCAGCCCAGCCGTGCCATCCAGGAACCGCGACGCAATAGTCCAAAGAGCAGAACCAGAAGATAAATGCTAGCGATCAGCCCTACCACGGCGTGGGCGAGGACCACTCCGGCATAAAGAATGTTCGCCTGCGGGAGTGCGTATAGATAGATGGCGGAAAAGAACAGAAACAGAAGGGCCCCGGTTAAAAAGGGACGACCAAAAAGTGACTTGAACCTGGGGGTCATTTCTCCGGCTAGAGGCAGATCTTGACTGCCTGGCGCATTAACTAGGCTAAATTCCTGAGCAACTTAGCGGAATAGTATAAAAACATTATCCCTGAGTTGCTGGAGCAGGATGGAGCAGCGGAGTCTGCCACGCCCCACGCTCGAGTTCTAGGATCTCGGCGACCGAGAGTACGCCCTCTTCCTCCCACGGTCGAGCGACAATCTGCACACCGATCGGCAACCCTTCATTCGACTTCGCGACCGGCACGGTTGCGGCCGGCATACCTAGGAGGTTGAACCACTCGCAATAGCTCCAGGCCTCGAGGTACTTCACCGTCTGCCCTTCGATTTGCCACGTGCGTTCGCCATGTTTGAAAGCCGGAATGGAAGCAACAGGGCAAAGTAAAATCGGAAATCGTTTCATCTGCTCAAAGACTTTCATGCGGACAAGGTCGCGCTGAACCCAGGAGTTGAGCAGCGACTCGGCGGTATGCGGCGGTTCGGCGGCAACCCAAGAATTGAACTGGCGCAGGATTGGACTGAGATCGCCTTCACGCCCTTTCAACATTGGACCGAGCAGCATGGCACCGGTGACGCCGAAGAACTGCCACCACAGATCTCGAGCCTGGTCGAGTCCCTCGGGGCGAAATTGTTCCACTTCAAAGCCGGCGGTGCGGAGGAATTCAGCCGCTTTGCGAACAGCAACACGGGTTTCGCTGCTGACGGGCACCCGGCCGTCATCCTCGAAATAACCGATACGGACTGCCTTCCGACTGGCTCTGTCAGACGCCCAACCTGGCCAGCGCACGGGAACCGGAGCGGCGGAGGGATCGCCGACGTCGGGACCTTGCATGACTTCGAATAGCAATTTCACATCCCCGGCAGACCTTGCCATCGGACCAACAACTCCCAAGGAAGCAAACGGCCCAATCGATTGCGGAAAGTGTCCTGAGGCGGGGATACGACCCGGGGTGGGCTTGAGTCCGCAGATTCCGCAAAAATGCGCCGGGACGCGAATAGACCCTCCGCCATCGCTGCCCACGCCGCCAGCGGAACAACCACAGGCGATGGCCGCTGCTTCGCCCCCGCTTGATCCGCCAGAGGTGCGAGACAAATCCCAGGGATTATTGGTGCGGCCGTAAATAAGATTGTCCGTCTCCCACGCCATGAGAAATTCGGGCGTGTTGGTCGTACCCAAGACAATTCCTCCGGCGGAACGCAATCGTTCAACTAGCGGGGCATCGTTGCGCGCGACGTGACGATGGCGCAGTTTTGTGCCGGATTCGCAACGCATCCCCCAAACTTCGATCGAGCTCTTGATGCTGATGGGAAGGCCGGGCAGCGCGCCCAGCTGTTCGCCTCGCATGAGAGCACTTTCCTGAGCTCTTGCCTGCTGCTTTGCCCTCTCCGCATCCATCTCGATAAAAGCGTTGATTTTTCGATTGAGCTTTTCGATCCGTGCAAGATGGGCATCGACAAGATCGACCGGCGAGACTTTCTTGCTGCGGACAAGTCCCGCCATTTGCGTTGCAGAAAAAGAGGTGAGATCAGAGACGGGCACGAAGCGAGCAGTCTAGCAGAACGGTGACCTTCAGACCCCCGAGCCCCGAGCAGAGGCCGGGGCCCGCGGCGGCATAAGAAGCGACAGGGTTCCGATCAGTGCGATCCGGCTGCCGCACGACGGCTCTTCTGCGGCTCCAGCAACACGCGCACCGAATCCGACTTTCTCGCATGGTGCTTTTTCAGCCACGCCTGCAGATCGCGCCGGCATGCAACCGGCATTTCTGTGAAGAACAGCCCCGCCCCTCCGGCCTTATCGGCCCAGATGAAATCGCCTGTGGCTTTCACGACATGGGTCGTGCCGGGCAACAGAAAACGAAGCGGCACGCCGCGGAGCGGCATGAGCGGCTCGCCAGCCTGCACCGATACCCCTTGCTCAGTCAGATCCTGGACCAGCGCGGGGACGGTAGCGCCCGGCAGCTGCAAGTAGGCAAGCGTTTCACTCTTCTGCCGCAGTGAGCGGCGGCGATCGCTCTGCATAAAGGACTGCGCTGCCCGGAACGAGTGCAACACCTGCAGCAGATCAAGCGGCTTGTAAAGAACGAAGTTTCCCCCCGCTTGGAAGACCGACGCTATGGGCGTCCCCGACCCGATCATGCCAAACAGCACGGGCTTGCGCTTCGAGGGTACGACACGAGCCATCTTCGCCACCTCGACCGCGTGCGGCAGATCAAAGTCAACAACCAGCGCGGAGTGTTGTCCAGACGCGACGAGTTCGATGGTTTCAGACGGAGAAAGCGAAACCTGATATTCCATCCGTAACTCGGCAAAGGCGGTAACGAGCGCCTTCACTGCACTCGGGTTGCGGGACATCACCAGGGCATTCATTCTCATGGGGGCAGATTAGAGGCGGTTGGCGGACGGGTAAAGTAACAGCTGTAACGGGGCTGAGGTTACCCTCAGGCGACCGTAAATACATGAAAAAGCAGCAAAAAGACGCGCCCGCAATGACCGGTCGCAGGCTAGGCGACGCGCCGGGTTCGCTCCGCCGCCAGAGCCCGCTTCTCAGAGAAGAGTTGGATCATCTCGCGATTGAAAACCGGAATGTCCGAAGGCTGCCGGCTGCTCACCCAGTTTCTATCCCGTATGAATTCTTCATCCTTCCAACTCGCGCCTGCGTTGCGGATGTCGTCCTGAATGGTGTGATAGCTGGTCATCGTGCGGTCGCGGACACAACCAGCTGAGACCAGCAACCAGGGAGCGTGGCAGATCACAGCAATCGGTTTTCCCTGTCGATCCATTTCCCGTACAAACTCCTGTGCCCGACTCTGAACCCGGAGAGTGTCTGCGTTCAATGCACCCCCTGGGAGCAACAGCGCGTCGAATTGGCTTGGATCAGCTTGAGCTAGAGTCATATCGACCTTGAATGTGCCTGCCTTGTCGTGGTGCTTGAATGATTGAATGGGGTCCTGTTTAGGAGCAAACAACTTGGTCTCTGCCCCCGCGTCTTCGAGCGCCTTTCTTGGCTCGCGCAGCTCTGAATCTTCGACCCCATCGGTAGCCAGAATTGCGACACGCATACCTTGTAGCGTCAGCTCTTTCACGACAACCCTCCCAGTGTGATTTTCATCCATTCTCCCCGAAAGGCTGAGCTGGTTGGATCGGGGGATCACTGTATGTCTGCCTGTCTCGACCCGAATTACTGACGCTCGGCTGTGGTCGGGGCTTTAGGCGCAAGGCGCTCAAATTCCGACAAAACCTGCTGAGCATTCCCGCTATCGGTGGCATGGGGAGCAAGCTTTAAATAATTCCGAATGTGGGGGGCGGCGGCGACGTAATCTCCGTGCGTGCCCAATACCAGGCCATAGAGATACTCGAGTTGGGGGACGCTGTGCTTCGTATCCAAGCGGAGCCCCCGCATCGCACTGCCTTCGGCACGAGCAAAGTCATGCAGCTGATAGTTGGCTACCGCATCGAGGAACCAGAACATCGGCGACGAGTCGGGAGCGATTTCGACCATCTTCCCCGCGGTTTCGGCCAGGGCTTTCCATTCCTTCTGCTCGGCCTGGAGGCGTGCCAGTTCGAAATAGGCCGGGAGGAGCTTGGAGTCATGCGTGGCCGCTTGCTGAAATGAGTGTTGAGCCTCGGCGAAGTTATTCTGCTGTACTTGCGTTCGCCCTAGTTCGAGCCAGGCCACGGCGTATCGTGGATAAACCTGGATGGCCTTTCGGAAGTAGTCCGAGGCGGAAGCCCACTTGCCTTTCTTTTCTTGTTCTGTGCCTTTTTGAAACTGCTGCTTGGCTTTTTCCGGCGCTGCCAGCGAAGCCGCGCTGACCGTGAACTCCTCGGCTGGATGCTGTGAGGCTGCAAGCCTCTGCAGCACGAGAGTTCCGACCTGGACAATTCCGCTCTCATTCCCCCCCGCCAGCAAGGCTGCGCTCGAACGATAGCCCGACGCCTGAGCAGACACGCTGCAATCAGCCAAGCTTTGACTCCCCATTTGGGAGTTACCCCAGCCGGGTTGGTCCGCAACGCCTGTTTCATTCAGAACCAGGCTGAAGTCGCCGTGGCTGTCGACGTTCGAAGAGGCGCGAACTTTGGACCCGCACTCAAGTACGACCAAAGTATTTCTGGCAACATCGCCGCCGCCTTCGACCTCGACCTTACCCATGAGGGCAAGACTGTGCTGGCGAATCGCAGGCTCCGAATCATGCCGGGACATTGCCGGACCGCCTTGTCCGTGGCAGGGGATGGTGAAAAGGAAAAGCAGGAAGGGGGGAGCAACGAACCGCAGGAATTGCAACTTCATGGTGTCTTACCTTGCTCTTCAAGTCTTATCGGCCTTTCAGATGAGGCTTCGCCGCCGACTGCAAATGAAAGAATAGTTAAGGAGGGAAAAACAACCTTGTAGCGCCAGGGATCAAACCATGTAGGGGCACGATCGAAACCCTACGCTAAGGTCAATTACCTAGGAGCCCTGCGGCACCAAATAAAACGACTGCAATTTGAGAGAGTTCGAATAGAATGAGCTGAAATTCAGCGTTGCGGATATTGGGGCCTCAACGTTTTTGTGGTGTCGGTTGTCTCGCTCATTCTTCAAGAAATCCGTTCTGGCTCGAGTACTGCTTGAGTGCCGAAGCTGCTGGCCTCATCTTCTAGGAATTGCCGGGCTCAGCCTTCTTTCTTTGCCACTCACGCTTCTCTATCCTTTGCCTTTGAAAGTGGTTGTCGACAGTGTGCTTGGCACCCAACCACTGCCCTCATGGCTTGCGCCCTGGCTACCTTTTCTGCGACTCCGGGCCGCCTCACTGGAAGCTGCCATCGCGATTCTACTTGCGATCGCAGTGCTCGTAAGCCTTCAGAGCCTCGCGGCGTGGTGGCTGCAAACCTACACCGGAGAGAAGCTGGTGTGGGATTTTCGGGCTCGACTGCTCAACCATGTGCAGCGTTTGCCCTTAATGTTCCATGACCGTTATGGAGCGACGGATTCGGTCTATCGCATCCAGCACGACGCCCCTTCGATTCAATATGTCACGATTCAGGGGCTCGTGCCGCTCACGACCGCAATCTTCACGCTGGTTGCAATGATCGTGGTCACGGCGCGCATGGACCTGGTTCTTGCCCTGATCGCCTTGACCATCACGCCAGTCCTGTTCCTTCTCTCTCTCGGCTGTAGCCGAATCGTGCGCAAGCGTTCAGAAACCATTAAGCATCTGGACAGTTCAGCGCTCGCGGTCATCCAGGAAGTGATTGGTTCGATTCGAGTCATCAAAGCCTTTGGACAGGAAAATCGCGAGCATGATCGCTTCGTGCGCCGGTCGGCAAAGCGCATGTCGCAACAGGTGCGACTCTCCATTCAGCAGGCGGTGTTCAACGTCCTGATCGGGTTAACCATCGCGATGGGCACGGCAGCAGCTTTGTATTTTGGCGTGCGCCATGTCCGCGCCGGGACCCTGACGGTGGGATCCCTGCTGATGATCATGGCCTACATCGCGCAGATTTATCAGCCGCTGCAAACCTTGACCGGCAAGGTTACGGACCTGCAAGTTTGGCTCGCCAGCTTGGATCGCACCTTCCTACTGCTTGATCAGCAGCCCGAGATTACCGAACGCCGCGGGGCATACCAACTCAGAAGCGCGAGAGGCGCATTTGAATTCCGGAATGTCAGCTTTGCGTACGACGAGAGCGGTCGCGGTCTTGAAGATCTCTGCTTCCGGATTCCCGCAGGCGTGCGCGTTGGAATCGTCGGCGCAACCGGCGCGGGAAAGACGACACTGCTCAATCTGTTGATGCGCTTCTACGATCCCAACTCCGGAGAGGTTATCCTTGACGGCCACGATATTCGCGACTACCGGATTGCCGACCTGCGCCGACAATATGCGGTGGTCCTGCAAGAACCGGTTCTATTTGCCGCGAGCATTGCCGAGAACATCGCTTATGGGAAACCGGATGCCAGCGATGAAGAAATCATCGCTGCTGCTTCGGCCGCGGCCTCGCACGACTTTATCCTCAATCTTCCTGAAGGCTATGAGACGCAGGTGGGCGATCGCGGTTCGCGTCTTTCAGGTGGCGAACGTCAGCGCATCTCTCTCGCGCGTGCGTTTCTCCGCAACAGTCCCATCTTGATCCTGGATGAACCGACCAGTTCGGTCGACGTACACACCGAAGCCGCCATCATGGAAGCCACCGAGCGACTGATTTCCGGGCGCACAACCTTCATGATTGCGCACCGCCTGAGTACGCTAAAAAGCTGCGATCTCGTGCTGGTGCTCGATCAAGGCCGGCTGGTCGAAATCAAGGAGTGCGCCCCGGAGGCATGGACGCACGCCGCCGCACCCTGAATGGCGACGCTTTTACACTTTTTCAGACGCTGCCGCTCCCTTATGTCGCATCTCGGAGATCCTGATGAGCCCGGGCAGGATGTGGCCCATCTGCCCCGCGGCTTTGCCGAATTCGAAGTACAGGCGGCTGAACAGCCGGTAGAGCTCGTCGTAGATGCGCTGCTCGCCGGGATCGGGCGTGTAGGTTCTGTGGCTCGGGCAGACTTTGTCCTGAGCCTCCTCGATCGTCTTGAACGCGCCCGCCGCAAGGAAGGCAAAGATCGCAGAACCGACGCTGGTCGTGCTCTTTGTCGGAACCAAAACCGGGCGACCCAACACGTTCGCATACACCTGGTTGAGCACATCATTCTTCTGGGGGATGCCGCCGGCGTTGATGACGCGCGCAACCCGCACGCCCTTCTCATTCATGCGGTCAAAGATCACCCGGGTATGCAGCGCCGTGCCTTCGATCGCGGCGAAAAGTTCGTCCTGGGCGGTGCTTTGTAGATTCCAGCCCAATGTCATGCCGCGAAGGTTGGGATTCACCAGAATCGTTCGGTCGCCGTTGTCCCAGGTCATACGCAGCAAGCCCGTTTGCCCCGCGCGATAGTTCTCGAGGCCCCGGCTCAGCGATGCAACGTCGGTTCCTGCGCGCCCCGCGATGGCGTTGAAGATATCTCCGACAGCGGAAAGGCCGGCTTCGATTCCGGTGCGCTGTGGATGCACGCTTCCCTGCACCACGCCACAAACTCCCGGAACCAGATTCGGGGAAGGCGTGATTCCGATGATGCAGGTCGAGGTGCCAACAACGTTCACCATGTCATCGGTGCGGCAGCCGGCGCCGATCGCGTCCCAGTGCGCGTCGAAGGCCCCGACAGGGACTGGAATGCCGGCTTTCAGGCCCAACTTCTCCGCCCAAAAATCAGAGAGATGTCCCGCAATCGCCTCCGAGGTCGCGTACTCGCCATCGAGTTTCTCGCGCACTCCTTTAAACAGAGGATCAACGGCGAGCAGGAACAACTCAGGCGGAAGGCCTCCGAGTTGCGCATTCCAGAGCCACTTGTGTCCCATGGCGCAGATGCTGCGCTTGACGCTTTTGGGATCGCTGATTCCGCACAGGGTGGCAGCCACCATGTCGCAGTGTTCGAATGCAGAGGCAAAGCTATCGCGCTTGTCGGGGTTATGCCGCAGCCAATGTAGTAGCTTCGAGAAGCCCCACTCGGAGGAGTACACGCCGCCGCACCACTCGATTGCCTCTAACTTTTTCTGGTGGGCCATGGCGGTGATTTCCTGTGCTTCGCCCTTGGCCCGGTGATCGCACCACAGGTAGTACTCGCCCAGGGGTTGCATCTTCCCGTCCACAGGAATAACCGAGGAGCCGGTCGTGTCGAGTGCAATGGCTTCGACTTTGTCAGGGGAAACGCCCGCTTGCTTGACCGCAGCTCGCATCGCTTCCGCGAGCGCGCGCATGTGGTCGTCATGCGACTGCGTGGCATATTCGGGATCTTCGCGCTTGCGGTGCAGGGGATACTCAGCGATAGCCGAGCCCAGCATTCCCCGCTCGCTGTCAACGATGGAGACGCGCACACTTAGGGTTCCGAAATCAACGCCAGCGACAATTGACATTTGCACTCCAATCTTCTCTTAACCACAAAGGACACGAAGAATCACGAGGGAAACTCCAAACCAAAACCCTTCGTGGGCCTTCGTGTCCTAGGTAGTCGCGTCGTATTCTAAGGGCACTCAGCTAGGAATTTCCGGCCGCTCGTGCCAGTACATATCCCAACCCAAATAACGGGTTGCGGCTTCATAAACCGCAGGGGCAACCGAGGACAGGTTGGCTGCGACGTGGTGCTCGAAGCCGTTTTCGCAGATGTAGTGCAGCAACTTTTGCATTTTCGGGATCTCGCAAACCCCCGCCCCCCCGAAGGTATTGAGGGCATCATCGGTGAACCGCCCCTGGCCCACATAGCCACGAATTTTCCCCTCGAGATCGCTGGTCGAGAAGCGCGCAAACGTCATCTTCTCCGGTTTGATCAGGCCAACCACGGTTCCAAAGGTATTTTCCTTACCTACCGTTCCCGCGATGATTTCCTGGAAATCCATCTTGAACGAGCGGAAGAAGTGTTTCGGCAGATTGGCGCAATGGAAGCACACCGCCTTGTCGGGATTGTTTCCGTAATTGTTGTTCCAATCAAGCAATGCGGATGGAGTCCCCGACGCCAGCTGCATGGCATGCATTCCCAGCACCCCGGCGATATCCACCTCGCAGGCGCTGGAGAGCAATTGCTCGCTCATCATGCTCATCACCGTGCAGGGCACGACCCCGAAGTTTTCCTCGAGCGAGGTCCAGCACTGGATAGCGCTGATCTTCACCTCCGTGGCCGCCATCCACTGATCGATGACCGCCCCGAGCTTCGCCATCTTCATCAGCGACGGCGCGGGAACGTCCTTGGCATCAACATACTTCTGAATGGACGCAAGCTTTCCTTGCGCAGCGGGATCGGAATCCTTCATGCGATCGATGCGGCCAAGAACTTCGGAAAGATCCAGGGTCTCGATCGAAATTCCATTGTGCTCCAGGATCTTTTCGCTATAGCGAACGGTGTTGAACGCGGTAGGGCGGGCTCCGATGGCACCGACCCGGAGGTTGCGAAAGCCATTGACGACCCGGCATACCGCCGCGAACCACTGCAGGTCCTGGGCGAATTCAGGCGAGTCGGGAGCCTCGGTGTGCAGCGTGGTGATCGAATAGGGAATTCCGTATTGCTTCAGATTGTTGCATGCCGACATCTTTCCGCAGAAGCTGTCACGGCGAAACGCGATCGTCATCTTCTTCGGATCGTCGGGTGTAGCCTGAATCAGAACTGGAACGCGCAAACCGGCCAGACGCAAGGTGTCGGCAATGGCCCGTTCCTCGCCGAAGTTCGGAAGAGTCACGACGATGCCATCGATCCGATCGGCGTTCTTCTTAAATAGTTCGGCGCAACGGGTTGATTCTTCGCGCGTTTCCACCGCTCCGTATTTGCTTTGCTCGGGTGTGAGCGCGATCACTTCGATGCCGGCTGCTTCAAGAACGCGAATCATCTCTTCCCGGCCGCTCTTTGCCAGGTGATCGGGGAAAAAACCGCGATTCCCGACAATCAGTCCCATTGTCATTTTGTTGTTCGTCATAAGAGTCCCTGTCATGCCTCGCTCAGAAAACGTATTCTTCGCCGCCCCAGCAGCGCCGTCCACGAAACCGCGTTGTGAAAATACCCCGCGCGCCAGAACGGCGCGACCACTTACGTGTTCTTACCCGGGCGAAACAGGAACAAGTACGCTCCCCCAAGCACGATCAGCAAGGCGCCCCACCACACCGGCGCATGTAAATTCGAAAGTACGGTGTCAGGCGGATTCGACAGTTCCGCAAGGCCGCTGACGAAGATCAGAACGCCGTACACAAACAGCAGCACGCCTACGAAGAACCAAACTTGAATGATGTGATGTTTTTCGCTCATCGTCTCACCAGAAAATGATTTGCAGAACTACGAACAGTCCCATCGCCACAACGCCCCAGAACACCGGCTTGTGGAAGATGGTCGCATGCTCTTCGTGCGCAATGGGGGTCAAGCTGTAAACCAGTCCCACCAATTCCTGATCCGGCTTGGGCTTGGTGAAGAGTGTCACCAGAACCGTCACCACCACACAGGTAACGCAAGCCCAGAGAGATTGGTACATGTCTTGCGCAAGGCCTTTTGCCAAGGGCGAACGGGCAAAGACCGGCACCCACCGCTCCGGGTCCACCTTGTGCATCAATAGAAACATCGTCAAGGACGAAAGCGTCCCCGCGAGCAGCCCCAGGAAGCCTGCCCAACGGGTGACGCGCTTCCATAACATGCCCAGCAGCACGGTGCCAAACAGCGGCGCGATAAAGAACCCAAAGAGCGCCTGCACGTAGTCCATGATGCTGGCGAAACCCATGACCAAGTAGGCTGTGCCAATGCTAATGATCAGACCGATGATAGTGCACCAACGCCCCATGGAAACGTAATGATTGTCGGAGGCCGTCTTGTTCAGATAGGGACGGTAAATGTCATACGTCCACACGGTAGCGAAGGCGCTCACATTCCCCGCCATTCCGGCCATGAATCCGGCGACCAGCGCGGTAATTCCGAGTCCCAACAGACCCGGGCCGCAGTAACGCGCCAACATGAGAGGCAACACCTCGTTATAGCTGTGTTGGCCGGCTTGTAAATCGCTCGCGGGCACCAGGTGCATGGGGAGAACGGCCAGTCCCAGCAATCCTGGGAGAATGACGATCAACGGAACCGCCATCTTGAAGAACGATCCGATGATCGGCGCCAGTTTTGCGGAACGGATGTCCTTGGCGGAGAGTACGCGCTGAACCACCAGGAAGTCCGTGGTCCAGTAACCCATCGACTGCACGGCGCCCAGGCCAAATACAATTCCGATCCAGTTAATGCCCATGGGGTTATTGGCAAACGATCCCATCGGGGCCCACATATGGGTAAAATCCTGGCCGGGGAAATTCTGCTGAATGCGCGACACCATGCCACTCCATCCGCCGGTTTCGATCAGGCCTAGGATGGGGATGAGTAGCGCGCCAAACCAGATCAGGAAGAACTGCAGGACTTCGTTGAAGATCGCCGAGAACAAGCCTCCGGCGGCGACGTAAACCCCCACGGTCAGCGAGGATACCCAAATGCTGAAATTGATATCCCATCCGAGAACAACCTTCATCACCACCGCCATCGCGTACATGTTGACCCCGGACATCAGGATCGTCATCACGGCGAAGGTGATTGCGCTCAGCCCTGCGGCTTCGGTTCCATAGCGCAACTTGAGGTAGCCCGGCACTGAGTGCGTCTTGGAGATGTAGTAGAACGGCATCATCACCACGCCGAGGAAAACCATCGCCGGAATCGCGCCCACCCAGTACCAATGCGCCGCCATGATGCCGTATTGATATGCCGATCCTGCCCACCCGAGCAGTTCGAGCGAACCCAGGTTGGCGGAGACGAATGCCAGACCCGCCACCCAGGCAGTCATTTCGCGACCCGCGAGGAAGAAATCTTCGCCGGTTTTCGCAAATTTCTTCAGGTAGAACCCAATGACCAGCACCAGAAGGAAATAGAAAACGATGATGGCCAGGTCCACGCCCGAAAGCCGGACTAGCCGTTCTGAGACGAACGTCGCCAAGAGCGGACTCATTTTTTCTCCCCTGCCTGACCGTAGTACGCGTTGCGACCGTGCTTGCGTAAAAAGTGCCGGTCGTGAAGCGCGCTTGAAATTGCCCCAGCTTGCGGATTCAAAGTCGTCGTAAAGTATGCCATACGCGCAATGGATTCCAGCACAACCGCGTTGTGGGCCGCCGTGGTCGCGTCCTTGCCCCAGGCAAAGGGGCCGTGGTTTGCGACCAGTACGGCCGGAATCACATCGGGATCTTTGTCGCGAAACGTGCGAGCAATCGCCTCGCCCGTATTCCACTCGTATTCGCCAGCAATTTCCTCTGTCGGCATAGGATCGGTCACCGGCACGGGTGCGTGGAAGTAATCGGCATGAGTCGTCCCAAAGCACGGAATCGAACGCCGCGCTTGCGCCCACGCCGTCGCATACTCGGAATGGGTGTGAACCACGCCACCAATCGAATGGAACCGCTGGTAGAGAAGAACGTGCGTCGGCAGGTCGGAGGAGGGCCGCAGATCGCCTTCGAGCACCTTGCCATGCAGGTCAGTCAGCACCAGGTGTTCGGGCTTCATCTTCTCGTAGGGGACCCCGCTCGGCTTAATTAGGACCAAACCTTCTTCCCGCAGAATTCCACTCGCATTGCCGAAGGTGTAAAGCACCAAGCCGCGCCGAACCAATTCGAGATTGGCTTCGAGCACCTGCTCACGAAGCTGTTCGAGCGCTTTAGTGGAACTGACCGTCGGGGACATTGATTATGAGTCTTCAAAGAACTGGGGGCCGCGATTTGTTGCGGCCCACGTATTGGTTTGGAACAGCTGCCTATTTCGTAGAGAACCGAAAAACCGTCACGGTGTGGTACTTCACTCCGGGTTTCAACTCCGTCGATGGAAATTTCGGGTGGTTCGGGGAATCGGGAAAGTGCTGCGTCTCCAGGCACAAGGCAGCGCGGTGCTCATAGACCTTCCCCCCCTTTCCCTTAATCGTCCCATCGAGGAAGTTCCCGGTGTAGAACTGGACCCCGGGCTGATCGGTGAGGACCTGCATCACTCGCCCGCTTTCCGGCTCATAAACCTCCGCCGCTTCCGCGAGCTTGCCACTGCTATTGAGCACCCAATTGTGATCGTAGCCATGGCCTTTGGTGAGCTGATCGTCTTTGTTTTCAATTCGCGCTCCCACCGCCGTCGGCTTGCGGAAATCAAACGGCGTACCTTCGACCGACGCCAATTCGCCGGTCGGAATGAGAGTTGCATCCACCGGAGTGTAACGGCTGGCGTTGATCTTGACCTCGTCTTTCAAGATGTTCCCGTTGCCTGCGCCCGCCAGATTGAAATAGGAATGGTTGGTAAGGTTGACGACCGTGTTTTTGTCGGTCGTCGCCGAATACTCGATTTTCAGCTCCTTACCCACCAGCGTGTAGCGCACGACCGCGGTGAGGTTGCCAGGAAACCCCATCTCGCCATCTGGGCTCAGGTAAGTGAGTTCCACCCCGTGTGGAATGATTTTCCCCGTCCATAGAACCTTGTCAAAACCCTTCGGTCCACCATGCAGGGCGTTGGGGCCGTCATTCTGGGGGATCTGAAAGGTTTTTCCATCGAGCTGGAATTTGCCGCCGGCGATACGGTTGCCGTAGCGCCCTATGATCGCGCCAAAGAAGGCTTTATTACCATCGATGTATTCCTCGGCTGTGTCAAAGCCAAGCACCACGTCTTCGGACTTGCCATTCTTATCGGGCACCTTCAACGACTGAAGAATACCGCCGTACGTGATGATTTGCGCCTCAAGGGCACCGTCTTTGATCGTGTACATCTCGACAGCCTTGCCGTCCGGTGTTTTGCCAAAGTTCTTCTTCGTGACTTGTGCTTCAGTGACAGCTGTCATCATCAATAGCGCAATTACGAGAGCTGAAACCCTCATCTCGCACTCCTCCATTCTGTTGCCTGCGGCATCCGCAGCACACGCATGACCACGGGCATTGTAAGCGAAGCGAACAATTATCGACGATTAACTCACGTTTGTAAACGTTTACTCGCAGACAGCCTTGATCGGAAGTGCAAAGCCTGGCAGGCGAACTACCCGGCGGTTGCGGCTTCGGCTCCCGCCCCATCGGCCGCCGAGCACACATAAATATCGGGACGAATTCCTGTTTCCTTTTGGTAGCGGGAGGCAACGGCAGATGCAAACGCCTTCGCCTGTTCCCTTTCGACGAGATTTACCGTGCATCCACCGAACCCGCCGCCAGTCATGCGGCCGCCTATCCAACCCGGTAACCCTTTGGCGGCTTCAACCATGGCATCCAGTTCGCGGCAGCTCACTTCGTACAGGTCCCGCAGACTTTCGTGGGAATCGAGCATGAGTTTGCCAAGGCTCGACAAATCCCCGTTCTCAAAGAACTTCTTCGTCTCGAGGACTCGCTGGTTCTCCTTGACCACATGCAGACAGCGACGAAACACCACCTCCGGCATTTCCGAACGGCTCCCTTCGAGTTCGCGAACGGTGACGTCGCGCAGTGCCCTGATTTTTGGATTGGACTCGGAAAGGATTCGCACGCCTTCTTCGCACTGGGAGCGGCGAACGTTGTACTCACCCCCCGAAAGCTCGTGTTTTACCATGGTGTTGCAGATGACAAATTGAACCTGCTCGGGAATCGGCACCAAGTCGTAATCGAGAGAACGGCAATCCAGGAGAACGGCATGTCCCGCTTTGCCATGGCAGGAAACGAACTGGTCCATGATGCCGACCCGGGCCCCCACGAATTCGTTTTCAGAGCGCTGGCAGAGCTTGGCAATCTCTTTGAGGGGAAGGGTTTTTCCGGAAAGGCTTAGCAGAGCGAGGGCGGAAGCAACCTCGAGCGAGGCCGAGGAACTCAATCCCGAGCCAACCGGCACCTCGCCGCGCACCAGCAGGTCGGCGCCGCCGAGCGCAATGCCTGCCTTGGCTAATTGCATCGCGACACCGAGCACGTAGTCGCACCATTCTCCAAGTTTTTGGGAGGGCAGGTTCGCCGCCAAGAACTCAAATTTTTGCGGAAATTCCGTGGAGCGTAGAACCAGTTTGCCGTCACTTCGAGGGGAAACGGCTATGTGGGTATAAAAACCGATTGCGCTCGGAAGCACGAAGCCATCGTTGTAGTCGGTATGCTCGCCAATGAGGTTCACGCGCCCAGGCGCCCGGAATAGCTTCATCGGAGCGTGCAGTTCCGGCTCAAAAATTTGCAGCCATTCTTCCGGGGTCTGTTTTTTCACTTGCGGCGCGATCCCTCGTCCCGGCTAAATAGTAACTGCCAAATCGAGCAGGACGAACCCCGCTATTGTAATGGCAGTTGGTTTGTGAGAGAACATACTAAAGTCTGAGTCAGCATGTGAACTGGTGTTGTTCGGAGCACGACAAGACCCCATGGGAAATCAATTGGATTCAGTTTTCCGCGAATCCCCGCACCGCAGGTTCAATCCTTTAAGTAACGAATGGGTTTTGGTTTCGCCGCACCGGACGCAGAGACCATGGCAGGGCGCGGTCGAAGCGGTTCCTCAGGCGCAAAGGCCCCAGTACGATCCTTCCTGCTATCTATGTCCAGGCAACCAGCGCGCCAATGGATCACTGAATCCGCAGTACCACTCGACTTTCGTTTTTGACAACGACTTCTCGGCGCTGAAAAAAGACATCCCTTCGGCGCGCCTCGACCTCGGCCGTCGCGGCCTACTGGTGGCTGAAACCGAAGCGGGGATCTGCCGGGTCATGTGCTTTTCCCCCCGCCACGATCTCACACTGGCCACCATGGAAGCTCGGGAAATCGAGCCCGTAATCCGGGAATGGAGCGCGCAGACCCAGGAACTGTCGCGAAGCGAAGACATTCAGCACGTGCAAATTTTCGAGAACCGGGGCGAGATGATGGGAGCGAGCAACCCCCATCCCCATTGTCAGATTTGGGCTACCGCCACCGTGCCTCAGTCTCCCGAACGCGAGCTTTTCGCGCAGCGAAACTACTGGAACGAGAACCATTCCTGCCTGCTTTGTGAATATGTCGAGCTCGAAGAAAAACAAGACGCACGAATTGTTTGTTCGAACCCCGGGTTCATTGCGGTGGTTCCCTTCTGGGCGGTTTGGCCGTTTGAGGTCTTGGTGTGCAGCCGCCGCCACCTCGGCAGTTTTCCCGGCCTGAAAGACAGCGAGGTTACCCAGCTGAGCGCACTGCTGAAGCAGCTTACTTCGGCCTATGACCGCATCTTCGATGTGCCGTTTCCCTATTCGATGGGCTTTCATCAGCATCCTTTCGATGGTGATACCCATCCGGAGTGGCACTTCCACGCGCACTTCTACCCACCCCTGCTGCGTTCCGCCACGGTAAGAAAGTTTATGGTTGGATTCGAAATGCTGGGAACACCGCAACGCGATATTACGCCTGAACTGGCGGCGGAGAAATTGCGTTCGATCGCTGCCAAGTAGAGCCGGCCTTAGATCCGTTCGAGGATTGTCGCGATCCCCTGCCCCACTCCGATGCACATGGTGCACAGTGCATACTTTCCCCGGCTGCGCCGAAGTTGGTTCACCGCCGCAATTGCCAGCCGCGCCCCACTTGCACCCAGAGGATGTCCAATGGCGATCGCACCACCGTTCGGGTTCACGTGCTCCGCGTCGTCAGGCAATCCAAGGTCGCGGAGAACCGCCAAAGACTGCGCCGCGAACGCCTCGTTCAATTCAATTACGTCCAACTGGTTGAGCTTGAGGCCAGTCTTTTCAAGAACGCGGCGAGTTGCCGGCACCGGTCCGATTCCCATGATCCGCGGTGGAACTCCCGCCGTGGCCGAACCCAACACACGCGCGACCGGGTTCAATCCATGTTTCAGCACGGCTTCTTCGGACGCCAGGAGGATGGCTGCAGCACCGTCATTGACGCCAGAAGAGTTGCCAGCCGTAACGGTGCCATTCGGCTTGACGATCGGTTTCAGTTTCGCGAGCGCCTCAAGCTTGGTGTCGGGACGCGGGTGTTCGTCCTCGGCGACGACGATAGGTTCTTTTCCCTTCTTGCCGGAAAGGACCACTGGAGTAATTTCTTCTGCGAGTTGTCCGTTCCCGAGGGCAGCGGCTGTGCGCTGCTGGCTGCGAAATGCAAAACCGTCCTGGTCCTCGCGAGAAATCTTCCACTGTTCGGCAACCTGCTCCGCAGTTTCCGGCATGGAGTCAGTTCCATATTTCTCTTTCATCAGGGGATTCACGAAACGCCAGCCAATGGTGGTGTCTTCCATTCTGGCCGATCGCGAGAACGGATCTTCTGCTTTCGCCATCACGAAGGGCGCGCGCGACATGCTCTCGACTCCACCTGCAATGACCAGACCTGCTTCGCCCGATTTCAGGGCGCGCGCGGCGACGGAGAGGGCCTCGAGACTCGAGCCGCAGAGTCGATTGACCGTGGCTCCTGGAACGTCCACTGCAAGTCCCGCCAACAACAGGGCCATGCGGGCCACATTGCGGTTGTCCTCGCCGGCCTGATTAGCGCATCCATAGATGACGTCATCGAGCGCGTCCCAGTCGACCTTCGGGTTACGCTCGATCAGGGCCCGGATGGGGATAGCGGCAAGATCATCGGTGCGGACCGGGGCGAGAGCCCCCCCGTAGCGCCCGAATGGCGTGCGGATGGCGTCGCAAATGTACGCGTTCGGAGTGCTCATCTCACGATGCAACCCAGAAAGTTTACATGAGCCGTTGCGGACGAGGTTCCTGGCCCTCCCGCGGTTTCCACACCCTAGCTCACCGTTTACAATGTTTCCTTCGAATCCGCCCGCTCGATCGGGGCGCTTAAACCGATGCCGCACTTCGTGCCAGCCTCCTTGGTGTTTCTGGCCCAACCCGGGCTAGCTCAGTACGTTCGCCGGCACTTTCTGGACACCACCTTCAAGGGCCTTTATGAGGCCAATGCGTTCGATCTGGCCCTGCTGATCCCTTATTTCGTCGTCCTGATCCTGCTCGCCTCTTACGGCATTCACCGCTATACCCTGGTCTACCTTTATTACAAGAAGAAGCAAAACGCGACCAAACCGCCGCAAGAGTTCTCTTCCTTGCCCCGCGTGACCGTGCAGCTCCCGATTTTTAACGAGCAGTATGTGGTCGATCGCCTGCTGCAAGCCGTGTGTCGTCTGGAGTACCCCCGCGAGAAGCTCGATATTCAATTGCTGGACGACTCAACCGATGAAACCGTAAACGTGGCCCGGGAACTGGTCGAGCATTACGCCAGCCAGGGTTATCCGGTCACATACCTGCATCGTACAAATCGCGAAGGGTTCAAAGCCGGAGCTTTGCATGAAGGGTTGAAGACGGCGACGGGCGAGTTCGTGGCCATTTTTGACGCCGACTTTGTTCCACCCTCGGACTTTCTGCTCAAAACCATCCACCACTTCACCGATCCGAAGATCGGGATGGTGCAGACGCGGTGGACGCACATCAATCGCAATTATTCTTTCTTGACCGAAGTCGAGGCCATTTTGCTCGACGGTCATTTCGTGCTAGAACATTCCGGGCGGTCACGTCATGACGTCTTCTTTAACTTCAATGGCACGGCAGGGATTTGGCGCCGCCAGGCAATCGAAGACGCCGGTGGCTGGGAGCATGACACTCTCACCGAAGACACCGACCTTTCCTACCGCGCACAGCTGAAGGGATGGAAGTTCATCTATCGCCAAGACATCGAATGCCCCGCCGAACTGCCGGTTGAAATGACCGCCTTCAAAACTCAGCAGGCGCGGTGGGCAAAGGGACTGATCCAGACGGGGAAAAAGATTCTTCCCAAGGTTCTCAAAAGCGATCAACCGTTTCGCGTAAAACTGGAAGCCTGGTATCACCTGACCGCCAACATGAGCTACCCGCTTATGGTGATTTTGTCGGTGCTCCTCCTGCCGGCTATGGTCATCCGCTTTTATCAGGGATGGTTTCAGATGTTGTACATCGACATCCCCCTATTTTTAGCCTCGACTTTTTCTATTTCCAGCTTCTATCTGGTTTCCCAAAGGGAACTTTTTCCGCGCACCTGGCCGCGCGCCTTACTTTACCTGCCCTTCTTGATGGCCCTCGGAATCGGCCTGACGCTTACCAATACCCTGGCAGTGCTCGAAGCCCTGATCGGAAAGAAGTCGGCGTTCGCACGCACGCCCAAGTATCGTGTGGAAACGAAGAAAGATGTTGTGCGGGGAACGAAATACCGTAAACGTTTGGGTTGGGTGCCTTGGGTCGAACTGTTAATCGGGAGTTACTTTGCCCTTACCGTGTACTACGCTCTGGACAACGAAAACTACTTCACGGTTCCCTTTCTGCTGCTGTTTGTGATCGGCTACTGGTATACGGGATTGATGTCGCTGTTGCAGGGACGTTTTTCCTCTCTCTCGCTTTCCACCGGAAGCCACACCAAGCCATACCCCGTCGGGGTTTGACGCCGTTTCCTTTCAATTCCCTTTCTGCGTTAGAATGCGTCTCGCTTCCTTTGCGATCTTCACGCGTCTCTAGGAGGTCTGCTATGACGCAAGTGCGTATCTCCCTTTCCATCTCGCTGATGATTGCCATGCTTTCCCTGACCTCCTGCGGGAGCGGACACAGTGGCGAGCAGTACATCTTTATCTCCACAAACATCAAAGTCCGTTATTGGCAAACCGCAGCAGCAGGATTCTCCCAGTCTGCCAACCAACTGAAGGTCGGCTATCAATTCACCGGACCCGACACCTACGACCCGGCGGCGGAACGGGATGCGCTCGACCACGCTACCCAGAGCAAGCCGGCGGGAATCCTGATTTCGGTGGCGGACGCGAATTTGATAAAAGACAGCATCAATCGAGCGATCGCCGCCGGAATTCCGGTCGTCACCGCGGACTCGGATGCGCCCGCCAGCAAACGTTTGTTCTTCATCGGCACGAACAACTACCAAGCGGGACTCGCGGGCGGAAAACGCCTGGCGCAAGAACTCAAGGGGCGGGGGAACGTGGTGGTATTCACCATGCCGGCGCAGCCCAACCTGAATGAGCGTTTGCATGGATACAGGGACGCTCTGGAAAGTTCCGCCCAGATCAAGATCGTTCATATTGTGGACATCAAGGGAGACCCTCGGGTGGCATTCGATGCCACCAACGGGTTCCTTGCGAATGACAAGAAAGAGCACATTGACGCATTTGTTTGCCTTGAAGCACTCTCCGGAAACGAGGTCGCGACGGTACTCGATAACAACAACATAAAAGGGCGAACCGTGATCGCGATGGATACCGACCCCGCCACACTCGAGTGGATCAAAAAAGGCACAATTGTCGCCACCATTGCACAGAAGCCTTTTACGATGGCCTTTGTCGGCTTGAAAATGCTGGATATGTTGCATCACCAGAACTTGGCGACGCTAGATTCCGACTGGGCGAACGACGGGTTCTCGCCGATGCCTGCATTCGTTGATACCGGCTCGCAGATTTTGGACAAGAGCAATGTGGATAGCTTCAGTTCCGCAACCAACTCTCTAACACGGAAATAATCGAGGGCAAATGAATCCTAGAGGAGTTCTGTTATGGGTAGCGCTCTATTTGCTGTGCCTGCTCGTGCCGCTCCCTGTCCTTGGCCGCGAACGCCAGCCGAACGCTGACTATCACGCGCGTCGCGAAAAACTTGCGGCCAAGTTGGACGGCGGGGTCGCCTTGCTGTTCGCACCGCCCGAGGCCGAGGGCCCGAATGACGTTTATGGTTACTTTCCCGACGCCAGTTTCTTCTATCTGAGCGGGTGGGGGGAGCCCGGGGCCGCGCTCCTGGTGGCACCGGCGGCAGCAGCGAAGAACAACAATCCGGCACATCCCTACACGGAGATTCTTTTCCTGCCCAGCCGAAACTATTCCCAGGAAAAATGGACTGGCCCGAAGCTTGGGCCGGATAGTCCGAACGCCGCACAAACCACCGGTTTTGACCGTGTAGAGTCTCTCGACAAGCTGCGATCGGTACTGGTGGAGCTCTTTCCCTCGCACGGTGCTGCGGTCTACACCGACCTCCCCGCCCCCGAGGAGACTTCGAACTCCACCGAGGGAGTGGCTTGGCTGGGGAATGCCAACGCTTTCGCGGTTGGCACATCGTTCAAAGACATTCGGCCTTTGCTCGAAACTCTGCGAACGTTCAAGGATTCCGGCGAAGTTGATCTCATTCGGAAAGCAACCGATGCATCGATCGCCGCGCAGTTTGCGGCCATTCGCAATATCAAGCCAGGCGTGACCGAGCGCGAGATTTCAGCCGTACTGCAGTATGAGTGGGGAAAGCGGGGCTGCGAACGGCCGGCATATGCTCCGATCGTTGGCAGCGGCTTCAATTCGACGGTTCTTCACTACTCTGAAAATTCAGGCACTTTGCGAAACCAGGATGTGGTGGTGATGGACGCCGCAGGAGAGTATTCCCTCTATGCATCCGACATCACGCGTACGCTTCCCGTAAGCGGGAAATTCACGCCCCGTCAGCGCGAGATCTACGAGATCGTTCTCGGCGCCCAGAAAGCCGCCATCGCGGCCTTTCAGTCGGGCAAATCGCGCATCGCGAAAGGTCAGCCAGATTCGATTTACGACGCCGCCTTCAACTACATCAATACCCACGGCAAGGATCTGCACGGGGAGCCGCTTGGCAAGTACTTTATTCACGGATTGGGCCACTATGTGGGATTGAATGTGCACGATCCGGGCGATTACTCAGTGCCGCTTGCTCCCGGGATGGTTTTTACCATTGAACCCGGCATCTACATTCCGGAAGAAAAGCTGGGCGTTCGGATTGAGGACATGTTCTACGTCGAAAAAGATGGAAAACTCGTCCGCCTCACCGAATCCCTGCCGCAAGCGCCGGATGAAATTGAAAGATTGATGTCCGGCAAATGAAGTACTTCCGATTACCCGGGAGCGAAGCCTTATGAAACAGCACACCTATCGATCTGAGCTCGAGTGGACTGGCAATGACGGCCGCGGCACTCAGTCTTACTCGAGCTATAGGCGAGACCACGTTATCCGGATAAACGGCAAACCGCCCATTTCAGCTTCGAGTGATCCGAGTTTCCGCGGCGACAAGACTCGGTACAACCCGGAAGAACTTCTGGTGGCAAGCCTGTCTTCGTGCCACATGCTCTCGTACCTGCATATGTGCGCCGTGAATCACATCACCGTGCTCGAGTACCGCGATAATGCCGAAGGCATCATGCGTGAAAATCAGGATGGCTCGGGCGAGTTTCTGAGCGTAACTCTCAACCCGGAGGTCCACATCCTAGAGGTGAATAAGACCTCTGAGGCGGAGGATCTACACCACAAAGCACATTCGCTGTGCTTTATTGCTCGCTCCGTAAACTTCCCCGTCGGAGTATCAGCGGCAGTCAAGGGCCCATAACGTTGGTTGGGCTCGAGGCCTTGCTATTTGCTCGAACCGCCCCCTTTTTGCCACGTCTTCCTCCTAACCAGGGTAGAATGTCTTCGCTCCCGGGGACCACGCAAAGGAGTTCCAATGAAGCCGTCTGCCATTGTCTTAGGATGCTTGCTATTCTTCTGCTCTTTACCGCTCAACTGCGAAACCAAGGGCCAGCCAAGCGGGCTACCGCCGATCATTGACCGCGACTTATTTTTTGGGGATCCCGAAATTGCCGGCGCGCAGATATCCCCTGATGGGAATTACATCTCCTTTCTTAAGCCTTGGAAGGATACCCGCAACGTTTATGTCAAGGGTGTCGAGGAGCCGTTCAGCGCTGCGCGCCTGTTGACCACCGAAACCAAACGTCCGATTGCTGGATACTTCTGGAGCCGCGACAGCAAATACATCCTGTACGTGAAAGACCATGACGGCGATGAAAATTTCAATGTTTATGCCGTCGATCCCGCGGCCAAACCCGCTGCCGGTGCTGATGCGCCGGCCTCACGCGACTTAACCGGACTCAAAGGAGTGCGCGTGATCCTGTACGACCTTCCCAAGAAGGATCCTGACATTCTTTATATGGGCCTGAACGATCGTGACAAGGCCTGGCACGATTTATACAAACTAAGAATTTCAACCGGCGAAAAGACACTGGTGCGCAAGAACACCGATCGAGTTACGCAATGGGTTTTCGATCTGGATGGAAATCTGCGAATGGCCACTCGTTCCGCAGAGAACGGGGATACGGAATTTCTCCGCGTCGACCCCGATCACTTCACCAAGGTCTACTCCTGCAACGTGTTTGAGAGTTGCGCTGCCATGCAGTTTCAGCCCGGGGGCCAGCGCGTTTATATCCAGACCAACAAGGATGCCAACCTCATTTCTCTGGCACTTTTCGATGTCGAAACCGGCAAGGCAGAACTGGTGGAGTCCGACCCGCTTGGCAAGGTTGATTTTTCTGGGGCGCTATTTTCCGAGGCTACAGACGAACTGGTCGAGACCTGGTACACCGCCGCACGCACGAAAACTTATTACAAGCAAAAGGCCTTCGGCGACGACGTCCACTGGATCGAACGCAAATTTGGCTACCCGAAATTCGAAGTGATGGTGGTATCGCGGACGCGCGATGAAAGCAAGTGGCTCGTTACTGTCGGGAGCGACACCGAGCCCGGCCAGACATTCCTCTTCACTCGCAAGACTCGAACGCTCACTCCGCAATTCAAAATCAGGGAAAAATTGCCGCGGGAGTACTTGGCAGGGATGGAGGCGATCTCCTATCCATCGTCCGATGGTCTGGAAGTTCCCGCTTACCTCACCTTGCCGAAAGGGGTCCCGGGCAAGAACCTTCCCACCCTGATGTTCCCCCACGGCGGCCCTTGGGGGCGTGATGGTTGGGGATACAACGCGCTGGCACAGTTCTTTGCGAATCGCGGTTATGCCGTTCTTATGCCTAACTTCCGGGGTTCCACCGGCTACGGCAAGAAGTTCCTTGACGCCGGGAACCTCGAGTGGGGCAATAAAATGCAGGACGACATCACCTGGGGGGCGAAGTATCTCATCGCCCAGGGGATTGCCGATCCCAAGCGCATAGGTATCATTGGCGGCTCCTACGGCGGGTATGCCACGTTGGCGGGCGTAACCTTCACACCTGACCTGTATGCAGCCGCGGTTGACATCGTCGGGCCATCGAATCTGATTACGCTTCTGGATTCTTTTCCGCCCTATTGGGAGCAGATTCGTAAGATGCTCTACGCCCGTATGGGTGATCCAAACACGCCTGAAGGAAAGGCATTGCTGCTCGCGCGGTCGCCTCTGACGCATGCCGACAAGATCAAAACGCCTCTGCTGGTCGTTCAAGGAGCTAACGATCCTCGTGTGAACCGTCGCGAAGCGGAACAAATCGTCATTGCGCTGCGCGATCGTGGGTTTCCAGTCGAGTATTTGCTGGCGCCCGATGAGGGCCACGGTTTTGCACGTCCGGTAAACAATCTGGCAATGTTCATCGCGGCCGAGAACTTCCTGTCGAAACACCTGGGTGGTCGCGCGCAAGAAGGTGGTTCCCAAGAAGCGACCAAGCGCTTGGCCGAGATCACAGTCGATCCGAAAACCGTAGTGCTGGCCAAGAAAGCAGACCCGAACGCGATCGGGCTTCCAAAACCTGCCGTAGCTCTTGCGCCCGCCACCTACAACTACAAAGCAAAAATCTCCATGGGCACTCAGGAGATCCTGTTGACGGTCACAACCAGCATTCAGGAAGAAAATGGCGCATGGAGTGCGATCGATAAGATGCAGACGCCGATGGGACAGATGATGGGGACCTCGGTGCTCGATAAAGAAACTCTGGCCGTCCGCAAGCAAACTGCTGAACAGGGCCCGGTGAACGTCAAGCTTGACTTCACGGACAAGAAAGTCAGCGGGACGATGACCATGAATGGTCAGGACAAGCCCATCAACGTGGACCTGAGTGGCCCGGTTTTTGCCGCCGGCCCTGGAAGCATGCAGTGCATTGCCGCTCTTCCACTCGCAGACGGCTATACGGCTAACTTCCGCAACTTTGACGTCCAGAGTCAGAAGGAGAAGCTTATGGCGCTCAAAGTTACCGGAAGCGAGAGCGTCAAGGTCAGCGCGGGCACCTTTGACAGTTACAAGGTCGAGATTTCTTCTGCGGACGGAGGAAATGACAAGCAAACTCTTTGGATCGCAAAAGATTCGCGCAAACCCGTAAAAGTGGAGACCTTGCTCCCGGCGATGGGGGGAGCGACCCTGAGCATGGAGCTGGTACCGTAACGGATGCGGTCCGCAGAAATTCCAGGGGAAGCCATCCGCTCGGCCCGCTTTTCATTTGGTATCCTAGGTCATCGTGCGGATGATCTGGTGGTATCTGATCGTGGCAGTCGCCGCCGGAGCGGTGCTTTGGGCCGCGTTGTCTGCCTATGTGTGGGTTCGACAGCGTCTGCGGCAAGCGGAACACCAGACCTCGGAACCACCCCAGCCCTGAGGAGGAAAGATGTCGTCTTCGGCTAGCCAGACTGCAGCAGTGCGCAACCGGGCTCTCGAGTTCGGCTTGAATGCTGCCATGATCGCCGGCGCGAGTTTGCTCGTGGCGGCATGCGCGCGGATCTATATTCCTCTTCCCGGCACGCCGGTCCCTCTCACGGTTCAGAATTTCGCAGTCCTGCTGGTGGGGCTCGCCTTGGGTCCGTGGCGCGGATTTGCGGCGCTTTCGTTGTACCTTGTTGAAGGCGGTTCGGGATTGCCGGTGTTCAGTCCGACCGGCCCCGGGGGAATTGCGCAACTGATCGGGCCGACTGGCGGATATCTGATGGCCTACCCGTTTGTGGCAGCCTTGACCGGTTACGCCTTTGCGCGGGGCAAACGGACCTTCGCTGGCGCCCTGGTGGCCTCCACCGCGGGCGAGATTTTGCTTTTTGCTTGCGGCCTGGGCTGGCTGTACGCGTTGACGAATTCGGTGCGGCAGGCGATTGCGTTCGGCCTGTACTGGTTCATCTTCGCCGAAGTTCTTAAGGTCATGTTCGCCGCCGGAACGGTGAAAACCTGGTATCGCTTGTTCCCGCGTGAATAGAATTTCCTAACCCCGGAGAATCCGTTGTCTACAACTGCTGCTGATATCCGCGAAATCACAATCGCCCATAGTCCCGATTCTGACGACGCCTTCATGTTCTACGGACTTGCGACCAACAAAGTGCAAGTTCCGGGGCTGCGGTTCTCGCACACTCTGTGCGACATCCAGACGCTCAATCAGAAAGCCATGGAAGGCGACGGCCATTACGATGTGACCGCCGTGTCGTTCCACGCCTATCCGTACATCCAGAACCGCTATGCCCTGATGAGCTGTGGGGGAAGCGTGGGCGAAGGCTATGGTCCGATGGTGGTCGCCACGCGCGCGTTCTCTACCAGCGAAATGAGAGCAATCCGTATTGCGGTGCCCGGAAAGCTGACGACCGCATATCTGGCGCTGCAGCTTTTTTCTCCGGGAATTGAAACCGAGGTTGTGCCCTTCGATGAAATTATTCCCAGCGTTGTAGAAGGTAAGTACGAAGCAGGTCTCATCATCCACGAAGGGCAGCTTACCTACGACAAGTCGGGGTTGTATCGAATTGTCGACCTTGGCAGGTGGTGGCAGCAAATGACCGGCCTTCCTTTGCCGCTCGGAGGCAATGCCATCCGCCGCAGTCTCGGGCGGGAATTGATTGCCAGCGTTTCGCAGGCGCTTCGCGACAGTATTCAGTACGCGTTGGACCATCGTGAACAGGCTCTCGCCTATGCCATGCAGTTCGCCCGTGACCTTGATCCGCAGATGGCGGACCGCTTCGTCGGCATGTATGTAAACGAGCGCACGCTCGACTATGGCAAGGACGGCAAAGAGGCCATCGTTCGCCTTCTCAGTATGGGTTACCGGGCCGGGGTCATCACTGTCGAGCCGCAAGTGGAATTTGCCAGGTAGCAGCAGTCGTCCGCTCCCCCCCTGAGAACGCAATCGCGCCTGGGTGCCACTTTCTCTATAGGCCCGCCCGAAATCCCTCGTCCGCTACGGAATGCGGAGCTTCGGGACGGCTTCCGACCAGCAGAGGCGGGCACAATGCCGTGGTACGATCAAGCCATTGGTCGAACTCGATGCGCTTCGCTCATCTCTCTAGTCGCGTCCTTCTAGCGTGCCTTGTTCTCCTGCCAGGCCTTTCGCTCGAAGCCGCTGAGCCCAAATGGCAACAGATCAGCTCGGATCATTTCCTGGTGATCACCGATGCCGGGCAGAAGAAGGGCCACGAGGTGATCGCTCGCTTTGAGCAAATGCGAACGGTGTTTTCGGAAATCCTAGGCCGCAGGAAAGTTCGCATGTCGCAACCGGTGGAGATTCTTGCCCTTGCGAACCCGGCCACTTACGCACAACTTGCACCCCAAGGCACAAGCCTTCCAGCATTTTTTCTGCGCGGGGAAGAGCGGGTCTTCATCGTTGTGAATACCTCGGTCGAAGACAGCTGGCGGGCCGTCGCGCATCCCTTGGCGCACTACTTGCTTGACTACAACTACCCTCCGACGGCGGCGTGGTTTGACGAAGGATTTGCGGAGTATTTTGCCTCTCTCTATTTCACTAACAAGAACACGCAATTGGGGAGTGATCCGGAGCTTGCCTGGCCCGGGCAACCGGCTTATTCGGAACAGGGCCCGGGACTGAAGTCTCTGACAGAACTCCTAAACAACCCGGTGTGGCTGAATCTCACCGATCTGATGCAAATGCACAATCGGGTCGTGAATGGCCACGAGGGCACGCATCGCACGTTGTTTTATGCGCAGTCGTGGCTTCTGATGCACTACCTGCTGAACCAGAACAAGCTGGCGCAAGCCGGGGCATATTTCGATCTTGTCGAAAACCAGCGCATGCCGGTCTCCCAAGCAGTGCAGCAGGCCTTTGGCGTCAGTCCGGCCCAGTTAGATCAGCAGGTGAAGGACTACTTCCACACGCTTAAGCCGCTCCAGGCATCGCTGGAGGAAGCGCAAGGGCCTACCCCGCCAGTCACGCCGGAACCGGTACAAGCGACGCCGCTTCCCTTTGCTGCCGAGGAGGTCGCCGCGAGCACACGCGATGTGCCGGCGCGCGAAGCGGATGCTCTCGTAGCTGAGATGGCGTTGCGCGTGCCCGAACACCGGGAAGACGCAATCCAGAAACTGCAGGCGCTTGCGGATGATCCCAAAACTGAGACCGCCGTGGCGCATCGCGCACTCGCGTGGGCTGACGTGCAGAAGGGAGACTCAGCCGCTGCTTTCGAACAATTGCGCACCGCCGTGCAGCTGAACAACTCCGATCCCTGGTCGCACTTTGGAGTTGCATTGGCGGCCTACCATTCGGCAACGCAAAAGGGTAAGTACATTCAGGGTTTGGCCAATACCATGGAAAGCCTGCAATTCGTGCTCGATGAGTTTCGCGAATTTGCGCTGGGCTACAACATTCTCGGGTGGGCGCGGTTGGAAGGCGGCGGGGCCAACGGTGCAGTTGAGGCCATGAAAGTCGCGGTCCAGCTGAGTCCACGTGACGAGTCGTTTCAATTGCGCCTGGCGCGAGCATACCTTGCGGCGAAGAAGTTCGATGAAGCCACCGACATTCTGGATCGCCTGCAACACAGTCGCGATTCCCAAGTCGCGCAAACGGCCGCGAAGGACTTAGAGAACTTGCCCTTCTTAAAGAAGTACGGCGTGACTCCTGAAGAGCAGGAAGCGCGCAACCAGGCTGCGAAGAAGATGGCGAAAGAAGTGGAGGAAGAACCGGACGAAAGCGAGCCCTCCCGAAATCCTGTGACTCCAACCGCGCCAGAGATAGACAAACGTCCGGTGAAATTCGTGAAAGGCCGGATTCTGTCGGTCGATTGCTCGCAATCTCCGGTCGCAGCACTGTCGATCAGCGATGGCCGCAGCACTTTGAAGCTTCGCGTGCGGGACCTTAGGTCCACGACTGTGATCGGCGCCGGGGAATTCTCCTGCGCCTGGAAGAACGTCCCCGCCAGCATCAACTACCGAGACGGCGGCAAAACCGAAAGCGACTTGGTCTCGATTGAAATCCAGCATTAAGGACCACGCGGTCTATCGAACCTGCGGCCTCTACGACTTCCAATGTCGGTCCGGAGTCCACAAACCAATGTCCTTCCGTATCACGGAGCTATCTGAAATACAAGGCAAGAGAAATCGTCGGAGTATGGTTCCGATTTCTTCAAGCGATGGTGCTTTGTCTCCAGGATTTAGGCGCCTCACGAATGCAGCCCATTGCTGCTTCTTCTGCGGGTCATTCAGGAACTCCTCCGTCAAGGCGAACGGGATGGCTTTGGGAACGGCGGTTCCGCGCCTTTCAAACGAGGCAAATATTGCTTTCCTCAAGGACGCCATGGCGAATGTCCACGTGTTGGCCATGAACCAGATGTCGTAGAAATCTTTCATCCGGCTGTTGCGGATGCCGAGTACTACCCTGGCGTGAAATTTCTCGGCAATGCTGGCCTCACCTGGATAAGCAAGAATCACAGGTGCTTCCATCGGAGAAGGGCCGGAAATGAAGCAAGTTCCGGTTCGGGGTATATGGCGTCGCCAAAACCGATGTCGATCTGCATCGGAATTCCCGCTCCTGCCAAGTCGACCTGAAACTTGATGCGCAGCCCATCATACTCGTCATCTTCCTTTATCTTTGTGCCTTCTATGGACTCGCCGTCGAACACAGTGCCGTCATCTTCTTGGATTTCGCAGATGGCAAGGATGGTTTTTTCTACCTCGTCGATGGCAGATGATCCACGCCCGAGTAAATCCAGGTCCTTTGTAGGGCGGTGAGTTTGTCCCGTCCAAAGCGTGAAGAGAGTGGCTCCTTTGAGAGCAAATTTGTCGCGGTATGGCGACCGCCCAAGGCGATACAAGAAGCGTTCAATGGCGTACCTGCCGAGCACTCGTTGATAGTCTTCACCCTTGCTCTGCGCGAGAGCGAGCAAACGTATCCGGACCGATTCAGCTGTGTTCTTGCCTTTCTTGCGTGTCACAGCGCCTCCATATAGGGGCGAATGACATTGCTTACCCGACACATTTTGGCGTAGCGGTAAATTTCGTTGATGTTGGCTTTCTTTTGGTGAAGGGAGTCCTTTAGAGCCTCTATCGCGACATCGAGCCCGATCTTATTGCGGAACTTGAAGCAGTCGGCAACGGTTTTTGCAGCTGAATAAACACGGATTGGAACACCCTCGACTCGATGGTTCTCAATTCCTTCAGTTAGCGATGGCCCGGAAAGACGAACGATTCTGAGTGAGGGCGAAGCGAGGGCAGGCGTTCTTGCCCCTTTACCGAGAGCGATCCAAACAGAAGCAGGACTCTGGGTGGTGATCTCGTGAAAGGTAAGTGCCGAGAGCAAGCAAATTACGGCCTCCGGAACCCGCTTGGCCACTTCGGCGTACGAGTGGCGTTCTGTCACAGCGGCGTCTGGCAGCGTGTAGATTCCTCGTCCAGACCGGTTGAGCTTCCCCCGTCGGTGGAGGCGAACGAGGTACTCCCGCGGCAGGCCGATGGCTTCGATATCGCGGGGCCTAACCATTCCGTGTTGGCCTACATACTGCATAATCTTCTGATAAGGCTTGGCCATGGCGCATGTCCCAATATGTCATTACTTAATCACATTTAATGACGTTTTGCAACAGACACTTAGCCTGTATGCATCGATGAAGGGCTTTTAGAGCGGGATTGTTGCTTGCCAGTTGCAGGAAGGATTGGATCGCCCGGGGTCAAAGCCCAAACGAGCTCCCGCTGCTGTTATCTGGTTTCGCCGGGGTGATAGCCCGTACTGGCGGTTGCCAACGGGAGCCGCTTCTCAGGCTGCTCCAGAAAATGTTTGACAATAGGGATTACCCGCTCTGGTTCTGAAGACAAGGCAAAGTGGCTCGCGTCCGGGATCACCGCAAGCTCGGCGTGCGGGATAAGTTGCGCCGTTTCGACAGAGTGTTCGAGGCGAACAAAATCGTGATCTCCCTGAAGGATGAGAAACGGCACCCTGATCGAAGCCAGCTCTTCTTTAGAAAAGCCTTTCCACCTGATGCCAGCCACCTTGTCATAGATCTTGGGCCAGTAGCTCGGATCGGGTGCGACTCTCTTGTAACTTTCTCTCTGAAATCGGATGTCTGCGGTTTCAGCGGTAGGCGGTTGATCATATTTCGTGGTCTCCGGATTCAAGGTGTCCGGGGGCGGAGCAAAAGTTGCAGAATAGGTCACCACGCGACGGACAAACTCGGGATAGCGAACCGCGATCACGGCCCCTGTGTCGCCACCGTAGCTCTCACCGAGGAAGTCGGCCTTCGAGATCCTGAGATATTTCAACAGTTCAACCACATCCTTGGCGTATTGCTCAATCGAAATGGGTCGCTCCGCTATGTCCGCCGTGCGACCATTTCCCTGAAGATCGACCGTAATGACGGAGTGATTTTGAACCAGCTCAGGAAATGATTCCCGTCCGGCGAATCCGAAAGCCGGCGGAATGAAAACGAGCGGGTCCCCGGTTCCCTCGATTTCGTAATACATCTTCAATCTGTTGACCTGCGCGAATCCGTTGATATTCTTTGCTCTGCCGCTGCCAGCTTTCATGACAGATCCTTGCAAATTGATGTGAGTCGGACTCAAGTTGGCCCTGTTTCCACGAACCATTTGGGCGGCCAGTAGCAGCGACGCCAGTATCACGCCCCCAAATTGGTGATCCGGTTTAATTTGGCGGAGTTCACTTTTTCATTGCCTCTTTCGGATGAGCGTCTTCCCAGCGGTATTCCTCGCGCGAGCCACCACCGAATTGCTCGAAGAAAATTCCCAGAAAGTAGTTCCACCCCTTCTCATGCCCTCTTGCTTCGTCCGTGTCCGGAAGGTCGGAATGCACCAGGGTCATCAAAGTATCTTCTCCTTGCTTCTTGAAGGTCACAGTAACCATCGATTCTTCTCCCAAGGTATTTGGCGACACCCAGGTATGCTGCATTCGATCCGGCCGGTCAAGTTCCGTGAATCGGCCGTAATGGGACGTCCCTCTCAAACGCCAGTAGAAGAGTCCGTCCACCTTCGCATCCAGCAGAAACCTTTCGGCTGCATGCCAGGGATTACCGGGGATCTTTGGATCCAACCACCCATCGAACAACTCACCGGGAGAGGCGGGGATTGTTCGTTCGATCTTGACTTCAATGGTCTTCGCTGATTTCTTCATGGCTTCATCTCCTTCTTCCGCTTGCTAATGAAATGCTGTTCAAACTCGTCGAGACGCTGGTTCCAGAACCGCTCGTACTCATGAACCCATCCTGCTACCTGCTTAAGCGGCTCCCCTCGAAAGGATATGAAGACTTCGCGCCCCTGCTTCCTGCGCTCGATTAGCCCCGCTCTTTCGAGCATTTTGAGGTGCTTCGTCACTGCATTTAAGGCTGTGTCGTGTCGCTCTGCGATATCTAGAAACCGAGCAGGCCCAGTTGCGAGTTGCCCAATAATGGCTCGCCGAGCCGGGTGCGAGATGGCTGTCAGCACGTCAGAGAGCTGTTCCATAGCCCACATTACACCATAAGGTGTAATGTCGTGCAAGCACTTTTGTCGCATTTCTTCGTAGTGCGGCGGAAACGCGACGCAAAAAGCGGGAGCATTGAATTAGGGCGCGAACCGCAGCCTTTTCGCGCCCCTGAATGGTTTTGGGAAGTCCGCCCAACCGCTTTGGAATGAATGGTGGGGACGACGGGACTCGAACTCGTGGCTCTTGTGAGGCGGCAAACTAGCTCGCGACTAGAGGAGCGAGATCCTGAACCCTCGCCTCGCGGTAGCGCCCGGTAGGATCCACGAACCCCTCTGCCTGGTAACGGTCGTGGTGACGAACCCAGTCTCCAAGAGTGAACGTGGGGCCGTTTTCCTCGCGGCCTTTGGGCGTGAGGTCAATGAGACTATAGGATCCAAGCAACTCTTCTCCTGCGCGAGCATAAGACGAGTACGTGTGGAATAGTTTGCCATCCGCGTTCTTGTAGAAGACGCTCGTTCCCGACATGTCCTCGCTCAGAAACGCGCCGCTGCGGTGGTCGTAGTTGTAGTCGATACTGCCGCTCGCGACTTCCTCGGGCGTGAACGAAACCTGGTAGTCGTAGTTGAAGTCGCTGCCATTTGAGGAAACCCATCTGAAGTTCCATCCCATGCGCTTCTGAAACGCCTCAATTTCGGCGTAGGGCGCGCGCGAGACGGCGACAAAGGCAATATCTTTCTGTTGGACATGTTGCAGCGCCCCATCCATATGGTCGGCCAGAAAGGAGCAGCCGACGCATCCTTCCTTCCAGCCGGGTCCGAACATAAAGTGGTACACGATCAACTGACTCTTTCCGCCAAATAACTGATCGAGCGTCTGCTTGCCCTCCCGGCTATCGAACACGTAAGTCTTGGTTACTTCTTCCCAAGGCAGCTCACGGCGCTGACGTGCGATTTCATCGCGCATGCGCGTGAGTTCCTTCTCTTGGCGAAGCAGCTGTTTACGCCGTTCGCGCCACAGTTCCGGGCTGACAACTTCGTGGTTTCGGAGATTGTCATTGTTGATTGTCTCGGACATATTTGGTCTCCCATTGGCTGAGATTGTTAAAAATCGATACGGTGTCACCGGAATCAAACACTGCCCGTTACGGGGGCTTCCGATTGCTCGACGGGCTGATCGTCGCGAGGCGGCTCCTCTCCTCCGCGCACACGGTTCACCAGGGCCCTGGTCAGAATTGCTCCGCCACCGGTCGCCAAGGCTGCCTTGGCCGCTACCACCGCCAGCGCTGAAATACAGAAAGGACACATGAGGATCTCGCTATACATACCAACTAGTTGGTATTCACCAGAATCAAAAGAACTAAGTTCGCAACGACTCTAGATGATGAATCATTCGCTTCTTCCCGGACTTCAGCAGCTTCGCATCTTGCGAATTCTTCGCCAAAGATATGTAGCCCTCATAGAGGGCGATGAAGAATGTTGCCTCATCTTCAGGGTCAATATTTTTCCTTACGGTTCCCTCGCCTTGGCCTCGGTGGAAGCTTTCTGCCATGGTGTCGCGCCAGTCCGTCAGGATCTTGGCCAGACGCTTACGGAAGCCCTCATCGAGACCTGACATCTCCTGCGCGAGATTGTTGAAGGGGCAGCCGCCGCGAACCTCCGGTGCGTCCGTGCTCGTCGACTGCACGATCTGGATCAGTGCGTCTATCGGGTTCCCCGACCGCAAAGGCGTAAGCCACTTCTCTCGGGTGATGGTCCCGATCACCTCTTCTATGATGGCGTGGCCGAGTGCTTCCTTGTTCTCAAAGTGGTAGTACAGCGCGCCTTTGGTGACCCCCGCTTTTTCTAAGACGGTGTCCAAGTCCGTACTTTGATATCCGCGCCGGTATACCTCCTCAAAACCTGCATCCAGCAATCGGCGTCGCGTTCGTTCAGGATCGCGCCCCGAGCCCGCGGTGCGAGGCTTTGGTCGTCTCTCTGTCAACATACCAACTAGTCTGTATGCTAACAGCGCAAAAGTCAAGCGAAAAGTTCCCAGGAACCGGCAGCTACTCTGAAGGTTCGGCCTTTTTTTCCGGCCGCAAGAGCGGAAATAGGATTACGTCTCGTATGGAGGGAGAGTTGGTTAGCAGCATGGCGAGCCGGTCGATCCCGACCCCTACCCCGCCCGCCGGGGGCATCCCGTAGGAAAGCGCCCGGATGTAATCTTCGTCCATTTGATGAGCTTCTTCGTCGCCTCGCTCGCGTTCCTCGAGCTGTTGCTCGAAGCGGCGGCGCTGGTCCACGGGGTCGTTCAGTTCACTAAACCCGTTTGAAATCTCCATTTGGCCGATGTAAATCTCCCAGCGCTCCGTCCAGTCAGACTCATCCGCTTTCTGCTTCGAGAGCGGCGAAATCGCTGTGGGGAATTCGTAAATGATGGCCGGTTGAGTAAGGTGCTCCTCAGCGACGGCTTCAAATAGCGCCGCGATGGTTTTCCCTGCCGGCTCATTGGGGTCATAGGGCATGTGGGAGTGCCCGGAATTGAAACGCTCGACCAAGGCTTTGACCGAATCGTGCGTGGCAAAATCGGCCATGGCCGGTTTTTCACCAGCGTTATCCGGCCAGTACTGAATGATGGCTTCGCGCATGGTTAAGCGACGCCAGTTTCCGACGGACCAGTCAATCTCGCCGTCCCCCCACTTGGTTTTCGTGCCGCCGGTCACGTCCATCGCCGCCTGGATGATGAGCTTCTGTGTGAGGTCCATGACCACGCGATAATCGGCGTACGCCTGATAAAACTCGAGCATCGTGAACTCAGGGTTATGGCGGGTGGAAATGCCTTCGTTGCGGAAGTTCCGGTTAATCTCGTACACACGGTCGAAGCCGCCGACCGTCAGCCGCTTCAAGTAAAGCTCCGGGGCGATCCGAAGGTAGAGATCGATATCCAATGTATTGTGGTGAGTGATAAACGGCTTTGCTACGGCGCCGCCTGCGATCGGCTGCATCATGGGGGTTTCGACTTCGACGAAACCTTGCGCATCCAGAAATCGTCGCACGGACTGCACGAGCTTAGCGCGCTTCAAGAATGCCTCCCGCACTTCCGGATTCATGAATAGATCGACATAGCGTTGTCGATAACGGAGCTCGACGTCAGTCAGTCCATGCCATTTTTCTGGGAGTGGGAGTAAGTCCTTGGACAGGAACGTGATCTCCTCTACGTGGACGGACAGTTCGCCAGTCCTCGTTCGGAACAAATACCCTTTCACGCCTACATGGTCGCCAAGGTCCAGCAGCTTATAGAGTTCAAAAGCCTTCTCTCCGACAGCATCTTTCTTCACGTAGATCTGCAGCCGCTCTCCATTCTGCTGGAGGTGCGCGAATCCTGCCTTACCCATCAGCCGAATGGCCATGATTCGGCCTGCCACCCGCACGTTCATGCGCGCGGCTTCAAGCTGTTCACCGCTTTGGGATGAGTGCTCGGCGAGAATCTGGGGAATGGTGTGGGTGAATTCGTACTTGGTCGGGTAGGAGCCTTGCCCGAGTGCCTCAATCTGCTTCAGCTTTTCCAACCGGAGCTGATATATGTTTTCGTCGAGAGCCAAGAGGGAGACCTTCGCGTTGAGTGAAACAGCGATTATAGAGGATTGAGTCTGTGGATCACCGGATTCCGGGTACGGGAAGCTTCCCCAACGAGCGATCGTGCTGATTCGGGGGCTCAATGGTTCAAACCTTATGTATGATTAGACCGGAGTGTGAAATGGCCACACCATCTGCCACCGTCCCTTCCGCCTCAGGCCAAACCTTTGCCGCCAGCCGCTGGACCCGTGGCAATCACATCTTTCCCACTCGCATTGTGGTCACCCCTCTCCATGTGAGCCGCGTAAAGTCGCGGCTGTTCGGGACCACCGAAGAAAGCATCGCAATTTCGCAGGTCGCGTCGGTGGAAATCAGGACGGGCGTGATCTGGTCGGTAATCCGCATTGATTCGACCGGCGGGGCAGAACCGATCACCAGCCATGGCCACCGCAAGGCCGACGCCGTTCGCATCCGTGAGTTGATCGAGACCTATCAGGCGCGGCGCGATTCGGGGAGCGCGTAGATGCC
>DATJEL010000009.1:0-4472 GCA_035496675.1 Terriglobales bacterium
GATGTGGCGGCGGAAGGCTCCACCGCTGAACAGTAGGCCCGTCCAGAGTGCCACGGTGTTGGTCGCATTCGCCGGTACTGGAGGCAGACCTACGAACAGCAGAGCCGGAAAAGCGATGAAGCTTCCCCCGCCCGCCACCGCGTTGAGCGCCCCCGCGAGCACGGCGGCTCCGAAAAGCAGCGCTGCGTTCGGTAGCGTGAGTTCTGGAATTGGCAAACAGTCTTTCGGACTTCCTGATGTTGAGCCATTATGCGGTATTTCCGGGTATCTTGCCTGTTTGGAAGAGGGTGAACTTCTTCCGCCACTTGGATTCCGTACCGGCGACGCCAAGCTATCGCGCCACGGGAAGAGTACTGTTCCTGATCGGGGTTACCAAACGCTGGTTTCGGCGGCGGATGAATGGCGCATCCGATGCCAGGGGAAAGGACACGACAGGTGGACAAGAAGGCAAAGACGCGAAAGCGTGTTCGCGTCTTTGTTTTCCAAGGCTTAGGGAACTAGGATCCGTAGGTTCCGGTTGAAGACTGCTCTCCGGTCGCGAACTTGTCACGCATGCGATCGCTGAATTCATGAACCCGGTGGGAGAGATTGCTGCGGGTTTCTTCGCCACTGGCTGGAGCCAGGAGCATCCCGACGCCGACTCCGACACCGATTCCTATTAGCAGGGCGCCTGCTGTGCTCATTCCGTGGTGATCCTCGCCACGAATCGCATGCGTGGCGCGGCTTACACGTCGGGAGGCCTCGCCATAAGTGTCGCGGGCTGCTCCTCTAAAATCGTCAGCTGCGTCGCTCAAGCGGTCCCGCATAGAATCCAGCAGGTAAACTCCCGTCCCGAGCAGAACGTTCCACAAAATATTCTCTTTGCGCATCTTCATCCTCGGCCTCCGCCATCGAATTTGCAGCTATGGAGATGCGGGAAGGATGCAGGTGGTTGGAAGTGGTGCAGGTTGAAATAGGTTTGTGAGAAGCAAGTTACCTTTGATGCCGAAAAAACGATTCGGTTTTAGACCTCGAAACGACTCCTGATTTTCCTATTTGCTTCACAGGCAAAGAGCTTACAATTGCTCGCCCTCGGTGAGAAATCCGGTGGTTACCCGGAGGTTATTTTGGTGTACGGGTACGGTTCGTCGACTCGTTCAGAAGAGATACGATTCTAGGAGTGGCAAAAAAGCCCCAAGTCGAACGCGTTCCCGAGGTGGTTGCGCCGCAGCACACCAATGCAGATCTGGTGCGCGCGTTTTTTGAGCATATCCCTGCCGGGGTTTACTTCAAGGACCTTGAGAGCCGCTTTGTGGGCATCAGCCGGTCGTTGGTAGACCGCTTTGGACTCCGCACCCCGGAGGACGCCATAGGGAAAACTGATTTCGATATTTTTAGCGAAGAGCACGCGAAACAGGCGTTCGACGACGAGCAGGAGATCATTCGTACTGGCCGACCCGTCATCAACAAGGAAGAAAAGGAAACCTGGCCAGACGGGCGCGAGAGCTGGGTCCTGACGACAAAATTGCCGTGGACAGATTCTACCGGGCAGATCCTCGGCACCTTGGGTATATCGCAAGAGATTACCGAGCGAAGGCGCGCCGAGCAGGAGCTGCAGCTTTATAGAGAAGGACTAGAGACACTTGTCGCTCAGCGTACAGCTGAATTGGTTCGGGTCAACGTGCAATTGGAACGCGACATAGCCGCCCGAAAGCTCACCGAGCGTGCGCTGGCGGAAAAGGCGACGGAACTTGCCCGCTCCAATCAAATTCTGGAGAACATTTCTCTTACCGACGACCTCACCGGCCTTTACAACCGGAAGGGTTTTCTCGCCCTTGCCGCGCATCGTGTGAAGCTCGCGCATCGCAACCGGGAGCCCTTTTCAATCGCATTTATCGACCTCGATCTTCTGAAAGAAATCAATGACACTTTCGGACATCTCGAAGGCGACCGCGCTTTGAAAGACACCGCAAATTTATTGCGCGAGTGTTTTCGGGAATCGGATATCCTGGCTCGCCTGGGCGGCGATGAGTTTGCCATTTTCATTGCGGAAGCTGATGAGGTCGAGATCGCGCGGCGTATTCAGGAAAGGCTCTCAGCATATCGACGCAGGTCCGAGCGCCGCTATCGCCTATCCTTCAGCATGGGAGTTGTCGGGTGTGGTGAATCCGACGCCGATGACATCGAAGCATTGTTGAAACAGGCGGACGGCTTGATGTACCAGCAGAAACGCAAGAACCGGTCCTCTCGCCGGCAGCAGCATACAAAAGCGAAAACCGCCGGCAGCCACCATCGCGCAGGCTAGTTTGTGCTCTCGATTGCTTTTGCGCCTTTTGTCTTAAAGGTTTTGCGCCAGATCATCAGTCGAGCGCTTCAGGATGCAGGCCGATATTCTTCTCTCCCGCGGCCTTCTTCTCGCGGTAGCGCTGCATCCATGCCTCCCAGCTTTTTCCAGCGGCCGTGTCTTTGCCGGTGAAGGCCAGGGCGGCAATGTCGGAGTAGGAGACTGTGAGTTTTTGGTTCCCCGTTTTCGGATAGACGCGGACGGCGGAATCGGCGAGAGTCTTCCCGCTTCGGCGATCGAAGATATAGCCCTCCACCTTCTCGCCGCTTTTCAGCGTCATGGTTATGTCGCCGCGATAGTCGAAAGCCTTCTCGAGCGCCTGACGAATTTCTTCGTCGCTAGCGAGGGGAGGGATCCAGCCTTCCAGGTTTTCGCGCTCGCGTCCTGGCGCAATTTCAAGTTCTTCGGGATTAGTGGTGCCACGCTGGGGAACGCTCATGGTTTTTCCGTATGTGTCGCACAACTCCGCCCCAAGGGAACGAGCCGTACCAGGATCTATACCCGGGTCTCTTCGAGCGTCTTGGTCTCGATCTGCACGAGCGGATTCACGTGGTTTGAAGAAATCTCATCCAGCAAGCGAGTCGCGCCGGAATCGGGATAACGATTGAACAAAGTCGCCTTGATCGTGTCGACGAAGCCGCGCAGGGAACCGAAGGTATGGTTGACCGCAGAAGCCTCGTAGCCGCTGTGGACCATACAGTTCGCGCAGCGGGGATTCCCGGACTCGGTACCGTAGTTCTCCCAATCCGTCGTGTCGAGCAATTCCTGGAAGGAATCGACGTAACCGTCCTGCAATAAGTAACAGGGCTTCTGCCAGCCGAAGATGTTGTAGGTGGGCATGCCCCAAGGGGTGCAGGTGTAGTGACGCTTGCCCATGAGAAACTCGAGGAAGAGCACGGACTGGTTGAATCGCCAGCTCTTTTTGCGGTTCGACAGGATCGCACGGAACAGCTTCCGCGTGCGCGAGCGTCCGAGAAAATGGTGCTGGTCAGGAGCCTTGTCGTAGGAGTATCCAGGAGACAGCATCATGCCCTCGACTCCGATCTCCATTAACTCGTCAAAATGAACCCGCACACTCTTCGGATCAGCCCCGTCAAACAGAGTGGTGTTCGTCGTCACGCGGAAGCCGCGGCTCAGCGCTTCGCGAATTCCTTCCATCGCCTTCTCATGTCCGCCTTCAAGGCAGACCGACAAGTCGTGATGTTCCTTTTGACCATCAAGGTGAACGCTGAATGTCAAATACTTCGAGGGCTTGAAGAGGTTGAGCTTTTCCTTCAAAAGAAGTGCATTCGTGCAGAGGTAAATGTACTTTCTGCGGGCGACCAGGCCTTCGACAATCTCCTGAATTTGCGGGTGGAGCAATGGCTCGCCGCCGGGAATCGAGACCATGGGGGTTCCGCATTCGTCGACCGCCTTGAAACATTCCTCGGGCGTGAGTTGGCGCTTCAGGATGTGGCCGGGATACTGAATCTTTCCGCAGCCGGCGCAGGCCAGGTTGCAGCGGAACAGGGGCTCAAGCATCAGGACGAAGGGATAGCGCTTACGTCTGGCAAGCTTCTGCCGGACGACGTACGTTGCCACCGTCCACATCTGGGAAACGGGAACACCCATTCTCGAATCAACCCTTCGTTCGTTCTATCTTATCAGGCGACGCGCGTCGGTCCGGAGTACCGGGCAGGAACCTGAACCTCCTAACCTTGAGTCCGCCGAATCGCCTCTGGGCAGCATTTCAGTCGGTGCAACTCATTGATTTGCGAGTGGAGACTCAAGCGGACAGGGCTGCGAATCCCGGGAACGGGAACGGCAGAGTTGTTCAAGGATTGAAGGCTGGACGTCAGGCCCCCAAGGGGGACGCTCTTCCTTCAGGCACTCACTTTCTGCCTGAGGCTGAGGGGCGGGTGCGAGCGCCTGCTCGACCCTCAAAACTTGCCCCTGAAAGTGACTGGAAATATTGATTTTAGAGGCTCCTCGGGAGCACCGGAAATCGCCCCTTCCGTGCTATAATCATCCAAGGCACATGGTTCGCTAAGTATTCGTAATTTCAGTAATTTGAGGCGACTTGAGCCGCTGTGAAACGACCCGCGCACCCTGCTTTCCGGTGGTCCCGAGAAGGCGGGGAGAAACGATAGGTTTTGTCATCTGAATGGCG
>DATJEL010000010.1:0-2072 GCA_035496675.1 Terriglobales bacterium
GGCTTACGGTCCCCCGGCGCTGCTTGGTCTTGCCGTGCGCCGCACGCCGCCTTGGTCCGGCCTAGCTTCGTTTGCCACCGGACTGGTTCTGGGAATCCTTGGGGCTTTTGTGTATCACTGGAGCCTGATACAGCAGGTGGCGATTATCATCCCATCTTCTTTCGGCGTTTTCTTCTTGAGCATGCTGTTGGACCGTGGAGACTGGCCGGCACGAGAGCGGCTCTTCCGCAATTTGAATACGCCTGTCGATGTAGGTAAGGAACTGAAAGACTCGGCCGATTTCACTGCCCCGGTATTTCGCTTTTTGAGCCGGACAATCTGCGCCATTGGGGGTCTAAGCCTCTTGCTGTTGTTCGATGTGCCCTCCAACCAGCGTCTGACGGTCATCTGGTTCGCGCTGCTGACCTTCGCCGTGGGCGGATCTTTGTTCTTCATCCGCGGAAATCCGAACCCGCCCGCGAACGTGACCCATCCTGAGGAAGTTCCACTGGTTCGCACGAGTCCATGAATAAGCCTTCCATGATTCGGTTGGCGCTGATCGGGTGCGGCGAACACGCAGAGGTCGGCCACGCAATTCCGCTCGCGCGATACCAGTCCGAGCACCCGCAGGCAATAGCGCTGGTGGCAGCTTGCGATATTCGAATCGAGCGGGCGCAAAGATTTGGCCAGCAATACGGATTCAAAGCCAGTTATGGGAACATTGATGAGATGCTATCGCGCGAGGAAATTGATGGCTGTATCGCGGTGGTTCCACCGGAAAGAATTTCTGAGACAGGGATTCTTCTGTTAAACCGGCACATAGCTTGCGTGGTCGAAAAGCCTCTTGGTTCCGTTTTGGCCGAAGTAGAAGAGTTGGCGAAAAAAGCTGCGGAAAGTGGCACTCCGAACATGGTGTCGGTGAATCGCCGCTTTATGCCTTTTTTGAACCGCGCCCTGGAGTGGGCGCGCAATGCCGGTTCGGTTCGTTATGTCCACTGCACCCTGGCGAGGCACGCGCGATCGGAGCGCGAATTCCTTTGGGCTACCGCGGTGCATGCGGTGGATACGCTCCGCTACATTGCCGGCGAAGTGGAAGGATTCGAATTTCGCACGACGATGGTCGGTACGACTGACTGGTATGCCATCGATTTGCATTTTCGAAGCGGCGTCGAAGGACGAATTGATGTACTGCCCACTGCCGGAATGGTTGAAGAGACCTACAATCTTTGCGGCGACGGATTTCGCATCTCGATAACATGCCCGTTTGGCAGGAAACGTGGTTGGCTGGTGTATCGCAACGAAGTGCTGGTCACTGAGGAGTGGGCGTCCGACGACGTGCCGGAAGATCTCATAAACGGTTTTTACCACGAGACGGCTGCATTTATACGAGCGTTGCGGGATCGTTCCCTCCTCACACCTTCGATCGCTGACGTCGCGCCGTCAGTCCAAATCTGCATGTCGATCGCACTTCAACAGAGGGGACGGTGAGCAGCACCTCATACTCCTTTGCGCCAGCTCCGATCGTTTGCGTCCTTAAGTTCAATGCTGATCGAGCCGTCGGGATTTAACGCTTGCTCGCATGCCCAAGCCACAGGTTTGATCGTGCCAGGGCGAATCTCAAGCTGGGCGGAAAGATTGAGCTTGCCCGCGTACCCCTTGGGAAGCAGAAAAGACGCTTGCCGCAACCCGCCCGCATGGGGATGCCCTGGATCGAGAGTTCCTCGCAAGCTCAGTTTTTGGTCGGGACTCTCGAGTTGTAGCCACAGTACTCCCGAAACGCCTGATACTCCACGATTGCTGACGCAGACGATCACTTCGAACGTGTCGTACCGCTTGCGCTGCCAGACCCATGAAGGCCGCAGGCGGTATCCCATTTGGGCACGCAGCCGATCGAACCCGCGCGGATACATTTCATAGTATCGAGCCAGGTTATCGGCTTCGGTCCACAGCGCCCAGTAATTGGCTCCCAGGTCGAGGACGTGCAACATGTAATTCTCCAGCACATTGATGCCGGCCGCATCGGTCGACAGTTTCTGCGTGTCGTATTGCCGGAAGTATCCATCCTCCATGATGGCGGCCAGCCACGGTGGACG
>DATJEL010000011.1:0-5535 GCA_035496675.1 Terriglobales bacterium
CCGCCGAGGAATGCAATGTCGCTACCCGCGCGCAAGGGAACCCACATGTCGGCCATCGCCGAGGTTCGATTAAAGCGCGGGTCCACGTGGATAATTTTTGCGCCTCGTTCACGAGCTTCCATCACCCACTGAAACCCCACCGGATGGTTCTCCGCCATGGACGATCCCATGATGAGGATGGCATCGGCATTCGAAAGGTCCTGTTGCGCTGTGGTCGCGCCGCCTCGTCCGAATGAGGTGCCCAGACCGGGCACCGTGGAGCTGTGTCATATACGGGCCTGGTTGGAGATACATACCATCCCCAGGCCCACGCTGAACAATTTCTTAATCAGGTAATTTTCTTCGATGTCGAGAGTCGCTCCTCCGAGATGAGCGATGGCGGTGGTCTGCATGACCAGTTCGCCGTCGCGCTCTTCCTGAAAGGTACGCTCACGGCTCTCCCAGAGGCGATCGGCTACCCTGTCCATCGCCTCCTCCAGATCAAGTTCTTCCCAACGGCGCGAGAACGGGCGGCGGTATTTAACTTTCTTCAGACGCCCCGCATGGGTTAGCAGCTCGTAAGTGTCCGCCCCCTTCGGGCATAGATGACCGCGGGAGATCGGCGATTGCGGGTCGCCTTCGATCGAAATCAGCTTGTCCCCTTTGTAATAGACGAGCTGCCCGCAGCCAACCCCGCAATAAGGGCAAATCGAGCGCGCCACCTGCGCCCCGTCCGTCTTAGGTCGGAGATTGCGAGTGCGCTCTGTCATCGCCTCCGTCCCCGTGCCGTCGGCTCCGGTCTGGAGCTGGCGAAGGAGCGGCCAACGCGAGAGCAGGTCTTTCAGCACTGCTTACCCCCTGGCATCTCTAGGAATTTTCCTGCACTTTGGAGGGCATTCTAACAGCCGAGGTTGCACCTTGATTGATACATGGACCACAGATTAGCGACCTCTATCTCTCGTCTCTCACCTCTTCGATCTCTCCATTATTATGTTTCCGTGTTCTCCCGGCGCACTGATTGGAAGCTGAACCCCAATGGGCTTACCCTTGCCCAACGTGAGATAACTGCGGCGGGCGGAGAACTGCTCGATCTCACAGCGTCGAACCCGACGCGCATTGGCCTGAATTACGATGTGGACGCAATTCTAACCTCACTCGCCCAACCGGCAGCCTTGGTATACGATCCTCAGCCCAAAGGACTGTTGTCGGCCCGCGAGGCGATTGCAACCTACTATCGCGACCAGCATGACGTCTTCGACGTTAACCCCTGCAACATCCTGCTCACAACCAGCACCAGCGAGGCGTACGCCGACATCTTTCGCCTGCTGGCCAATACTGACGATCAGATACTTGTACCCAAACCGAGTTATCCCCTGTTCGATTTCCTCGCCGATCTGCAAGACGTGAAGCTGGTCTCCTACCCGCTCATTTACGATCACGGCTGGCACATGGACTTTCCTTCGCTCTACAAAGCGGTAACCCACCACACCAGGGCCGTGGTCGTGGTGCATCCCAACAACCCAACAGGCTCCTACGTGCGGGAAGACGAAGTTGGTTCTCTCAACAGTTTCTGTCGTGAGTACAATTTGGCAATTATTTCCGATGAGGTCTTTCTCGATTACGCCCACGATGGCGCCGATCGTTCGACCTTTGCCGGCAATCGCGAGGTCCTGACCTTCACCCTGAGTGGCCTCTCGAAAATTTCCTGTCTACCGCAAATGAAAATCGCCTGGGCCGCCGTAAACGGGCCTGAGCAGCAGCTCTTGGAGGCTATGGCGCGCCTGGAAGTCATTGCTGACACTTTCCTGTCTATGAATGCCCCGCTGCAGCTGGCTACTCCGGCGCTGCTGGACCAAAGAAAGCATCTCCAACCTCTGCTGCTCGATCGCTTGCGCGTGAACCTTGAGGAATTAGATCGCCAGCTGGTTCACCATCCTGCGGCTCAGCGCCTGCAGGTAGAAGGCGGCTGGTACGCTGTGCTCCGCGTTCCGGTCACGCAATCGGACGAAGAGCTCGCCATCCGCATCCTGAGAGACTGTTCAGTCCTGGTTCATCCCGGACATTTCTACGATTTTCCAACCGAGGGTTATCTGGTTCTCAGTCTTATTACCCCGGCGGACGAGTTTCGCGAAGCTGTGGAACGTCTTCTGCGCGTTGTAACCGCCATGTAAGCTGGTTGTGAGGGGAAGGAAAATGATTCTTGTAAGAGACCACAAGACGGTGCGTGAGTTACAGCTGAATCGTCCGCCCGCCAACGCCCTGAACCTGGAACTCATGACAGAACTGCGGCGTGCCGTCGAGGCCGCGCCGCGGGACGGGGTGCGCGCCTTGGTGCTTTCGGGCCGCCCCGGCATGTTTTCTGCCGGACTGGACATCCCATTACTGTTGACCTTAGACCGTAACGCAATATCGGATCTTTGGAGAAGCCTCTACTCGCTGCTGCGGTCGCTCGCCTCTTCACCCATTCCCATTGCGGCAGCCATCACCGGACATGCGCCCGCGGGAGGTACAGTTCTCGCCATCTTCTGTGACTGGCGCATCGTAGCGGAAGGCGATTGGAAAATCGGTTTGAGCGAGGTCCAAGTTGGCTTGCCGCTTCCTCCCATCATTTTCCTGGCTTTGCGTCGTCTGGTTAGCGCCCAGCAAGCCCAGCAACTCGCGACCCGCGGTCTCCTGGTTTCACCTGCGCAAGCCCTTCAGGTCGGCCTGGTGGACCATATAGTCCCCCCTGACCAGGTGGTGAGCGCCGCTATCGACTGGTGCGAGACACTCCTCGCTCTTCCCCAGAATGCTGCGGCCTACACGCGGCGCGAGGCACGAGCCGATCTGACGGAGATTTTTGCCCAGGATCGAACCCGGGAACTTGAAGAACTTTCAGCTGCCTGGTGGGAGCCGGAAACTCACTCAGTACTGCGCCAGATGGCAGAACGGCTGAAGAATAAAAAATAGCTGATCCGCTTTAGCTCTTGACCAAAAAAGGATTGGACTCGCGCTCTTCCGCGATTGTGGTCACCGGTCCATGTCCGGGCACTACGACGGTCTCGTCGGGCAGCGCCAGCACCCGTTCGTGAAGTGAATTCATGATCTTCTTGTAGGATCCACCCGGAAGATCAGTCCGCCCGATGCTTCCGGCGAAAAGCGTGTCCCCGGCAATCAGTTTCTTCTCGGGAGCGAAGTACAGGCAGATGCTGCCTTCCGTGTGTCCCGGCGTGTGCAGCACATCTGCCGAAAGCGAACCGGCTTTCACCGAATCTCCGTGCCCGATACTGTGATCAATCTCCACCTTGCCCGGCGTCGGCATACCAATCCACGCAGCCTGCACATCGAGCATCTTCAGCAGGGCATAGTCGTTCTGATTCAAGAGAATGGGCGCGCCCGTGGCCTGGCGCAGCTTCATCGCCCCGCCCACATGGTCAATGTGAGCATGGGTTACCACGATCTGTTTCACTTGAAGGTTGTGTTTCCGGACCAGCTCCAGGACTTGCTCCACATCATCGCCCGGATCGATGACCATGGCCTCACGGGTTTTTTCGTCGCCGATAACCGAGCAATTGCATTGCAGCGCCCCCACCGCCAGCATTTCGTGGATCATCGTCTCAACCCGCTCAGCCTCGTGACGCCCCTTGGGCCGCTTCCTGAATGCATACCGTCTTAATATTGGTGAATTCGCGAATACCATGAACTCCGAGCTCGCGTCCGTGCCCCGACTGCTTCACGCCGCCGAACGGCAGGCGGGGATCGGACGCAACCATCCGGTTGATGAAGACCATGCCCGCTTCCAGTTCGTTGACCAGCTGATCGCGTTCCGCCTCATCATTAGTCCACGCGCTGGCCCCCAGTCCGAACCGGGTGTCATTCGCAATTTGTAGGGCTTCATCCAGACTCTTGACTCGAAAGATGCAGGCGACCGGCCCGAAAAGTTCCTCGCTGTACGCAGGTGAGTTCTTGGGGATCTTCGTGAGAACCGTGGGCGCGAAAAAATTGCCGGCCCGCGGCAGACGCTTGCCTCCCGTCAGAATCTTCGCCCCCGCCGCCACCGACTTCTCTACATCTCTTTCCAGGTCGGCCACGCCCGATTGCGTGGCTAAAGGGCCAAGATCAGTACTCTCGTCGAGAGGATCGCCAACCTTCAACCCCTCCATTTGCTTGACGAACTCGCGCTCGAACCGGTCCGCTATCTGTTCGTGAACGATAAAGCGCTTGGCCGCGATGCACGACTGTCCGTTGTTGATAATCCGCGCCTTCACAGCCGTCGTTACCGCCTCGTCGAAATTCGCGCTCGGCATGACGATGAAGGGATCGCTCCCCCCCAGCTCCAATACCACTTTCTTGATTCGCTTGGCTGCCGAAATTCCAACTTCGATGCCCGCACCCTCGCTGCCGGTTAGCGTGGCCGCCGCGATTCGGGCGTCGTTCAGCAATCCGTCAACTTTTGGCGCGCCGATCAAAAGAGTCTGAAAAACTCCTTCGGGGAATCCCGCATCCCCAAGAATTTCCTCAATCTTCAACGCGCATTGCGGAACGTTCGACGCATGCTTGAGCAGGCCGACGTTGCCCGCCATCAGGCCTGGAGCTATAAAACGAAACACCTGCCAGAAAGGAAAATTCCACGGCATTATCGCCAGTATGCAACCTAACGGCTGGTATCGCACGTAGCTTTCTGTCGCTGAACTCTGACTCGCTTCGTCGGCCAGGAAACGTTCCGCGTTGTCCGCATAATAACGACATCCGGAGGCGCACTTGACCGCCTCATCCACCGCCGCGCGGAAGGGTTTGCCCATCTCCAGCGTCATCAGCCGCCCGAAAGTCTCTTTTCCTTTTTCCAGAATGTCAGCCGCATTTTTCATCCAGCGCGCGCGTTGCGCGAACGGCACATGACGGTACTTTTCGAACGCTTCGGCCGCGCGCTGAACCTTTTCTTCGATTTGCGTGTCAGTCAGGCCGTCGAATGCTTGCACTAGCTGGCCGCTGGCCGGGTTGATGGTGGCAATTGCCATGGAGTCTCTCTCTTGCGTGCGTGGAATCCCGCATTTCAAGAATATAGGAGGGAAGCTGCCGACGACAATCCCAGTGCCGGCTCGGCGATGATCAACAGAATGTGCAAAAAACAACCGGGGGATCAGTTGATCCCCCGGCATTTAGCGACTCTATTGGGCCTGTCCAGTGGGTGTCATCTGGGCGCCGATCGACTGCCCAGTTACCACCATGCTCACCCGCCGGTTCTGTCTGCGTCCCTCAGGCGATTCGTTAGAGGCAATCGGATCATTTGGCCCGAATCCTTTCGCCTGCACTGCTCCATCCGGCACGCCTTGCTGTACCAGGTATCCGCGCACCGTATCCGCCCTTTGTTGCGAGAGTTGCTGGTTGTATTCAGCTGCTCCCGTGTTGTCGGTATATCCGTCTACCTCGACTTTAAGGTCCGGATACGCGATGAGAATTCCCGCTACCTTGGCCAGTCGCTCGCGAGCGTCCGGTTTCAGATTGGCGCTGTTCAGATTGAACAGCACATCGGGCATATTCACGATCAAACCGCGCGCGCTATCTTTTGTCTGCAGG
>DATJEL010000012.1:0-64993 GCA_035496675.1 Terriglobales bacterium
ATCCGAGAGGCGGTCCCTATGATCCCCAGTCCAAGCTCCTATGCAGCACAAGCTAGTCTGCCATTTCACGTCATGCGACTGGTTATGGTGAGCTTGCACAAAGCAATTTCCTATGTGCGAGATGTTAGAGGAAGACTAACCGTGTGGCGAACTGCTGCTTCCGGGCCGAAAAATCGAGCACTGTAAGCTGCTAGATTCCCTAATGCTTCTCAGGCGAGAAGGCAAGACTGTCCTACCGCTGAGGAGGAAGGCCGCCAGCGGGAAAGGTCCCACCCCAGTAGCGCTTCCAATCGGTCGATTTCATCGGCGATGAGATCGTAAACAGCCTGGGAAAGATCTGGCGACACATGCTCGAACGGCATTCCTGAAGCCAGCAGGAATTCACCGATTCTCGACTCGCGGATGCCGGCAACGACCCCGTTCAGCCTTCGGCTCTTCAGCCACTCTGCTATGCGCGATCCGGTGTGGGTAACTACGTGCCAGCGCGGTTGTGCCAACGACTCTGAAGTGTGCACTCGCCTCATTGCCGCGGACGGCACCGTGAACTTTTGGATGCCCAGAAACCCGGCGAGAACGTCAAGGTAGGCCTGCGGAGCTTCCTGCAAGTCATCGTAAAGTGTGGGGAGCACTTGGTCTTTCCCGAGCAATTGCTGCCACGCCTCTAAGTGCGTGGCATATCTTGAGGACTCAAGCAGTTCTTTATCTCTAAACAATGCCTCTTCGAAGGACCACGGAATCATTCCGTGTGCCCGCTTAACCCGGTAAAGCGACACGATGCGCTCCACGGGGTTTCGGAAGATGCATGCGACCTTAGCTCTAGGCACCGTCCGGGCGATGTGCTTGCGCGCCTCCGGAGAAGCGAAATACGTTGGCGCAACCTCACCCGTAGGAAGCTCCGATTCTTCACAGCTAGGGAAATGACGGATGTACCAATCAAGACCACGCCCAAAGTGCAGATCAAAAAATCGCGTTTCTTTGAAGTCGGGCAAAATAGCGCGGGCCTTCAACACTTGGTGAAGCCAACTTGTACCCGTTCGGGGTGGACCGATCACAAAGAACGACGGCAGCATCTTGTGGGAAAGATTCAGGAAAGCCTCCCACGCTCGTATTTGCACGACTCAAGGGGAAATAGATGAGAGAACGCCGGAGTAGTTTGTTAGTGGAAAAGTTTTTAAACGGACTTTAACAATGACCATCGTCGGCGCGACTGCTTTCGTCTAATTAGCCCTGCTCGGAAGCCTCAGTTGCGCTTTGGGGGATGTTTGTTCTGCCTGGCATGAGGTATTGAAGGCGAGCGGGCCGGCGCCGAGCAAAGAAATTAACGCCTCTGTAACACTTAAGTGTTAGTGTTTGGAGTTTGTTTGTGTGCTCCTAAAATTCTGTTCAAGAGCTGCCAAATGAAACTCGAGACCAAGAGGGCTCTTCGACGTCAAAGCAATGAAATTCATGAGCTGTCGAACCTAGCTCTCCATGCATGCTCAATCGCCAGTGATGCGGCGTTCAATATAAAGGATTTCCTGCTCGGGTCCTCCCCAATGGCCTTCCTCGCGGTAAGAGACTGCGAAAAAGAACTGGACCGCATAGAGCAACAAATCGACGAGGAACTACCTTCGGCCATTAGTCGAGTCAGTGAGCTTCAAGCCAGGGAACTTCTAGCGGCATCGCGGTTCAGTACGGAACTGGAGCGCATTGGAGACCTACTCTTCGGGGTGGGAAAACGGCTGCAAAACCTTCATATGCCCTTATCACGAGGTGATATGCGGCATCTCGCTACCATGCTTGACGTCTTGGAAGAGATGTTGAAACAGCTGAGGATCTCTTTGGAAGGTCATGAACTTGAGGGCGCAAATTACGTATTGAGCTCCGATCGGGAGATCGACCGCATTTACCGGGGATTTCTCGGACGTCACTTGGGGGTGGAGGATATCGACAGGATGCAGCAAAGTACAGAGGTCCTGTTGATTGCGCAGGTGCTTGAGCGGGCAGGAGACCACGCCACCAATCTCGCGGAAGAACTTTTCCGCCTGGTGGAAGGGCGCAGCCTACGCCATTCGCCCAAGAGAGAAGCCCAAGACTAGCCGGAACTCGCAAGGGTATACCTTCGTCGCCCCGGCAAGCGTCGAATCTCTATCGATCGGCGACAGGCAATGGCTCACTGCAGGAACCCTTCAAGATTCCTCGCGGCACCCGCTGCCGCTATCGTGAGACGAAATCAATTCCCTCTTCCCGACGACGAACGCTCGTGCGTTGTTGTCCGAGCCTGGGCATTCGGCGCGAGGATTCGACCGGTGGAGTGCATCCCGTTCCAGTCATACTCGTACGCGGCGCCGCAGGTGAGACAAATCTGATAGTGTCGGCCGTTGTTGTCGAATCGAGGCCAGGTAAAACGGTGAGAGCAACCTCTTCCGAAGATCCGCTTCAAAAAGCTCATTTCGCGCACTCCTCTGTTGGGGAATCCGCCGTTGCCTCCTCATGGCGATCTAGGCGTACGGCGATTCGAGTATCGGCCAGACTCGATGTACTCAGAGGCGTACTTCCGTCCGTGAGGGCTAAAGTGTGCCTTGTCGAAGTGACGAGCAGACTGATTTGATCACGGTATTTCAGGCGATTCAAATTACGAACGTCCAATGAGGAACGCTATTGTGGCCACCGTTGATGCCGATTACCGCGTGCATGAGGTAGCAGAGAGCTCACCGACAAGGAAGCGGGACTCCGACTCGTAATGGTTGCCATGGCAGCGCTGTTCATCACTTCTGGGTATGCTCCTGAATGAATTTCTTCGCGCCCTCGGCATTGCTGTAGCCATTGTCGACCGACAGCGCTTTCTGATAGTTGTTCACAGCTTTCGAAATATCTCCAGCATGGAAGTATGCATCGGCCAAACTATCCCATGTATTGGCGGACTTGGGAAAATCTTTGGCGTTCAGTGATAGCACAGCGATCGCCTGCGGATAGAGTCGCTTGTTCAAAAGCGAGTAGCCCAGAGTGTTCACATTGTCCTCCGATACCGTCTCCCCGGTGGTATCGGCAGACCGCATCTTGTGCAGAACGGTCTCCAAATCTGCCAGGCTTTGCTTGCTCGCGAAATCGGAAACGCAAAATGCCTCCAATCGACCGAGCGGGTCTTGCTCCGCCAAGTAAGCGACCGCCTGAGCAGGCTGGGTGCGCATCATCAGCTCAACCCTCTGCTCCTCACGGACGTACCTGCTCGGCACTTCAGCGAGCCTCGAGGTCAGGTCTTTTGCATCAAGCCAACGACCTCGCACCATCACGCCCGCGATTTTCTGTGTGTTTGAAATATCAGCTAGCGGGTTTGCAGTCAGCAATAGCAGGTCGGCACGCTTTCCAACTTCGATCGACCCGACTTCGTCGGACTGCCGCAAGTAACGGGCAGGATGGGTTGTAGCCGTTTCAAGCGCCTGATACGGGGTAAGTCCATCCGAAACGAATTCTTGAAGCTCGTGATGCAAGCCGAAGCCGGATACCGGTCCTACCTCGGTAGCATCGGTGCCAGCCATGAGTGGGACACCTTCGTCGCTGAGTGCCTTCAGGAGCTTGCGTTGGATCGCGAGCAAATTGCGGAGGATAGGATACTTTTCCGCTCCGAAGCGGTTTTTATAACGGTCGTTAGCGGGCTCAAAGTTCTCGAGGGTCCACGGCGCCACATATCGGAGTTCCGGGTTTTTCAAAAATGTGTCCAAATCGGTTGCCTGCTGCACGATCAGGGCAAAGTTGTTGAGAGTTGCTGTCACATAGATGTTGCCCTGCTTGGTCTGACGGGCTATTGCAGGAATCTTTGATTCGTCAAAGACAAGATGGTCAAAATCATCATCGTGCTGCGGATTGAAATTGGTATAGACGATTTCTTCCAGGTGGGCGATGGACTGGCCTGATTCCAGGGTTAAAGCGAACCCAGGCTCGCGGGCAACATGTCCCATCAGCAGCAGGTTCTTTCTCTTAGCCTCACGGATCAAAGCGGGATATTCTTCCTTCGACACCTCGTTGTAGATTTTGACGGCGTCGTAGCCAGCCGCAGCTTGCTCGTCCACCAACTTTACGTCCTCTTCAGGGCTGTGCTTTTGATGAAAGATCGGTCCCGTGCTGAAGATTGTTGGGCCTATGACCTCTCCCATCGCCACCTGCCTTTTCCAAAGAAGATGAGCAGGGCGGCCATCCAAATTGAAGACCGTGGTCACGCCGTTAGCCAAATAGAGGGGAAACTCGATTTGCGATTCCAAATGGACGTGAGCGTCTATCAGTCCGGGGATCAGGTACTTGCCCAAACCATCGATGCGCCGCACACCGGGTTGCAACTGGATCGATTCTGTGGGACCTAAACGCGCGATCCTGTCGCCCTTCACGACGACTGTCTGATCCGAAAGCACCTGCTCGCCGTTCATGGGGATGACGCTCACATGCACGATAGCGATTGGGGCAGACGGTCTACCAGAGCTAGGCTTGTTGGCCGCGCCTGAGGGCGGGACGAATGTAAAGACCGCAAGCGATATACAAAGCAAGAAGCGGTATTCCATGATGGTTCCTGCTGCTAACACATAGCCAGGAAAGTATACGGAATCCTTAGGAGAGCGGTTCCATCATCGAATTCTGAGCGGCGCCGCAGCGGTGAAGGGCGACCCGAGAGCACTGGGGGAACTCGCTCCCGGAGCTACGATTGCAGCATGGTCTGACCGCCGAACTCACGAATTGCGGAGAACCCTTACAGCAGTTGCCCGCTGCCGCAAACAGGCTTACTTTCACCAAATGACAGTGCAAATGCGAACGATTCCCAGCTATCTTTAAACCCGCGACGATATCTGATTCCCTTTCTCAATCAATCACAGGAGCTTGAATGCATCGGCTCCTCGCCTTCCGTCACGCCCTGCCGAAACGTTCAGCTTGACTTTGGGCTGCGCGGGATTCGGTAGAGCGCACAGCTAACCTCGCAAGAATCATGGTTAACCGAAACCGAACAACAAGGAGTGAGAAATGAACGAATTGATCAACCAAATTGCGCAGAGAACAGGAATAGGGGAAGACAAAGCCCGCCAGGCGGCAGAAACAGTGATCTCTTTCTTGAAGACAAAAATGCCCGGGGTCGGCAGCCAATTGGACAGCCTGATGCATGGTGGCGGGATCGCTGAGAAGTCGGGGGGAATGGCCGAAAAGGTCAAGGACGGCATAGAAGGGGTCTTTGGGAAAAAGACAGCTTAGTTGAGCATCGTAGTTTTGGCGTTTTAGCCGCTTCATGCCTAGCCACCTGTCGCGGCATGAAACCGAAGGGTAGGAACAAGCTACAGGACTGGGGTCGCCGCCGGGTACGCGGCGATCCCAATGCCGAAAGCAAGTGCGGAGTTCTGTCCAGTTGGCGGGCTGGAAAGAGCAATGCTTTTGCCGGGAGTTACCTGCCAGTGCCCCCAGCTTTCAGTGCCTCATCAAAGAATGCCTTGGGGAGAGCTCGAAACCAGAAACTCACCTTGGGCCTCTCCGAACATTTGCACCTGCAAACACTCGAAACAGATGACAAGGTCCACCTGTTTCCCTTTACGCACAGCGTGAATTCCATGGCGAGGGTTAAAGCAAGCTGCTATTGTGCCTGAATTCTCATGCATACCTTAGCGAAGAGCGGATATCAGCTGGTAGCGGGCCTTCGTGTCCGAAATTACTACCCTGCTCAGGATGCGGTATCCATGGAAGCCGCCTGTTTCAAACGCGCTCTGAAGGCTTGGGCCTAGGGATAAAAGCTCAAAGCGATCTGCCTGTTGCAGCGTTGCCACCACAGCCGCAGGAAGGTGATTGGAACCCCACCAGTCTTGTGGCAAGGCGAGGCACATCACGGCAATCAACACCAGGACTACGAACCATTGCCAGCGGGAAGTAAAAAACCTCACTTTCACCTCACCTCCAAGCTTGAAAGTCTGCCCTGGGCGTAATTTCACCTGCGCGACGGGTAACTGTATTGGCCCAAAAAGCCGCCACCGATTAGCACAGGAGGCAAGCGGTCCGTGGTCTGGAATTGAGCGGGGCCATCATACGCGCGCGGGTCAAATGAGAGAAACACATCGCCACCTTGCGATCTTGCCGCCTGCATTTCCGGATGTTCAGGACTAGATAATTACCTTTTGAACCCGTTGCCTTCGATTGAAGGAAGCCTTGAAAAGGGCTCTAGCTGGGAACCCTCTTCGAGCTTGGGTTTTGGTACTCGATGGAGCAACTGAAGGGGTAAGCAGCCCGAAGGTGGTCCTGAAAACGCTTCTGGTCTTCGATTTTCAAACCGACGAATTCGATTCCCATGCCAACCCTCGGATCGCAAGTGCGTACCAGGGCTCGTATCGTGACTCGTTCCGACCCGATCCAAAGCTCGGCGTCGAGAGCAGTTCCTACGAGAAAGGGCGAAAGCATCTCGACATAACACCCGCTGCCACTGATATCGGTTGCGGTCACGCGAACCACGGTGCGTTCGTCCTGGAGAGTAATGGGAAAAGCAATTTTATGCCGCGCCCATCTCCTGCGGCCTCGCGCCGACTGAGGTGAAGGCTGATCCATCTTAAGGAGAAAAGTGGTCCATGGGCATTCCACTCTGCTCAGAAGTTGCACGCCTACCTGAATCTTCTGAATCGATCCAGTATTCTTGGCCCACACCACCTTGCATCGCGTCTTCTTCTCGCCGGCCTGGACCCCAATAATGTCCCCAATCTTGAGGTCATGCTCAATTTGGCAAAGTCGTGCACCCGACGCACTGATATTCTGGGCACGAGCGTGCTGGGAAAAGCCCCGCCCATCGGCGGCCATGCCCCACACCCGGATGTCTAAATCGACCGGCACGCGCTCTTCAGGCCTGGCAGATATCACAACGTGGACTCCATCCAATTGCTCAATTTCTCGTCTATAGAGAGAGATTTAGTCTCGAATCTCTTCCACTACTGCCGTGAATCCCATCTCTCCGAGCCGCACCTGGACGTGCAGTGCGGCACAGCGCGGAAAGCGGTACGCGGTGCAGGCATCCAGCGTAAGCCAATACTGGGTTGATGGGATGCAACGCTTGCCCATTGCGCTCACCAGTAATCCAGACGCGCTGTGCCCGTCCTTGATTCGAACTCGATAGAATGTGGGGCCTGGCGAACAGTTCAAACCCGGCATGGCTGTTTTGCCTCTTGCCTTGCGGCTTGGATTTTTCAAGTGGCGGGCGACCAATAACTGGAGCTCTTGGCTACTTCGGAGATTAGCAGCGATCGGTGCGTGTCCAAAGATTACGAGCGTACAGGCTCTTGTATAGTGCGAATGCCGAGTGGGGTCATTGGCGGGGGCTTCCCTTTAAGCCGGGACAAGGCCTGGATCTTGGCTTGCCTGGGTACAAATAAGTTATGACCGGTTCCAGGGGCTGCACGGACTCGCCGGTTGTGGCTGGATCGCCAGGGACAGGGCAAATAGCAACGAATACCAGTTCTAAACAAGCCGCCATGCTTTCGAGGACTGGAATACGGCAGGCATCACTTCGGATCCCCAAAAGCGGCTACGATTCAATCTGATCCGCAGCCATACTCTCTTGCCCAATTCAGGTAGTAGGTAGCATCAACATCCTCGGGCTTGGTGGAATTTGGTAAGGGCGCACATCTTGCCGGAGGGGTCTTTCCTTTGCTCTCGATAGGTCCGAGTTGTCCCTTGTTCACGCTGTCATCCGGGACAAGCGGAGCTCGCGCGCCAGCTTGGACGATACCTTCCATAATCGGGAACCTTCCCGGAGCGTCTGCCGGGAGCGTCTCGGCCACGGATTCATTGACTGCTGTCGCGGGGCCTCGTGTTCCTTTTCTCTTCCCAGCCGCTTTGGGCGCGCTTTTGCTCTCCGGATGAACAACCGTTGCACTGTCTGTACGGGATGGAGGATTGCTGGCGCTTTTTCGTTCGGCAAAATCTTTAACGCCGACAAGAATGGTGATCAGAGCGACGAGTCCGGCCGCTATGAGCACCCAACGTGGCACTGACTCAGGCATGGCTGACTCCCTCCCGCGAGAATGCGGCACGCACCCCTCTAACGGTTTAGGACTTTCATTGGGGGGAAGGGCTCAACTTAACTTTCGCCTCATAATTGTTCACCCTCAACTGCTGTTCTGGCAATACCTCAAAAGATGCAGAATTTTGACCGCGCAAAAGAGCCAATTCGCTCGCGAAGAAGCATGAGCACACATCCGCGATATTCCCGCGCTTGAAAAGAAGCGGCCATAGACGGCGTGCCATTGCTGCTGGGGTCGGGGAGGAATTCTAGCGATGTAGCTTCCCTTCTACGGCTAATAGCGATCCCCAAAATCTTGGTAACCCAAAACTAACGAGAAGCCTTCTTCTTCATCCTGAAGACAAGAATCACAAAAACAACGACTGCTAGAACTCCCGCGACGATACGAATCAGCGTAACGTTATCCAAATTGCTCTCCCCACCGCGTAATTAGAAGCACTCTTGTTCACTGCCGGTTGAGCCGGCCAGCTGGGCCGTGGCAGCATAAACCTGGCACCCTACCCTAGCACCCAAGGGTAGCGTTTTTTGCTCGCATGCAGCGTTATACAGGTAACTTGGCAAGATAACCAGCGAATAATTGGTTGTGATTTCTTGGTTTTCCAGGCGCGTCCCCCACCAAATGGCCAGGAAATTCGAGGCTGTCGAAGGAATTCGCTACTTTGCACGATCTTGGATATTGGCGATCCGCATGGTCACAGCCGTTACCTGCCCAACAATATCGGCATCGCCGGGATAACGAACTTGACGAATTTGTTCGCGAGACTGGGGACAGGGCACGAGTATCAAATGGCCGACGCCATCGAGTTCGCACCAGCTGCAAACATAACTGTCACGCAGTTCCACAAAGTAAATAGGCCGCTCGAATTCGTTTGGCCAAGTGCCCGTTGTTTTGATTTTCTTTTGTCGGGAGTCAATCTCTACAAACGATCCAGGTCTTAGGAAGGGATACATGGTGTAGTCTTCGAGCCCAATGTATCCGTAGAGGGAGTTTTGCCAATCCACTTGTTGTAGGAGCGCAAGCGGAACTTGCCCCCAACTTTCAAACATACGGGATACCAAATTTGTCTTTTCCAGTTGAACCTTGGAGCGCAGCTCGATCGGAGCAAGAATGGTCTGACGCTTTTCTTCGAGGGTTGGCCCGATCAAATGGGTGCGCGGCAGCCCCAGCGGAAGCAACTCCTTGCCAATATCACGAATATTGATCCCATAAAAACCGACCAATTCATCGAATGGCCGCCCGTAGATGAGACTGAGGGAATGAAGCCGAAAGATTCCCGGCATGGATTTGCCGTTCTCCACTTCCGTCAGCCAGGCGTGAGAGATGCAATATTCCGGATTGCCCCGGCGGTCAGCAATTTCCTGGCTACGCCGGGCCACTTCGCGCGTGGACAAACGCACGCGCAAGCGCTCAGCCTTGAGCCGTCTTCCAGCTTCCGGGCTCGGTGTTGACGCATACATGAGCGGCGGTAGTTTACGTGGAAAGTGGCGATGAGACGTCGTCGAGGACAATCTGTTCCAAAAACCGAACAATCGCCCGGGGGGAGTTTCAAAATGATATCTCGGCTCAAATCCAGGATGCTGCCCTTTTTTGGCAGGTGGTCGCTACTCCGACCTGCGCTCACATTTGTTGCTTATTCAGCATCGGCTCGAAACCCGAAACGCATGCCCGCTGCCGGTTCCGTGGTCGCAGAAATGGCCACATCTCAGTTATTCGTTCCCCGGGAACAGCCTTGCGTCTATACCAAGCCAATCCCTTCGCGGTGTCTGCGGGACTTTACCGGGGTCCTGCTCAGGCGCCACGACGCAATGACCTACGGTGCTGATGGATTTCGCAAACAAACTTTGAGAGCCCTCCTGTGTCCTCAGAAAGCACGCCATTGCGAACTATCGATTTGGCCGCTCGCCTCAAAGAAATCTTGGGTAGCAGAGGTTATACCCTTCATCAGGTCTCACGGATCGCAGAGAACTTGTATGGAAAGCACTCACCGTTTTGTCTGCCCCACAACCTTTACCACGAGCTCGGACTTCGAACATTTACTCCCAGCCTGCACCAGATCTATGCACTCAGCCGGATCACCAACTACAAGTTGGCCGATTGGCTCTTCGTTTTTGGCTTCGACTTGTCGGAGATAACGCGGCTGGAGGTTCTGCTGTCCTCCAAGCACACTGTGTTGCTTGATCCTTCACTCGATGATCTCAATTGTTGGATTCCGTGGTTCGAGGGCAAGGCTTTCAAGGTCCCGCTTCCAGCCATTGCTCCCATGACACGCCTGCTCGACTATTCCCTTCCCCGTCGAGTTGCCGATCTGTCTGATATCAATAGCCGCAACTTTCTCTACGCGAGACTAGGTCGGCTGGATTTATTCGCCTTCCCATACCTGCTTCCCGGCAGCATCATCCGCGTAAATCCGAGCTGGCAACAGCTGCCACCAATCAGTCGGAAGATTTCAGATCAGTTCTTTCTCATTGAACACTCCCGCGGACTGTGTTGCTGCCGCCTAGAGGCGGGCCGGGCGAATACGCTTATTCCCATCAGCACACAACTTCCCTACGCTCACATCGAATTGCGGATTCCCGATGAAGTCCGCGTTCTCGGCCTGGTCGACGCCGAGATCCGGCCGGTTCCAATCCTTGAGTCAGCCGAAGTTCTGTCGTCCATGTCGAAGCATTGGAAACCGGAGATACTGGGGACGCCACAACGAAAGCTCGGGGCTTTGCTGCGCAATGCCCGCCGCAAGCGGGGCCTCTCTTTTCGGGAGACTTCTGCGATGAGCCGCCAGATTGCAAATTTCCTGGGTGATGAGCACTACTTTGCCTCTCCGGGCTCGCTCTCCGACTATGAGACTCTCGATATGCCCCCTCGCCACATTCACAAGACAATCACGTTGTGTACGGTATACGGGCTGGAGTGGTCAATGCTCCTGAAATCGGTGGAATTGCCATTGGAAAATGCGGGGACCGAACCGATGTGCGATGGATTGCGTGATCGTCCGCTACCCTCGGGGTTGGGGAGAAAGGGGGCGGACGCGAAAACACCGGCGGCTTTCCTCAATCATCTGCTAACTGATTGGGAGAACCAGGTGCCACTGTTTCTTCGGGGATCACTGAGGGTAATATCCGGACTCTCTCGCATCTCCCTTCACGATGTTTTCTGGATTGGGGAAAACCAAAGTCCTCTGCCCACAACGCGAAACAACAGCATGCTAGCCATCGTGAACCGGCGCAAGAAGACACCCATGCACTCGAGATCGAGGCCGCTTTGGCAACAGCCTATGTATGTACTGCTGAGGCGAAACGGAGAATACGGGTGCGAGTTTTGCAGCCTGGAGAACGGCGACCTGGTTTTGCACTCCTACATCCAAGGCTGTCATCGCTCCGAGCGGCTACGGAACCGGCATGACGCGGAGGTGATCGGACAGGTCGTCACCTTGGCCCGAAAACTCACTTTCCCAGTCCGAGATTGACGCCCGACGGAAGCGAACGCGAACGATTTGCAGTTGTTGTAGACCTGCATCGAGCCCCTTCCTAAGCTCTCATTCCAAATGAAACCTTCTGTCTATCTCAATAGCCGGACCATCTGCTCAAAGTGTGTGCCCGGCGAACTCCGTTGGCTGGGATACCAGATTCGCCCCTTTCTTCCCTGGCATGCAGGGAGTCTCCTTTGCATTGCGGCCGGCAGCCTTCTGGCGCTGGTGACGCCCTTCGTATTGGCACACCTGATTGATGTTGTCCTGCCTCGGCGGAGCCTTGGCTCGCTGCTCGGGATGGTTCTCCTTCTCTTTCTAGGATATGAAGGCAGAACCCTCTTTACCAGTTTGGGCGGGTTGGTGACGTCGGCGGCTGCTCAGAGAATGAGCCTCCGTTTGCGGCTCGCAGCGCTGCACCATATGAGCGGGCTCTCGAGCGCCTATTTCGACAAAGTCCAACCTGGCGCCGCCGTCTACCCCTTAGAAGAACCCATTGATGAGATTGCCTACTTTGGAGCCGAGCTGTTTCCATCCATCCTGCGTACGGTGCTGACCCTGGCGTTCACGATAACCGCGATGATCTGGCTAAGCTTCGCTTTAAGCGCAATCGTATTTCCGCTGGTCCCGTTCTTTTTGATCCTGCGGCAACACTTTCGCAAGAAGCTAAGCGCGCGCGCCGACCAGGGTCACCGCCAGCGCCAAGACTTGAGGAGCTTCCTGCAAGAACACTTCTCTTCGGTCACGGCAATTCAGCTTCTTGGCGCCCAGAAAAGGCAAGCAAGAAAGGCTTTTCTGCTTTTAGGGCGGATTGCACGTTCCCAGTTGAAACTGTTCATCGCCAGCCTGTGCTTCACTGCCTCGACCGCCCTAGCGGTCGCCATAGCCATGTCGACGGTCATCGGATACGGAGGATGGAGCGTTTTTGCCGGAACACTGACAATTGGAAATCTTGTGGCCTTTTACGGATTGGTAACCCAGCTTTTTGATCCCCTGAGCGGAGCGGCCGAGATGTACGCTCGGGCACAAAAAACCTTCGGCAGCGTCCGTCAAATACAGCAAGTCTTCGCTCTCGGCCCTGAGGTCGCAGATTGCTCGACTCCTGTAGTCCTAAAAGAGGAGGACTCCTCGCAGATCGACATCCACGCAATGAAATTCCGTTACGAGAACCAGAGAAACACGCTACAGGTTCGCTCCCTCCGCATTCGTGCCGGGGAACAAGTGGCGGTAGTTGGACTGAACGGATCGGGGAAGAGCACGCTGGCAAAACTGATGGTCAGGATGTACGACGTGGCGACAGGATCGATTTGCATCGGCGGAAGAGATATTCGCGGAATTCAACTTGCCAGTCTCCGGCGTTGCCTGTGTTATATGCCGCGCGACCCGGTGCTATTTGGTGGTACCTTCGCGGCCAACCTTCGATTCGTCAGCCCTGGAGCCTCGCAAGAGGAACTCAGCCGCGTCCTGGAATCGGTCGGCCTTTCCCCTCTTGTGGCAAGTCGACAGGGCGGATTGCGTCAGGAAATAGGGCCTGCAGGATGCCAACTATCAGGAGGACAACGCCAACGGCTGGCGATCGCCCGCTCCTTACTGCAACGCCCCCGAATCTTGATCCTCGATGAAGCCACTTCCTGCCTTGACCCGGCCTCAGAAGAACTGGTGCTGCGCAATATCAAGTGCGATCTCCCCCATTCCACGCTGATTGTGATCTCCCATCGGTTATCTACGGTGTACGCATTTCCGCGGATCCTCGTAGTTGCGGAGGGAAACATCGTGGCCGATGGAACGCCGGAAAAACTCAGTCCACTCTGCAATGCATATTCTGAGCTATTCTCCGACAGAAACGCGAACGCTCCATTGCTTCCGCGTTTCAATCAAGCTCAACGTATCTGACTGAACACCATCATCATTTCAAAATAGGACTTTTCCCAACGAACAGATTCCGGGCCTTCTCGCTTCCATCCCTACGGGATGAGATAGTGCGCCCCATGGCACCTAAATCCCATGCAAAAGAGCCTTCGTATTACCAGTTGGCAGATGGAATTCGCACAACCTCCGGCGTGGACGGAGGAACGGTTCTCGATATCGCCGGAAACCGAATCTTTCGCCTGAATGAGGTGGGTGAGCTGATTTTGCACTGCGTGCAGGAGGGCTGGAACGAAGCCCGGATCGCCTCACATATCAGCCGTCAATACTCCGTAGACGAAGGCCAATCAAAGCGCGACGTTCATGAGTTCCTAGAGGTACTCAACGAACGTCGACTCCTTGATGCGACAACTCGACCGGAGAAACGATGAACGTCACAAACGGAACCCAGCGTGAACTACCCAGGCAGCATACGCTCTTCTTCTTTTCGCTGACGGGATTGCTTGGCTTCGATCTGCTGGGACTTGGGCGTAACTTTTCGAGGACACACCGGTTCCTGCGACGCAGCACCACTGCCAAACACACGTATCCAGCAGAGATCGTAACGCGTGTCTGCCAGGCGGTGAATCTGGCTTCGATTTGGTATCCCAAGCAGGTGCAGTGCTTACAACGTTCCACTGTCACGACGTTCTTGTTGCGTCGCTTTGGCGTGCCGGCGCAGATGGCTGTGGGCGCGCAGAATATCCCGTTCAAAGCGCACGCCTGGACGGAAGTGAATGGGCAGGCGATCAACGAGAGCAAGGATGTCCAAAAAATCTATTCCGTTTGGGAGCGTTGTTAGGAGAAGCCCAAAAATGAGCGTTCAGGCAGGTATATGGAATTTCGACGAAACCCCAATTCAGCTTCCACTGCTAGAAAGCTTCAGTCGGTTGACTGCCGAATATGGACCGGATGGAGAAGCCAATCACCTTGAAACTTTTATCGGAATGATGTTCCGTTCCTTTCACACCACCCCCGAATCCCGCCTGGAAGCTCAACCTTACGTTTCGCCCGCTGGACGGGTCTTCACTTGGGACGGCCGGCTAGACAATCGCGATGAGATTTCCAGGTTCTTGGAGGTTTCAACTCTTGCTGCACATCGTTCGGATGTTGCTATCGTAGCGGCCGCTTTTGATCACATAGGCTCCAGCTGTTTTCCGCTATTACGGGGTGATTGGGCTCTGGCGATCTGGGATCCGCAGGAACAAGAGTTGGTCCTTGCGAGGGACTACATTGGAGTCAAGCCGCTCTACTACTACCAGCATACGAAGGGCTTGATGTGGTGTAGTCATCTCGCACCTCTCGCCTTGTGTGGCGACCAGTTCAAACTGTGCGATGAATACATTGCCGGATACCTTGCATTTCACCCAGATGCCCACTTGACGCCCTATCGGGAGATTCTCTCCGTTTCTCCCGGAAGTTTTGTGCGTATCCGCAACCGGCAAACCACAAAGTGCTGCTACTGGACACCTACCGCGAGCCCAGCCGGTCGCCGCCACCGGTCCGACCGCGACTATGAAGAACATTTTCTCCATTTGTTGCAGCAAGGCGTTCGTCGCCGCCTGCGCACAGACTCCCCCGCATTGGCGGAGTTGAGCGGCGGGCTGGATTCTTCATCGATCGTCTGCGTTGCCGATCAACTGATTGCGCAGGGAGAAGCACCGATTCCCCGACTCGATACCTTTTCTTATTACGACTCTAACGAACCCGGTGAAGATGACCGGTTTCATTTCAGCAAAGTAGCAGAACAGCGAAGGCACACCGGTTTCAGCGTTGACTTGCGCGGCTGCGGCGATTCGTTACCTCTTGAAGTCTCGACTTTCACTGCCACTCCAGGCTTCGGATGCCGAGTTGAGATTAAGGCGGCCATGTCTGCGATCGCGCAAACGAACTGTTATCGAATAATCCTGTGCGGAATGGGTGGGGATGAGGTGAATGGCCAGACCCTTGACCCGCGAGTGCAGTTGGCCGATTTACTGGCGGAGTTTCGCGGCGGCGAATTCATTGAGCTTCTTTTGGCATGGAGCTTGCGCATGCGGCAGCCCTGGATTCAAGTCCTGCTTCAGACGCTCGTCAGATTCCTTCCCCCCTCTCTGGAGGCTCGACTGGTGAGCAGAGGGCGGCTGGAACCCTGGATTCAAGGCACATTTGCAAGACGATATCGCATGTCCGCACGGCGGCTTGAGGTGGCAGGCGACGAGAGACTTGCGCATCCTCGAGACCGAGACACCCAACACACAATTGCCACCCTGGCTAGGCAGCTGACTCGTACTGGGCCATCGCTGCTCGAGCAGCGATACCCGTTCTTGGATCAAGACCTTGTCGAGTTTCTGGCGCAGGTCCCGGTTGAACAGCTGCTCCGCCCTGGACAACGGCGGTTCTTGATGAAAAGGGCTCTAGCCGACGTGTTGCCGACTGAAATTCTAACCCGCACCACCAAGACGAGCGCTGGTCGCTGCTACGCGCTGACGCTGTCGAAGCATTGGAATCGGATTGAAAAATTGCTGGAGCATCCGCTCGTGACGCATCTCGGCTATGTCAAACGAGACCCCATGTATCACGCACTGCAAAAGATGAAGGCAGGCGAAATACCGCCAAGCTTCCTTCGCCTGTTGAAAGCCCTCGCTCTTGAGCTGTGGCTGCACGATGTCGCACGACGCGGTGTACTCGCGCTCGATCTGCCATGCCTGCCAGGAGCCTGCGCCACCGACAAATGCCCGGCGGATGCCTCGGAAAATTTTGGCCGCTGTTGCTAGCACAGGGGTCGATTTGTGAAGAAAGGAGGTAACAGCAATGGAGTACACCAAGCCGGAAATCACCCTGCTGGGGGACACTCATCTGATCCAGGGCTCCAAGAGCATCGGGGCCGATGCGGGCAGCCTCGAAGCTCAGCTCCGAGTCGAAAACTGCGAACTGGACGACTAACAACCCGCCCTGAGATTCGTGAACCGTAAGGTTTGTGAACAGGGCTTTCATCCCCTTTTCCAGCCGTACTTGTGGCTGGAAAAGGGTCAAACTTGAGGGTGCGACCCTCTGCACGTTTCGAGAGGAGATGACACTCTCATCGCCTAAATCCGGCAACGCGAATCCGGTCAAGCCTAAGCCCAGCATTGCCAAGCCCAACGGTCAGTCAGGCGTATGATTTTCTTGTGCCCATCCACTACAGGATTGACCCGGAAAGAAGGCGGATTTGGACTACCTGTATTGGCGACGTGAATCCGAAAGAGATCAGCCAGCACTTTCGAGATTTGGCGCGCGATCCCAACCGTCCTGACCGACTCAACGTGTTGCTCGACTTGACCGAAATGACCTCTCTTCCCGAGACACCCCAGCTCAGAGCTGTGACCAACGATCTCAAACGATATCAGCCCGATATGCAATTCGATGCCTGTGCCATTGTCGCCAGCAGGAATGTCCTTTTCGGAATGATGAGGATGTTTCAAGCTCTGGCACGGAACTCCTTCACGACTACCCAGGTTTTTCGCACCGCCGGGGAGGCGGAGGCCTGGCTGGCAGCCTTGGAAGCCGAACCCCCAGGCCGGCAATAGCCCCAGGCATCGGAGTTTACCCAAGTCCTCCATCACCTGGTGCTCTCCCAGGGCAGATCTTGTCCCCATGATCATGCGCTTCCGCCTGACACTCGACAGCCCACCGGAACAATGGCGTACACTTCTCGAGAATGTCAGACCTTGTCGCCGGGGAACCGAGCCTAGATGAATTTCTACCGAGAACGCGTCTATCCTCACCTGGTCCGAGCACTCGGAAATCCCAAACCTATTGCTGAGATTCGACAACGCATCTTGCCGCTGGCCCAAGGCGAAGTTCTTGAGATTGGTGTAGGGTCGGGCGTGAATTTCGAGCACTATGATCCAACCAGAGTGCACAAGGTTTACGCGCTCGAACCGAATAGAGGAATGATGCGTCTCGCCGACGAGCAACGGTTGAAGACGAGGCTTCAAGTCGAGTTCATAGATCTTCCGGGAGAACAAATTCCGCTTGCAGACGGAACCATCGACACGGTTGTGAGCACCTTTACGCTGTGCACGATCCCGGGAGTCGTCGATGCCCTCAAAGGCTTGCGGAAAGTGCTGAAGCCCCAGGGCAAGTTCATATTTTTTGAGCATGGACTCGCGCCTGATGCCTCCGTTCAACAGTGGCAAAGGAGAGCCGAGCCGCTTTTCCGGTGGGCGTTTGAAGGATGCCACGTCACCCGGGATATTCCGAGATTGATTTCAGAAGCTGGGTTCAAGATCGACATGATCGAGAACGGCTACCTGGCACCGTTCCCGAAATCGGGATCCTACTGCTGGTGGGGAACGGCGGTAGGAGAGCTGCTAGAGGATTCAAGAGTGATCCAGGCATCATCCTGAAGTTGTACTATTTCTCGGCCGGGCGTTTATGGTTGACATTGAGACGGTGCGGCGAATTGCCCTTTCGTTGCCAGAGAGCAGGGATGAGTCAACGGCAATGGCGTTGCGGTTCTATGTTCGAGACAAGCAGTTTGCCTGGACCTATCACGAGCGGGTTGTTCCCAAGCGGCCGCGACAACCCAAGATCGACGTTCTGGCCGTTCGTTGTGCTGCTGACGACAAGAAGAGATTGTTGGCCTGCGATCCTGGAAAGTTCTTTATTACGGATCATTATCGGGACTTCCCGCCATCCTGGTTTACTTAGACTGCGTCGATGAAAAAGAAATCCGATCGCTGCTCACAGCGGCCTGGCGATGCCAGGCCCCACCTGCACTAAGGCGGCAGCATGGATAAGGTCTTCGAGCCCAATTAACCCCTTTACTCCCAGAAGCATCCCAGGTTTCGCTCGAGCAGAAGAAATGTCGTGCTGCCGATTTTCACGCACATATGTCATACGGTCCAGGCCGCGGTTTGGAATGCTCGCTGGCAGATTTAACAGTGTCCTTGTACCGGAATTAGTCGGAATGCTTATTACTGGCTGAACGGCTGAAACTTATGGGGCAGCGGAAAGGAATTGTGCCTGGATGAAACCTCCCGTTCCTCCGATTCTTTTTGCGATCGTGCTTTGCGCGGGGATGTTGATCTTACTCGAAGTTGGACGCCGCATCGGCATTCGACGCCGCCCCAAGGAGTCGGAGAGCGAGCGGGGGAGCCTGGGAATCATTGAAGGGGCTCTTTTCGCTCTATTTGGATTGGTTTTGGCATTTACGTTTTCCGGCGCCGCGACACGGTTCAATGAAAAGCGGGCCTTGATCGCCGAAGAGGCTAACTGCATCGAAACCGCCTTTCTGCGTCTTAACTTATTGCCGGAGACAGCGCGACCTGAACTCCAAGAACTATTTCGCCGCTACCTTGACTCCCGGCTAGAGACTTACCGCGTCCTGCCAGACCTGGCCGCAGCAAGGGCAGAGATGGCTGAATCCAAGGCGCTCCAGGAACAGATTTGGGCCAAGGCGATATCAGCAAGCGCACAGCGCGACTCTCACGCGGATGCGGGCAAACTGCTGCTTCCTGCGCTGAACGATATGATCGACGTCATGACGACTCGAACCATGGCGCTCCAAAACCATCCCCCCGCCATTATTTTCGCTTTGTTATTCGCTTTAGGCCTGCTTTGCTCCTCGTTGGCCGGGTACCGAATGGCGATCGGGCAGCACCGGAGTTGGTTGCATATCCTGAGCTTCACCCTGATCACGGTTGTCCTGATATACGTAATTCTTAACGTGGAATATCCACGCGCAGGTTTGATTCGGCTTCAGGCATATGATCAGACTCTGATTGACCTTCGTTCAGGCATGGCTCATGCACATTGATAGCCGGGTTACCCGCCAGCCCATCTGCATTCCATCTTCACGACAGAACTGTTCTTCTTGCGCTCGACCGGGATTTTCCCTGCACGGTTCTTGATAGGACACTGAAGAAACTGTCACAGACTCGCACTCTCGACGCAACTGCGCGTCTAACCTGAACTCATGCGAACCCTACACGCGATGTTTACAGTATTGCTGCTGGCCTCTATCTCCTGGGCGAAAACCCCGTTGAGCGACTGGGGTGGCGTCGAGGATATTCCAACCGGCTGGCGGATCGCCGTTGTGACCGAGTTTACATTCCCTTGCATATTCGTCCAGGCCAGCGCGGATGAACTCGTCTGCCGGATCCCTCGGCGTCGCTGGGATGAGCGCGATCTGCCGGAAACGCATGTGCGTCGCGATCGCGTTCGCGAAGTGCGAGTCGACCGGCGCAACGGCGCAAATGCCCTGATGGGTGGCGCGATCGGCGGAGGAACCGGTGCAGGTTTCGGCGCTCTCGCGAGCGCTGGCGCGAGTGGCGCTTCAGCTTACGGCCTGGGAGTCGTGGGCGTTCTCCTCGGAGCTCGCATGGGAAACGACGTTCACCTCCTGAAAGGCAAGGTTATCTATCGAGCCAGTCCATCGCTCCAGACGGATGAAACTCGTCCTCCTACTCTGAAATCTCGACCGGCGGATGCAATCGTCGGTGGCGCCCAGCGGCCCGACTGCCACCTTTAAATTGAGATGGAACAGCAAGAGCAGCGCAAGTCCGCGGAGGTGTACGCCGTATGACCCAGGTCATGCATTGATTCAGCGGCGGTAGGTTTCTCACGTCCTAACGGGTCTTGGGGTCTGGACGGTTCGCTTTGCCGCCGCTGCCTTCGCTTTAACGCCAGGAAGACTTGGGGGCCGCCCTCCTTTGGTCGAATCTTCCGTTGAGGAGTCGAGGGCAGCCCCGCGCGGGCCCGAGAGTGCAGACATGGTAACGGATGGCCGCCTCGGTTATATGACACATTGATTAAAAGACCGCGTGGAACGAAAAATCGGTGAAAATGTTGTCTGCATCAGTTAGAGTCCCATCCAGCCGATCTCCAGATTTCCGCTTGAACGCACCTCCCGCTTCCATGATCGCCTGGGAAAAAACGGCTCGCCTGCGAATTCTGACAGTTCTTCCGAATCGCTGGAATCATTGAATCTGAAATCCCGGCATGTCGCGGCTGGCAACAATCCCCCTCTCGATATGTTTATGGCTTGCGTGCGCTGCTTTCCCAAGAGCCCAAGACAGAACGGGAGGCAGCTTCAATCTTCGCGAGGAAGGCGCTCGCGACGGTGCACAGGCAACTACAGATCAAAGGACATCTGGGACGATCAGCGGCACAGTTCTTGATCAGTCTGGAGCCGTGATGGTTGGAGCTCATGTGCATCTCGAGCAGACCGATCGATCCCGGACTGAAGACGCTCAGACTGGCGATCGAGGACAATTCTCGTTCGCGAATGTGGCCCCTGGCGGATTTACGTTGACCATCACCTACAAAGGGTTCGGCTCACACGCGTTCTCCGATGTCCTCCAGGCCGGACAGGCATACCTTGTGCCAGCCATTGTTTTGATGATTGAGCAGGACGTGACCCAGGTCTCGGTCAAGATTACTCCCACCGATGTGGCTCAAGCACAAATTCAAGAACAGGAGAAGCAGCGCGTATTGAGCGTGATTCCGAATTTCTACGTCAGCTATATTCACGATGCTGTTCCGCTCACCTCCAAACAAAAATTCCGCCTTGCCTGGAAATCGACCGCAGATCCATTCACTTCGGTCGGAGTCGGTATTTTGGCAGGGGCTGAACAGGCGGCGAACGCTCTCGAAGGCTATGGGCAGGGAGCTCAAGGTTATGGAAAGCGGTTTGCCGCTTCTTATGCCGACGTCATCGCAGGCACTTTTATCGGAAGTGCAATCTTGCCGTCTGTGTTGAAACAGGACCCACGCTACTTCTACAAAGGGACCGGAAGCGTTCGTTCTAGGCTTTTGTATTCGATTGCCAGTCCCGTGTTCTGCAGGGGAGACAACGGTCGATGGCAGCCGAACTATTCGAACGTGTTGGGGTCTTTTGCCGCTGGCGGCGTTTCGTACCTCTACTATCCATCAACCGACCGCAAGGGCTTTGCCTTGCTCGCCACGAATACCGGAATCAGGCTCGCTGAAACATCGTTCGAAGGTGTGCTTCAAGAGTTTCTCATCCCACACCTGACCCCGCGCTTCCGGAAGCGCCAGCGTCAAGATCCAGGGAAGGCCTCTCAGCCGTGACACCATGAAGTGCAATTTGTCCACTACTACGAGCCTGCCCTCACTCGGTACGCGGAATCGGCGCTTGCCAGTGACAGCAATATTCACCCTTTCCCTGCTGGCTCTTATTCCGTTGAACCTGCTCCATGGGGAGTCCCCTCCTGGTGCAGGTCCCGAGGCCCTCGTCGCCGCGTGCAAAGAGCCAAACTCGCCTCCCGCCGTAAGGGACGCTCTGCACCTGGTGTGCGCCAAGGGCTCCAGCAACGCTGAGCCGGTCCGTCCGGCCATTGTCATTTGTTTTCTTGGAGGCTTCGTAAAGCCAAATGATGCCAAACATCCAGAAGTCTGGTTTGCCAGGTATTTGCGCGAGCGTTATGGCTCAACTGTCAAGGTCTGGGTCTTTGGCAACCGCGAGGAGCAGAAGGCGCTAAAAGAAACCGTCGAATCCGTGGCTGCGGGCCCGACGCATGTTCCAAAGTCCACCCAACGGCCGCTGATCATTGTTTATGGTCACAGCTGGGGAGGATCCGAGGTGCTGGCGTTCGCGAGAGATCTAGGCAAAAACGGCATCGCGGTCTCCCTGACAATCCAAATTGACAGTGTTCGCAAATTGGGACAGAACGGCCGTACCGTCCCGCAAAATGTGTTTAAGGCCATCAATTTCTACCAAACCCGAGGGTTCACGCCAGGAGAACGCCACATCGTTCCAGCCGATCCGGCAAAAACGGTAGTCTTGGGCAATCTCGAGATGGACTATGACCACCTTCACATCAACTGCAGCAACTACAAGTGGCTTTCCCGTATGTTCAATAAGCCCCATCACCAGATTGAAAACGACCCAAGAGTGTGGAGTCACATCGCCTCACTCATCCACACGGAACTGACCGAGAGATAGTGGGAACGCATCGGCGGGTGTTTAACTGGCCGTGGGGGTTTTGTTCGCAGTTGTCGCTGATTCCCGGCCCTTTGAGCGGCAAAGCCAAACTTCGGAACTTCCGCCTTTTGTTCTGATTTCGTAACAAAGTCGAAGTAGTTAACATGCTTCCCAGTCTTCTGCCAGAAACTTGTTCCAACTCGGAGCAGGCGAGCTGTTGTAAGTGTTCTCCGATAGAGGCGTATGCTCGGCCCTGTTCGTGGAAGACAAATGTCGAACACCTCTACGATTCGCGCACTCCTGCTGACCGCAGATCCATTGCTGATCACAACCTTCACCGGCGTATCCAGCGAACTTGGCATCCAAGCGGAGTCCAGCGAGGATTCCGATGCAGTCTCGCACCAACTGAATCGGGCAAGATACGAAGCAGTTGTGCTCGACTTCGATACGGTTTCAGATGCAGGGCCGGTTCTGGCCAGCGTTCACCAGAGCCGTTCCAATAAAGAAGCGGTGGTGTTTGCCGCCGCCACCAATGCAACCCACATAAACCAAGCCCTGCAGGGGCGCGCCCATTTTCTTCTGCGCCGGCCCATTGAGGCACCTGTGATCCGACGAACCCTGTACGCCGCGTATGACCTAATGGTGGGAGGGCATCGCCGGCATTTCCGATGCACGGCAAGCATTCAAGTCGAGGTAAAGATCATCCGTTCCGGCGAGAGTTTTCAATGCTCAACCATCAATATCAGCGGTAACGGTGTGGCCATCGCTAGCCCGATTCCATTGAAACCTGCCGAAATGTTGAATATCTCCCTTCTCCTGCCCGGAGGGTCGACGGTGTGCGCAACCGGCATCGTGATCTGGGACGATCAACACGGGAAGACTGGGGTTAGTTTTCAGTGCAGTGATCCAGAAATGCGGCATCGCCTAGATTCATGGCTGGACTCTCGCTTTCCGGGTAAATGGGTTGCCGCATCCCTGATTGCCCGAGGGCGGGAATAGATCGAAGTCCTCGCCTCAGTTGAAAGAACTGCAGGAGAGCACAGTTGCCAGAAGAACCCGGCCTTCGCGGTAGCGTGATTGCGACTCAATTTGGAGCTCTCGCCTCGCTGAAGATTTGAGGGTTGTCACCCGACTGCAGGAACAAGAACGAAAGCCACGCCCATTGCTGGGCGTGGCTTTCCGTTTCGCGCTGGACCCGATCTATTTGCTGATCTAGTGCAGCGGTGTTACCTGCTGTGGAGCGTAGTCGGAGCCCGTCAGCGCGGCATCGGCGAAGCCGACCACGAAGAACTGGTTCGGGTCGGGGATCTGGTTGCCCTGCGTATCGGGAACCGTAGTCAAGAAATCGTTATCGTTGGCGATCCAGAGAGTGTGGACGTTAATCTTGCCCTGCTTCACATCCGGGCCAAAAGAGATACCTTCAATCTTAGCCGGAATGTTTGCCGCGGCGATCCCACTTTTCGTGAATAGGTCAACGATGTCGAGAAACAAGCTCTTTCCAACCGAAGCATTATTCGCAAGCACTGCGTTCGCGTCCATGTTGCTGATATCGCTCGCCGCATTCAGGTCGATCTTAAAAAGCTGCTTGACCACAGCATCGTTGCCGTTAGCGCGACCGTTACCATCACGCTCATCTACCAGGAGTTCATGATTATTGAGAGCGAGAATCTCGCTGACGCCGGAGCCGGTCGTGAGCAGGTAGCCGTACTGGTGAGTTGCAACCCCACTTGCGATGTCAAAGGTCACAATTCGAAGCAGCTTGGATTGTTTCTTGCCCTCTTTGGCATCCTGAATGAGCGCGTTCTGCATGATGCCTACCAAGGTTGTGCCATCGGGGGTGATTGCAAGACCTTCCATGCCTTTGTTGGCAATGCGCCCGTACCCGTTACCGCTGATTTCGTTATTGCCGACGGACGACAAATTTGTCACAAAGAAGCAGCCCAAAAAAGGCGTTACCGGGTTGCAGGCGGGAAACTGAAAGGTCCGCAGTCGCTGGCCGGTCAGGCGGTTGAACTCGTACACGTAAGGACCGTATTCATCGGAGATGTATACCTTCGTACCGTCGTTGGAAAGGCGGATACCTTCGGTGTCGAAGCGGGCGTCATCGCGATTGCCAGAGTCTTTGCTGGAATCGAAATTATCGGATCGGCCCGTGAAAAAATATTGAGAGGCGCTGTTGATGGGCGGAACGCCCGAGCCCGCGATGGTATCGCCGGTGCCGTAGGCAAGCGGCGTGGCGCTCCATAGCAAGGTGGTCGCATGCAGCGAAAGGTCGAGCGAAAAGGGCGTACCAAGGCTGCCGGCCTTGGGGCTCAACTCAAAATTGACCGTGTGGAAACGGTTGATGTAGCTGGCGGTGTCATCCAGGCTTGCGTCGTAAGGAAATGCATTGGGACCGCGGTCGGGCAAAGCGAGAAACGTACTGCCACCGGCGTAAGTGATGGCTGAACCGAATCCGCCAAGCAAGCTCGCGGGCGCACCATTCTCAAGTGTGTAGTTGAGTCCAGAAAGGTCGGTGGAGACGCCGCCGCGGGACCTGTCGAGCGTGCCGACTGCAAGCAGAGTGAACTGAGCCTGGGCGCTCAAAACCAGCAAAAATGTAAAAGTAAATGCAATAGACACAAAACGGGCAATGAATTTTTTCACAGCGGAATTCCCTCCGAGAATAGTTCCAGCAGGTACGCTCGATGATGCAGGAGGAATGAGCTTGGTGAAGTTAATATCTGATAAAATTCGCGCCGCAATTCGGTGAAACTCACACTCGAGCGGTGGTTTGGCGGAGCCGAAGGATATGTTGGTCAATGCTCCCTGCGTTCCTCGCGAGATCGCAGGTGGACAGAGTTTTTCTTGACATTCCCTTTTCGCAGACTTCGGCCAGCCGACGCTCTGCAGGCATACTCCATGGAGAATGCCCACGCTTCGGCCGCCGTTAGCGATGCCGGATCAGGAGCAATTCGATGGCTGATGTAGACCAACTGATTGAGGCTGTGAAGCGGGGCGATCTCGCGAGCGTTACAAGCATCCTAGAGGGCCACCCAGAACTGGTTCACGGACGCGATCCATCGGGAGCGACAGCCCTTCATTACGCGGCCTTCGGAGGCCATCGGCACATTGTTGAGCAGTTGGTGAAACAAGGCGCTGACGTCAATGCCACAGATGCGCGATTCGGCGCGACGCCTGCCGGTTGGGCGATCGAATACTTAAGAGAAATGGGCGGATTTTTGGGGATTGAACTGAGCGACCTTGCCCATGCGATCGAACGCGGAGACACGGAGTGGGTTGCACGATTCCTGCGTCGTTTCCCGGCCTTGCGCACCGCCTGTGTGTGACACGAGCGGAAAATCTTTTAAGACACTGGCTGAGCAATCGGGAAACCCAGAAATTGGGAAATTGTTTCAATCGTAGTCCCCCCATGCTGCTCACGCGGAGATTTCAGCACGGAGGCAAAAGCCCAAGGTTTGCGAAATGGCAATTGTCAACACCCGACACGCCGCTCACCTTGTACAAAGACAAGATCGCGAACGAGGTTATCTTAGTTCTGGGAAGTTTATTCCAATGCCCCAAATTGGAAAGGCCCGACGTTCAGCATTTGCCGGACTTCGTCGAGCGAGCGAACAATGGTCACTGACTCGTAGTGGGGATCGCCTGCGATCTGGAACATCCTTGCTAAACCGAACCCTACGGTACTGGGCATTACAAAGAAGCGACGACAGTTCATCCCTTTAAGCACACGCTCTCGCCTCGCAAGGTAGCGAACGGATTCAGCAAACATCGAGAATTTGGTTACGGAGGAACATTCCACAATGTGAATCAGAGGATTGCTCTCTGACAAATGCTTGCGAATTCCTACGTCGGCTTCTCTCACAAGGTCATCGGTGAGTTCTCCCTCCATCCGCGTCATTAGGATCTTGTTTGCAGGATCGAATTCAAATCGAAAGCCCACGATCACCGCCTACGCCCATCATTCTACCCAGTTCGTCCTCACAGAAATGGACAGCGCAATCGAGCGCCTCAAGGGCGCATGAAAAGCGCAAATTTGCGAAATGACGCGAACAACCGATGCCCGTCAACAACCCGGCCTTAGCTTTTGTCACGAAAAAAAGCTGCTAAGTCCCCCGCTACCGCCTTCGGATCCTCGGCCGGTGCAAAGTGGCCACCACGAGGAAAGACTGTCCATCGCTGGATGTTGTAGACCCGCTCTAAATACGAGCGGGGCGGCTCACCTTCGAAAACGGTTTGGTGCGCGAAGACGCCAAAAGCTGTAGGCGTCTCTACCCATGCGCAATTTACTGGGTACCAGCGATTGTCCCAGTAGTCACGCATCGATGACGTGATGGTCCGTGTCACCCAGTACAGAGTGAGTGTGGCACAGAGGAAATCATTGGAGGGGGTGGCGTCGCTCCACGAATGCCATTTCTCGCCGATATACGCAGCCAGTCCAACAGGAGAATCGTTCAGTCCGTAGCCAATGGTTTGTGGCTTGGTCGACTGTATTGCGCTGTAGCCTCGCTCCGTGGTGTCCCAGCTTCGGTTAACAGCCAGGTACGACCGCTCGCTATCGGACAACTCCAGGTCATCTACCATGGGTGCAAGGTCAGACTCCAGCGTGGTGAGATAAATGCCAACCACCGATTCGGGATGATCCAATGCAAGGATCGTGGTCACTCCGGCTCCGAAATCATAGCCGCCCGCCCCATATCGGGAATATCCAAGCTCACACATAAGCCGATGCCAGCATTCCGACACGTATCGGTAGTTGACGCCGACTTGGGCGGGACGTGAAGAAAATCCATAGCCGGGCAACGAGGGCAGGATTACGTCGAAATCCTCGAGCATGGGAAGCATGTCTATGTAATCGAGAAAACTGCTGGGCCAACCGTGCGTGAGGAGGAGCGGCATTCCCCGGCCAGATGCCGCTCGCTGGTAAACGAAGTGAATGCCCTCCCACCGGAAATGATCGAGAGCGTTAAGTCTTTGCTCCCAGGCCCGCCAGTCGAAATCATTGATCCAGTAGGAGATGAGTTTTTGCAACCAGCCCAGCTCCGTACCTTGTTTCCATCCGATGCCTGGAATCTGATCCGGCCATCGGGTGTGTTGCAGCCGGGTCCGCAAATCGTCGAGCACTTCATCCCCAACATAAACTCGAAATGATTCCACCCCTACCGCCTTTCTAACTCCCGCTGGCTGAACCCTTCATCCCAACCCGAGCGGGCATAGTTGGACAAAGATCGTACCACCGCCATTGCGATAGATCGCGATTAAGCTCGCTCCAGAACAGCCGCAATCGCGCTGTACTGTTTCAAACTGCGTGCCTGTTGCTCTAGGGCAACCCAAGGATGATCCCTGCGGAAAGATGGCATCCACCCGCAAGTTCTGCCTCCGAGCTTGAGGCTTCGCAGGTAAAGTTAGAAGGAATATCGCCACAAGCAACGCAGAGTGACTGAATTAAGACTAAACTGTTGGGTTCCGGAGCCAGCACCCACAACTGTATCCGTACGCTAGGCAACGAATCAAAGCACTTCGGGATGATTTGTAGGCTTCGCGCAACGAGGGGAATCGCACATTGTTGGGGGCTAGATGGAAAGAAATCCTTGCATCACACTCCTGCTTGTCGCTATCGCTCTTGTCGCCGCGGGATGCGGCAACCAAAATTGCCAAATGACTGGGCTCTCGGTGATTCCGACGAGTGCCAGCGCAGATCACCCTCTCGCTACACCGAATAATCAAATTCAGTTTTCAGCAACTTCCGTCGTTCCCAAAGGCTGCTCGAGCGTAGCTTGCGTGAATTGCTCCGGTCAGACATGGACAGTATCAGACCCAGTCAATATTTCAATCAGCAATGGTCCGGGCAATAATGGAATGGCGACTTGCGTAGGCCCAACGAACGCGCCTGTTACGGTTACAGCTATGGCACACGCAAGCAAGAGATCTGTTATTACTGACAATTTCTCTGTCGTTTATTGACACAGCAGAAGGCGATAGAACGAACCTGAACTCGGGGCCACTCTCATTCTCTTGAACGGGGCTCCACCCATTCCTCCAAAGGGAAGCGATTGAGGGCTACCGTCGGGAGAACTTCAAGCCTAATTGTGATTCTTACCCTTCAGATTTCTTCGGGGACTCAACCCTATCTTGTGACACTTCGAAAACTGTACTGAGTGTCCACTCGAAGCCGTGGTTTCCAGCTAATCTCGCCGCATTCGTTGTTATCCCAACGCGAACTTTCGTCGCGTGCGGAAGGAACACCTATGCCAACCCTGAACCTTGTCGGTGGCTGGATCGGCATACTTGCGGGGGTCCTCTCCGGTGCTGCCATCGGCCTTTTCTTTCACCAGGAAACATGGATGGGAGGTTATGCCTCTTACCGCCGCCGCCTTATGCGGCTCGGCCACATTGCCTTTTTCGGGCTTGGGTTCGTCAACCTCGCCTTTGCCGCAACTTTCGATCAGCTTTCCCTTCGCGGCAGCTGGCTCGCGATAGCCTCCTGGACCTTGATCATCGCCGCCGCGAGCATGCCCATCTGCTGTTTCCTCGCCGCATGGCGTAAGCCGCTTCGACATCTTTTCCCGATTCCAGTCCTGTCGATCACAACAGGGCTGCTTGCCATTCTGATTGGAGGTCGTACCCGATGAAACTGGGGCTGATCGCAATGAGCGGAGTTCGCGCACATAATGCCGAACTCATGGCATTAGGGCTCACCCTTCCTGGTTTTGTCGAACGCAGTCGCGTCATCGCCTCGCTTCCCAGCCTTGGCCTCCTCACCCTGGCTGGGCTTACCCCGCCCGACCTTGAAGTGCAGTACCTCGAAGTCCCCGATCTCGCGCAAGTGGAGGAAGTTCCGCAAGAATTTGACGCCGTCGCCATATCCAGTTTTTCCGCACAGATCCATGAAGCCTACACTCTAGCCGACCGTTACCGAGCTCTCGGTACCCGCGTTATCCTCGGCGGCCTCCACGTCAGTGCTCTCCCGCTCGAGGCCATGCGTCACGCCGATGCCGTCGTTGTCGGAGAAGGTGAGCCGTCGTGGCCCACCGTCATCTCCGATCTGCGAGCAGGTACCATGAAGCAGATATACGACAGCCGCAGCGTGAACTACACCTTCGCCAACTCCCCAATGCCCCGATTCGACCTCCTCGACATGGACCGCTACAACCGGATCACGGTGCAGACGCAGCGAGGGTGCCCATTCCGCTGCGAATTCTGTGCCGCATCCATTCGCATCTCTCCCACCTACAAAATCAAACCCGTCGATCGCGTGATCGCCGAAATCCGCGCCGTCAAGCGCCGCTGGGCGAGGCCTTTCATCGAGTTCGCCGATGACAACACCTTCGTGAACAAGCCCCACTCCAAGCAACTCCTCCGGGCCATCGCCAAAGAAAATATCCGTTGGTTCACCGAGACTGACATTTCCGTCGCCGATGATGATGAACTCCTTTCCCTGGTGCACGATGCTGGCTGCGCTGAAATCCTTATCGGGTTCGAAAGCACAACATTCTCCGCCGTCGATGGCATCGAGCAGCGCGCAAACTGGAAAGCTCGCAAGGTAGACTCCTATCTCAACGCCATTCGCAAAATTCAAGACCAGGGGATCCGGGTCAACGGCTGTTTCATTCTTGGGCTCGATGGCACGGGTCCCGAATCGTTCGACGGCATCTGGCAGTTTATCCAGCAAAGCGGACTTTATGACATCCAAATCACTGTCCAGACCGCTTTCCCCGGCACCCCTTTATATACGCGTCTAAAGCAGGAAGGCCGTATTGTCCGCGACGAAGCTTGGGAACTTTGCACTCTTTTTGACGTCAACTTCCTGCCGCGCAAGATGAGCGTTTCCCAACTTGAAGCTGGACTGCGCGCGCTCGCCCAACGCGTCTACGCCGACGAAGTCACAAAAGCACGCCGTGCTAACTTCTATCGCAACTATCGCCGCAAATTTCGCGCGATCGCTAGTTCAGGACCATTTGGCGAAAACCCACCGCTCCTTGACGCAGAAAAGGGCGGCGCATACAAAGTGCAGTGAGATTCAAACGGAATACCCGCAGGGAATCAGAGCCTTCGGCACCCTATACTGTGGTGTCTGGATCGCGGAGGCGGGAACGGTCACTTGAAAGCTGAGATTACGGATCCGTGACTCAAGAAGTTTCTCTTACCCGCTCCGCCGGGTCGTAAATCCCATTCGCCCAGTCATGCTCCTAAAGCGATATCCTAGGTTCTCGTCGTTGCCCTTATATTCTGGAAGAAATGCCGGAACTCTCGACATTGTACCGACCTGTTGGGCAGGCTGAACTGGAGCTTGTTCGTGCTTCTGGTTTTCGGAGATTCCCAGCTCGCTTGCCACATCAGCCGATTTTCTATCCCGTACGGAGTGAGCAGTACGCGACACAAATTGCCAAAAATTGGAACACACAAGACGAAGCATCGGGGTTCGCAGGATATGTTTTACGCTTCAGCGTGCGAAATGACTTCCTGAGTCAATACAAGATTCAGGTTGTCGGGAGCTCAGACCACAGGGAATACTGGATACCAGCCGAAGACTTGCAGAAATTAAATGAAAACATCGTGGGACCGATCGAGGCGATATCAGAGTTTCGCACCAGGCAGTGATTGCCCTCGATCGGCGTGGTTCGACCTTTGGGAAAAGCTGGCAGAGGCAAAAACAATGAAGCAAAAGACGCATTGTTTAAATGCGTAGAACGACGAGAATCACATTGGTTTTTTTGGCGTTGGAGACAATTTACGAGGAGAACATATGAAACGCCGCTCTTTTCTGAAAACCGCCGGCGTGGCTGGCGTGATGGCAGGGGCCATGCCCGCCTGGAGTGGGCGGGAACACGCAAGTAACCTGGCATCCTCCAGCAAGGCATCCGGAGCAGCCTCCCCAGAAAACATCCTGCTCAAAGACTACAAGCCGAAATCCATTTACAAGATTCCGATTACAGAGGTTCCCAAGGCGAAGTTTCCCGTCATTGACCTACATTCCCATCCCTACGCCAAAACGGCGGAGGAAATCAAGGACTGGGTCCGGAACATGGACGAGGTCGGCGTGGAGAAAACAATCATCCTGGCCATGGCAACGGGAGAGAAATTCTCGGATATCTATCGCAAATATTCCGCGTACTCTGGCCGCTTCGAGCTGTGGTGCGGTTTTGACTATACCGGCTACGACCAGCCCGGATTCGGCCCACAGGCGGTCAAGGCTCTAGAGCGATGTCACGATATGGGCGCCCGGGGCGTTGGAGAGCTTCATGACAAAGGGAAGGGACTCACTTCAAGCACGGTAAAGGCGCTTGGGATGCATCCTGACGACGCTCGCATGGATCCGCTGTTTGAGAGGTGTGGGCAATTGGGCATGCCAGTAAGCATTCACGTCGCCGATCCGATCTGGATGTACCAACCAATGGACAATACCAATGACGGATTGATGAATGCTTATCATTGGCGGTTGGACAACCAGCCGGGCATCGTCGGGCTTCCCGGGATGGTTGACATCCTGGAGCGCACCGTTCAGAAACATGGGAATACGACTTTCATCGCTTGCCACTTCGCCAACCTCGACTACGATCTGGCGCGCCTGGGGCAAGTGTTCGATTCTCACCCCAATCTGTACGCGGACATTTCCGCGCGTTATGCCGAAACTGCGCCTATTCCCCGCTTCACCGCCAAATTTTATGAAAAGTACGGCGACCGTCTGCTGTACGGCACCGACATGGGGTTTGACAAGGCCATGTATCAAATTACCTTCCGGGTTCTCGAGACTGGGGACGAGCACTTTTATGAAACGGACCAGTTCGGCTACCACTGGAGCCTGAATGGCTTCGAACTACCGGACGAAACATTGCGGAAGGTTTATCACGACAATGCGGAGAAACTCTTGGCTTCTCGAAAAACTTAACCTCCACAAACGGATAGAATCTGGCCCGCGGTCGAACTCGGCTCCCTCTGGTTCTGACTCTAGTCCGGGGAGCAATCACTTAACTAGGGAGAGTAAGCGTGAAATTCATAGGCGTTTTCATCCTGTTTGCGTGTGCCTCGACTGCTTCGGCCCAGCCGAATACCTCTTATTATGTGGCGACGACGGGCAACGATTCCAACCCCGGCACCCAATCCGCGCCATGGAGAACCATTCAACATGCTGCTGACACGGCCAACGCCGGCAGCACGGTTTACGCGCACGGTGGGATATACGAGGAATTGGTGCGCATCCATGTGTCCGGAAATGCGAACCATGGCTTTATCACTTTCAGAAGCTACCCCGGCGAAACGGCGGTGCTGGATGCAATCCACTCCGCACCTCAAGGCAGGCAGGGCGTCGTCACTATTGAGAACCAGTCTTACGTGCGAATCGAAGGATTTGAGATTCGTAATTTTCGCACCGCCGAGCATCACCTAACCCCTTTAGGCATAAACGTCATCGGCTCCGGCTCGCACATCGAATTGCTCAAAAATAACGTCCATCACATCGAGCAGACCTTCCCCGGCCGCGATAAGCCGGGGAGCGGCGGCAACGGATTTGGCATCGCTGTCTATGGCACGAATGCCCAAGACCCGATTACGGATCTGATCATTGACGGCAACGAGGTGCACCACCTCAAGACCGGATCGAGCGAGTCGCTGGTGGTAAACGGAAACGTCACAAATTTTCGCATCACCCGCAACATTGTTCACGACAATAACAACATCGGAATCGATGTCATCGGCTTTGAGCGTACTGCACCCGATCCCGCGGTGGACCAGGCCCGCGATGGGATAGTAAGCAACAATCTGGTTTACAACATCACCTCACGCGGCAATCCGGCATACGGAAACGATCAATCGTCTGACGGGATTTACGTGGATGGTGGAACAAGAATCCTGATCGAGCAGAATACGATTCATGATGTGGACTTCGGGATCGAGCTGGCTAGTGAGCACAAGGATCGAGCAACCAGCTACATTATTGCTCGCAACAATCTTATCTTTCACTGCCACACCGCAGGCGTTTCCATTGGCGGCTATGCGCCCGACCGCGGACATACCGAACACTCCAAGGTACTCAACAACACCCTCTACGAAAACGATACGTCGTCTACGGGCAGCGGCGAGTTCCAGATGCAATGGAACATGTCGGACAATGTCTTCGCCAATAACATTGTCTACGCCAGGCCGGGTTGCCTGATCTCACTTTCCAAAACCGAGGTGAACAAAAATAAAAGGCCCGCCCTGATTGACCATAACCTTTATTTTTGCGCCGCTGGTGCCGACGCAAGCACCTGGGTCGAAGTTTCCCGCACCATCAAAGGGTTCAACAATTATGTCGACTCAACGGGGAATGATCAGCATTCACGTTTTCTCGACCCGCAGTTCGTCGATGCCGCCGCTCACAATTTCCATCTGCAGTCCAATTCTCCCGCCCTGGCCGCTGGCACAATCGATGAATTGCCGGTGGGAGATCTCGACCTCGACGGCTCACCGAGAGTTCATTCCGGAAAAATCGATCTGGGCTGCTGCCAGAAGCCATAGGTGAGATTCATGCGCAATTCAGACGCAACAATGATGGAGCGCAACGCGCAGTTCTTCAGGGCGCAGCGAAATGTAGACAAAAAAAGGGAGAGCCTTCGTTGCTCTCCCCCAGATCGCGCTTACAAGGCGCGGTTTCGGTCAATCACCCAACAAAGCCCGATCGGCTTTAGTGCACCGTCAGGCCAGTGGATGCGGTGATACCTCCGGAGTTCGCCGTGATGTTCGTGATGCCAGGAGCATTGCAGTGAGCCAGGGCTGCCACGCTGGGAGCATTTGCGATCGTCGCCACACTGGAAGATGAGGAGCTCCAGTGGCTGTTTAGAGTAACGTCCTGCGTGCTGGCGTCGCTAAAGGTCCCAGTCGCAGTAAATTGCTGAGTACCTCCGGCGGCCACGTCGGGGTTAGCAGGAGTCACCGCAATGAACACCAGCGTTCCTGTTCCCACGGTTAGAGTCGTAGTTCCTGACACACCAAAAGCACTGGCCGTGATTGTCACGCTTCCGCCTTTCTTGCCGTGTGCAATTCCGGATGAGCGCACGGAGGCGATGTTCGGGTGTTGTGACTTCCACGAAACACCGCTGAGGTTTGTGGCGACGCTGCCATCACTGAACGTGCCCGTTGCCGTGAACTTGATTAGAGTCCCGGCGTTGATGCGCGGATTGGCCGGAGACACGGTAATGGACACGAGGCTAACGTTCGACACAGTTAATCCCGTCGACCCCTTGATTGTGCCGTAGGTCGCAGTGACCGTTGTCGTGCCTGCCGTCAAGCCTGTGGCAAGCCCTTGGGAGTTGATCGTGGCGTTGGCCGGTGATGACGAGGTCCAAACCACCACGGCGGAGACGTCCTGCGTGCTGGAATCGCTGAATGTTCCCGTCGCCGTGAATTGTTTTGTAGTGTCCGGCGCCATCGTCGAATTCGCTGGCGCTACCGCAATGGAGACCAGGCTGGCCCCGGTCACCGTGAGCGAAGCCGTGCCGCTGACAGAACCGGAAGTTGCAGTGATCGTAGCTGTCCCTGTGCTAACCCCAATGGCTAACCCGCTGGAGTTCACCGTGGCAGAGTTTGACGAACTGCTCCAAGTCACGTTTTGCAGCAGTTGCGTGCTTCCATCGTCGAAGCTGCCGGTGGCCGTAAACTGCTGAGTTGTTCCGACGGCAATCGATACAACAGAAGGCGTCACAGAAATTGAGCTCAAGTGGGCTGCTACGATGGTGAGAGTGGACTGATCACTCAGAGCGCCCAGTGTGGCCGTTATCGTGACCTGTCCCGCAGCAACGGTAGTAGCCAACCCAGAGCTGTTGATTGTGGCCGTGTTCGTGTCGGAAGAACTCCAGGTAACACCATTCGTCAAATCTGCGCTGGATCCGTCACTGTATGTGGCGGTCGCGACATATTGCTGATTGATGCCGATAGCGAGCGTCAAACCAACCGGCGTTACCGCAATCGAGACGACGGTGGGTGCACTTACGGTCGCTTGGGTTGTACCTGACACAGTACCCAGAGTGGCAGAAATGCCGGTCGTGCCCGCAGACTTGCCAGTGAGCAAACCTGAAGTACTGACCATAGCAATCGAATTCGAATTCGAGCCCCAAGTTACCAGTCCGGTAATGTCCGCGCTGCTGCCGTCACTGTAATTGCCCGTGGCCGTAAGCTGCTGTGCGGTGTTTACCGGTACGGTCGGATTTGCCGGCGTGATCACGATGGAGCTTAGGTTAGCTGCGGCGCTGCTGACGGTGAGGGTTGCTGATGCCTTTACCACCCCGGACGTCGCCGTGATTGTTGCCACACCCGGCGCACCAGCGGTCGCCCGGCCCCCTGCGTTAATCGTAGCGACGCTTGTATCTGACGAGGCCCACTGAACCGAACCCGTCACGTCTTTTGTGCTGCCATCTGACATGTGCGCAGTCGCGCTGAACTGCTGGGTCGCTCCCGTAGCTATCGCAGTCGAGTTAGGGGAGATCTGGATGGACGAGATCGTTCCAGAAGACCCGGATCCGCCCTTCGACGAACCCCCCGAGCCTCCACCCTGCGCGCTCTTTCCGCCACCAGCACCCGCCGGGCCCCCACACGCGGCGAGTAATCCGCAAACAAACAACAGTACAGCGCACAGTCTCGCGTTCATAGCATCTCCAAATTGAATTGTTCGGGTCTACCAAAAGGCGGAACTAAAGGGAGGTGCCTGTCAAATCATGCTACCGGTTTCCTCTGGGGAAAGCTCTCGTTTCCGAACGGCTGACTATGACCTAGGTAACTCACATACGTCACGACTGGTACACATCATGGTATGTACATTGCCGTATATATCTAGGCACTTCAAGGAAAGTGACGCGGCAGGTTGCAAAGCCGGTGAGCAGACTTTCCAGACATATAGCTGACTAGGCTAAAAAAGGAGCGCTAGTCGTTTACAACACCGTTCGAAAATCGCCGACTGTTAATGGATCCTTATATCGACCATCGGGGCCGAAAAAGGTGAATAAAGAGCGCAAAGCTGCAGCATTCGCCTGGCCTTCTGCAGTCGGCTATTTGATCGAACAATCTTTCCGCCCGGTATCAGCGACACTGGCGATCAGCCACCGGCCATCAATGCGAACCAGGTTGAATAAGTCCGTCCCGCAGTGGTCCACCTTGCCATCCACCAAAAACTCAAAAGGAGCCCACACTACCGCCAGATCGTGATCAATCCGCACAAGTGGATTATGAATCTTCTCCTCGATGTGAGTCGTCCCAGGCCGCCCCACCCGGTCCGCAAAAGCGTCAAAGGTCAGCTGAGTGGGCCTACCATCACGCATCAGCACCATCGCGCCGCCGGGTAACAGAGGTTTCTTAATTGCCTCCGGGTCGCGCTTCGCCATACCGTCGAATAAAGCCATTATCGGCTCCAAGACCGCTTGCTGCTCTGTCGTTGCGGCTTGCAGAGATGAAATCAACAATGCGGCAACTATCGCAACCCAAAAAAGCGCGAAACGTGATGGACGAAAAATGTTCATGGCTTTTGATTTTGGTCTCTCGTCGCTGGTGATAGATTCATCGAATCAGCTCGATTTTCTGTTTAGCTGTGATGTACCAATTTATTGGTCTTGACGCGCTGGAGCTCCTTGATCGCTGCACCATCCGCACGCCGGCAATTCGCGAACAGCTGACGGTAGTATCTCTCTGTCAAGTCATTCCGGCCCAATCGTTCTGCGGCTTGGTACGCTCCTAATAACGCGTTGAATCGATTGGGGTCGCTCAGAAGTGATTGCTGATACTGCCTAAGTGCTTCCTCCGGTCGCCCGCTGAGAAGTAGCATGTCGGCAAGCATTTCGCGTGCCGGTATCTCGACTTCCCCCTTTCCGATCCTGGCCTGACGGTCGACCACGGGTTGCAGCCAAGCGACTGCATTGTTTAGATTTCCGCGGGTAAAGTCCACCCATGCATGAATCTCAATTGCAGCTGCACTCTTACTTGCTGTCGACTTGTTTGAGGTTAGGGAATCGAGCTGCTTTAGGGTGTCACTCGCGGCCTTCTGGTCACGCAGGTGAGCCGCCCCTTGCGCTTGCGCGAGCAATGTCACCTCCTGATCGGCAGGGCCCCGCTCCTCGGTAGCGTGCAGATGTTCGGCCATTATCCAATCCTTCGTCTCGATCGCCAGCAGCGCGTTATAACGCGCCTCAACGGCTACCCACATATTCGGATATCGGGGATCCACATCCGCGGGTCGCACAGTCCTCGCCTCCATAACGATCGCTTTCGCCTCATTGAAGCGCCCCGTCTGCAAATAGGCATACTCCAGGAACTCCATGGCGTGCAGACGGTTCTCTGCTCCGCGGTGCAGCCCGGCCGCTTCGGCCGCCGTTTTGGAGGCCAGATTGGACGTGATGTCGTCCTGCCATAGTCCTAGACGCGCAAAGATGTGGGCGGGCATGTGCATCGCGTGAGGCACCTGGGGCGCGATCTGCGCATAGTGACGGGCGGCATTTAACCCTTCCCGAGCCATCTGCGGATTGTCGCACGCGTGAATGATGTAGTGGGCAATTCCTGGATGATTCGGGTGCTCGCGAAACAGAGGCTTCAGAATTCCGAAGGCTTTCCTGGAGTTCACCAGCCGCACATCTTTGGGCGGATCGGAAGCCAGGAGAGCGAGAGAGTAGAAGACCTGAGACTCTAGGTCCTGAGGATAGCTCTTGGCGAGAAGGGCCATCGCGTTGGCGTATCCAGTGGCATACTGCAAAAAATTCTCCGGTTGATATCCGTCGAAAAAGCGGTGCAAGGCACCAATATACGCAGCTTCGCGCGGGCTCTTCTCTCGCGAACGATCGGCTTGGGCGAGCTCAGCGCTTCCCGCCTGGATATCAGTTGTTGTTGGGGACGCCAATAGCTGATGGAAGTGCGTCATCGCTTCTCCCCAATATGCAATGGCGCATTCAGGATCCGATGATGCGACGTTCTCAAAAGCGAGGAAAGCTTGATCGTGCCAAAACGAGTGCAGGAGTGCGACACCGCGATTAAACTCGGCTTTCACGACGGGCGCGCAGCTGATATCGAAATCGACCGTTCCGAGCTTTACTCGTACGGCATCCACCGGCGGGCGGCTCATTAGGAGCGTACCCGGCATCGTGCCGTGCACCGGTGTTGCCAGGAACAAACCAAACCCAACAGCCCATGCAGCCAGTCTTATTTTCATTGGGGGTTACCGCCCTCGTGCGCACGCATCTGTGTCCAGCCCGTCCTCATTAGCAGTCGGACTCCACCCATGATGAATCCCAATGGCCGTCGTCCCTCCATGGCGAATGACGCCGCGAGGGCCTCTTGAAAAAAGCGCTCCCTGTTTCAATGTTTATGGCGCGCTGAATCTTATGGGAGATCAGACACAATGCTCAGGGGAGCCCGAGCGATTGTCAATTGCATTGAACCTCCGTTCGTCGTGGCTCATTGAGGGGTTCTGTTCAGCTACGTTGCTATAGCTCCTTGTGCCCAAAGCCATCCTTCGTCTCAAAGTTCGGATCCGGGCAACTTGCGAGCCTCAGCCAGGCATCCCGATTCGGAAACACTAAATGCTCTAGGAGGCAACATGACCCCGAGGAGACTTATTCGATCACTGACCGTAGCTGTCGTTTTGATGGTTGCTCAACTTGCCGGGGCACAAGCGCCCGCGGGTGCACCTGCTGGAGCCACCGGCCTGTGCAACGACGGAACTTACTATACCGGCGCGAAAAAACAGGGCGCCTGCCGTGGACACAAGGGCGTCAAGGAATGGTATGGAACGACGGACAATGGCAAGACACCTGCCTCCGGTAACGAATCGCAGCCTGGTTCCACTCCTGCAGCAACATCAGCCTCATCGCCAGGGGCAGTTCAGTCGACCCCTGCAGAAAACTCGAAAGGGGATACTAAGACCGCTGCACCGGGCGGGGGGGCAGGCAAGGTGTGGGTGAACACAGCGAGCAATGTGTACCACTGCCCCGGAACCAGGTATTACGGCACGACTAAGGCAGGCGCCTATATGACCGAAGATGAAGCCAAGGCCAAAGGCGCGCGTCCGGACCACGGCAAACCCTGCAAATAGATCCTTCTCTGGAGTGAAAGAGCGGAACGGTCTCCTTGGAGGTGGGGGAGGCAACCAAGCCGCGCAGCAGGCAGTTTTTGCGACAGCAAACTTGTCTCGCGAGAGCTGGAAACGCGACATGTGCGCATGTGTACACATTGCTGGAGCCATCAGACGGATGGGTTTTTGTGATGTGAGCACAGCCCTTGCTGCCCACAGATCGCCAAGGGTGGTCGGGCGAGGCAACGAGTGCTATCGCGAAACCGGTATTGGTGTTAGCAGGAGAGCACATCGAACCGGTTAGACTGACGGTTTTGACAGTGAAAAGGCCGAAACATCCCGGGTACCCTACACCCACGGTTGGAAATGTGATGTCAATTCGAATCATCTCCAGAACCGGACCATTCAAGCGTAATTTCAGGCATGATTCTTGCAAGCGGCTCGGACTGATCAAACTGCAAACCAGAGAGCTATCGCAACCTCAGTAGTTTCACCCAGCAACCCATCCAAGACCGCAAAGGAGATTTCGCAATGACCTTACTCGATCAACTCGGCAACGTCTTGAAGCAGTACGCTGGAGGGTCGAATCAAAACCTCGCCAATGTAAACGAACACTTCGATCAGGTTGCACAAGCTGCCCCGCAGGGTGCCATAGCGGACGGGCTTTCCGATATGTTCCGTTCGAACCAAACACCCGCCTTCGGTAGTCTCGTGGGCAACTTGTTCAGCCAGTCGAATGGGGAACAGAAAGTTGGGATCCTGAACCATTTGATTGGAACCATCGGTCCTGGCGCTTTGTCGCAGATACCCGGGGGAGGCGCGCTTGCAAATCTATTGGGAGGGGCAAGGGAAATCAGTCCGCAACAGGCCCAGAACGTCCGCCCCGAGCTCGTCGAACAGATGGCTACCCATGCAGAGAAGGCAGACCCTTCGATTGTTGACCGAGCAAGCTCTTTCTATGCTGAGCATCCGACGCTGGTAAAGAGCCTGGGTGGAGTCGCTCTCTCGATGGTACTGAGCAAAGTGGCGCAGCGACAAAGAGCTGCATGACGGTACAAGAAGAAGTACTCAGCAGCTGGGCCGCAACCAGACAGCCTCTACAGCTTCACCGACTGGGGGCAATTTGCGACCGGAGGAGATGGTCCCTAGGAAAGAAGGCAACCGCGAAATTCAAACCCAAAGGCTCTACTGTATGACTGCAATCATCCAAGGCGCATTCTTCGGCAATCGTACTTGATCGAAATAAATCGTTGTGTCACTCACGTGGGTTTTGGAAAAACTTCCCATCGCCTGAAGTGGTGCTAAATCCCGGTGAGCTGCGCCGCGATGATTCGCCAGCCCTGGGATTGTCTTTGGCAAACCAAAGTCACTCGAATCTGTTTCCCATCTGGCTTCTCAGTGTTGATGATCCCCATCAAAACGCCCGTATCCCCGAACACTCGGACCACGTTGCCGTCGCCGGGAGTAGCTCCGGCAAAGCCACCGGGCCGTCCTGCACCTTGAGGAATGATGTCTTCCTTATTCAGGAATCTTCCGTTGAAGCTGGTGCCGACAAAATCGTCAGCTATGATTTGCTGCAGTCGCGCAGTGTCGCCCGACCCATCGGCCTTAAGCCAATCGCGTTCAAGCTGGGCGATCTGAGCCTTCGACTCACTGTCTGACGATGCAGCCTGTGCTTGAGCGAACGCCGGAATGGCGGTGACGCACAGGACAACAAACAATCGGGAGGGATAGGTTACCAGCATGTTCTTCTCCTTACCTTTGGCACTCTGTCGAAGGACACCGGCGCCCTCCCGTTTGTTCCCGGCAGGCCGACGATCAAAAACAGCGCGGCCAGGGGTAAACAAATAAATGCTGAGAGTAAGGCCACGATGACCCAAGGACTGGAAGGGCCACAGGAGCCCAACCTTCCGCTGCTCAAAGAAAGTCCGGCAACCGAGAGCAGCCCAATGACCGCAACTACGGAACCAGCACGCACTGGGGCGTTCATGCAGGTATTCTCCACCGATTGTCAACGACTCGCAAAACAACTGATGGTTCTACATTGCAGGGGACTGCGTGACCCTTTTCTCAATGCGTCTATCCGGTAGCAGCCACACGATCGCAACGATAATGTAGTAGCCACCGGCAACCCATGGTTTCGCGAACGCCAGGGGAATTGCTGCGGCGTAGATGGCGATAGAAATTTTCCCTTTGCTGTCGCGTCCTATCGAGGCTCCCAACGTCGAACCTTGTCCATGGAGCTTGATGAGGGCCCTGGTTAGAATGAAATATGCGATCCCAGCAAACAGCAGCACAATCCCGTACACAGCAACTGGCCAAGAATCGAAGTGGTTCTCACCCATCCATGCGGTGGCAAATGGAATAAGCGATAGCCAGAACAGCAGATGCAAGTTGGCCCACAGAGTTGAACCGTTGACTCGCTGAGTTGCGTGCAGCAGGTGGTGATGGTTATTCCAGTAAATCCCGATATACACGAAACTCAGGATGTAACAGAGCAAGACAGGAATCACAGGCTTTAAGGCCGCGAGACTTGTTTCATGCGGTGATTTCATTTCCAGGACCATGATTGCTAATGATGACCGCAAGAACCCCATCACTGAATGCTTCGAGGCGACCTTTGTTCATTTTTCATTCTCCTGCATCGACGAACCACGATGCCACAATGATGCGGCATTTGTATCCCCGAAACAAAACTCAACTCTCAAATCCGTAGTTCTTAGCCGAAAGCTGTGACGAAATTCCTTGACTTTCGTTATGGAGTTAACCTGTCCTCCTTGACCTGCTTCCGAGCTTCAACTCCTGGCGCGCCCGGCAGCGGCGTCTGGGCGGCATGGAATAAGGGAGTTGATATACCCTGGAGCAGATGTCGGGCAATGGAATGCCGGACACGACAACGGATTTGACCTCTCATGCGCAGAATCATTTCAATATCATCCGTCTGCTTCCTTCTACTGGCGCCGCTAGTTTGGCCGCAGGCTACCCAAACCCCAGCCCACCGGCAGGGACCGAGTGTCGCCACCGGCAGTCAGGGTCTGGTTGTTTCCGGTAAGCCTGCTGCCACCGCGGCTGGAATCAAGATTCTGGAACAGGGCGGAAACGCCGCCGATGCTGGCGCCGCCACACTTCTAGCATTGTCCGTCACCTACGTAGGTGCGTTCTGCGTAGGAGGAGAAATCCCAATTCTGGTTTACAGTGCAGACAAGCAAGACGTAAAGCTGCTGGAAGGGCAAGGAGAGGCCCCGCGCGACCCCAAAGCGATCTCTTGGTACATGAAACACGGAATTCCGGACGGTGATGTGAAGGCAGCTGCTGTTCCTGCCACCATCGATGCAATTGTCACACTGCTGAAACTTTACGGAACCAAAAGCTTCGAGGAGGTGGTGCAGCCGACACTGGCCATTCTGGACGCGGGCGGGCCCAGTTGGTACATCGACACTGGGAGCGAAAAGAGGATTGAGACCGGGGTGAACTGGCAGGCGGATTTGGCAGTGACCTTTCGTAAATTGGTGGAGTCCGAAAAAGCCGCGAAGGGTACGCGGGAGCAGAAACTGCAAGCCGTCTCGGACCGATTCTATCGGGGCGACATCGCCAAGGCCTTGGAAGCCTGGTACATAGAGAAAGGAGGGTTCCTTCGCCAGGCCGACTTGGCAGCGCACCAAACGCCCGTGGTGGATCCTCTCCAAACCACGTACCGCGGCTACACGATCTATAAGACCGGTCCCCTGACGCAGGGTCCTTATCTCCTACAAACGTTACGTCTGCTCGAAGGCTTCGATCTGAAAACAATGGGCTTTAATTCGGCGGATTACATCCACACAGTGATTGAAGCGGAGAAACTGGCACTGGCGGACCGTGACGAGTATTACGGCGATCCGAACTTTACAAAGGTGCCGATCGAGCAGTTGCTTTCCGATCGGTACACCAAAATGCGGCGCGAGTTGATCGACCCGAAAAAGGCGTCTCTCGAGCTACGCCCGGGCGATCCTTACAATATGGCGCCGACCAAGCCGCCCACCATCACCGGTCCTTGGCATGGCGGAACCACCGTCATGTGCGTAATCGATAAGTTTGGGAACGTCATTGCGGCCACCCCAAGCGGCCTTTCTAGCACCGCAGGCGTGGCTGGACATACGGGCATTAGTCACGGAAGCCGCCTCAGCAGCCTGAACACGTTTGCGGCAACTCCAAACGTCATTCAGCCTGGCAAGCGCCCTCGAATCACGCTGAGCCCCACCCTGGTTTTCCATGGCAATCATCCCGTGATGGCGATCTCGGTAGCAGGCGGCGACCAGCAAGACCAAGCCGCTATCCAGGTCATCCTCAACTACGTGGAATTCGGGATGAGTCCCGAGGAGGCGTTTAAAGCCCCGCGCTTTTCCACTTCGCATTTCATCAGCTCTTTCAGCCAGGACCGCGCGGAGTTGGGCAGCCTGTCTGTGCCCGACACCCTTCCCGAAGAAGTAAAGGCGAACCTGAGGGCTCGCGGACACGTGGTTACAGTCAACCGCGGCGGAGTAGGAGGGGTGGCGCTGATCGGCATTGACCCCAAGACCAAGCAGGCCATCGCGGTGGGTCCAGCCGCTGGCAAGATGCATTAGATCCGATGTTCAACATTCAGGATTTTTCTATTGCGAGCCACCATCTATCGCATTCCCGCTCCGTGCCGCATTTCCATCATTGCTCGTCCCCGCGGAAATGACTGGCTACGCGATGAAATAGGCAAATCGGCATTCTGATAACGCTGCCGCCGTTAAAAGCATCTAAGTCGAACCGAAGACAACGTTCCCCTCTGGCCAAGTTCGTGGAGGAGTCCACGTATGACCAGGAAGAAACTCAGGATACTCAAGCGAATTCCACCCATCATCGGAGTATGCGAAAGATGTCTTGCTCAATTCCGATCTGTTTTCACGGCTCCTTTCGCAGCGGAAGCTGAGATTAGAGTTCGCTTTGCGGCTCACAAGTGCACTCATGCAAGTCGCAGCGCTCCAAGCGTCAAGAGCCTTGGCAAACCTAGTGAGTTGGCCAAGAATCCCCAATCACTCGTGCATCCAGAAAAGGCGCAAGACCGCCGCAGACTTGCGCAATCGTCGGACTAGGCCAACCGAGCTGGGCGGCCACCGGCTGGTGGTTGCTTGTGGCCATCGGGCACCGGCAACTCAGGAGGTCGGGTTTCTAGCTGCCGCCAACGGATCTTCTTTCACCACCCTAGGTGTGTTACCCGAAAAGAAGATGATTCTTAGAGTCCGGCCCTGATTGAGACTCTGCCAATATCCCGCTAATCTGCTGCTGGAATTCCTATGGTACGAAAGGTCAGGCAGGAGGAGCGCAATCAGCCGGACTTCCATGCCTCTCACGCCTTGCCTTGGAGAAACACCTCATCAGTAAATCTTGTGGCAGGCCTCGAAGCGGATTCCGTGCAGGTTGCGCTGAACGAGTGGGAACAACTCTGGAAGGACACCATGCGGAAGAATGAGAATGCCCTGATTCGAGCGCGCAGAAAAGCGTCACGGTCAACCACAGCCAGGAGATGATTTCCTCTTTCAGTGGAATCGGTCGCCCGTTGGCGAATGCTCGCCTGCCGATGGATTCCCGTTACCATCTTTGCCTGAAAGCTGAGGCCGGAGAGCGTGCGAGGGGTGGTACTCCCAGGGTGGCTGGCCGTTCGCCGCTCCAGTATCTTAACTCTCTTTAAACGGCTGCCAGATGAGTGCTGCTATCGAACGCCTTCGATTCATTTCCCTTCCGACCACCGCTACGACCCAGGAGTGAAGCCCCCCTTTTTCTCTAAGAAGCATGAGACTATTAGGGCATCTTCCGCGTTGCAAGGAGTAAAGCCATGCACGCTCTGCTTCAGGATCTCCGCTATTCCGCAAGACAGCTCATCAAGAATCCGGGATTCACGCTGACAGCCATAATCTCGCTTGCGCTCGGCGTTGGAGCCGCAACTGCTCTATTCAGTGTGATCTACGCAGTTCTAATCAATCCATTCCCCTACCCAACAGCGGATCGAATTGTACGACTCACGACCTTTAGCGTTGCGGGTTCCGGAGATCCTGTCTATCTAAACGGCACTGAGATTCAGACCCTGCGGCAATCACCCGTAGTCGAAAGCGTTTTGGCGATGGACTATCAAAGGCTGATGGTGACCGGGCAAGATCTTCCGGAGAGCGTGAACACCGCGAGCCTAATCTCGAATACTTTTCAAGATCTCGGGGTACCCCCGCTACTTGGACGTGGACTTTGGTCCTCCGATGCGGTGGACGGGCAGGAGCCGCGGTCGGTTGCACTTCTTTCTTACCGGTTTTGGCGGACGCATTACCTGTCCAATCCAGACGTCGTGGGTCGCAAGCTCCAACTCGACCATAAGGATTATGAGATTGTGGGGGTGGCAGCGCCAAGATTCACTTGGGGCGACGCTGACGTCTATCTGCCGCTAAAGCTGATGCGAGATCCGGGGCGCACAGTCATCGTCAATTTGCTGCTACGGCCAGGTGTGAGCCGGACAACCGCCGACGCTGCGCTGCAGCCTCTGGTGGAAGAATTCGCTAGATACATGCCGAACGATTTTCCCGATGTCTTCAGGGTCCATGTGCTAGGGCTGAACGATTGGGTCGTGGGCTCCATGGGTGGAACATTGTACTTGCTCTTTGGCGCGGTAATGTTGCTGCTCGCGATCGGGTGCGGAAACGTTTCGATTCTATTGTTAGCGCGGGGCACCGCGCGGCAGCATGAATTAGCAGTGAGAAGCGCGGTGGGCGCGGGCCGGACCCGGATCATTCGCCAGTTGCTCATGGACTCGCTCCTCCTAGCATCGATCGGAGCGGTGCTGGGGGTTGTAACTTCTTACGGTGCTCTGGCGCTGATTCGGAGTCTGCTCCCCCAATCTACGTTCGCGTCTGAGGCCGTGATTGGCATCAATCTGCCGGTGCTCCTTTTTAGCATCACAGCGGCACTGGGAACGGGCGTTCTGTTCGGGCTTTGGCCGGCGTTGCAACTGTCTCACACGCACATCGGAGAGCTCATGCAATCTGGTGCGCGTCGGGTTGTCGGCAGCGTTCGCGGACGGAGGGCCCACAACATGCTGATCGCTGGGCAGGTGGCGCTGACATTATTGTTGCTCGCAGGCGCGGGCTCGGCAATGAAAGGGTTTTCTCAGATTATCCACCAAGCCCTTGGATACGATCCGCACAACGTCTTAGCTGTAGGAATTCCTTTGCGTGAGAACTCCTATCGCACTTGGGCGGAGCGTGCAGCCTATTTTGAGCAATTACGAAAAGAGGTCGCAGATCTATCCGGTGTGACTGAAGCCGCGGTTTCCACGGATGCAACGCCGCCCCAAAATGGATGGATCATGGGGGTTGAGAGGTTGGGCAAGCCGGTTACCAACCCACCGATGGTATCGGTCAACCTGATTAGCCCGCAATACTTCGCGGTTCTTCGCATTCCGCAGCTGCAGGGACGGATTTGGAGTGACGCCGAGAACAGCAAAGGCGCGCATGTAGTGGTGATCAACCGCACCCTGGCCCAGCGCTACTTTCCGAATGGTGATGCCATCGGGCACTCGTTGAAAATGCCCGGCATCGAGGGCAACCCAGCAACGATATTATCTCCGCCGAGAATCGGAGCTTCATGGTTACAGATTGTGGGCATCGTCGAGGATGCACGCAACGACGGGCTGCGAAATCCCCCTAGGCCGGCGGTCTTTGTGCCCTACACGCTCAGCATGGGAGAGAACACAGAGATCCTTGTTCGCTCTCAGACCTCACCCGCTGTGCTCTTGCATGCGATTCACGAACGGCTCAGGACAATTAGCCCGGATCAGCAGACCAGCGCCAACATCGATGATCTCGAAACTCGGCTTACCTTTGAATCGGAGTGGCAGCAGGAGCATCTCGCCGCGTGGATTTTTGGCATTTTCGCTTGGCTCGCCCTGGCTCTCGCCGCAGTGGGATTACACAGCGTAATGTCGTACACGGTTGCCCAACGTACTAATGAGTTCGGAATTCGCATGGCTCTGGGAGCGCAACGCGGAGAGTTGTTGCGAATTGTGTTCAGGTCGGCTTTGAGAAGTCTTGGCGCTGGAATGCTCTTAGGTATTGCCATGGTCCTTGCCCTGAACCAAGTCATTGCAAAGTGGACGCAAGTAAACCCGCGCAATCCCGTCATTCTTCTGGCCGGAATGATTCTCTTGGGGTTGGTCTCTGCCTTGGCCTGCGCGATTCCGGCGCACCGAGCTTCCGAAGTTGACCCGATGGTTGCTCTTCGTTGCGAGTAGTCGCTTCGCTTGGCCGCGGAAAAAGCGATTCATCTGTTCGGCTGCGAAACGACGAACATTAGCTGCAGTCGCTTCTCCAGGCTCTGCTGGTTCTTGTCCGAGAATCAGCGCAGCAAAACCGCGCAGAAACGCTCTAAGGTATGGTATGGCGCACCTCGCCCTCTATGTAGCTTCACATCTTTCTGAGAATGATCTTTGCTGGCACAAATCTGTATTTCTCTCAATGAACAAGGCCCGAGCCGAAGCACCAGGCATCGAGAATTGAGGGGGTTTGCCGACAAATCGCTCGATCTTCCTGATCTACCTTTCCGCGACAACTAGTTGGATTGCATGCTTTGCAATACTCGTTGAAACGCATAGTTGCGTACGTGGACTAGACCTTGAAACGGGCGATGGATGTCGGCGATTGCTACAAGAGAAAGACTAAGCAACAGCGAGAGACCAAGGACTTGGACCGCCTGGAGCTTGCCATTTTGTACGCCAAACGTGCAGGCAGAAATAATCGTCAAGCTCGCCCCGGCGAGAAGCACGCACCAAAGCACATTCGGGAGGCGAGTAGCGTTCTGGGATAGCCTGGTTAGACGATGCTGGGCAAGGGAACGTAATTCTGAGATTTCATGGTCCTCGGCTATTTGCTCCGTCTGCGACACAGGCCGGGTCGACATTATCGTCTTCCACATCTCCGAATGTATCGCGTCGGCTTGCTTCGGCTCCTCCCTGTTCGCCATCTGCGGCCAGTCTCGATTGATGACGGCCTCTGCATACAACCGCGCCAACGCCTGCAAGTGCGCGCGCTGCGGCTCTGGGAGTCCTTGAGCCAGGCGATAGATATCGGCCACCGCGTTTGCTTCACGGTCTACATTCAGGTCAGCTTCGCCATAGGTCGTCCAGACCGTGTAGAGCATAAACCCAAGGATGACCGCATAGGTTGTACCTAAGATGGTGACTTGCCAACCGATCAGTTCGTTATAATTGCGGCGCTTTTCCGCAGGCCAAATTGCGTTGAGTCCCGTGATAAACAGCAGCGAGCCGATTACCGCTGCCGTGACCACAACAACGTTCTGGCTGATTGTGTCCATCGGTTACGAAACCGTACGAGTGTCCTGTTCCGTCAAACCGTGAACCCCAAATACTCTGCTGACTTATATGACCAGGCCTGCACTGGAAATTGTAATCGACCTTTTCAGAAAATGATGGACCACAGTTGGTTGCAAACTTTCTGCAGCCCTCAAGGCGAATAGGAACTGAAAGCCTGTACGGTTCACCGCCAAGATAGGAAATACCTGTGAACGCACGATTGGCTCGAGGGACAATTCTCGGGGGATGGAAACACCGGTGCGGCGGCGCTCATGGTGACTGAAGGAGAGCGCCGCGCGACTTTATGTTTGAGTTGAAATGACTATAGCGTATGGGCAAGAACTCTTGAAACGTTATCAAACGCCAGAGCTGAAGTTAAGAACGCTCATCGCAGACTATCGTCGCCGAAGGCACGGTGGTTTACACCCGGTAAAAGCCGCACGCCCCGTTCAGCAGACCGCCTCCGGGCAGAATTCTCAGGTGAAGTGGGGAGAGTCTGCGGCGCTTGCCTCTTGATGGGCTATTGGGCCTGAATACTGCCGTGCATGACTTCTGGACCGCTTGGTTGTGAGACCGCGGGGCTGTCTTCAGCAGTGATCAGAACATCAAAGGCCTTGTCAGGTGTCGTTGTTGTGAAGCTACCCTCAAGGTCGTTGTTAATCCTCAACACTCCCGCGTTTTTTGTCTGCCCATCGTTCGACCGAATCCAGACTACATAGGAGTTCTTGGCGGGCGTTAGCCGTTCTGGCGCCGCTAGGTGTTTGGTTTTGATCTCTAGCTTGATGTTGCGATTTCGATCGTGTTCGTAGCTGATCTTGCCCGAAGCAGCCGGTACAAGAGAACTAGCTACGAGCGGCACATCACCAGCCCAGGCAAGTCCACATAGCAACATGACAATGAGAAAAACGAAAAGACGGCGCATTGGAATCCTCCTCATGTTCGCTGTTTGACGCGTCATTCCACAAAGTGTTGCCTGAGAATCGAGAGCTGGTTCCAGGTAGGCCTGTGTGGGTCTGTGGAATGGGACGGGTTTCGTTCGCTTACGTACATAAGGATGGCCGTTGCAAGCTGGTTTCGCGAAATGGAAACGAGGTCAAGGCCCTCCCTAGCCTGAACATCTCTCTCGCGTTCGAATGTCGTTCTCAACGAGCAATTCTCGATGCAATCGGGAACGCAATGGCACGCCCGATTGGCAGGCTTGGAATCTCTGCGGGCCTCAGCTTGTCATGAGCTGATCCTGGTGCACGGACTCGAGATGGGTTAGAGATTAGGAAAATAGAAGGGCGCGCGAAGATTTTTAACTCGAGCCATCACACCCACTGATGCGAGGCAGCCACCGAAGCCTTCAGGCCGACTTCCTGAACCGGCGATACTCAGAAGCGGGTTTCTTCTGATGATATGTCCTGAGATGAAACGCTAAGCACGTTGAGCAGAATACGTCGTTGCAGGCGTCACAACTCTCAGCATGATCATCACAAATGTGCGCATCGCAGTCGCAGCATCGCTGTGTAGCATCAGTGCCGCAAGGATACCCAGTCGCATCCTCAACGCTTGCAACTTCGATGATTTCGCATTGCATATCGGACGACTCCTTACGACGTCGCCATTCTACCTTGCTTTCGCGTCAATGCGAAAGCGGTCCAATTGCGTCGCCGAATCCATGAGGACCACGAGAAACCAGCAAAGGAGGGCGCAGAACCTCCACGCAGATTCAACTTTGCTGCCGTCCTCAGTCGGTGAAAATCGGCAGGCGGTCAGAACCGGACCAAGTCCTCCGGAACTGCAACGACTCGAGGGCGTTCAACACGCTTGTTTTGCCGCAATAGCGCAACACAATCAAGCGCACGACATTTCGTTGCGCGACAGCAACGACTTACCGCTCTCGGGACGCTAATCTATTGCCAGTTCGAATGAATCGATTCTGATCAACGGCGTGTATGATCAACGGAAGGCCGCGTTTGCCTTGCTGGAGAGGCAAACGCGGCTTTTTCGTTTTTTTGGCTGTTTATCCCACCGTCGCTCGTTGAGAACCGGAGGCAAGGCATCGTCAGCCGGGCTCAATTGCCCCAATGTTTAGAGCCAGTTCGCCGCAGCCTGCGCATACCGAGGAGAACGCAAGTACACAAAGCCAAAAGGTGGAGCGGGTGGCATCGTCCCTTGCTATCGGCGGGAGTTTTCTTTGGTCGGATCAAGCTGCACCGAAGGTCAATGGCTGCAGCACGTCCACACCAAAATAGGACGCCGCCTCCAGGGGGCTGTTTCCCGGAGGCGGAGCTGAGAGAAGAGTTGAAACGCGCGCCCAATATGCGCTGTTCCGAATCGCAACACCACTGTTCAAACTGACAGGTACAAACGGAGACAATTGAACTCCCCGATTCGCGAGCTTGGTAGCGGATGACAATGGGGGCGGCATGCTGCCAGGTCTAGGTTGACGAGGGTTGACCTACTGCGTGCGGTCGGATTTTCCTTGCTAGGCCACTCCCATGATCTGACCTTGACTGACTTCGGAAACGGGCGGGAGGGGCGCTGAACTCGCGTTTGAACGCACGGTTAAAAGCTGCTTCGGACTCATAGCCCACTTCGGAGGCGATCTGTGCGACCGGATGACTGGTCGAAACCAGCATTTGCGCTGCCAACTGAAGTCGCCAGCGCGTGAGGTAAGCCATGGGAGATTCATTCAAGTAATGGCGGAATCGTTCAGCTAGCGCGGAGCGTGACGCTCCAACTTCGTCTGCCAGGGTCGCAAGCGTCCAGGGCTGCCCCGGGTTCCGGTGCATGTGAGCCAGCGTCTTCCCCACCACGGCATCACGGGCACCCGCCAGCCAACCGATCTGCTCTGCCGGAAGGTCGGCTATGTAGGCTCGAAGTGTTTCAACGAACAAGACCTCTGACAGTTTGGCCAAGACTGCTTCTCCTCCGGCGCGAGAGGCGTCAGCTTCATTTACGGAAAAAAGGATCGAGTTTTCCAGCCATCGGCCCGAAGCATGGTTACGAATCTTGACTTTGAAAACGGGTGGCAGTCCACTGAGAAAAACCTGGCTGAGTTGTCGGTCGCATGCCATGAAGCCACAAATGAATTTCGTGACTTCCCCACCTCCGCCGAAACGCGCCAGCTTTAACCCTCGTGCCGCAAGGCGAGCCAATTCCTCGGCAAGGTCGACAGTTTTGGCAGCTCGGCCGTTCTCAATGATGTGGGAGTCACCGTGGGGAAAGATCACGAGATCTCCAGCATCGAGAGATATGGCCTGTCCATCCAGCAGCCGCACAGAGGCGCGTCCTTCGGTGAGCAAATGGTAGATGATCACATGTCCTGCGCCGGGGGCCAGATGAGGTGCCACCCGGAGGGAGGGCGGCGAACAGAGACTCCACGGAGAAGAGAATTCGCCGTTGTAGAACACGGCGCCCTGAAGCTTTACCACCTTTAAGACTTCGGAAAGCACATCCATAAAGTCCCTCGGCAAACTCCTCTGGACTTCTAAGCAAATCATCATACGGCAACTCCGTCCGTGAGCAAGAAACTCGGACGCACGGGTAAGTGTCCCCGTCATGGGCGGCGCATAGTAGGCCTCGTCCGCATTTGCAGAGTGCGGTGCTTTCAGTGGAATTTCAAGAACTGGGATTGGAGGAAAACTCAGATGCTACGTTTCAGAGGAATATCGTTCTGTCACCCTGGGGAACTGGAGGCGGCTCTCAAAGCAGCAGCGGCCGCTTACAAGGTTCACACGGCCGAGACGGGCACGACGAATGAAGAGTGGGCCGGTTGGTATGCCGACTACATCTTTGCCGTCGATGAAACCACGGCCTATCCAATCGGCACATTCTCGCCTTGGCCGCGCAACGGTGGTTACGCGGTGGCGAAGCCCTGTGCCTAGCTCACAGGGACTATGTCGAAGGCATCCGTTGCTGCTCTCAATCGAGCATCGATTGGCGGGGAAAGCGCTGCAGCAGTCCGACTAGGGACTGCAGGCAGCAGATGAAACAAACCAAGAACAACAATGAGGAGAAAACTATGAGCATTACCACAGTCGCACCAGAAATTAGCGGTCTGAAGACACGGCTAAAGGAAACCTGGATGTCCGGAGACTATGATCGGTTCTCGCGTTACATGGAACAGGGGGCGCGCATCTTCTATGAGCAACTCGATATCCCGGCTGGATGCCAGATGCTCGATGTGGCCTGCGGATCGGGCCAAGTCGCGCTATGGGCGGCACGGGATGGAGTGAACGTCACGGGAGTAGACATTGCTCCCAATCTGGTCCAGCGTGCACAGGCTCGTGCAAGAGCCGAGGGCCTCAACGCTCTTTTCATGGAAGGCGATGCCGAAGCGCTTCCATTTGAAGACGCAAGCTTCGATGTGGTGATCAGCTTGATCGGAGCTATGTTTGCCCCGCGGCCGGAACTGGTAGCTCATGAGTTGCTGCGAGTGTGCAGTCCCGGAGGCATGATCGCCATGGGCAATTGGACGCGCGAGGGATTCGTTGGGCAGATGTTTAAGACGATTGCTAAGTTCATCGCCCCTTCAGGTATGCCCTCTCCGGTGCTGTGGGGCGAGGAGGCCGTAGTACGTGAGAGACTGGGCCCTGGTGTCTCGGATCTTTCGATGACGAGGCGCAACTATAGCTTCACCTACCCATTCCCGCCGGCTGAGGTGGTGGAGTTCTTCCGTCAGTTCTATGGGCCTACCAATCGCGCCTTCGCGTCCTTGGATGAAGCTGCTTCAAAGAGCCTCCGCGAAGAACTGGAGGTGTTATGGTCCGCACACAACCGTGGAGGAAATGAGTTGACGGTAGTCTCATCCGAGTACCTCGAAGTAATCGCAGTGCGAGCGTGAGATTAGGGTTTCCGCAGTTCGACCGATTTCGCCTTGGGCCCCAGTGAGTGCCAGCGCACTCTCACGGTGCAGTTTGTCGCCCGTCAGGATCCCGAGAACATCGCAGATGCTTCTCTGGATTCCGATATTGCGAGACAGCAACCACCGAACAGGCCGCGAGCGATAATCTTTGCGTTTGCTTGATGAGCTGGGGCGCAAAGCCGCTTGTTTCTTTTTTCCATGAGAAAAAGCGGCGTTCTGTGGGAGGATGGTGCTAGTCCCGCCGTTAGAGCGACTGGAGAAGCTAACGGCGGTTTCCTCTACCCGCTGACATGATATTTCGATCCTTCGTCCCACCGATAATTAGGCGCTGGTGAGCAGTCTTGCAGGCGACTGTTCCGAGGCGCACGGTAGCCAAATATAGCGTCAGGACCGCCAGAATCTGTTCCATTCCCCTCCTCGTGCTTGCCTTTACGGGATGGATTCCGGATCGCTATGCTCCTCAACGGTCTTGGTCGTGGAGCGCAACGACTGGCTTCTCCTTGATTGCAGTGGCCGTCATCGGACTATTTCGCCCGGTCGTGGAGACTCTTCGAGGTGAGATTGAAAAATCCCTCTCTGATGAGTGAACTTGATTCCCTGACGACGTAGGTTCTTGCGACGAGCACCGATCCGGTTTTGTGCTTGCAGCGCAAACATTTTATTGACCTCCAGTAGCCGCCGTGGGATGCCCCTCGGAGTACCCCGCTAGGGTGTTTCGCTGATTCACACAGCTTCTACTCTCTCGTACTCTGCTCTCAACTCTGGAATTTCCACCAGGTCATTTGTCTTGCTTGGTTTCGCGATTGCCTGGAACCAGGCCTAGGACCTTGATGCACACAGCTCTGCCCAGCGTTTCGTACTCTCCTTATTGCGCAACGGTCTGCTTCGCTATGGGTGAAGTGCCGGGTTCCCAAAAAGGGGATGTAACATGAAAACGAAACTGCTTTCAGGATTGCTACTGGCTGGAATCTGCACTGCCTGTGGCAACGGGGCCACTCCAACCCCGCGCACGGCGAACGCTCCGTCCAAGGGACCTGCCGCGCATGTAATTTTAATCGTTGAAGAGAACCAGAGCTTCTCTACCGTGTATCACAACCAGATGCCCTGGCTGAGCACATTAGGAGACAAGTACGGCATCGCCACGAATTACTTCTCCGACGAGAAGGGTTCTCTTCTCGATTATCTGTGGCTCTCGTCGGGAAGTGCCGAGGTACACTTTGGCTGTGGCGCAAATCAGTGCAAGCACACAGTAACCGACACCAATATCTTTCGAGAGCTTAATCAAGCCGGCATGTCGTGGAACGTGTATGCCGACTCGCTTCCCGACGCCGGCTTTATGGGAGCTTCCGACGGAAACTACGTCAAGCGCCACAATCCAGCGGTTTGGTACAGCGACGTTGCCAATAATCGCAAACAGCAACAGAACATTCTTCCTTTTGCGCAATTCTCAGTCGATCTTGCGGCAGGGAATCTACCGGACTATACGATCATCGTGCCTAATCTTAAAGACGATGCGCACAACGGAACACCGAAAGCCGCCGACCGTTGGCTTGAGAAAAATATTGGTCCTCTGGTGGACAGCCCGTACTTTCAAGCCGGTGGCACAAGCGTTATGTTCATCACTTTTGATAATGGAGACCATGATGAACAAGGCCAAGTATTCACCGCTGTGGTCGGACAGGGCGTTATTCCCGGGGCAAAGGTGAACACTCCATTCCGCCACGAAAACACTCTACGCACGATCATGGAGCTGTTGGGACTCAAGAATTATCCCGGCGCTAGCGCCACTGCTGCACCGATGAATGAGTTCTTTCGATAAATCGTAGACAGGGACAGCCCTAGGGATCGAGGGTTATCACCCGTAGCTGAGGGAACCCAGCTCCCTTCACGGCTGGCAATTATTCTCATCACTCACGGGTCGCAATCACCGAATCATGCGCTCACGGCAAGAACCTAAACAAGAGATCGCATCGGCGGCAGACGAAAAAGAACCCTGGATCACGCTGAGCCATCCAGGTTGCTCTGGGCGCGGCCCAACAGGTGATGCCGCCCTCGCATATGTTTCGCCTTGGGGGGCGCGAGAGCGGCTTTCTGAATAGGCTCATCGTACTGTCAGGTTCTGCGGGGGAAAGTCAATTTTTCGTCAAAATGCGAGGGGAGCAAGAATAGTAATTAGCCTGGATTTTATTGCCTTCCGTTCTTTTGGCTCCCGTCTCACAAGGACTCCCGTACGACCGTGAAGGGACAGCCGGCTCATAGTGGGTCGTTGGATGGGACGGGACCGTTGCCGAAGGTATTCTCTCTGTCAGCTGAGGCTACGGACAGTTCGTCGGAATGCCGGGAAATATTCTGTTGGCGTTCTCAGTTGAAGGCCGCTGACTCGAGACAACCTAAGCTAGAGGCCGATGGACAGCGCGGGCCCATTGAGACGGTGGGTTTGACCCGCTTCTCAAACGCTGATCTTATACTCCATCTATATGGACCGCTCGAACGGGTACGAAGCAATTTCGCAAGAGTTTCTTGCGCGCCGCGGCAATAGTAGGATCCAGTCCATTGCAATCGGAGTGCAAGAGGTGCGAAGGTGGGCGAAAACCCTGCCGCAGGCTAGCAGCGTGATCGATCTGGGCTGCGGACCTGGCTTCCCTATCACAGCGGTCTTGGTCGACGAAGGACTTCAAGTTTTCGGAGTGGATGCAGCACCCTCGTTGGTTGCGGCGTTCCAATGCAATTTGCCCGGCACGCCCATCCTTTGCGAATCCGTTTTAGAGTCGAGTTTGTTTGACCGCACCTTCGATGCCGCCTTGTCCATTGGCCTGATGTTTCTTCTAAAAGCGGAAGAGCAACAGCATCTGATCCGGAGATTCGCCGAGATCCTCGCGCCGGGTGGCCGTCTCCTATTCACCTCAACCGCCCAACCCGCAGTCTGGAATGATGCAATGACCGGGTTCGAATCAATCTCGCTAGGGGCCGAGGAATACAGGAATCTGCTCGGTGGCGCGGGTATATCCGTCCTAGAGGAGTACGAGGATGTGGGCGAAAACCACTATTTTGACGCCCGCCGTTCTTAAAATCGGAGCGTGGGCCCGAAGGTCACGCGAAGGTTGTGGTGGGCTCCGGAACTCCAAAAGATTTCATCTCCTACATCCACTCGAATACCGAGTGGCCCGGCATGGAAGCCGATGCCTCCCCCGGGATAGAAAACGGCGTGTGTGAAAGAGTTCAAGGATACGGTGGATGTGGTAACGCTAGCCGGAGTTCCTGTGACGCTTTGGATGGTTCGCTCGGGGAAGTATTGGTTAGCGCCGCCTTTGGCGAAAAGAAAAAAGCTCCCGCCGGCAGTCTGCACCTTCAAACCGCCATTCGCGTGCAGGATGCCCATCTTGCTATTGGTCAACACTACCGAGGCACTAGACGCCGCGAGCACGAAGTTCGCATACTTGACGTCATAAGCAGCCTCCAGCTCAGCTTGCAGATATCGATGGAGGTTGATGTTGACGCGGCCACCGACGCCGAAGGCGTTAGCCGGAAACCCGACGATTTCCGGCCTGCCATAATCAAGAAAAGCTCCTAATTCAATATGTTGCGCCGATGCCGAGCCAGCAAGCAACGTACACGCGGAGAGTAGGACCACGATCCGCATCGCAAAAAGGTTAGCGGATGCCCCGAGCAGTGGCACCTGTCAGAATAGGTAGACCTCCCTACTGTTTTCCGAGCTTTCTCCTAAGGTCTGGGCATCTTTGGGGCATCGTCAGGGACTTAAGGCGGGACCTGCCGGTCTGGTAATTTCCGGACGAAGAACAGCTTACACGACGATGCGGACGATCAGCCTAAACCGCCTGTTTCTCTGCATAGGATTCTGAGTGAACCGGGACTCGGGCGTGGATCGTGGTGCCACCCATCGGTTTCGAGTCAATCTCGACTTCCCCATCTACTAGTCGGGCGCGCTCGCGCATGCTGACAAGACCCAGGCCTGCGTTTTGCTTTGCTGAAAGGTCGAATCCTTTTCCTCGGTCCTTCACCGTGAGATGAACTTCATTCGGTTGTCCCCACAGCTGCACTTGTAACTGCTTTGCTCCGCTGTGCTCGACGGCGTTATGCAGGGCTTGCTGAAGAATACGGAATAAGGCGAGCGAGACATCGTTCGGTAACGTGCGCGGAACACCATCTTCCCTGAACTCAACCCGCACGCCATTTTTGTCAGAGATTTCTTTAGAAAAGCTCCTCGCGGCAGCGACCAGTCCCAGATACTCCAACTTTGATGAATGCAGTTGGTGAGACAGACCCTGCACATCGTGCGCAATGTCCCGGATGCGCCGCTTGGCCTGCTCTAGATAATTGTGGGGACCCTGGCTTTCCGGAACGCGTTGGCCCCATTGATCCAGCTGAACCGCCAACAACGCAAGCTGCTGACTGACATCATCATGCAGTTCTCTGGCGATTCGCGAGCGTTCTTGTTCCTGGGAATCAATCATTTTCCGATTCAGGCTTGAGATCGCTTCCTCCATCTGCTTACGTCGGGTAATGTCCTCGGCGAAGATGAGAATCCCCCCGATGGTTCCCGTGGCCAGTTTCCACGGACGAATTTCCCAACGAACCCAGGCCACGGAACCATCTTCACGATCCCAGCGATCTTCTTCAGCTCGTAGCGTTTCTCCTTCCAGGGCACGACGGTGAGCTTGCTTCCAGCGGTCGGGCATGGTGGGAAAGACTTCGTAGTGCGAACGTCCAAGCACGTCGGAATGATCCACTGAGTAGTCTTGACACCAGCGATCACTCACCTGCAGATAGCGCATGTCACGGTCAAGCATCGCCACACCTGCTGGGACGTTCTGGACGAAGATCTTTAGCAGCTCTTCGCGTGATTGCAGCATTGCTGCCTGCGCTTCCAAGGAGCGGTTCACTTCCTGGAGGGCTTCCTCGGACTGTTTGCGCTGGGAGATGTCGGCATTCACTCCCACCATCCGTGAAGGTTGGCCGGACTCGTCCATAAGAACCTGCCACCGAGCTGCGATCCAATGAATGCTTCCATCTGGCCAGACCACCCGCCACTCTCCCTCAGTCGGCAGTCCGGTTTTCAACGTCTCGTCGATCAACTGGAGGACCCCCTTGAGGTCCTGCGGATGGACCAGGTTTTCCCAAACCTTCTGTGTTCCGCCAAATCCACCAGGCGGCAACCCATGCATCGCCTCCAATTCGGGCGTCCAAGTGTTCGTGCCGGTTCGAATATTCCATTCAAAGGTTCCAATGTGAGCTGCCTGTTGTGCCAATCGCAGTCGTTCCTCGCTCGTGCGCAAGGCCTCCTCTGCTCGCTTGCGCTCGGTGATGTCACGGGCGATCCCGGAATAGCCCACTGTTTGCCCGTTCGAATTCCTAATCGGTGAAATACTCAGTGAGACTGCGATTTTCCCGCCGGATTTGGTGGCACGAATCGTTTCAACCTGGTCAATGCGCTGGCCTGCCTTCAAGATCTCAAAGATTTGACTTTCCTCATCCGGGTGTTCAGAAGGGACGAGAATGTCAACTGATTTTCCCAGGATTTCACTCTCGTCATATCCGAACATGCGCCGCGCACCCGCATTCCAACTCACGATGAGCCCATCCAAGGTCACCGAAACAATCGCGTCTTCCGAGGATTCCACGATTGCGGCATGTCGGAACCGGGCTTCTTCTGCCCTCTTTTTCTCGGTGATGTCCTCCACCATGGCCAGCACCAGCCGCGAAGGGCAAGCATCCAACAGTGAGAGACTTAAGCTGCCCCAAACCAACGAGCCGTCTCGCCGGAAGTAGCGCTTTTCGAGCTGGTAGTGATCGATGACTCCTGCTCGCAATTGTTGGAATAGCGCCCAGTCCTTCTCCGCATCCTCCCGAGGGGAGAAATCGACGCAATGTTTGTTGCGCAATTCTTCTTCGGTGAAACCCAGCATCGTGCAAAACGCTGGATTGATGAAGAGGGGCTGTCCCTCTAGGTTCTCGATCACGATTCCTATCGGGCTGGTGTTGAAAACATCGTGGAACAATCGTTGGTCTACGAAGGCCTTCGCGGGGGAATTGGCCATAAGGGTTCCTGACCTGTCCGTCTCAGCCGAGCCAGTATGACTTACTGGAAAAGAAACATTTTGGCAGCTGTTAATACTGACAGTAGGCAAAATTAGAAGTACTCAGGTGAAAACCGGGCCTGGGCCTCCCGAATCAGGCAATCGTGGGGAGAGCTCGCTGCCAAAGTTCGTCATTCCGGTCCCCGGGCGAGTCGGGACGCGGGAGGACGGCTTTGCTTACAAACCGCTCCCCCCGAAGGGTAGCCTTCACAGCCGGGATAAGTTCCCGTCCAGCCGCCATCTTAAGAACGTAGCCATCGGCCCCGGTGCTGAGAGCTGCTTGTACCAGGTCATAGGACGATTCTTGACTTAAGAAAAGTATCTTGGATCCGGGGCATCGTTCCCGAATCGCGCGGGCAACTTCAATCCCGTTTAGCCTCGGTAAGCCAATGTCCAAAAGGACGAGATCGGGACTCAGGGCCTGGGCCTGCTCAACCGCGGCAACGCCGTCCGCTACCTCGCCGACCACTTGCAGGCCACAAGAACAACTCTGCAAAGCTCCGACAACAAAACGGCGAAACTGCAAAGAATCTTCGACGAGGAGAATCCGTTTGCACACGATGGCCACGATTTCTGAATCTTTAATCGCTCACGATCCGGTTTTCCATAGGGTTATGACGGTATTTTCAGCAAAATCAACCCTTGCGGGTTGTTGACAGTAATCATCCTTTTGGGGCATTTTCGTGCCATCTATATTCGTGTAGAGGATTCGGGTCGCAAGTGAGGCTTGGGATTTAATTGAGATCACCCCTTGTACACCCTTTTTTTGGGCAGGCGTATGCTACCTGTGCCAGTCGGGCAATGTCTCGTGAGCTCAGTTTGCTTAGAGAGGGTTGGAGGACTGCTTTTTGCTGAGCTATTCCAGAGGTCCGGATCAGCCACTGCTAGAAATCACGATCGGCGAACAGTTGCGCAGGACCGCTGGGCGGATAAGCGAGTCTCCCGCCATCGTGTCGTGCCATCAGTCCGGGCGTTTCACTTGGGGCCAACTCGACGACGGTGCGGACCGGGTGGCACGGGGATTGTGGTCGCTTGGCATTCGAAAGGCGGACCGCGTTGGACTGTGGTCATCTAGCTGCCTGGAGTGGGTGATGTTTCAGCTAGGCTGTGCCCGCGCCGGAGCGATTCTAGTCAATATCAACCCTGCTTATCGCTGTCACGAACTCCGCTTCACCCTTCGCAAGTCGCGCATGAAAGCTATCTTTCTTTGGCAAGCAGATGCCCGTGCCGACTACGCCGCAATCTTGCGGGAAGCAACCGAGGATCAGTCATTCGATCTAGAACACTCCATCTGTTTCGGTTCCGAGCGTTGGGAGGAGTTCCTTCATGCCCCCGGCGAGATTCCTTCTGGCCTTCAGCCTCAAGATGTGGCGAACATTCAATACACATCGGGAACGACCGGAGTTCCCAAAGGCGTCATGCTGACCCACCGCAACCAAGTGAACAACGGTCTGCTGCTGGCGCGCGGGATGCGCTATACGGAAAAAGACCTTATCTGCATTCCTGTCCCGCTGTATCACTGTTTCGGTTGCGTCATTGGCAACATGGCGGCCTTGGCAAGCGGGGCGGTGATGGTGCTTCCAAACTGGAGCTTCGACCCGAGAGCTACTCTGAACGCCGTCCAGTCCGAGAAATGCACCAGCCTCTATGGCGTGCCGGCCATGTTCATCGCGGAATTGGGGTTGCCCGACTTCTCGAGCTTCGATCTTACGTCCCTGCGTACGGGAATGATGGCCGGGGCTCCCTGTCCGATCGAAATCATGAAGCGCGTGAGTACGGAAATGCATTGCCCGCAGCTCACGATTGGCTACGGCCAGACCGAGAGCACGCCAGTGGTTACCATGTCGGAATTGGACGACCCGCTCGAAGTGCGCGTCTCGACCGTGGGCAAGGCGCTGCCCTCCACGGAAATGAAAATTGCCTCCTTGGATGACGGGACACCGTTGCCGATCGGTGAGCGAGGCGAAGTTTGTGCCCGTGGTTATATGGTCATGAAGGGCTACGACGATGAACCCGAAGCCACCGCCCGAGCCGTCGATAGCGAGGGTTGGCTGCATACCGGAGACCTCGGGCTCATGCGCCCCGACGGCTATATCCATTTGACTGGCCGGGCGAAGGACATGATCATTCGCGGCGGAGAGAACGTCTATCCGCGCGAGATCGAAGAATTCTTGTACACGCATCCCAAGGTCGCGGAAGTTCAGGTCGTGGGTCTACCGGACATGCGCCTGGGAGAAGTGGTTCTGGCATGGATTCGCCTTCGCCCTGAAGAGACCGCGACCGATATCGAGATTCGCGAATTCTGCCGGGGAAAGATTGCCCATTTCAAAATTCCGGAACACATCCGCTTTGTGGACGCTTTCCCCACCACCGTCACGGGAAAAGTCCAGAAATTCAAGATCCGCGAGCAGGAAATTCAGGAGCGTGGTCTCGGGCCGGCAGAGGAAACCTCGACCGCGTGACTCAGATGTTTCAGTGCCCTGCTGCGGACTGCGTAGTGACAAAACGGCGAAAGAAACTATCAGGCTTCCATTGCGGGCGGGCGTCGCTATTCGCGATATTCAGCGTCATCGCACGCTCGATGTCTTCAAATTTTGCTGCGGCGGAAAAATCTACCGGCTGATTCAGGTCATCGGAAGGAGCATGGTAGCGCATGTGCAACCACTCTTGAGCCTTGGCTTCTTCGGGAGATCCTTTCTCATAGCCAACCTTCATCGCCAACGCCGGGATGCCGCGCTTGATGAGGCTGTACTGATCGCTGCGAATAAAAAGGTTTCGCAGCGGTTCTGGATCGTCAAGGATCGTGACACCTTCTTGCCCGGCAGCCTCCCTTACCGTGTCGCCCAAGGTAGATTCATTCAGGCCATACACGATCAACGACTTCAAAGGAATGATCGGAAGGAACATGTCGGTGTTAATGTCGGCAACGATCGCTTGCGCGGGCACGGTTGGATAGCTCGCGAAATATCGCGAGCCTAGTAGTCCCTTCTCTTCCGCGGTTACAAACAGGAACAGCACCGAACGCTTTAGCCTGACACCTTTCAAGGAATGCGCAATGTCGAGGAGCACGGCGACCCCCGAGGCGTTGTCCATTGCGCCGTTATAGATGTTGTCGCCATCAATCGGCGCACCGATCCCGAGGTGGTCCATGTGCGCCGTGAGCACGACATATTCATTCTTCAACCGAGGATCGGATCCCGGATATACGGCTACTACATTGGCGGATTCGACTTTCGAGCGGATGAGCGTGGCTTCTGATTGGACCGACTTGTTCAGGGCGAAGTGCGGCATCGGCTTTCGCTCCTTACCGAGGGCCGCGATCTCGGAAAACGTGTGGCCACTGCCGCTGAATAGCGCCTCTGCTCGGGATGGATTCCAGGTGGCCACCAGCTGAATATTCTTGGTTTCGTCGAGGGCAGAATCATCAATCTGCATGGCCGGATTGAATCGAGAACTCGCAATCCGGGACCAAGGCAAGTCCATGGCTGCGGGATTGGGAATCGAGACCCACCCAATCGCACCCACTTCCTTCATGACCCGGGCACGCTGTGCCAGGGATTGATAATGCGAGGCCAGGGCGCTCGAGGCGTTCGCAGGAGAACCCGTGAAAATCACCACGATCTTGCCCTTGGCATCCAGGTTTGAGAAATCGTCATACTGCACTTCTGGCATGCGTAGGCCGTATCCCGCGAACACCATCGGCGCTTCCACTTGCGGCGCGAGCTCCACGCTCTTGCTTAGAATCGCGTCCTCGCCGAGAACCGCGCTTTCGATTTTCCCGTCAGCCACCAACGAGAGGCTGGAGTGCGTTTCGTCGAGTTGACGGACGCGGAAAGTGATTGGCTGATAAAAGTCCTTGGTCCCCGCGGGTTGCAGCCCGTCGTTTTTGAGCTGATCCACGATGTACGCCGCAGCACGCTCGAGCCCGGGGGTACCGGTGCCTCGCCCCTCCATCTTGTCGTCAGCGAGAACCGACACGTGTGCCCACCAGGACTTGCCATCGAACCTATGGTCGCGCTGCGCGAAGGCAATGGCATTGGCGACTACGGCAATCGTGAGTACTGCTTTGGTTATTCGAATCACCTGACCCTCCAAGCTGGTATTTCGCGGATGCCAGAGGCGTTAGTCATAATAACTGGCTTCGTCAACGTGAGGACACGTCCGACTGATTGTTTTTTCCCAGGGAGCAGCGCGGGCACTTGAACAGATCGGTCGATCGAGGGCAGAGCAATGAACCAGGTGGCGATGTTTCTTCCGCCAAGGTTGGAATTCAAATCAGGGGATGGGACTTTGCGATAGTAGACCGGAGAGGAATGCGAGCATGCCGCGCCCTCTGTGGTCTCAGACGCTCATCCACGTTTATGCCGCCTCGAGCGCCTCCCGGTCCCAGTTCCCTGTCATCGCCCCGGCCTCATACGTACTCTGCAAGAATTCCATCAACGCGCGCGTCGGGGATGTTGCCCGCTTCACGTCGTCGTACATCAGGAGATACTCACCCATTCCTGAGTGATACAAGGCTTCCGCTGGACGTACCGGCTGTTGGGCAAATCCCGGGGGTGCCGGCGCCGCGTAGCAATAAAATGCGGCCTCTTTGATGTCTCCACTGCCCGGCCACCAGCCCGCGCTGATGACCTCGTGTGAGTAGGCCTCTTGCATGATCTTGCGCAGCACAGGATCCGGATCACTTCGCACGGGGGCACGCCGCCCGGAAAAACGCGTGACCGCCAGATCAAAACTCCCCCAGAAGAAATGTACGGGACTGGATTTCCCTAGAAACCTGGAGCGGAAAACATTGAACACCCCGTCTACCGACAACAGGATGCGCCATAACCGCCTCACTGCTTCTGCGTCGTAGGCATGATGGACGGTGTCGCGGTCGAAGGGAATTCCATCCGCTACCTCGACCGGCATGGTCCAGATCTTTACTTCAATTCCCAGCGATCCCAGCCCAGCCATCACCTCCTCGTAGAAATCCGCGACCGAACGCGGGGCGAGTGCCACCGACGCAGTTTTCGGGTCCGAGGTGCGGATAAAAAGCTGATTTGCGAAAAAATCAAACTCCATGTCGAAGTGACGATTACCGTATGGAATGAGCGAGGTGGTCAACCCGTGCGGGCTTACATACAGCGGGACGTTCCACCAGTGGTTGACTCTGGCCGTCAGTTCGAGCCTTATTTTGCCAACGATCTGAGTCCACATGTGAAGCGTGGCATAGGTGTCCTGCCAATCAGCCAAGCGCAGAGCTGGCCAGCATTCAGCTAAATCCGCATTAATCATCGGGCAGTTCCTCCCATCGTCGAGAGCTCATCGATTCAGATCAAACCGGCTGCATCCTTTGTCAATAACTCGGCAAGGGAACGGATCGGCTTCAGTTTGTTTT
>DATJEL010000013.1:0-4444 GCA_035496675.1 Terriglobales bacterium
AAAGAGAGTGGTACGCGCGGGGGCCCCGGGAGGGTGTGCCCGCATTTCGAGGAAAGCCTTGAGTTTCATCAACTTCGCAGCCCGCGAGATCAACTGCAAAATCGTGTACTACGGCGCTGGATTGGGCGGTAAGACCACCAACCTGCAGGTAATTTATCAGAAGACCGCAGACCAGCAAAAAGGCAAGATGATCTCGCTGGCGACCGAGACTGAGCGAACCCTGTTCTTTGATTTTCTGCCGCTCGATCTGGGCTCCGTGCGCGGATTCAAGACCCGAATCCACCTCTATACCGTGCCGGGACAGGTCTTTTACGACGCCAGCCGGAAGCTGATCTTGCGGGGCGTGGATGGGATCGTGTTCGTCGCGGATTCGCAGGAACAGCGCATGGACGCCAACGTCGAGGCGTTGGAGAATCTCATGTCGAACCTGAAAGAACATGGGTACGACTTCAACAAGATTCCCTACGTATTGCAGTTGAACAAGCGCGATCTGCCGAACATCCTTCCCGTCGAGATGCTGGCCACCGAACTCCGCAAGAAGAATGAAGCTATCGTCGAAGCTGTCGCCTTCCAAGGCGTGGGCGTCTTCGAAACCCTGAAAGAGATTGCGAAGCAGGTTCTGACCGAACTCAAAGCGGGCGGATAGAGTCAGCCCCTAGATCTCCCGATTCCAACCTATCTGCTTACACGCGTCATCTGCAATGGATCGCAACAACTGTCTCAACGAACCTTCTTGCCTAAGGCGGCAACGGCATGAGCGGGAGCGAGGCGAACCGCGAACTTGTCGTCGTGACCACAACTGATCACGGTGGTTTGATTGGGATATTCTCTAACCCAGATTACCCGTTCGGGGTTGACAAAGACTTCCATGCCGTCCACGTCTTCAAACATTACAAAATCCACGTTGCCTCCTTGAGGTATCTGATCTGGCTGACTCTTGTGCCAAGCCGCGCTCGGCCGCAATGAACGGTTAGCTCACCGCTTCGTTCCACTGCACCACCCGTTTTTCGCGGCTGCTCTTATGCGCCAGCAATAGCGCGCGTTCGGTGCGGAGCGCCTGTTCGGGCGGGACATCGAGGGGAGCACCGTTTTCGATTGCGTCCCGCATGTTGGCGTAGAAGCCGCGATAATCCCCGCGTTCCGTCTTAATCGTCCTGGTTTCGCCATTCGTGAGACTGAGCGTTCCCCACTGCGATTCCGGGTCCTCGCCCCAGTGCTCGCCCCAGTCGAGGCCGTCGGGATAGTTCGGGCTGCGTAAGACTTCTTCCTGGGGATCCATCCCATATTTCACAAATGAGCCGGAGGTTCCGTGGACCAGAAGGTGATGGCTGGGCTTGAAAGCAATGATGCGGGCGTGCAACAGGACGCGGGTGCGGGAGTACTCCATGTAGACGTCAAAGGCGTCGTCCACGCTGGAGTCTTGGCGCTGGCAAAAGGCCGTGGCCCAGATTGATTTTGGTTCGCCAAAGAGGACGAGCGCGCCATCGATGAGGTGAGGGCCGAGGTCCCAGAGAACGCCGGCGGCGGGAAAGTCTGGCTGCTCGCGCCAGGCATTCGGCTTCGCGCCGAGCCGGAAGCGGTCGAAGCGGGCCTCATATTCCATGACTGTGCCCAAGGCGCCGGATGCAACCAGTTTTCTTACGGTGATGAACGCACCGTCCCACCGGCGGTCCTGGTAAACGGAAAACAGCTTCTTGCGTCGTGCAGCCAGGCGCACGAGTTCTTCGGCTTCGTTCATGGTCGGCGTGAGCGGCTTATCGACTACTACGTGCCGGTCGGCTTCCAGAATCGCTTTGGCGTACGAATAATGGGAGTCATTGGGCGTGGCCACGACCACCAGGTTGATGGATTTGTCAGAAAGCAGTTCGTCGAGGCTACGCGCGATGCGGACGTCGGGATAGCGCTGCTTCGCGTTATCGGTATGGCGCTCGAGGACGCAGGCGAGTTCCATTCCTTTCACTCCGCGAATCATTGGGGCATGAAAAGCCTGTCCTGCAAGGCCGAATCCGATTAAGCCGACTCTTACCATTTTCTCCTCTATGTTTGCAGTTCAGCGGTCTTTGAGACGACGCACAAATTTTAGTCCAGACCAGATCTCTGTCACCGCGCAGACTTTCACATCCACGAGACCGGCTGCCAGTCCAATGTTGCGCACTTTATTCTCGTCCAGATCGGTAGGGACGCCGGAGCTCTTCTTGGGCCAACTAACCCATAGCATTCCAGCCGGGGCTAGTCGTCCCGCGAGCTCCGCGAATGTGGTCGAAAGCTCGCTGCTGGATTTCGTGAACATCATGCCAAAGTCTAAAGGCTTTTTGGCATCCTTAAACTCTTCGCAATGAGCCAGAGAGGTCTTCAATTGTTTCCGGACTTCGTCAGGAGCTTCGATCAGAGAGAAACGGAAGCCGTCTTTGATACCCAATTTCTTCGGGAGAGGAGTACCGGAATATCCCGCCATCAGTTTTCTCCATAAGGCACAAGCTCAAAGGACATTAAGGTACACGATGGCCTAGCTTTTTACCTCGTGAAAGTTGGTATGGCTGGTTTGCCGTGCTCTCTACTGCACCACAGGAGCATAGTAGCCGCGACGCGCGCGGACCTTGAAGCTCTTGCGATCGTTGGCCACGATCTCAATGGTGCGGTAGTGGCCGTCAGCTTTGAAGTCGGCCGGCTTGTAGGAAACCGCGTATTGGCTGCGGAGTTCGTCCGCAATTTCGGCGAAGTCGTTGGACACGTCGCGAAGCTGAAAGGGGAAGAAGGCGCGTCCTCCCGTGGCGTCGGCGATGCGTTCGAGGACTTTGTCGCCGGGGCCTTTGGTGCCGCTGACGTTGGTGGAAATGGTGTAGACAATGGCTTCGGCGCGCTGCGCCATTTCGATAGCTTCTTCACGGGTGACGTGGCTCTGATTATCATCGCCATCGCTAAGCAGAATGATTGCGCGGCGAACCGGAGTGGACTTAGGAGCTTTGATCAACTTGTCGCGGCAGGCGAAGTACAGCGCATCATACAGCGCGGTGCCGCCGCCAGGACGCAGTTCGTGAACTCCGTGCGCTAACAGCTCGGTGTTATCGGTGAAGTCCTGAGTGACCTCGGGGGTCACATCGAATCCCACAACAAAGGCGCGGTCCTTACTGGGGTGAATCGTCTGATTCAGGAACTCGATGGCGGATTCCTGCTCGAATTTGAAGCGGTCGCGGACGGAATTGCTGGCGTCGATCAGCAAACCGACTTGCAGGGGAAGATTCGTCTCGGCGGAGAAACTGCGAATGTCGGCCGGAGGCTTGTTGTCGTCCACGATCGTAAAATCATTCTTCTTCAGATCGGTCACGCGATGGCCGCGCTTGTCGGTGACAATGAAGACAACATTGACTTCGTTCGTGGTGGTGCGCAGAGTGGTGAGCTGGTCGTCGCTGCCGGCCACCGAAGTTCCGTCTGTGGCCGTTGCATTGTCGACCGGAGGATTGGTGGCTTGCGCAGCTGGTTGCTGCTGACTCCCGGGAGGGGTCGCGGGAGAAGATTGTGCCGGCGCCTTCGAGGCCAGTACCGCCACCAGAACCCCGGCGCCGAGGGCCAGTTTGATCCCCAAGGTTGGCATCTGTCCCCCTATTATAGCGGTTCTCCGCATGATTAAGGGCGATGGTCCAGAGTGGCTAGAAAGGCCTCGAGCGTTTGCGGGAGAGGCGCCTTCAAACTCAACTGCTCACCGGTTCGGGGATGCGAGAGCGTCAGCTGCGCCGCATGCAGAAAATTGCGCGACAGGCTGATCGCTCCTGCCTTGCTCACGCGAATTTCACGTGGCGCGCCGTAAAGTGTGTCGCCCACCACAGGATGTCCCAGAGATGCCAGATGCACGCGGATCTGGTGGGTCCTTCCGGTGTCGATTCTCACCTCCAGCAGAGTGAACTTACCTTGGGGGGTCTCGTAACGGCGAAGCGCGCTGTAGTGCGAAACGGCTTCCCGGCCACCAGAACCTCGGGTAGTCATGCGGGTGCGGCGGATGCGGACTCGGCTAATGCTGGCCGAGATCGTGCCGGAATCCTTTTTCATCCATCCGTGAACCAATGCTACGTAAGTCTTTTTGACCTCACGACGGGCGAACTGGGAGGCCAGCTTGCCATGCGCCTGGTCGTTTTTTGCCACGACAATCAGTCCGCTGGTCTCCTTGTCGAGACGGTGAACGATGCCTGGCCGCATCTCCCCGCCGACGCGCGAGAGCTGCTGGAAATGATGCAGCAGAGCGTTGACCAGGGTTCCACGATTGCGCTGATCTTCGGTCGCTCCGGCACCCGCGTGGACCATCATGCCTGCAGGTTTATTGACGATGGCGAGATCGTCGTCTTCATAGACGATGTCCAGCGGGATGTCTTCGGGAATGGCGCGCAAAGCAGGACGCTCAGCAGTGCCGAGTACGCTTACTTGTTCGCCCCCACGCAACTTGAGCGACGCC
>DATJEL010000014.1:0-80471 GCA_035496675.1 Terriglobales bacterium
GTCGAAATAGTTCGCCGACACGTTCGCAATATAGACACGCTCCGGCTGTGCGCCGCCAGTCAGAGTGATCCAATCGTGATGATATGCAAGTATTCCGGTGAAGGTGTGGTTCTGCTCGCGCAGATCGCGATAGTCGAGATAAGAGAAGGGCGGAGTCGGAGAGAAGTTCCGTTCCCCACGCTGCAGGCTGACCAGGTCGCCCGTGTCTCGCGCGCCGGGAATCGGACGCAACATTGTGCCGTCGATCCAACTGAATACCGTGCTGTTGGCGCAGATAGCTACTGCCAGCATCGCCGTCGCAGTGATCGCAAACCAGGGGTTCTTACGCAGCTGCCGCAAGGCATAACGGACGTCCCGGCCTAGTTGTTCAAACCAGCCTCCGCCCCACATCTGGCGCGTCACATCCTGCACCAGAAGAATGTTTCCAAACTCCCGCATTGCCGCTTGTCGCGCCGCCTCTGCTGTCTCGCCTCGCGCCATCCGATCCGCAATTGACATTTGCAAGTGAGCATCGATCTCGTCCTGCAATTCGCGATTGCGCCTCTGAAATCCGAAGCTGGGAAACCACTTCACGACTCACTCTCCTCCGGCTTGACGTACATCACCGACCCAATCGCTTCGACAATCCGCTCCCATCGGCCCAGATCCGATGCCAACTGCTTTTTCCCCTTGGCCGTGATTCGGTAGTATCGGGCTCTTTGCTTGCTCTCTGACTGCTTCCATTCAGACTGCACCGAGCTCTGACGCTCCAATCGATGGAGAGCCGGATACAGTGATCCGGTCTCCACCTGAAGCACATCTCCGGATTGCAAACGCAAAGCCTGGACAATGCCATATCCATGCTGTGGTCCCCATTGCAGCGTCTGCAGAATGAGCATGTCGAGTGTCCCCTGCAGCAGCTCAATTCGGTTTTTATACTGGTCTTTCTCGTTCATAGATGTAGACACTCTACTCGCAGTGGCAGTAGATTGTCTACTCCCGTATCATGGCGGCGCCTCAATTCAAAGGTTGGGAGCAGGAAATGCCGTTCTGCGGCTTGTGGCACAACGGCGAGTGGGGGGCTTCGGCTACGCCCCTCTGTTCCTGGAGTACGAAGACGTATGGAAGCGACCGGAACATCGGCTGGCTCTCGTCGCAGTTCTAATTTGGGGACTTCGTCTTGAGGCATGGGTGGATGCCACTCTAATTGGTGATCCAATCGGCCAGATACGACTGCTGGCATTGGTGTTCTGGATAGTGTGGTTATCGAAGAGCATCCGAAGAGATTCGAGCATGGATCCACGTGGGCCCATTTTTTATTTGGCTGGGCTGGCTGTCAGCGCGGCCATTGCCTTCTACCCGAGGTGGAATCCAGGAGTGACACAATCAATTCTGTGGAGGACGTTCAACGTAGGTTCGCTTTGGTTAACCTTCATAGCGTTGGGAATACGAGACCACTTTGTACTGGTTCGTGCCTTGCCAAAGAACGGGAGTGATGATGAAGACGATTTCTGCTCATAGCGTGTTCGAGTTGCCGAACCGCTTAGTCCACGAACCTGCTCGACTGGCAATTTTGACGGTGCTTTGTTCCTGTGAATCGGCGGACTTTGTGTTCCTTCGTCGCGTCACTGGACTCACCAAAGGGAACTTGTCCGTACAATTAGTGAATCTAGAGCAAGCTGGGCTGGTCGTCATCACGAAAGAAATTGTCGAAAGAAAAATGCGAACCACCGTGAAGCTCTCGAAACATGGGACAGCCGAAATCGAGGAGTACTGGCAAATCATGGATGCCATTCGCGCACGTATGGGTAAACGAGAAGGCAAACATTGTGTGCGTTATCCTTTACCGGCACCAGCTCGTCTCGCCTTCCCTCGGTAGCGCGAAGATCCTGCAGACTTCATTGCTACGAATAGCTTCAAGTAGCAGAGTCTCGGTTAGTGAAAAATCTCTCTATATCACTCAAAACGCCTACGAACGGCGAACGAAAAGCGCAAAGTCCCGAGATTCACTGGCGGAGTCAAACTGTTGGTTTTTTGCTACACTCCAGTCGCAGAATGAAGCCTCAACTTTTCGTCGGTGCATTCGCTGTCGTTTTCGCTGCTTCGCTACCACTAAGAAGTGTCAGCGACGAGCCTATTTGGCGCGTAGGACACGGTGTGACAGCTCCCCGACCGACAAATCACCCCGACCCGGAGTATTCCGAGGAAGCACGTCGAGCTGGTCTTCAAGGGAAATGTGTCCTCTCCCTGGTCGTGAACAGCGAAGGTAAACCGGAGGATATACAAGTCTCTAGAAGCCTTGGGATGGGCTTGGACGAAAAATCAATTGAGGCAGTTCGAAATTGGACCTTTGAACCAGCACGGAAAAACGGGAAGCCCGTCGCAGTGAGGATCAACATTGTCATTACCTTCCGCCAGGGGAAGGGCGCAATGACGCCCGAAGTTCGTGCTTACTTGAAGAGGTTGCAGAAGGAAGACGAAGCGTTTCGCCGCGCCATGTGGACCCGAGTGTATCGCATCGAGGGCGTCACACCTGCCCCGTCGTGCCGTTCAACCCAAGACCAGGGCGAAGATGACGCCAACAAGACCTTGCATTTGGGCTTAAAGACTGATCCGCGTCAGTATCGGCTAGAGTCCATTACGTTTACCAACAACAGGACGATCACCAACCAGGTCGCTCTTCGCGCTCTATTTCCCATAAAAGACGGCGAGCCTTTTGACTACCGAAAAGTAGGTTATGGACTGCAAGAGCTCAAGAAAGCTTATGGCTCACAGGGATTCGTCTCCTTCAAAGCCTCTGTTGAACCTGAGATTAACGAATCGCGTGGCAGTATCGGCCTGCGGATCAAATGTGAGGAAGGACGCCAGTTCTATGTGCATCACGTCAACATTGCAGGACTGGATGAGAATACGTTTCAAAAACTACGTAAGACCCCATACGTAATGCCTGGTCAGCTTTACAACGAAAGGCTTGCGTATTTCTGGCTCGAAAAAAATGCTCATCTACTACTGCCTGACGCTTCAATCCAGCAACGGGTGAACCTGGACCTTAATGAGGGTGAAGGGCAGCTGGTGATGACCTATGACTTCACTCGCTGCGCCAACTAGCTTGGAGCCGTAGATTGGCGATAGAACTCCTCCGACGCGACTCTCCGCTCCAGATTCGTGGTCGCACCCTTTGCGAAATTCCCCAAATACCTTGTCAGAAAAGCGTGTAGCGGCTCTGGAACGATCGCGACAGGGTAGGTTTTCGAGAAATTCCTCATTCTTCTCGCAAACGACGTTCCCTGACAGCTAGATTCATGGTGGAGGCGGCGGGAGTCGAACCCGCGTCCGAAAATGTTACTGGTCAGAAGCCTACATGCGTAGTCACGTTCCTGCCTCTGGCATTACCCAGAGACGTTCGCGGCCGCCGCTCAGAACGGACAAGAAACGAATGCCGCTAGCCTGTAGATCTCGCCTTCTCCACCCAGACGTAGCGGAGTAAGCCAGCCCGCTGTGCGACGCCCTTCCGCAGCCCACGGGCAAAGCCGCGGAGGACGGCTACTTAACTAATTAAGCAGCGTATGCCATCTGTTGATTGGCAATTATCATTTTGCACGCGATCACGGGTGTGTGCACCCCGGCATGCCTTCTGGCCGCAAGCATCTCCGTCGAAACCGTGACGCCCCCAGTAGTGGGATCGACCATTCAAAGAACTGCTTCCAATCTAGGTAGAACCAGAAGGGAAGTCAATGTACCAAAGATATAGATGCAGTAGGGCGTTCCCGGGAATCATGGATCCCGAGGCGCGGGGGGCAGTTCAGAATCCTGCCCGCACCAGCTGCTTTATGGTGAAGGCAGTGGAGGTGCTTTTTGGGGCAATCATCTTTTCGACATACTTGGCAATCACATCCACTTCCAAGTTAACCGGATCGCCTGCCTTCAACGAACCCAGGTTCGTCATTTCGGCGGTATGCGGAATGATCGCTACCCGTACTTCTCCCTCCTCGACTGCGGCTACGGTCAGGCTAATTCCCTCAATGGCGAGAGATCCCTTTTCGACGACGTATCGAGACAACTCCGAGGGGACATGAATAGTGAGCAGGTAATCGTTGCCGCCTTTGACCGGGGCTAGGGAAACAAGGCTGCCCGTCCCGTCTACATGGCCCTGCACGATATGCCCATCAAAGCGGCCATTGGCACGCATGGGAAGCTCGAGGTTCACGAGTGCGCCTTGGTGAATGCGCGAGAAAGACGTGCGCTTCCAGGTTTCCTGGGCAAGGTCGGCCACAAAAAAGTTATTGCCGAGCTCAACGGCGGTTAGACATGTACCGCTCACCGCGATGCTGTCGCCGGGCTTCAGTTCACCTAGCAACTTTGAGCAGGAGACGGTAAGGCGACGTTTTTCATCCTGCTGTGTAATCGCAGTGATCTTGCCAACTTCTTCAATGATCCCAGTGAACATAGAAACTTCAATCCCCAGAGCGGATCAACACGAACCCAGATGACGTCCGGGACGATCGATCTGAATCCGCGGTCAAATTCTCAATCCAGGTAAGGATCCCTCAAATATCCCTCAACCGCAAAGTCTTCGCCAAACCGGTGGACTCGGAACCACTTCAGGTGAGCGGCCTCGCTCATGCGGCGGAACCCCGGTCCTGCAGCAAACGGGACAGACCCCGTACCCGCCAAAATCCTCGGCGCGTAGTAGAAGAAGACCTTATCAGCCACACCCGATGCAAGTGCTGTCCAGTTCACCAGGGCTCCGCCTTCGATCATGAGGCTCGTGATTTCCCGCTCCGCGAGCTTGCGGCAGATGGCCTCGAGGTCCGGGCGCCCATCGGGGCCAGAAGCCGCCACTTGCTCTACCTGGATGCCATGATCGACCAAGGTTTGTTTCTTCTTTTCTTCCGCGAACGAACACACCACCAGCACATCCTCCTTGGCGGTTTGCGCGACACGCGAGTGCAGGGGCAGGCGCAAGTGAGAATCGAGGATCACCCGCAAGAGCGGCCGTCGTCGAGCGAGGCCTGTGCGATCGGTAAGCAGCGGGTTGTCGGCGATCACCGTACCCACTCCCACCAGAATCGCGTCGTGTTGATGGCGAAGCAACTGCACGTGCGCACGCGCTTCTTCGCTTGTGATCCATCCGCCGGTAGGGCCTCCTGCGCCGGTCTGCGGAGTTGGCACCACACCTTCCGGTGGTGGCGCGATTTTTCCATCGAGGGTCATGCCCGCCTTCAGCGTCACCAGGGGAATGCGATACCGGATGTACTTGGCAAATGCGTCGTTGAGAGAGCGGGCCTCTTCCTCGAGCAGGCCCGAGGCTACCAGGATCCCGGCCTGTCGCAGCCTGGCGAATCCTCGGCCACTGACCACCGGATTCGGGTCAGGGGTCGAGGCCACAACCCGCTTGATGCCGGCTCGAATCAGCGCGTCCACACACGGGCCGGTCCGGCCCTGATGCGAACACGGCTCCAAATTCAGATAGAGGGTTGCCCCACGCGCCCTGGCTCCCGCCTGCTCTAGGGCAAGTACCTCTGCATGTTTCACCCCTAGGTAAGTATGGAAACCTTCCCCAATAACTGCTCCCTCCCCGTCCACCACGACCGCGCCCACGTGAGGATTCGGAGAGGCGAGCCCAAAACCTTTTTCTGCCAGACGCAATGCATGGCGCAAGTGGCGAATGTCGGTTTCCGGAGATGAGTCCACGTGTGTGTTCAAAGTCTGCGAACGGAATGCGCGATCAGGAGAACAGGGATTCTACAAACTCTCTCGGATCAAACGGCAAAAGGTCCACCGCCTTTTCTCCGATCCCTACGTAGCGCACCGGCAGTCCCAACTCGCGCGCGATGGCCACAACCACTCCGCCCTTGGCGGTTCCATCGAGCTTCGTGAGTACGACGCCGGTGACCGCTGCCGCATCGGTGAACAGCTTTGCTTGCTGAAGTCCATTCTGTCCGGTGGTGGCATCGATCACCAGTAAGACTTCGTGCGGGGCGCCTGGAATGATCCGCTGGGCGGTGCGGCGGATCTTCTCCAATTCCTGCATGAGGTTCGTTTTGGTGTGCAGGCGGCCGGCGGTGTCGACGATTACGCAGTCGATGCGGCGTGCATTGGCGGCCTGTAGAGCGTCGAACAGCACGGCAGAAGGATCGCCCCCCGACTTGGTTCGAACCACCTCGGTACCAGTGCGCTGCCCCCAGACTTCGAGTTGCTCGATCGCCGCCGCCCGGAAGGTATCACCCGCACACAGCAGAACCGTCTTCCCCTCGGACCTCAAGAACTGGGCAAGCTTTCCAATCGTCGTTGTCTTGCCGGTCCCGTTTACCCCTACCACCAGCACGACTTCCGGCATGCCCTCTTCCCGTTCCACGGGAGGTATCTTTGCGTCGTTCAGAATTGTGAGAAGTTCTTGTTTGAGCAGCCGTTTGAGTTCGTTCACGTCTCCGATCTGCTTGCGATCAGCTTTCTCGCGCAGATGTTCGAGCACCTGATGAGTCGTCGACGATCCCAGGTCCGCACCGAGGAGGGTGGCTTCTAGGTCGTCGAGTGTGTTGCGGTCGATCTCCTTGCTGAAGGGAACAGCTTCGTCGATCCGCTCGCTCAGGTTCTCGCGGGTGCGGCTGACAGCCTGTTTCATTCGTTCCAACAGGCCGGGTTTCTTCTGTTCTTCTAGGCTGCCAAATAAAGACTGGATCATGAAAAGCGAAACATATCGCCTTTCAATTATAGCGGTCGGAGCCGCTTGGGATGGATGGTTCGAAGGCCTAGGTGCGATCCATTTCGATCGGCATCGGGGAGGCATTGCCGTCAGCGATTGCGGGGCTCGGCGAGGAGCCGCTGACCGCCGCCGCAGCGATTTTCGCCGCCACCAAATGAGTGCGTGGAACTCGGACCTCGCCACGTTTGTAAAGGGCTTCAAGGGCGGCCACCGCGGTTGGATCGAGGCGTTTGCCGGAAACCGAACGAATAATGCGCAGGGCATCGTCGGCATCGTGCGCTTGTTGGTAAGGCCGGTTCGTGGTCAAGGCATCAAAGGTGTCGGCAACGGCGATGATCCTAGGCAGGATCGGAATCTCTTCGCCTTTCAAGCCATGCGGATAACCGCGCCCGTCGAGCGACTCGTGGTGCAGCTCGATTCCCGGAATCATCTCTTTGAGCTGGGAGACCGAGCGCAGGATGTTTGCACCCTTGGTGGTGTGCGTCTTCATGATTTCAAACTCTTCTGCCGTAAGCGCACCAGGTTTTTTCAGAATTCGATCCTCAATGCCGATTTTGCCGACATCGTGCAGCTGAGCAGAAACGCGGACAATTTCCAGGAACTCCTCGCTTTGGCCGATTTCCTTGGCGATCATCACCGAGTACTTGGTAACCCGATCGGAGTGACCGCGGGTGTAAGGGTCTTTTTCATCGACCGCTCCGGCGAGCATCTGAATCGAGTTCATGAATAGCTCGCGGTTTTCGGCCGCGGCCCGCTTCAGGTCCTCGACAAAATGCTCGAGCTCTTCCGACATGAAGTTAAAGGTTGTGGCCAGTTCGCCGATCTCCGTGCGGCTCTTGAGATGCAGACGCTGCGAGAAGTCGCCGCGTGCGATCGCATGACTGGACTCGGTTAGGACCTCGAGCGGATTGGTGATACGCCGGGCAGCAAAAATACCGACGAGGATGCTCAATCCGATGGTGACGATGGCAAGCCACTGCGCCGTTCGCTGCATTTCATAGACGCTGCTATAGGCTTCAGCCGTCGGCTTCTGTACGATGACCGCCCAATTCAGGTTGATCACCGGACTGTAGGTGCCAAGCATTACGACTGCCTTCCGGCCCGTCCCTACGGTAAATTCGCGGGTCGCCGCAACCTTCGTTGCCTTGCCGCCCTCGTCCACAAAATTGCGGACGATTTCGAGGTTGCTCATGTCCTGCCCAGTGGCGTATTCCGAATTCGCTCCGGCGATGAGCCTGCCCTGCCTGTCGACGACATAGGGCATCAACCCGCCGCGCTGGATGTCTTCTAGACGACGAATGAGGAAGCCAAGATCGACCACCGAGGCAATCATGCCGAGAAAGCGGCCGCTGTACACGATTGGCGTACTTACCAGCATGACAGTGTGTTGCGACTTACCGTTACCGACGACCAGCGGCTGCCCATTGTAGGCACGAGAATCGCGGGCCGCAGCATAGGCTTGCTCAAGTTCGCGTTGCAGGAAAGCGTCCGGCTCGATGCGGCCGGCAGAAACGCCTTTGGCGTCGGAGTTGAGCAGGGTCGCGTAATCCAAATCGGTGGAGGCGGAAACAAAGTTCTCGAGCAAGGCTCGAAGTTCGGGCGCCTGCACATGATCGCCCGTCAAATCGTTGCCGCTGGCAACCTGCAGGGCCGATACCAGGTTCTGCTGCATCAGCCGAAAGGATTCCTGGTGCTGCGACATATCGTCGGCGATGGCCTGGGCCAGGGTGTTTTGCAGCATGCGCTCGTTCGTGATCAGGGCCTGGCGGTTGCTCGACTGCACTTGCGCCGAGTAGAAATACATCGGCACCACGCTGATCAGCACCAGCACACTCAAGATCACATAGAGAATAGGTACGCGCGACGGCAGTATCTTCGAGAACAAGCTGCGTCTGTCTCCGGACAACGTTTTTTAGGGGAGCTACGAAGGATCAATTCTAAAGTCGTGCGGGTCGGCTTCCGAGGGGGTACTGGCCCTTCGCGTTACCGAAGTACTGTAAAAAAAGCTCGCCCAAAGGGGGAACGGGGGGAATCTTGGGACCTCAACTTCAGGTTACTAGTGATTACCCGTTTCGTTGCTGGCTGCTTCGCTCTTGAATTCCCGAGCCATCAATTCCTGAATGGCCTGCCGCGGCGGCTTGCCTTCCTTAAGGATGGCTGCCATCTGTTCGGTAATGGGCATCTCCACATTGCGGGAGCGGGCCAGTTGCACGGCGGCGTTGGTTGTGAAGACGCCTTCTGCAACCTGGCCATGCATGGCAGCGATGACTTCGGGCAATCTGCGGCCCCGTCCGAGTTCGACGCCCACGGACCGGTTCCGTGACAGATCGCCGGTACAAGTGAGCACCAGGTCGCCCAGCCCAGCCAGACCCGCGGTGGTCTCGGAGCGGCCTCCGCAGGCGACAACCAGTCTGGTCATTTCCGCCAGACCTCGGGTGATCAGCGCGGCGATCGAGTTGTGCCCCAGGCCGAGGCCGTGGCAAACCCCGGCGGCAATGGCGATCACGTTCTTCAGCGACCCGGCCAGTTCCACGCCGACGGTGTCGTCATTCCTATAGAGTCGAAAGCTGCTGTCGCTGAACTCGCGTTGCACTGAATTCGTAAGATGGGGATCGCAAGAGGCGATGGCCAGTGCGGTTGGGTCTCCACGCGCTACCTCCGCCGCAAAGCTCGGTCCGCTGAGGGCGCCCACGCTGCACTGGTCGCCGGTGACCAAGCAAATCACCTCTGACATGCGCAGCAGGGTAGATTGCTCAAGTCCCTTGGTCGCGCTGACGACCATCGTTTCCGGCTGCAGATAAGGTGCGACGTTCTCAAATAGGGTACGGACGAATTGTGACGGCATGGCGCCCACCACGATCGCGGCGTCGGCCAAAGCTTCGGGGAGCTTGCCGGTGATTGCAACGCATTCCGGAATAGGGTGTTGGGGCAGGAAGAGCATGTTCTTGCGGGTGACCCCAATACTTTGACGGACCTGCTCCTCGTAGGCCCACAGCCGAACCTCGTGACGATTCTGGCGGCCCAAAACAATGGAAAGCGCCGTTCCCCACGCGCCGGCTCCGATGATTGCAATTCTCATTTTTTTGCTATCCGGAAACGCGGTTCCGTTCCTGCCAGCATGCGGCGGAGGTTGGCCTGATGTTTGACGAGGATCAGCCCTGCGCCGGCTGCGAGCCAGACCACCGGGTGCACCCGGTCCATCGCGCCGCCATGGACCATTCCTGGGCCTGGATCGGCCTCGCCCAGCCAATATGCGAAAACCGGGAGGCAGGCACTTGCCACCATGGATCCGAGTGCGATCCAGCGGAAGGCCGCAGCCAAGGCCAAAAACAGGGCCACTGCGATCACAACCGCTTTGGGCACCAACAGCAGAAACGAGCCGAGCCCTGTGGCAACTCCTTTGCCTCCGCGGAAACCGAGCCAGACCGGAAAGACGTGTCCGGCAATCGCGGCGAAGGCAGCTGCGAAGGCCAGCTGGCGGGTACCGTGTAGCCACACCAGAACCAGGGCGACGGCCGCGAGTCCCTTGAGAGCGTCGAGAACCAACGTCAACAGACCTAAAACCGGCGATGTACGGGAGACGTTGGTCGCGCCGATATTGCCGCTTCCGGTCTCGCGCACATCGCTCCCGACGATGATCCGTACCAGCAAATACCCGAAGGGAATGGATCCGAGCAGATAAGCCGAAACTAGGACCGCCGCGATTGGGTGTTCGCTGCTCATGCTTCGCTCAGGGGAAAGCGCTCAATCTTCGAATATTGAGCGCCCCGGCTCGACAACTGGCTACGATAGAGAAAGAATTCATTGGCATTCATGGTGCCAAAGTCGAGCCTCGGCTTCGCCGCTAATTTCGCCTGCAACGTCTGAAAGCGGCGATTCGGCTTGTCGCCGGGCTGCGGTCCGGGAGCTCCGGAGCCGCTTCGCGCACGTGCCAGGGTCAGGTGCGGACTGAAGGGGCGATTCTCACTCTTGATTCCGCACAAAACCAGTTCGCCTTCAACCTGCTTCGCCAGTTGGACTACTGCACTACCTGCTTCAATCCCAACCCAAAATACCCGCGCCGACTTTGCGGTGGGGAAAAAACCGCTGCCGCGAAAGGAAATCTGAAATGCCGGAGAGGAAATCTTGCGCAACGCCTCTTTCACATTCCCGACCATCGGGTCCGGCCACTCTCCAATAAACTTGAGCGTTACGTGCAGGGATTCGGAAGCCACCCAGCGCACGCCAGGGGCGAGCGGACAAACCTCCTTTACGAAGGACGCAATTCGCTCGCGGATCGTTTCCTCGATATCGAGCGCGACAAACAGGCGCATGGGCAGGGTTGAGCATAACAAACCCGACCAAGTACGCGGTTAGAAGTTTTTCTCATCGCGTACAATGATTCCCGCTCCGGCTCATCCATGAAGCCTTCCGAACTCATCTACGACTGGAACCAGACCACAGGGACCACGCTGGTGCCAAAGGGACCGGTCGAGTTGAACGATGAGACCTTGCGCGATGGGCTGCAGTCGCCTTCGGTGCGGGATCCCTCGATTCAAGAAAAGATTGAAATTCTCCATTTAATGGAGGAGCTCGGCATTGACTCGCTTGACCTGGGGCTCCCCGGAGCAGGGCCGCGTGCCGCCGAACACGTCGAGGCGCTCGCGCGGGAAATCGCGCAGAATCGGATGAAGATCCGCGCTAACTGTGCCGCCCGCACGCACGAAAACGATATCCGGCCCATCGCGGAAATTGTGCAGCGTACCGGCCTCAAGATTGAAGCTGCGATGTTCATCGGATCAAGCCCGATTCGTCGTTATACGGAGGGCTGGACGGAAGACTTTCTTCTTGAGACCACGGAGCGGGCGATTCGATATGCAGGTTCGCTTGGATTGGACTCGATGTACGTTACCGAGGACACCAGCCGCTGCGATCCGCAAATGATCAAACGACTGTATAAGACTGCGATCAGTTGCGGAGCGCGAGCCCTGGTTGTGTGTGACACCGCCGGGCACTCGACGCCTCCAGGAGCTTACGCGGTCACAAAGTTCCTGATTGAGGAAGTTGTGAGACCCTCCGGCGAGAAGGTTCGGGTGGATTGGCACGGGCATTGCGATCGGGGATTTGCGGTGGCGAATTCCATGGCGGCGCTTGCTGCCGGCGCGGATTCGGTTCACGGGTGCGCGCTCGGGGCGGGAGAACGCGTCGGCAATACGCAGATCGATCAGATGCTTGTAAACCTCAAGTTGATGGGCATTCCACCCTGGGACAAACAAGACTTGACCAAACTGAAAGACTACTGTGAAGCGGTATCCCGCTCGACCGGGGTGCCAATCCCGTCAAACTATCCAGTCATTGGCGAAGACGCATTCCGTACCGCGACCGGTGTTCATGCTTCTGCCGTGATTAAAGCCTATAAAAAAGGTGACCGGGATCTGGCGAATGCGGTGTATTCGGGTGTGCCCTCGCATCTGTTCGGCCTCCATCAGGTGATCGATATTGGACCGATGAGCGGGAGGTCCAATGTTATTTTCTGGCTTGAGCATCGCGGCCTTTCGGCGACCGACGATGTCATTGATCGCATTTACCGTCGCGCCAAGAGTTCCGACCATACCCTTACCGAGGCGGAAATTAGGGAATGCTTATAAGTAAGCTGGTGGCTCCGTCTCAATCGGTGTGCCCCCCAAGGCCAATCCTTCCCGCAGGGCAGTGGCCGGCCTGATCAGATTTAGATCTCGAAAAAGCCAGTTGAGATTTGTCAGCTTTTCCACCCTTACTCCTGCCGGAGAAAGATCTTCTGCGCGGAAAGGTGTGCGCCTGTCAACAGTAGCAAGCCTAAGAGAAAAGCCCAGAACATCATGCTCACAGAAAGGGCGAATGGCCCGTATACCTCTTGGAAGCTAAGCCGTGGCAGGGCAATGATGTAGGAATACTTCACGACTTCCGAGAGCAGGCCCATGATTACGGCTGTCGGTAAGACTGCCTTGGCGGGAACTTTCCCGTTCGGCAGCAGCCAATAAATCAGAAAGAAAATGACCATGCTCGCAATCGTGGCAAAGACTTTTGCCGTCAGAAACCCCAGCGCCTGTACCAAAAAGAAGTCGTGTCCGAACGTCAGCGTCCGCAGCAGCACCGCGTTCCCGGCGCTCAACGCGATCGAGATGAGTGCCAGGATGCCGCAGGCAAACGCCAACCCAAGGGAGATCAGCTGGTTCCCCAGATACGAACGATTGCTCGGGAAACGCCACACCCGGTTCAGGGCGACCTCGAGCGGCATGAATACCCCGGTTGAGGTGACTAGCAAAATGAAGAACGAAAACACCTGCACCCGGTTGCGTGCCGAAGACATCGCTGTCAGGTTGCGGATGACGAACTCCTGGCCGGCCGGCAGGTAGTCCCGCAGCAGCTCGACGATGACGTCGTACATGGCGCGGGAGTGGAAAACGCGGCGGACAAGGTTCATGAGCAGCAAAACAAACGGGAAGAACGACAGGATTGCGTTCGCGGCCACCGAGAAAGCGAAGGTGTGCACCTCGGTGTGCAGGAGGTAGTGAAGGGTCGATGCCGTCAGCTTGTAAAGATAGCGCAGCTTGGGCCAGCGCAACTTCAGCTTGGCGGGAGAACTCAATGCTGCCTTTGTTTCGGAAGTTGGGGGCAAGATTCACCAATCTTATCAAAGACTTGCGGCTCTCTCGGAAGGACAAGTTCATGAAATTCCGATCCCGCGAGGAAAAAGCCCGGGAGAACGTCAGAGTTTTGTAAATTTTAGTTGCGCAAAAGGTAAGTTCCTGAATAATATGACGCGAGCTTGGTGTCCGTCAGAAATGCACCGAGCGTCTGCAACTGGGCTTTTTTGTGCAGTGCCACGTCGTCGAACTCGCGAATACAGATCGGGGCTTGGATCCGTCTGAGACTTCTCCCTCGGAACGGATCGAAGCCTTTTCCTTTCTGGAGCAGACGGCACTACCTGCGGAACAAAGCCTAACCGATCGAAATGCTCTGCTCTTTGAGGGGGGCTTTGAGGCGCACTGCTTCACGAGGAGGACGAGCATAATTCCAAACAGAGGCGAAAGGAGTTTTTTGTGAGAGAGAAGGGTACTGTAAAGTGGTTTAACGGGGCTAAGGGCTACGGCTTTATTCAGCGGTCAACTGGCGAAGACGTCTTCGTCCACTTCTCCGCCATCCAGGAAAACGGCTACCGCACGCTCAACGAAGGTGAAACCGTTGAGTTCGACCTGCTCAAGGGGCCCAAGGGCTTCCAGGCAGCGAACGTCGTTCGCGGCTAGTTCGGCCTCGGCCACTTGCCAACCCTTCCAGAAATGGAAGGGTTTTTTTGCGTCTACTGGAGCCGCAAACTTTCTAACATCTTTTCAAATGTCGGCTCGAGGGCGCTGAAATCCCGCTCCGGTGCAATGAAGATCAGGTACAAATAGTTGCCGTTCGAGGTTGGGAGAAGGACCAGCCGGTCACGTTCTGGCAGCGGGGATCCGTTCTGTTGAATGGGCGAGCTAGCTGAAAGATCGAGGCCTCGTCCTTCGATGCCGTTGACGGAGGTGCTGTGAACACTGCTGTTCGATCGCATTCCTGGATTCGATTGCTGCAGGTTTTGGATCAGGTCTTGCGCCGCCTGATCGAGGGAACTGGCGTTTGTATCCTGCATGGTGGCGACCACGACGCCATAGGCAATCGCATTTTGGCCCACGCCGGCCTTGGGAGCGATGGTGAGAGAGTTCTGTCCCGACGCTTGCGCCCAGTTCGAAGGATAGGAAATCGAAAATCCGCTGCCCTGGGCCTGCACGAAATCGCGGTTTGGCCGGACCTGTTCGAGCGAGACGTCTGAAACGGTCGCCGGAGCTTCGCCCGGGCTGGGACCGGCAGCGACGATCTGCTTCAGACTTGCGGGTACAACCCCGTTCTGGATGTTTTCTCTCCGCCATCTCCCTTGTTTCGCGCCTTCGGCAATCTCCTGCGCCGTATAAGCGCGCGTCTTGCTGGCATCCGCCTTGGCGGTTTGAAATTCAGGACTGCTGCTGATGTACTGCTTTGAGGGCCAGGAACTGATTTGCTTCTCAATCGCGGCGGATCGGTTTCCCGGGCTCGGGTGATCGCTCAGGAATTGCGGTGGACTGCCGCCTTGTTTGTTCAGAATCTCAAAAAAGTTCGCCAGTTCCACGGGGTTGTAACCGGCCTTGTACATGATAATCGCGCCGACCACGTCGGCTTGCGCTTCATCTGCCCGAGAGTACCTCATACTCAGCATGCCCCCGCCAAGCTGGCCCCCCATGCTGGCGATTGCGCCTCCGGTTCCGCCTATGATCGCGCCTGCAACCTGGCCGATGCCGGCGATGATGCTGGGTACCGTGTTCTTTTTCTGCTGTTTCGCCGAGTGCTGCATATAGACGTGCGACATTTCGTGTGCCATCACGCCCGCAAGTTGCGCCTCGTTCTGTGCGGCGGCGATGGTGCCCACATTGATGAACATGGGGCCGCCAGGGAGGGCGAAAGCATTGATCTCCTTTTGGGCGATGACATGAAATTCATAGGGCCAGGTGTATTGCTGGGGAATCTGCCTTACGAGACTCTTGCCCAAACGTTGCACGTATTGCGTGATAGGGCTCGAATCGGGCAGCACCGGCATTTCTTTGTAGACCTCGCCCATGGCTTTGAACCCAAGCTTCTGCTGGTCCTCGCGCGACATGGGTGCCGTGCCTGGGTTCGGCAATTGCGGGGTGGTGGGCGTCGCGGCCCAGTTTGGCGAGACAAGAAGACTCATCAGACAAATTGCTAGAACGCGCCGGAAGCCCTGAGTGTGCGCCATAAGATCCCTCCCCCATGCGTCGACCTGTAGTTCGGGCCAGCAATAGGATGCCACAGGGGTTAGAATCGCCGCATGACCGCCTCTCGGGAATTCCTTAAGCCTTCCTCCGCGGAACAGTTCTTGAACCGGGCATTTGGGTTTATGGTTGGACTTGGGGTTGGGCCCTCGTATTGCTATCTCCTGCAAGTACGCGGGCGTAAGACCGGAAAGTTGTACTCGACGCCGGTGTACCTGATGGACCTGCAAGGCAAGCTGGTTCTGGTGGCTCCTCGTGGAAAAACCCAGTGGGTGAGGAATGCGGAAGCTTCCGGCGAAATCACCTTGAAGCGAGGTCGGTACCGGAAGAGATTTCACCTCGAGCCAATCGGAGTGCCTGAAAAACTGGCCATTCTCGAACAGTACCTGAATCGGTTTAAGGCCGCGGTGCAGCGATATTTCTCGGTTCAGGCAGGCTCCCCGCCCGCAGCATTTGCCGAGGTAGCCGACGGGTTTCCGGTCTTTGCGCTGGCTGAGATTCAGAGATCCCCGCCTTCCTCCTAGATGTGTTGAAATAACCTGCGATGACCTCGAACAAGATCACTCGCGAACTCGAACGCCTGCGCGACGAAATCCGCCATCATGAGTACCGCTACCACGTTCTCGATGATCCAGAAATCTCCGATGCCGAATTCGACGGCTTGGTGAATGAGCTCAAAAAGCTCGAGGCCGAACACCCCGAGTTGATCACCCGCGACTCTCCGACTCAAAGGGTTGGCGGCAAGCCCCGCGAAGGCTTTGTAAAAGTCCCCCACTCGGTGCCGATGTTGTCCCTCGACAATGCCTACACCGAAGACGAACTGCGCAATTGGGAGCGCCGCGTCCACGAACTCAGCGGCCGCAAGGCGCTTGAGTTCGTGTGCGAACTTAAGCTCGACGGCATGTCGTTGGCGCTGCGCTACGAAGATGAAAAGCTGGTGCGGGGTATTACGCGCGGCGATGGCACCATCGGCGAGGATGTCACCGCCAATGTGCGCACCGTCCGCTCCATCCCGCTGTCGGTTTCGCCGGAGAGGCTGAAGAAGGCGGGCATTCCCGCAAGCTTTGAGGTTCGTGGCGAGATGCTCATGCCAATCGCATCGTTCAAGAAGATGAACGAAGACCGCGAGAGGCAGGGGCTGTCGCAGTTTGCAAATCCGCGCAATGCCACGGCTGGAACCGTCCGCCAGTTGGAGCCAAGCATCACGGCGCAGCGGCGGCTGGATTTTTTTGCCTACATTCTCATCGTTCCTAGCCGGGCAACCATGGTCTTCGATAGTCAATGGGACTCTCTCAATGCTCTCGATGGAGGAGGCTTCAAAGTCAATCCGCGGCGCTCGCTGGCCAAGAACTTCGACGAGGTCTGGGAATTCATAACCCAGTGGGAGGAGAAGCGTGAGGCCCTGCCCTATGAGATCGACGGTGTCGTGATCAAGGTCAATCACATCGCCCTTCAGCGCCAGCTCGGGTTCACGGGCAAAGCCCCGCGCTGGGCAATCGCCTATAAGTATGCGGCCCGCGGGGGCATCACAAAAATCGAAGACATCCTGGTACAGGTTGGCCGCACCGGGAAACTCACGCCGGTAGCCGCCCTGAAGCCGGTCCCGATCGGCGGAACCACGGTCAGCCGGGCCACGCTGCACAATATGGATGAAATTGAGCGTCTGGGCGTCAAGATTGGCGATTGGGTGGAGGTGGAGCGGGGCGGAGATGTCATACCCAAGGTTAAACGGGTGGTGGACGACAACGATCATCCCCGGGGGACTCGCGAGTTTGTCATGCCGGAGCACTGTCCGGTTTGCGGCGGCAATGTGGTTCGAACCGAAGGCGAGGCCGATCACCGCTGCGTAAATCAGAAGTGTCCGGCCAAGCTCCGGGAAACCATTCTGCATTTTGCTTCCCGCGGGGTGATGAACATCGACGGAATGGGGGATGTCTTGGTAAGCCAGCTCACCGACCAAGGCTTCGTCAAGGATGTGGCGGATATCTACAAAATCACGAAACCGAAACTCCTGAGCCTGGAGCGCATGGGGGACAAGTCGGCAGAGAACATCCTGAGGGAAATCGAGAATTCAAAGAAGCTTCCCCTTGAGCGGGTCATCTTCGGTCTTGGCATCCGCTTCGTGGGCGAGCGCACGGCGCAGTTCCTCGCCGAACACTTCGGCGACATCGACGCATTAATGAACGCCGGCGAAGAGCAGCTGCAGCAGGTCGAAGAAGTCGGTCCGCGGATTGCGAGCAGCATCCTCGAGTTCTTTTCCGAACCAAGAAACCGGGAACTGGTCGAGGAACTCCGCAGCGCTGGATTGACCATGAAGGGGAAGAAGAAGGAACGGGGCACAAAGCTAGCGGGAAAGATTTTTGTTCTGACCGGCACGCTTGGGCACTACTCTCGCGACGAAGCCAAGAAGATGATCGAAGATGCCGGGGGGAAAGTCACCGGATCGGTGAGTAAAAAGACCGATTATGTGGTCGCCGGCACCGAGGCGGGATCGAAGCTCGACAAAGCGAAAGAGCTGGGGATTCGAGTCATCAGTGAAGAGGAGATGAAATCGCTCCTCCGCGCTTAGCTCACGGGCCGTAGTAACGGTAGTGCCCGATCACCCTCCATTCGAACAATACATCTTCCATCTGAGGACCGCGTCCGATGTTATGCACAACCATGTAGTGCCCGCTCGGACCTTGCCGGTCGATGACAATTCCGATGTGCGTGATTCCGCCTCCCAGATTCCATGCCACAATGTCGCCGGGTGCGTAGTCCTGGCCGTGAGTGGATATCGCCAATTTCTCCCCTTTGCGGGAAAAGAAGGCCATCAGGTTTGGGACGCGGCGATGATCAATGTTCGTGTCTGGATGGCGATTGCCCGTGTGCGGATAAGCATCGAAGTTCCCCAGCATATCCTCGTGCACTTCTTTTTGCAGATCGACTCCGACCGCGCGGTAGCTGCGGATCACCTCATCGGTGCAAACGCCGGTGTCGGCGGGGACGTCGCCGCCGGGATAAGGAATGGAAACGTAGTCGGCAAGGTATCGAACATGGTGAGTTGTGCGCTCGATGGCCGCCGCAACGAACTTGCTGAGGAACTGATCACGATTCCGAGCTCGCAGGGGAGGTGGATTTTGCGATTGCGCGAGGATCAGGAAGGCGGCGAGCAGGGGGAGCGGCGCGAACTTCAGGGGGCGGCTGGTGCTCAATGGGTATGCTCTTGCTGTACGGGAATCACACAACCGTGGGCGACTTCGCAGACCGCATGTTCGAACTGAATGGTAGTGTGATCGATGCGGAAGCCATGGTGCAAGCGCTCCTTCACATCGCGAAGGATGCGTTCGCTCGCCGAGGGAGGTATGTCGGCGATCGAAATGTGACATGAAAGAGCTGCGGTTTCCGATCCGATGCTCCACACGTGCAAGTCGTGAACGTCGTTTACACCCTCCACAGCCCGAATCGCCGCTTCCACCTTGGAAAGCTTCATTCCACGAGGTGTGCCTTCAAGCAGAATGTTGAGCGTCTCGCGCATGATGCCAAAACTTGACCACAGAATGAGGACGCCAATTCCTACCGACAATGCCGAGTCAATCCAGGCCTGGCCGGTCACGAGAATGGCCCATCCCCCGGCAATCACCGCAGCGGTAGAAAGTGTGTCGCCAATCTCGTGCAGGAGCGCGCTGCGAATGTTGACGTCCCGGTCGGTACGGAAGAGCATGAGGGCGATGACGCCATTCATCAAGACGCCCGTGGCCGCGACCCACATCATGGTGCGAGCGTGCACCGGCTGCGGCTGCTCGAACCGCTGAAATGCCTCATAGAAGATTAAGAACGAAACGATGACCAGGGTAGCGGCATTCACCAGCGCCGCCAACACTCCCGCGCGATGATAGCCGTAGGTGTGGGTCGCATTGGGAGGCCTCGAATGCAAGTAGACCGCCACCAGCGAGAGCAGCAGGGCAACAAAGTCCGCGAGGTTGTGTCCGGCTTCAGAGAGCAGGGCTAGAGAATGTGCACGAATGCCCGCGAGGACGAGCAATACGATGTAGGCGGTGGTGACAAAGAGCGAGATCCGCAACACCCTCGAAGTGTGCTCCTGGCCGCCATGGACGTGCATGTGCACCGTTCTAGTCTAAGGACGACTACAAGTTCCTTCAAGACGTACCCAGCATCGATCGAGTACTCTGCTCGTTCGAATCAGCGGGCGATTTCTTCGCCGCCCATAGGGAATGCGCTAAGGATGGACGGCTGGCTACTGTCTCAGTCCCATCCACTTCTCGGAAACGACGATGGAATTTCCCGGGTTCTGCGGGTCGTAGCGAACCGAGGTTGGCAGTCCCAACCGGCAGGAGTGCAGGTTGATCCATTGCCGCAACAGCGTCACATCCTGCGAGGCTTCATAAGAGACGCCTCCGACATCGTACTGAAAGATCAGCATGGTGGCTGCGGGATGCCCGTTCGGCGAGAGTTCCTGAACGTCGATGACGGTGCCATCGGTGATGCGGCCAATCCGGTTGAGCCAATCGCGGCGCTCGCGCTCGATCTCGGCCGCGCTTTTCTTCTTACGCCCAAACAGAAGATAGGCAGCGAATATGGCTGCTCCGCAACCGGCGAGCAGGCTATAGAGACGAAAAGGAAACATATGCTTGGAGGAGGCCCAGGAGCAGGCTCTCTGCTTGAGAACAGCATATGCCGAGAAACCGGGCGAGGGAAGATACTGCGAGGTTACCGAGGTGTAATGGTTGGGATGCAGGCTCGCGAAGGGATCCGAGAGCGAATCACGCGCACGGCAGGACCGGTGCCAGCATCTGGAACGCTTCCCCGATGCAATCCACTTTCGCTCTCCGGCTGCGAGCCGCAGACCCTGCCAGCCGATTGGCCTCACGGTTGCGTTCCCGCCCGATATGGGAGATAGAAAACTCGAGCGACCTCGCCAGCTTGCGGCAGATCCAGTGCAGCGAATACAGACGCGGGCTGCGGCAGCGATATGCGCCGAGCATCTGCCGCACGATCACTTCCGAGTCGGAATAAACGTGGAGTTTCGTGGCTTTGAGAGCGAGCGCGCACTGCAAGGCCTCTACCAGCGCCAGATATTCAGCGACGTTGTTGTCTTGTAGCCCGACCCATTTCGCGATAGTCACCCGTCCATCCACCGCACCCTCGATGACCACCCCGACGCCCGCAGGTCCCGGATTGCCCAGCGACCCGCCATCAACGTAGGCAACTAACTCCATCTGCACTCCGCTTTGTACAACATGCGTTAAGAATACTTTTTCGTCAAGACGGTTGGTTGGTACGCCAGTGGCGCGTTTCGGCGCTTGTGGAAGGATTGTGCAAAATCGGGCACAAATCTCTCCGCGCCCGATAAATGTGTATGCAGCATTGCCTTAAATTTCCACAAATCCACGATGAAGAAAAATTCATTGCACAATTTCCGGGCGTTGACATTTCAGCATGCCGTGTTAACTTCACATCGTCGACGGTCGAAAGGGTTAGCAAAAATAAACAGTTGCTGATCCGAACTAGACTGGGTGATTCGCTGAGCGAGGCGACTCGATTAGCGGCCGGACCTGAAAAAGCCGACTGATTCTGCGAGGAGCAGTTGGGGTTCGGAACTGCGAAAGCAGTGATCGCATCAAGGGTCGTGACGGTACATGTCTCCACGTTGGCTGCTCCCTCGCAGGAGCCATCAACTAGAGCATAACCAATGTCACGGCCCTTTCTATTTTTATAAGCACCCCTCCTGCTTCCCGTTTCCGGCAATTCCCCTGGACTCTTCGCTCTGGATCTTTCCGTTTGCCGGCATGAAATTTTTCCTGCTTCCGGAGTACCATGTCTGCACCCATGGAAATCACCCGTCGGTCGTTCGTTGCCCTGTCCGCGGCTTTGCCGTTCTCGATCAAGGCCTTCGCCCAAAAATCTCCGATCCCCATTGGGCTTGAACTTTACTCGGTGCGGGACGCCCTGAAGCAGGACCTTGAGGGAACGGTTCGCGCCGTGGCCGGTCTCGGCTATCAGTGTGTTGAGTTCTATGCGCCGTACTTCGAATGGACCGAAGCCCAGGCCAAGGGCATGCGCAAGTTGCTGGACGAGCTGGGCGTTCGCTGCTATTCCACCCACAACGATCAAAAGATTTTTAGTGCGGACAACATCAATCGCGCTCGCGATCTGAACTTGGTGCTGGGAACGAAATACCTGGTATTGGCATATTCTGAGCCGAAAGGGAATCTGGATGGATGGAAAGCCATCGCCGAACAGCTCAACTTTGCTGCTGAGCGGCTTGAGCCCGCAGGCTTGAAGCCGGGCTACCATAATCATCAGGCCGAATGGAAAGCTGTGGATGGCATTCGCCCCATGGATGTCCTAGCGAAACAGACGAAAGCCTCGGTGATGCTGCAACTCGATGTAGGGACTTGCCTTGAGGCAGGCGCCGACCCGGTTGCTTGGATCCATTCCAATCCCGGACGCATCCATTCTCTTCACCTGAAGGACTGGTCCTCCGATCCCTCCAAGGGCTATCAAGTTCTGTTCGGCGAAGGCGACGCCAAGTGGAAGGACATCTTTGTGGCGGCCGAGAGCGTCGGGGGAGCCGAATACTACCTGCTCGAGCAGGAGGGCAGCCGCTTTGGTGAAGTTGAAACCGCGAAGCGGTGCCTGCAGGCGTACAAGGCAACGCGGCAAGCTTAGGGGCGATCGGCCAGAGTTCAGCCCGCCCGGGCAATGCTGAGGGCCAGTTCCCGCTCGCGCGGCCCATCGAACTCCAACAGGATCACGCGCTGCCAGGTCCCAAGCAGCAGCTTTCCGTTTTCAACCGGCAACGAGACCGAGGTTCCAATGAGCGCGGAAAGAATGTGATCTCCAACGTGGGCAGGGTTGTGCGGATGCCGATAGCGCAACTTCGGCACCATGGCTTCGAATGCGTCGAGCATATCGAGATCAGTCCCAGGATCAAGATCGGCGGTGGTGAGCGCCGCGGTTGTGTGCAGCACGAAGACAGAGCAGGTCCCGGTCTGCTGCTTAGCCGCGATCAATTGCTCGACCTGGCCGGTGATGTCGAGGACTTCGCGTTTCCTGCGGGTCTTTACCGAGAAGCGCTGCATCGACTATGTCTTCCACGCAGAGGGTGTGGGATGTTTGGATTCGAATTGGGAGATAGCAGACTCGTGCTGCAGGGTAAGCCCGATGTCATCGAGGCCTTCGAGCAAACAGTGGCGGGTGAATTCGTCGATCGCAAAGGATGCGTCGAAGCCTTGGTTATCCGTGACCGTGCGACTCTCGAGGTCGATCGTAACCTGATATCCGGGGGTCTCAGCTTTGCGGGCAATCTCTGCGGTTTCTTCTTCCGTCAGCGCAACCGTGAGTACGCCATTTTTCACGCAGTTGTTGGCGAAGATGTCAGCAAACGATGGCGCAAGGATGGCTCGGAACCCGTAATCCGCGAGTGCCCACACGGCATGCTCGCGCGACGAGCCACAGCCGAAATTCTTTCCTGCAACTAGAATGCTCGCGCCGGAATATTGCGGTTGATTCAGTACGAACGTGGGTTCAGGTTGGTCTGAGGCAGACCGACGCCAGTCGTAAAACAGAAATTCCCCAAAGCCGGTCTTCTCGATCCGCTTCAGGAACTGTTTGGGAATGATCTGATCGGTATCCACGTTTGCGCGATCGAGCGGCGAAACCTTGCCGGTATGTTTGCGGAACTTCTGCATGGTTTAGAACTCCTCAGGGGGTTATGCCCCGAGCGAAAGCTGAGCCCCGGGGGCCGGGGCAGAACTCAATGGAACTCCCAGTTCCGAATGTCAGTGAAATGCCCGGTTACCGCGGCCGCCGCGGCCATCATGGGACTCACCAAATGGGTGCGCCCGCCGCGTCCCTGACGGCCTTCGAAATTTCGGTTGCTGGTTGAAGCGCAACGCTCGCCTGGATTCAGAATGTCGGGATTCATCCCCAAGCACATCGAGCAGCCCGATTCCCTCCACTCAAAGCCTGCCTCCTCGAAGATGTGGTTGAGCCCTTCCTGTTCGGCGACTTGCTTGATCTGTTGAGATCCCGGCACCACCATCGCGCGAACTCCTGAAGCCACTCTGTACCCCTTCGCAATTCGGGCCGCTGCGCGCAGGTCCTCAATGCGGGAATTGGTGCAGGAGCCAATAAACACCCGGTCCACTTTGATCTGCTCTATGGGTGTGCCGGGCCGGAGATCCATATATTCGAGCATCCGCAGAGCATTCGCTCGATCCGAGCCGTTGGCTGGAAGTTCGGGAACGCGGGCGGTGATGGGCACAACCATGCCGGGACTCGTGCCCCAGGTGACGAATGGTGCCAGATCCAGAGCATTGATCTCGATGACCGTCCCGTAGGTTGCCCCGGGATCGCTCGGCAAACTGCGCCAGTGCGCAACCGCTTCGTCCCAATCTCTGCCTTGGGGAGCGTAGCGGCGGCCTTTCATGTAGGTGAACGTGGTCTCGTCGGGCGCGACCATGCCCGCCCGGGCGCCGGCCTCAATGCTCATGTTGCAGAGCGTCATCCGCCCTTCCATCGAAAGCGAACGCACGGCTTCGCCACCGTACTCGATGACATGGCCGGTGGCCCCGTCTGTGCCGATCCGTCCGATGATTCCCAGAGCCAAGTCCTTGGCGGAAACTCCTTCTCCCAGTTTTCCATTGACCTGAATCAACATGGTCTTCGGCTTGCGCTGCGGCAAGCATTGGGTCGCGAGCACGTGCTCCACTTCCGATGTGCCGATGCCAAATGCCAGGGCGCCAAATGCGCCATGGGTGCTCGTGTGGCTGTCGCCGCAAACGATGGTCATGCCCGGCTGCGTGAATCCAAGTTCTGGGCCGATGACATGAACGATCCCCTGTTCTGGTGAGTTCACGTCGAAGAGGCGAACGCCAAACTCGCGGCAATTCTTCTGCAAGGTTTCAATCTGTTTGCGGGCAATCGGGTCAACAATGGGGGTTCCGCGCGGTTCGGTGGGAATATTGTGGTCGACGGTGGCGATGGTCCGTTGCGGCGTGCGCACCCCTCGGCCGGCGGCCCGCAGGCCATCAAATGCCTGGGGAGAAGTGACTTCATGAACCAGGTGCAGATCCACATAAATCAACGGCGTCTGGCCGGAAGGGCTCGTGACGACGTGTTCATCCCAGACTTTTTCAAAGAGTGTTCGCGACATGGATGGTTTCTATTTTAGCAACTTGCCTGGCCTAGGGCCCAAAACCCGACCCGCGCGCCATAGGGATAGCGGGCGGAACCGCAACAGAAAAAACGAGGTAGAGGGATGAACCAAGAATTAAGAGCAGGCATCCTCTGGGCTTCCCAGGCGAGGTCGCTTACCTGTGTCTTGCCCCCCCAGGCGCCTCCGTGGCCTCGTCGGCAAAGGGGAGGACGAAGGATCCCTGCAAAAGGTAAAACCCCAGCATGAACGCCACCCCGAGGAGTGGCACGATAAATCCAAGCCGCAGGCTGCCCGTCAGGGTAGAAATGCCGCCTACCATGAGCGGCATCACAGCACCGCCAATGTTTCCGCTGCTGAACACGGCACCACTCGCTCGGCGCGCCCTCTTGCCAAACCAACCGGACAGAAGCGAGACGCTGATGGGATAAATCGACGCCAGTCCGAGCCCCGCGAAAACCGACCCCGCAGCGATGAATCCCATACCCCGCGCGCTCACCAGCGCAGCGCCGCCGGCTAGCGCCAGCATCAGACCAAGGCTCGCGACCGCGGTCTCGCGGGTGAACTTCAAGGCCAACGGAGCTACAGCTCGCCCCGCCAGCAATGCTCCCCAGAACAGCGCAGGCATGCGCGTGCCGATGGAATGGTCGGAGGGGACCATGCGGCGCGCGTACATTGCAACCCAGTTTCCGAAGCAGGTTTCGGTGCCGACATAGAGAAAGAAAAGGACGCAAATCAGCGGCAGGATCCGAATTTGCCACAGGCTCTTTGGTTCGTCCCTTGCTGGATCCATTTCTACCTGGGTATCAGGGACGAAGCGCGAGAGTGCGAATGCCGACAAAAGAATTCCAAGCGCAAGAGCGGTGCCGAAAAAGAAAAGTCTTGGTTGATGCAGGCGCAAGGCGAAATCGACGAGGAAAGGGGAGCTCATCGCTCCCACACCCCAGACGGCATTGATCACGCTCAGCGCCGATGCGCTACCCGCCGGATTGATTTCTGCGGTCCGGAGGTTGCCCGCAGGTGTGGTGAGTCCGTATCCGACACCAAATATGGCAATGCAGAAGATCCCCCAAAGCCACGGACCAAACGCCAATAGCGCCACACCAATCGGCATGAGCGTCAGGCCGATCATCAGAGTTTTACGGTAGCCAAGGCGTTGCACAGAAGCACCCGAGAACAGCATCCCCAACATCGAACTGAAGAATTCGGTAAAGATCAGCGACCCCGACTGGGCATCGTTCAAGGACCACCGCGCTGACAGGCTGGGAAGCATCGGGCCGAGAAAGGTCATCACGATTCCCGTAAGCAGGAAATCGATATGCAAAAGAACCGTGCCATCCGTGGTGATGGGAAACGTGCTTGCGCGCGGCTGGGCAGAACTCATGATTTATGATGAGTGTAAATTAGCAGCGAGCGATGAGGCTTGCCCGTGAGCCTTCACCGGAATCGAAGGTTCAACCAGGAACCGACATGAGTGGCTCGCCGCAAAGAGCTCGTTGCTCAGCATCCTTGCATGCTCAATGGCAAACGTATCGCCGTGGTGATGCCCGCCTACAACGCGGAGAAGACCTTACGCACCACCGTCGAAGAGATTCCCGATCTTGTGGATATGCGCATCCTCGTCGATGACAACAGCGGCGATCGCACGGTCGAAGTTGCGCGCGAACTTGGCCTGGTGCACTTCGTTCACGACCGCAATTATGGATACGGGCGCAATCAGCAGACCTGCTACACCGAGGCGCTCGCGGAAGGGGCTGATGTGGTGATCATGCTTCATCCCGATTACCAATACACACCCCGGTTGATCACGGCCATGGCCAGCATGGTGGCCTACGGCGTCTACGATGTCGTGCTCGGGTCGAGGATCATTGGAGGCCAGGCGCTGCGCGGCGGGATGCCGCTCTACAAGTATGTTTTCAACCGCATGCTGACCGCGTTTGAAAATCTTTTTCTGGATATCAAGGTTTCCGAGTATCACACCGGCTACCGGGCCTTCAGCCGTGATGTCTTGCTCACGCTCCCATTGCTTGAGAACTCCGACGACTTTGTTTTCGACAACCAGATGCTGGCACAGTGCGCGTTTTTCGGCTTTCGCATCGGAGAGGTCTCGTGTCCGACCAAGTACTTCGCAGAAGCCTCGTCCATCAATTTCCGGCGGAGCGTGCAATATGGTTTTGGGGTCCTTGCCACCACCATGCAGTTTGCTATGCAGAAATGGGGCTTGGCGAAGTACAAGATATTCGACGCGGAGGGCCGGAAATTAGAAACCGGTACCCCAAGTTACTACGCGCGCGGGCTTGCCAGCAGTCCACAACCATAACCTCTTGAATAGAATTTCTTCTCCCGGCGCAGGGCAAAGCAGGGCTAAGGAATTTTTCTTTCTCTTCCTTCTTGCTGCCGGCGCCGTGCTGGTTCACGGCTACCATCCGTTCGTGGAAGATGCCGAAATCTATGTTCCCGGGATCAAGCAGCTCTTACACCCCGCGCTCTATCCCCTGAACCAGGTTTTTTTTGCTTCTCACGCCAGCATGACCCTTTATCCGAACCTGATCGCCTGGTCGGCGCGGCTGACCCATTTTCCGCTGGAGTGGGTTTTACTGGGGTGGCATTTTGGCTGCATTCTGCTGCTTCTCGCGGGCTGCTGGCAGCTGGGGAAGGCCTGCTTTCAGTCGGAGCGGGCGGCGTGGGGAGCTTCGCTCATGGTGGGGGCTCTGCTGACCATTCCGGTTGCCGGTACCGCGCTCTACATCATGGACCAGTACCTAAACCCCAGGTCGTTTTCCACTGCGACAGCGATTTGGATCATAGCGTCGGCGCTTGAGGGGAAATACCTCCGGGCGGCGATTTGGATTGCGGTCACCGCTTTGATACACCCCCTGATGGCCGTCTTCAGCCTGGCATTGATTTTGCTCCTGTTCTTTGTAGAGCGCGCGCGGCCTCCTCGGACTCTGGCTGCAGTCTTGGTTCCCGCCTCGCTTTTTCCGCCGCTTACACCGGCCTACGTGAGGACGCTCAATTCGCATTCGTACTTCTTCATCCTGCGTTGGGAGTGGTTTGAGTGGCTTGGGATTTTCGGCCCCGTACTGATTCTCTGGGGTATCGCCCGGTGGGCGAAAAGCAGAGGCCGGCTGAGCCTGTGGACGCTTTGTAAGACCACAATCGCGTTTTCGTTCTTGTGCCTGTTGGCTGCGCTCGTGATCACGCTAGTTCCCTCGCTCGTCCGCTTTGCGGAGTTGCAACCCATGCGAGGCCTGCTGCTCGTGTATGTGGTGCTGCTGGTAAGCTCCGGCGGCTTGCTCGCCGAATGTCTTCTCCATGCCGAGTTGTGGCGCTGGGTGGCGGTTTTCGCTCCCCTGTCCGCGGGCATGTTCTATGCGCAGCGGCAGTTATTTCCGGCAACCCATCATCTTGAATTCCCCGGACGGAGAGAGCACAACGTCTGGGTCGAGACGTTCTCCTGGGTTCGAGGAAATACCCCGGTGGACGCCTACTTTGCCTTGAATCCCGAGCATATGCGGCTCCCGGGCGAAGACCAGCACGGATTTCGGGCCATTGCCGAGCGCTCGATGCTTGCCGATACGGTCAAGGACAGTGGCGCGGTTACCATGTTTCCCGCTCTGGCAGAAACCTGGCAGGAGCAGGCCGATGCCCAGCGGGGATGGAAAGACTTCCGGCGGTCCGATTTTGAAAAGTTGAAGGACCGCTTTGGAGTGAACTGGTTTGTTCTCGAACAATCCCAGGCTTTGGGCATGGATTGCCTCTACCGGAACTCATCCCTCTCCGTCTGCCGTATTCCTGTCGAGAACAGCCACAGGGGACAGTAAAATAGGATTTCGCCCAAGCCGTTTTTGGGTTCTTCATCAGGTGTGCTTGCATGAAACTGGTTCGACCAATTGTGATCGCGGTTCTACTTGTGGGCGCGTTTTTCTATCTCACAACCTACCGCTCAGGCAAATTCCGGCTGGTCAATTCGCCTGAGCCAAGAGTGAACATCACCCAGGCTGCGAACAGCTCTGAGCCGCTTGACAGCGAAGAACAAAACAACATCTCGGTTTACCGGAAGAACATTGGCTCGGTCGTGAACATTACCTCTCGGGCCGTAACTTTGGACTTCTTTTATGGCCTCGTACCCCAAGAAGGGCAAGGGTCTGGCTTCATCATCGACCGCGAGGGGCACATCCTGACCAACTATCACGTGATCGATGGAGCCCGCCAGATCGACGTTACATTGCACAACCGCAAAAAGTACCGGGCCACGGTCGTGGGCACTGACCGCTCGCACGACCTGGCCATCGTCCAGATCAAGGCACCCGAACTCAACCCCATGACCATGGGAGATTCCAGAAACCTGCAGGTTGGCCAGAAGGTATATGCCATCGGGAATCCATTTGGTTTGTCGGGAACGTTGACGAGCGGAATTGTGAGCTCCATCCGGCAGGTGCAGGAACCAGACGGGGTCACCATTGACGAGGCGATCCAGACCGACGCGGCCATCAACCCCGGGAACTCGGGCGGCCCACTGCTCAACTCGCACGGCGAAGTGATCGGTATCAACACGATGATTGCCGGCAATCCCGGGATCAATCAGAGTGCTGGCATCGGCTTCGCCATTCCGGTCAATACCGCCAAGGCCGTTCTGAATGATCTGCTGACGCTCGGACGCGTGCGCAGGCCCGCGCTCGGGGTTGTCACCATCCCGATCAGTCCAGATATCGCCGATGAACTTGGGCTGGCGTCGGACTACGGCTTGCTGATCGTGCAGGTGCTTCCGGGGGGCGCCGCGGCGCGGGCCGGACTGAAAGGGGGGGCAGAGCGGGCTTACCTGGGCAACATACCGATCACCATCGGTGGGGATCTGATTGTGGGAATCGACGATCAGGAGGTGCAAGACCAGCAGGAGCTCGCCCGGGTGATGAACAGCCATCGTGCCGGGGACTCCGTAAAGGTCACGATTTACCGCGGCAAGCGCAAAATGGACATTCAGGTTACGCTGGGAGAGGCAAGGCAACAGGTATAGAAGAAGTTGGATGAAGCGAGTTCTTGTGGGCTGCTGGGGTCTCGGGGATTGAACCCATTTGACTCGCTCTTGTTGAGTGGGCTAGCCTCAAAAGTCTGCTTTGCGCGGTACTCCCCGCCAGGCCGGTGGAGCAATACAAACTATGCTGAAAGCGATTTCCACCTACATTTATGTAAGAGAGCGGCTTCACCCGGGCTTGTTGGACAAGCTGGTGAGCGGCGGCGCGCAGGCAATCGAAATCTTCGGCGCCCGCCAGCATCTTGATTACGCCAATCGCAAGCAGCATGTGCGCGAAATCGCCGACTGGTTCCGCACGAGCGGCGTGCCCCTGCATTCGGTGCACGCGCCTTTGTATGCAGACTATGAGTGGGGCCGCACCGGGTCCCCTCCGATCAACATTGCCTCTACCGATCGGGCGGCCCGCATCGAGGCCATGGACGAGATCAAACGGGCCATTGAGTTGGCCGAACAGATTCCATTCCGTTTTTTGATTCAGCACATTGGCCTCCCCAACGAGAGCTATAGCGAACGCAAATTCGAAGCTGCGATGACTTCGGTCGAGCACCTGAGGGCATTTGCCAAGCCGCTCGGGGTGCGCGTGCTGCTCGAGAACATTCCCAACGATCTGTCGACTCCTGAGCGGTTGCTGGAGTTTATCCGGGTTACGCATTTCGGCGACGTGGGAGTATGTTTCGACACTGGCCACGCGCACATGGTGAGCGACGTGCCGCAAACCTTCGAGTCGCTGAAAGATCACATTCATTCCACGCACGTTCACGACAACGCCAAAGACCGCGATTCACACCTGTGGCCCGGCGCCGGTACGATCAACTGGAAAGAGACTCTGGAGCTGCTGAACACCGCCCCGCATCGTCCGCCGCTGTTGCTGGAAATCGACGGAGACGAGAAGATCAATCCGGTAGAGAAGATGAGCGAGATTTTCGGACAGCTGGTGCCAGCGTAAACGTCTTTTGACTTGCATCACCATGTCAAGCGATCACGGAATCATGGCAGAGGTAGGAATTGCAGGTGCGAGTGTTTTCCCGGATGGCTTGATCTCCCAATGATTCCATGACTCGGTTTCCACAATCGCATGAATCCCGTAACAACCATTTCCGAGATCGGTAAGCATGACGGCCAGACCGTCACCATACGCGGGTGGCTCTACAACCTGCGGGAGAGCGGAAAGCTCCTATTCCCCATTTTCCGCGATGGCAGCGGCGTGATCCAGGGTGTGGTTCCAAAGAACGCTGTGCCCGAGGATGTATTCGCTGCGGTAAAGGGATTGACACAGGAGTCAAGCGTCATCGTCGAAGGCAAAGTTAGGGCCGACAAACGCGCTCCTGGCGGATACGAACTCGACGTATCCAACGTGCAGGTGTTGCAGCGTGTCCCGGAAAACGATCCCTTCCCGATTTCGCTGAAGGAACATGGGGTCGACTTCCTCATGGATCATCGCCATCTCTGGGTCCGTACCCCGCGCCAAGCGGCGATCTTGCGGGTGCGCGCCGAAATCATCAAGGCTGCCCGGGATTTTTTCGATGATCGCGGATTTACGCTCACCGATCCGCCCATTCTGACGCCCGCGGCTTGCGAAGGCACCACCACCCTGTTTCCGGTCGACTACTTTGAGGAGCAGGCGTATCTCACCCAGTCCGGACAACTTTACATCGAGGCCACGGCCATGGCGCTCGGCAAGGTCTATTCCTTTGGGCCGACGTTTCGGGCGGAGAAATCAAAAACCCGGCGTCACCTTACTGAATTCTGGATGGTCGAACCAGAACTGGCCTATGCCACTCTCGACGATCTTATGGATCTTGCCGAGGGACTGATCAGCTTTCTGGTCGAGCGCTGCCTGGAAAAGCGGCGAGCAGACTTACAGACCATCGGCCGGGATCTCACGAAGCTCGAAAACGTGAAAGCCCCGTTCCCGCGCGTCAGTTACGACGATGCCGTCCACATGTTGCAGGAAGCGCATGCCAAAGGAGCCGTAGAGGCGCGCTTTGAGTGGGGCGGGGACTTTGGATCGCCCGATGAGACCTACTTGTCATCTCAGTTTGACCGGCCGGTGATGGTTCATCGCTACCCTGCGCAGGTGAAAGCGTTCTATATGGAGCCCGATCCACTGCGGCCGGAGTTGGCGCTTTGCGTGGACGTGCTCGCGCCGGAAGGATACGGGGAAATCATCGGCGGGTCGCAGCGCCTGGCCTCGCATGAAGTGCTGTTGAAGCGCATTCATGAACACGGGCTTCCGGCAGAAGCCTTCCAGTGGTACCTGGATCTGCGCAAGTACGGCGGCGTTCCCCACGGCGGCTTCGGCATGGGAATTGAACGGGCGGTGGCATGGATTTGCGGCTTGGAGCACGTGCGCGAAACCATTCCCTTTGCCAGGACCCTGCACCGGCTGTATCCGTAAGGGAAGTGAGTTCTCAGATCCTTTGGGTCCGAGTTCCAGAAAATCGGCCCGCGTGGTGGTTGTTTCGATCTTTGATTCAGGTCCGTAACGGTTCGGTATGGTTATCCCTGACACCAGCATCACTCCCAAGAGGATCCGCGTCATTGGTGTGCCTCTCGATCTGGGGCAATCGCGGCGGGGTGTGGACATGGGGCCCTCGGCGGTTCGCGTGGCCGGGCTCGAAGCCAGACTCGAAGAACTCGGTCACATCGTCGAAGATGCCGGAAATATCGCGGTCGCAATTGCCGAACAGAAAAAAACCGGCGATCCGCACGCCAAGTATCTGAAAGAAATCACCGCAACGTGCACCAAAGAGGCTGACCTGGTTCTGAAGACATTAGAAGCCGGCAAGGTGCCGCTTGTGCTCGGCGGAGATCATTCGGTCGGCGCCGGAACGGTTAGCGGGGTGGCCGAGTTTTATCGTCGGCAAAATCAAAAGATCGGCCTGATCTGGATCGACGCCCACACCGACATCAACACTCCCGACAGTTCTCCGAGCGGCAACGTGCATGGGATGCCCTTGGCAGCGCTGATGGGCCTGGGCCCCGCGGACCTGACGAACATTTTCGGCTTCTCACCCAAAGTCCCGCCGGAAAATTGCGTGCTGGTGGGCGTGCGGGATATTGACGCCATCGAAAAGGCCAACGTACGCAAGGCTGGCATTGCAGTATTTACCATGCGCGACATCGACGAACGCGGCATGCGCACGGTCATGGAAGAGGCTTTGCGGATGGCGGGGCGCGGCACGGCGGGCTATCACGTATCCCTCGACATGGACTGGGTCGATCCCGAGGACGCGCCCGGGGTTGGCACTCCCGTCCGCGGAGGTGCAACTTACCGCGAGGCGCACCTGGCAATGGAGATCATTGCCGACCACGGTCGCATGCTGAGCCTCGAGATTGTCGAAGTGAATCCGGTGATTGACGAGCACAATCGGACAGCAGATCTGGCAGTGGAGCTGGCGCTTTCCGCCTTCGGAAAGAAAATTCTCTAACCTCGGTGGTTATCGAATCGTCGAAGGCAAGGTCTCCAACGGGGAATCCCACCATCCCCTATAATGACTACTCTCGTCCCTCGATAACATGCTCCGTCCTGATTACAAGCAGTTTTCGGCTCTGGCCAAGGAATCGACACTGGTTCCGGTGGTAAAGTCCGTCATGGCGGACCTGCTAACCCCGGTATCCGCGTTCCTGGCGATCTCAAGGGGGGAGCAGGATGCATTCCTGCTGGAATCGGTCGAGCGCGGAGAGCAGATCGGGCGCTACACGTTTCTTGGGTCGCGGCCCTATATGCAACTGCGGTCGAGCGGCGGGAAGATCATCGTGGAGCGCGGGCGGAGGTCTGAGGTGCGCAGCGGCAGCATCTTTCAAGCCGCCAAGGATCTGCTGCAAGAGCACAAGTTGGCCCACATTCCGGGCTTGCCGCCGTTCCTCTCCGGAGCCGTGGGCTTCTGTTCCTACGACATTGTCCGCCAGCTGGAAAATATCGGCGAGGATACCAAGAATGATCTCGATCTTCCCGATTGCTCCCTGATGTTCTTCAACCGCCTGCTGGCCTTCGATCACCTTCGGCACCAGATTCATATCATTGCCACGGCCGATGTCCGCAGCGAGAGTGCGCGCAAAGCATACGAGCGCGCGCTTTCTGATATCTCTGCGATCGAGAAAAAGTTGGCGTCGATCCGTCCCGGACAATGGCAGCGGGCAAACGGTGGGAGAAAAGGCAAGCTCAAGATCGCGAACAACATGAGGCAGAAGGACTATGAAAGTTCTGTCCGCAGCGGGAAGGAATACATTGCCGCAGGCGACGTCTTTCAGGTCGTGCTTTCCCAGCGGCTCAGCTTTACGCCCGACGTGCCGCCGTTCGATATCTATCGCTCCCTGCGCGCCGTGAATCCCTCGCCTTACATGTATTTCCTCAAGATGGGAAGCACCCACATTCTCGGCTCCTCACCGGAGATGCTGGTGCGGGTGACGGGCCGCAAGCTCGAATACCGCCCCATTGCAGGCACCCATCCGCGCGGCCGGGACGATGCGGAAGACCGGCAACTCGAAGAGAAAATGCTCCACGACGAAAAGGAGCGTGCCGAACACGTCATGTTGGTCGATCTTGGGCGCAATGATCTTGGCCGTGTCAGCGAATATGGGTCGGTCAAGGTGAAAGATCTGATGTATGTCGAACGCTACTCGCACGTGATGCACATTGTTTCCGCCCTGGAAGGAACCCTGCGGCCTGAACTGCATGCCCTCGACGCATTCGCGGCATGTTTTCCGGCAGGGACGCTGAGCGGCGCACCCAAAGTGCGGGCCATGCAAATCATCGAAGAGCTCGAACCCACGCGGCGCGCCATCTATGGCGGCTCAGTTCTTTATGCCGACTTTGCCGGAAACCTTGACTCCTGTATCGCGATCCGCACCATGCTGATGAAAGGCAAGAAGGCTTACTTGCAGGCAGGTGCGGGAATCGTAGCGGACTCCGATCCCGCTACCGAGTATCAGGAGAGCATGAATAAGGCGCGAGCAGTGATTCGCGCGGTGGAAGCGGCACGGGGAGCATGATTTGGGGTCGCCTCGCTCTCTGCCCCTCTAGATAGTCAGAAAGTTCGCCACCAGCTTTTTCCCTTCGCCTGTCAGCACGCTTTCCGGGTGGAACTGCACACCTTCTACCGGATGCTTCTTGTGGCGGAGTCCCATGATGGTTTTTGTTCCATCGGACTCAGTAGTCCAGGCGCTCACTTCCAGCTCTACGGGCAGGCTTTCCTCGTCGACAATCAAGGAGTGATATCGGGTGGCGGTAAATGGTGATTTTAGCTCTTTGAAGACCGTCTTCCCGTCGTGCGTTACTTGGCTGGTCTTTCCGTGCATGAGGTGAGGTGCCCGTATGATGCTTCCACCGAACGCCGCACCCAGCGATTGATGCCCCAGGCAAACACCCAAGATGGGCAGCTTTCCGGTGAAGTGGCGGAACAAGTCCATGCTGATGCCCGCCTCTAGCGGAGTGCACGGACCCGGCGAGATGACAATCCGTTCCGGATGAAGGGCTTCGACCCCTCCGACCGTGATCTGGTCGTTGCGGCGCACAACCACGTTAGCGCCCAGTTCTCCCAGGTATTGGACGAGGTTGTAGGTAAACGAGTCGTAATTGTCGAGGACAAAGACCATGGACGGCTGCTCTTCAGGGTACACCAAAGCGGCTGGTTGCCCATTTTCCGGTTGCTGAGCACGTCTTTCTCCTGCGATGGGAGGACCGATGATGGGGCCAGGAGCGCTCGGTCGGGAATAGGGGATCGGAAACTGGCCGCTAGAAACCGACCGATCCCCCTCCCCTGGCCGTAGGTTCAGCTTGACAGGGCAAATAGGGCGATTATCCTTCTAGGGTACATAGGAGTCTCCCCCATGGTGGTCGAAGTCCAGCAGGCAGAGAAACGTGCAACCCGCCGGTTTGCGCTGCGTCTACCGGTCTCGGTGAACTTCGCCACAAACACTGGTGCACCGCTGGCCGCCCAAACTCGCGACGTTAGCGCCCGCGGAATTTGCTTTTACTTGGAAGCGCCCCTTTCGGTTGGTTCGGAAATCGATTTCACCTTAACCCTACCCCCGGAAATTACCCTGACCGAGAGCATCCGGGTCCGCTGCAAGGGCAAGGTGGTTCGCGTGGACAACACTCTCGCCGATGCGAAAGTCCCGGTGGCAGCCGTAATCGACGAATACGAGTTCCTCGCCGAAGCCTAGCCCTCGCAGTTCCGCCTGGAGCTTTGGAGGGCCCGCTGTCCTCCCGACCTCGGTATTGCCACTTCAACGATCCTTTGGTTTGAGGCCGCGCCGGATTCGAGCCACCGCCCGGCGCATCGCCCGAGACGGGGGCGGAATGCCCGCTCAAGTGGGGATAGTGGTTCTCTGGCGTTTCTAGCCTTTATGCGCGAGACAACTGGTGCTACTCTCGAGATAGACATCCACTCAAATTCAGGAATCGCTTTGTTTCCCGCTCGCGTCATCCGGATCGCGTTTCTGGCAGGACTGGCAGGCGTTTCTGCGTTTGCTCAGAATGCCGGCTCGCGAACTGCCGAACTGCGTTTCTGGCGCGTAGCTGGAGGCGAGTTTGGCCCGGTCATCGAGGTCCTCGCCACGCGGCCGCTGACGCCGAAGATTCAGGTAGTCGAGAACCCGCTGCGCCTGGTGATCGACCTGCCTGGTTCCACGATTGGGACCGCGCACACCCGAATTCCGTTCCGCAATGAACAGATCAAGAGCGTCCGCCTGAACCAGTTTCAAAGCCTACCGCCAGTCAGCCGCATCGTTCTCGATCTGGCGGCACCCGTTCAATACACCTGGGATGCGAACGGCAATCGGTTGAACATCCGGATTCGCCCCGACGATGCTGCTCGTGCCAAGCCGCCGTCGACAGTCGGGCTTTCGGTAGGACCCAAGCCCTTGGCGGTGCCGGTTGCAATCGGAACCTCTGGGACTCTGGTTGAAACCGGCAGTCGCGTAGCTTCGGGTTCGTCCATCACCGCTGGCGATGAGGTTGCTGTCTTGCGTTTACAGCGTGGAGGAGAGGTCCGGGTGTGCCCGGGCACCACCATCTCGGTTGCAACCTCGCCCAGCGGGGAAGAGCTGATGTTAGGCATGAGCCGAGGCGCGATGGAAACCCACTACGGGGTTGCGGAATCAGTCGATTCCGTTCTGACCCCCGACTTCCGCATCGTCATGCCCGGGCCGGGAGAATTCAACCTCGCCATCAGCGCCGACGCTAAAGGCAACACTTGCGTGGGATCGCTCGGGGGCACGACTTCGTCGGCCGTGGTTGCCGAATTACTTGGAAACGGCACCTACGAAATCAAGCCCGAGCAGCAGGTCATGTTTCGACAGGGGCGTCTTGATTCGGCCGAGGCTCCGCTCGTTGGCTGCGGATGTCCAACCGCACCCACTCCCATCATGCGGGCGGCGGCTGATAACGCCAAGGCGCTTTCTGAAGATGAGGCTGGACAAAAGCTGCAGTTGGAGAACTCCGAAACCCCAAGCGACGGGCCGACTGCCGGGGATTCCGCCTCGCGCAACGCTTCCGGAAGCAAGGCTGGCAAAGCCGATGAAAAGCCAGTGACTCAGGCCTCGCTGGTTTTCAGCGGCACCGACGCCGCCAAGGCGCGACAGGGTAATGCAAAGATTCCTGCGGCACCCACCACGGAGGCCGCTAAGTTGCCATTAAGCACACACGCCGAGGATCCCCTTCCCGCTGTCGTCGTACTTCCTCCGGCCGAGCCCAAGCACAAAGGATTCTTCGCCAAGGTGAGAGGTTTTTTTGGCTCGATCTTTTAGTAAAGGTTTCTGAGAGAGTATCCGGGGGCGCATCCCGCCAAAACCCGCGCCAGTTGAGGAAATCCCGGGGGTTCCCTAGCACGTTCGTGCCATTCCCAAGCAAGGGCGCTCCGAGTACTTTCTAGTTGAGCAGTTCTTGGGGGAGGGCTGCCCAGGCGTCTTCCGATTCAAACCGAGTCGGGACGCCTGTTTTATTGTTCGCAGGAAATCCCCCGGCTACTGCGCGAGAATCGACGGTCGAGCGCCGGGGTTCACGATCATGCAGCAGCCGGCTGTTCTGAGCAGAGGATTCGGCGTGCCGTTTGAACTACGACCTGCGCAGACTTAGGCACAATTTCGGTGACCCCGATCAGGCGGGCTTCTTTTTCGACAAGCTGATCTTCGCTGGCCGTGTGCATAATCAAGGGTAGTCTCGGCATGACCAATCGAAGCACTCGAGCCGCATCGATTCCGTTCATGACCGGCATCAACAAGTCGAGAATCACCAGATCAGGGTCTAGCCTGAGTGCCTTCTCGACAGCCTCTTTGCCATTCTCCGCCTGTCCACAAACCTCGAAATCAGGGTCGCCATTGAACATGCTGGAGAGTCGTTTGCGAAAGAATCGATTGGCATCAACGATTAAGACTTTGGCCATTGCGCACCTGCCCTTCTGAGAGCGACGAAGCAGGCGCAACCACTTGGATTCCTCGACCGGAAAGAACGTTGCGTAAATCTCGGGGAATGACTTCGGGCAGGAAGTCAAGCGCCATCAATCGCCGCCGAATCCTTAGGCGCCCTACAGCATGTTCCGCACGCTGCCCGGAGGACTCTTCTCGAAGCGGGCTCCCGAAGAAACCGACCGCAGACCTCATTCTTTCGGGCAGAGATAGGGCTTGGAACCACCGTGGTGGGGAGGAAGCATCGCTCCTATCGCAAGCTCACGGAAGTTTTAGGGAGCGGGTTCAGCAGGCCAGTTGTTCCCGAGTGAGGCGCAGACCGTTAAGGTTCCCAAGAATGGTGACTGCAATGTTCTCGGTTTGGAAGAAAGCGTTGGCGAGGGTTTGAAGCTCCTCGGCGGTTACGGCTTCGATCTTCTGAATCAATTCGTCGAGCCCGTAGAAGCGATCGAAATACATTTCTTGCCGCGCCAGATTCGACATCCGCGCTCCTGACGATTCCAGCGAGAGCATCAGGCTGCCTTTGAGTTGGTCCTTAGCGCGGCGCAACTCATCCGCCGGCACCGTTTCCGCCTTCAGCTTGCGGAACTCGGTGACAATCGATTCGACCACCTTACTTGCCGAGACGCGCGAGGTGCCTGCATAGACCGACAAACAGCCGGTATCACGATAGGGATTCAGATCGCTATAGATTGCATAGGCTAAGCCTTGCCGCTCGCGAATGTTCTGGAACAGCCGGGAGCTCATACCTCCGCCCAGCAGGGTATTCAGAATGTATGAAGAATGCCGTTTCTCATGCGTGATTGGATACGACGGTACCCCTACACAGATCTGAACCTGTTCGAGCGACTTCTTGTTCCGTAAGACAATTCGAGGCACGATGGTCGGCGGCGAGCTGTGGAATCCGTTGCTCACGGGCTTCATGCGCTGAAAATACTTGGTGACCAGGTCCACAAAGCGCTCATGGTTGAGATGTCCAGCCGCGGTGATGATCACGTTTCCAGGGGAAAACCGTTGGCTGTAGAAATCCAGAACGGGTGGTCGCTCGAAGCGCCGCACCGTGTCCCGGGTTCCCAGGATGGGACGGCCCAGCGGGTGATCCTTCCAGAAGTTTTGGGTAAAGATTTCATGGACAAGGTAGTCGGGATTGTCCTCATCCATTTTGATCTCTTCGAGAATTACGCCGCGCTCGCGCGAAATATCCTGGTCGTCAAAAATTGGATTCAGCACCAGGTCGCTGAGCACATCGAGCGCGATGGGGAGATGCTCATCGAGCATTTTGATGCTGAAGCTGATGCATTCCTTGGCGGTGAAGGCGTCGATGTTGCCGCCGATCGAATCAACTTGCCGGGCAATGTCTTCCGCCGAGCGGTTCTGCGTCCCTTTGAAGACCATGTGCTCGACGAAATGCGAGATGCCATTCCAATGTTTGTCTTCGTCGCGTGATCCGGTCTTTACCCAAATTCCGATCGAGACCGAACGGATGTGCTCCATCTCCTCGGTAATTACCGAGAGCCCGTTCGGAAGCACCTCGCGCCGGATGTTTCGGCCTTCATCCATCTGTCTTATTCTCACACAATCCACGAGGTGTCGGCGGGATGCGCCTAAACCACTGAATCCAATTAAGTTATCTCGCCCCGCGTGGCTGTTTTCAACATTCCAGTTCCACTAGAATGGAAACGGATTGCCGGGTGGTGACTCTCGAACCGATTAGATGCATGAATTTTCAATCTCAAAAGATTCTTTTCGGCCTTGATCTTCAAGAGCTTACTGAATTGGCGGAACGCTCCGGGGAGCCCAGCTATCGGGGCCAGCAGCTGTTTCAGGCGCTTTACCGGGAGCGGATCGGCTCTTCTGGCGAGATCACCACACTTCCGAAACCGTTCCGCCTCTGGCTTTCCCAGGAGCGCTTCACCCCGGGCCTACCCGCCATCGAGCGGCAGTTCCGATCAAGCGATGGAACCATCCGCTACCTGATGAAACTGGACGATCGGGAGACCATTGAAACCGTATGGATGCCGGAAGGAGACGACGGCGAAGAAGGAGACGGCAGCGACTCGGAATCGCGGCCGGGTTCCTGGCGGCGAGCGACCATCTGTGTGTCGAGCCAGGCAGGTTGCGCCGTCAATTGCCAGTTCTGCTTGACCGCCCAGCTCGGAATGAAGCGCAACCTCAGTGCCGGAGAGATTGCCGGCCAAGTGGCGACGGTTTTGCGTGAACGTGATGTCGAGCCACCGCTCGAGCGGGTGAATCTGGTTTTTATGGGAATGGGCGAACCCTTGCTCAACTATGACAACTTCACGAAAGCGGTTCGTTTGCTAGTTGAAGGAGTTGGTATTCCCGAATCACGAATGACGGTCTCAACCGCCGGCATTGTGCCGCGAATCTATGATCTTGGCCAGGAGCCGATTCGCCCGAAGCTGGCGATTTCATTGACGGCTGCAAACGATGAGCTACGCACTCGTCTCATGCCGATCAACCGGAAGTGGAATCTTGAAAAACTATTGACGGCTGCTCGTGAATTTCCTCTGCGCACGCGAGAGAAACTGACCTTCGAGTACGTCTTGCTGCGCGATGTGAACGACTCCGTCAAAGACGCAAGGGAAGTGGTGGAACGGCTGCGCGGGTTGCGCGCGAAGGTGAACCTGATCGCCTGGAATTCAGGACCGGGCTTGGAGTTTGAAACTCCCCAGGAACCAAGAGTAAAGGAGTTTCAGGGCCTGTTGATTGCAGCCGGCATCCCGGCTTTTTTGCGAAAGCCACGGGGGCGGGACATCTATGCGGCTTGCGGCCAGTTGAAAAGAACCAGCGAACTCAGAGCTTGACGGCATGGGCTTGAGCCTTGGCCTCTTCAAGGCCTGAGGAAGCCGCCAGCTCTACTACGAAACAAGCGCCGCCGTCTTTGCGGTTGTGACAGCTGATCTTGCCGCCGTGCTCCTGCATGATTCCGTAGCACATGCTTAGGCCAAGCCCTGCCCCCTGCCCGACCGGCCGCGTCGTGTAAAAAGGATCGAACACGCGGTCAGGCTCGCTGATGCCAGGGCCATTGTCGGCAAACTCGACACGCACGTGTCCGTCGAGGAAACGGCTGGAAACCTGAATGGTCCCCCCGCGCTTTTCTGCCAACGCATGTGCGGCATTGCTGATGACCTGGATAAATACCTTCAACAATTGATTCGCGTCCCCGCGGATATTGGGCAGGGACTCTTCCAGATCGGCCATGTACTGAGCATTGGCGGATTGCAACTGGGTGCGGCAGAGTTTGAACGCGGTTTGAATCACCAGGTTCACATCCACCGCTGCCTTGCTCGCGGGAACTTGCTTGGCGAAGCTCAGCAGGCTCGCCACCAAGGCGCGAATGCGTTTCGCTTGTTGGGAAATCTTGTCGGAAAGAGAGCGCTGTTCGTTCGACAATTCGGTTGCGGACAGGAGCTCGGAATAGCCGAGCATCGCAGTCAACGGATTGTTGAGCTCGTGCGCCGCGCCCCCCACCAGGTGCCCGAGAGAGGCCAGCTTCTCCGACTGTATCAATTGCGCCTGCAGCATCTGCAGGTCCTGAAAAGACTGCCGTGAAGAACGAAGCAGCTGAATCAGTTCGACGTCCAGGAAATGCTGCTTCACGAATACCAAGGCTCCCATCAGGATGATGGCGCCGAGTGTCAGGGCAACGCGGAAGTTTCTCACCGGTCCCGGAAGCTGATGATTGAAGAAGGCCAGCCAGGCGAAAATCGGCAGCGAAAAAATCGCCACCATACCCAGCCTAGCCGTCCACACCCCACGCGGCAGAGACCTTTCCGAGACGGGCTGCTGCGGAGGCGACTGCAACGCCAGCAATCCAGGCACGGCCATCCATGCCATCGAAGCGACCATGGGCAAGTCGTAAAAGCTTCCGGAGTAATACCGGTTGTGATTGAGCGCCCAGTTCGCGACGTAGGAACTGCTCGAATAGAGAAGGCTCGCGCCAAACCAATGCGCGTAGGTGCTCCGCCACAGACCGGAACTGCGATACCAAACCACCGCCAGCCCCACCAGGAAGGCGATCTTCTCCAGCAAGTACGCGGAATTCAGGTTGCGAGAGTAGGCCAGTTCATTCTGCTGCACGTACTGCCAGGGGATCACGGTGTACACGTAAAGGTAGACCCACCAAAAAAGCAGCAGGGCAAAATCAAGAGATCCCAGGCGCAACTCGCGCTCATCTTGCTGGATGTTGGGCTGCAGCGCCAAGGCCGCCATCATGGGAACAAAGTGCAGGAAGACAATCACGTCCCCGGCGAACAGTCCGGGGACTTCCCGCCCTTGCACGATCTCGATGTAGGTCCACAGGAGCTGATAGACCAGCCAGTTCGTCAGTCCAAAGCACATCAATACCCAAAACAGCCGTACGCGGCCGGTGCCTTTCACCAGCCCGGGGACGCAGGACAAGGTGGCACACAAGAGAAGCGCGCACTGCACCACGTCGCTCGTAGCGGTGAGTGCCGGCCCCCTTTTGGCTAAAAGAAGCGAGGCCGCCATCTGCGCGAAGACCAATCCCGCAAGGCAATATCCCCAAAATTGGGCACGCCTGGACATAGCTTCATCATTCTAGATTGACAAACTTCGAAGGCAAGGGTTACTTCAGTAATCTTAAAGGCGCCTGATGCGCACGTCGCTCGGGGGGGCGGAGAGAGCTTGCGGACTGCCTGAGTACTTGCCTATCATTAGCGTTTTCATGGCTTTTTTGGCACAAATCCCGTTTGTAAGGCTCCGTCCGCGGTCTTTTTGGAGGAATGCGCGCGGAATTGCCCCAGAAGAGGTGCACCGGGTGGAGCGCTGGCTGGCCACCGCACGGGTTTTTCTGGCCATGTCGGCCTTGGTGGCGGTTTGGATTAACCCGAGGGAGGTTCGATCGGCATGGGCTTATGCTCTTCTGACCTTCTACATCACCCACGGCGCCGCTATTATCTTTCTGCTTCGCAGTTGGACGGAGTCGAGCCTCACGTTCCGCGTGGTCGTGCACGCGGCGGATGTGTTCTGGCCTGCCCTGATTTCGCTAACCACATCTAGCCAAAGCTATTCCTTCTTTTTGTTCTTTTTCTTTGTGATCGTGGCGGCAGCCTATCGGTGGGGCGTTTGGGAGACGGTCAGCACCTCGGTGGCTGCGGCTTCGATGCTGTGGTTGCAAAGCCTGGTGCTGCGCTTGGGAGCGGTGAGCTCGGTCGATCGCTGGCTCTCCGCCCACGCCCTGCCGGTTTTTCAGGAGGATGTGGTTGCCTTTGACCCTAAGCGGCTCTTTATGCGATCGGTTTATCTGGTCGTCATCGGAGTCTTGTTAGGCTACCTCGCGGAACAACAGAAAAAGTTGCGGGCCGAAAAAGATGAGGCCGTGAGCATGTTGGGCATGGTTCGCATGGACACCGGACTGGCCTTTAATCTTTCCCTCATTCTGAGCGAGATGATGCGGCTCTACCGCTCCCGGCGCTGCTTGCTTGCCTCCCGCGAGAGCGGAAGCCCAAAAATTTCTCTCGCCAAGATTGAAATGCGTCGCGAGACCCCGCATTTGGAGTGGCTCGATCCCGGGCCGAGCGGGGGCGAAACCTACCTGTTCGCGAGCGGGGTGACTGCGTTTTACGCTCAGCGAGAGCGGCGGCGAAAAGGCGAGTACCGGGGCATTGGCTTGACCCCCGACGGAGTGCTCAGCCCGATTCCAGACGACGTCCTTTTGGAACGTATTTCTGCGCAACACGGCTTTGAACAGTTGCTCACCGTTTCTTTCTCCTCCGGAGCGGATCTCTCGGGACGCATTTTCTTTCTCGATCCCGAACTCAGCTCCAACTCAGAGGAGGATCTTCGCTTTTTACAGGACCTGGTTCGCCAGATCGGACCGGCGGTTTACAACGTCTACCTGGTCCGGCGCCTTCGCCGGCGCGCGGGAGCGCTCGAGCGCGCGCGCCTGGTGCGTGAGCTTCACGACGGCGCTGTGCAGTCGCTCATTGGCGTCGAAATGCAAATGGACGTGCTCAGACGGTCGCATCCCGTGGCTGTACCGCTCGATGCAGAGCTCGAGCGAATTCAGAAACTCTTGCGCGAAGAAGTACTCAAGCTGCGCGAGCTGATGCAGGAAATGAAGTCCGTCGATATTGATGCCCGCCGGCTTCCCAGCTTCCTGCACGATGCGGTCGATCGCTTCCAGCGCGAGACCGGCATTCGAGCTCGCTTCGTGATGGACGATCAGGAACTGACGCTCCCCCAACCTGTTTGCCGCGAATTGGCGCGCATTACACAAGAAGCCCTGGTGAACGTCCGCAAGCACAGCGGGGCGGCGCACGTCCTGGTGCAGTTGCTGGAATCGAAGGGCTCTTGGGAACTCATTGTCGAAGACGATGGCACTGGCTTTCCTTTTACCGGCCGCCTGTCTTCGCTTGAGGTTGAAACAGCCCCCCATGTCCCTGCAATTATTCGTGAACGAGTGCGCCTCATCGAGGGCCACCTCACGATAGAATCGAGACCAGGGCGCGGCTCCCGCGTCGAGGTACGAGTGGCACAAAACCGGCAAGCCGCCCATGGATAGCACACGCTCCCAATCCATCTCAATCTTGATCGCGGACGATCACCCCATTTTCCGCGATGGCCTGCGACGTCTGCTTGAGTCCGAGCGCGGATTCAAGGTGGTTGGGGAAGCCTGCGATGGCCTTGAAGCCGTCGATTTCGTTCGCAAACTGAAGCCCGAAATTCTTCTGCTCGACCTTGCCATGCCCCGTCGCCATGGGATTGAAGCCCTGCGCGAAATCAGCAACAGCCATGCCGGGCCGGTTCGAGTCATTCTTCTCACGGCAGCGGCGGAACGCGAGCAAATCGTGGAAGCGCTTCAATTGGGCGCGCGCGGCGTGGTCCTGAAGGACTGCGGTACTGAGATCCTGATGAGGAGCATTCGTTCGGTTTTGGCCGGCGAGTACTGGGTTGGCCGCGAGCCCGTTTCGAATCTCATGCAGTATCTGCGCGGGTTGATGGACTCATCCACCAAGATTTCGCGGCAGAAGAGGTTTGGACTGACTCCCCGCGAACTGGACATCGTCTCCGCCGTGGTTGCGGGCTTTGCCAACAAGGAAATCGCGGAGCATTTCAAGATCAGCGAAGACACCGTGAAGCATCACCTCAGCAATATCTTCGACAAAACCGGAGTTTCAACCAGACTCGAACTCGCGTTGTTCGCGGTCAATCAGGCTCTGCCCTTCAAACCCCTGAACTAGTGGCACTTTTGGGCCATTGTCCGGCCCGTCTGAGGCCCATAAATTCAAGGAAGCGCCACTTCGATTCTTCCCCCTGCCCGTTCCGATGACTCAATTTCAACAGCGCGGCCGCCCGGTCTGGGGAAGTGCCCAGGCTCAAGACATTGCCGAGTACGCCGCGATGCTGGCCATCATTCTGCTGCTTGTCATCGGGACCTTGAAGTTGATCAGCAAGCACCGCCGGGCTAGCTCGGCGACGCCAACTCCGCCAAGCCTGACCCGCTGATTCCGGCTGAGGGTGGGGAAAGACCAGCGACTGCCTTTAGCAGTGCACGATCTTCGAGTTCTTGATGCCCTTGGTGGCATAACGCGTATCTACCACCAGCTTTGATTCGCGCACAATCTTCTCGTAGTCGTAGTCGGAGTGGTCGGTCACAATCAGCACGCAATCGTACTGGCTGAGATGATCAAGCGACGCGCATTTCATTTGCAGATCGTATTTCCTGCCGCGCCCGACCTCTGGGAAATATGGATCGTTATAGCTGACGACCGCACCCTCTTTTTGCAGAAGCTCGATGATGGTGAGCGCCGGCGATTCGCGCAGGTCATCGATGTCTTTTTTGTAGGCAACTCCGAGCACCAGCACCTTCGATCCATTCAGCGCTTTCTTCTGCTGATTCAGCGCGCGCACCACAGAGTCGAGCACATGGTAGGGCATGTTGGAGTTGATCTCGCCTGCCAGTTCGATGAATCGCGTGTGGAAGTCCCACTCCTTGGCCTTCCACGCCAAATAGAAGGGATCGACGGGAATGCAGTGTCCCCCGAGGCCCGGCCCAGGATAAAACGGGTGGAATCCGAACGGTTTTGTCGAAGCCGCTTCAATCACTTCCCAGATGTTCAGGTTCATCCGCAGACACAGGAGCTTCAACTCATTTACCAGCGCGATATTTACGCAGCGGTAGATATTCTCAAGCAGCTTGGTCATCTCCGCAGCAGCCGGGGAAGTGACCTGGATGGTGCGGTTGAAGATGGATCCATAGAGCAGACCCGCAAGCTCCGATGCCTGAGGGCTCAACCCGCCGACGACTTTCGGAATGTCACGGCGCGCCACGGTTTGGTTTCCTGGGTCCTCGCGCTCCGGTGAGAAGGCGACAAAGAACGAATTTGCCCCCGCCTCGTTCCGGGCGGCCTTCAATCCCTGGCGATTACCCTTCTCGAGAATCGGGACCATCACCTCTTCCGTGGTTCCGGGATACGTGGTGCTCTCAAGTATGACCAGTTGCCCAGCACGAAGATGAGGTGCAATGGCTTCCGTGGTCCCGGTGATGTAGCTCATGTCGGGCTCGTGGTATTCGTTGAGCGGGGTAGGAACGCAAATGATGATCGCGTCCATATCCTGCAACTGCGAGTAGTCGCCGGTGGCGGAAAAGCCCTGGGTCCGTGCCTGCTGAATCTCTGGGGCGGGAATGCGGAAGATGTAGGATCCGCCGCTCATCAGGGTTGAGACTTTACGCTGGTCGATGTCAAAGCCAGTAACCCTAAACCCGCTCTCGGAATAGAGCAGCGCCAAAGGCAGCCCGACATAACCCAGGCCGATAATCGCCACCCGGGCCTGGTGCTGTTCGATTTTGGTTTTCAGCTCAGAGAAATGCGTGGTCGAAGCGGTTGGGCTGCTCATAGACGGTTCAGTTCCGCTCGATTCTAGCATGTAGGTTCTTCCGCTCCTTGCCCCAGGTGCAGCGGAATCTAGCCCGCATGATTACTTCCGTCACCGGTGAAAGTGGTGCTACTCTGCCTTTTCCATGCGAACCGTCTGGAGCCTTTGTATTGCTGCGGTTTTGCTCGCAATCTTGCTGTTTGCGACCTCCGGAAGCTTCCTGGTCGTGAATGATCCCCGGCCCGCGGACCTGATTGTGGTGCTTGCGGGCGACACCGACCGCAGGCCGGCCCGCGGTCTGGAGCTGGTGCGAGCCGGACAGGCCCGGGAGTTGTTTCTGGATGTCCCGGCCAACGCTACCGTGTTCAACCTCCCGATCGTTGACATCGCGCAAAACTATGTCAACGCTCTACCTGAGCATGAGCACATTCACATTTGCCCCGTGTTCGGGCTCTCCACCAAGGCCGAGACGCATGATGTCGCCCGATGCATCCGAAATCAACAGGCGAAGAAAATCCTCATCGTCACTTCCGATTACCACACCCGACGAGCCCTGAACACGTTCCAGCATGAGTTGCCCGATCACGAATTCTTTATCGCTGCCGCCACCGACCCCGCACAATTTGGCGGGCATTGGTGGAAACACCGGCAGTGGGCCAAAATGAATTTTGACGAATGGTTGAAGCTGGTTTGGTGGCAAACGATTGATCGCTGGCAGCGATAGTTACTCTTGGGTTTCCCCTTCAGAACCCGGTTGACCCCCACTCCATGTCCTGATTACGATCACTCCAAATGCATTCAAGGCCGCCGCAGCTGGGAGCAGGGAGTCTCTTTGTGTATAGGTCTGCGTTCAAGAAAAGTATCGCCCTCTTTCTGGCGGTGTTTACCCCCGTTTTGTTCGCGCAAAACTCGGGTGTAGCGGTCCTTTCCGGAAGCGGGACTGTGCTTCTCAATGGTGGCCAACTATCAAGTTCGAACGCCGTAGTGGCAGGCGACGTCATTCAGACCCAAGAAAACGGCACGGCAACCGTCAATGGACCGGGCGGAAGCATCCTGATTGAGCCAAACTCCATCGTACGTTTCCAGGGACAGACGATCGCGCTCGACCGAGGCCAGGTTTCTATTGCAACCGGGAAAGGTTTCAGCGTGAACGCGCGCGACTTTCGCATCGCACCGGTCTCGAATGATTGGACACAGTTTTATGTGACCCGCACCGGCGGCAGCATCAACATCATGGCACGCAAAAACGATGTGAATGTGGTTTGCGGTGCTACTGGATCGGAGCGCGTGAAAGAAGGCAAACAGGTTTCGCGGGACGACTCGGACAACTGCGGTGTGATCGCGAAAAGCACCGGCGCTCCGACCGCCGCTCACGGGCCCTTCTTGACTTCCGGCGCTGCAAAATGGTCCGCTCTGGCGGTGGGCGGAGGACTGACCATCTGGACGCTGGCGCAGGGCGATGATCCCGTAAGCCCGGCGATTCCCTAAACCTCTGCCGCGTCCAGCTTTTTCCCCGCACGCTTCAGGCGATGGGCCCGCTCAAATTCCCGCTCTAACTCCCGCGTGCCGAGATTCTCGCGAATATGCGCCAGCTTCTGTTCGAGCTTCTGCAGAGCCTCGGAGATGACTGGCCGGTTGGTAATGGCGATGTCACGCCACATGGAGTAAGGACTAGCCGCAATCCTGGTCATCTCGCGCAGCGCGCGTCCTCCGGATTCAAGTAAGGGAGCATTGTCTCCATATTCCTCAACCAAGGTTGATGCCAACGCGGTTGAAATCATCTGCGGAACATGGCTGATCCAACCGCACAGTTCGTCGTGTTCCGCGGCGGGAAGCATAGCCATGCGTGCCCCCGTCTTTTTGATGAGCCGGAGAAACTCAGAAATAGCCTTGACCGGGGGCTTTTGACGGGGCGGGGGCGAGAGGAACCACACCGCGCCTTGAAACAGCGTGGCGTCCGCATGCTGGATCCCAGAATCTTCCTTGCCGGCCATGGGATGCCCGCCCAGAAACCGTCGCGGCGTAGCCTCGCCAAAGGCTTTCTCGGCGGCGCGGAGCACCTCCGACTTCGTGCTGCCCACATCCGTGAGTAGAGCCCGGGGAGCGAGGTGAGGAGCGAGAGTGGCGATCAGGCCAATGATGCTCCCAACCGGAACCGCCAGCAGTACGACATCGCTGCCCTGGATGGCTTCGACAGGGTCTCTGATCCCGACATCGATCGAGAGCTTTCGCTTGGCTTTGGAGAGAACTTCTTTCTGATCGCAGCCGACAATGGTCCCACGAAATCCGCTGGCCTTGGCGGCCAGACCAAACGAGCCCCCAATCAGGCCCGTGCCAATGATCGTGATTTGACGGATGGACATCAGGGCAATGGAGTCATTGAATCATCCGATCATTGAAGAATTGCGTCAAGGGCGGCGATCGAATCAGAACGGCCCAGCTGGGAGAGAAGGATGTTCCGTGATGCAAACGTTCCATGATTCCATCCTTCCATCAAGCGATGGATCTGCCCACGGCCGGCGCAATCATACGCAACGAGTCCATCAATTCCATGAACTGCTCCGGATAGAGCGACTGCGCACCGTCGGACAGCGCCTTGTCGGGATTGTGATGGACTTCGATCAGCAGCGAGTCGGCCCCGGCAGCAACCGAGGCGCGTGCCATAGGCGCCACTTTGTCGCGGCGGCCAGTCCCGTGCGAGGGATCGGAGGCGATTGGCAGGTGGGACAGCTTGTGAACGATTGGAATTGCCGAGATGTCGAGCGTGTTGCGGGTATAGGTTTCGAAGGTACGAATGCCGCGCTCGCAGGTGATGACGTTGTAGTTGCCTCCGGCCATGATGTATTCAGCGGAAAGCAGAAGTTCCTCGATGGTGGCGGCAATCCCTCGCTTCAGCAGAACCGGCGTCCTCAGCTTTCCCAGTTCCCTTAGCAAGTTGAAGTTCTGCATGTTGCGCGCCCCCACTTGCAGAATGTCCACGTAGGGAATCATCAGCTCGATCTGCGAAATCTCCATCACCTCGCTGACCACCAGCATGTTGTGCTGATCGCCGGCCTCGCGCAAAAGCTTCAGCGCTTCGAGCCCAAGCCCTTGGAAGGAGTAGGGCGACGTGCGTGGTTTGAATGCTCCGCCGCGCAGGGCGCGGGCTCCGGCCTTTGAAACCTGCTCTGCCACCGTGAACAGCTGCTCACGCGATTCGACCGAGCAGGGGCCAGCCATGACAAGGACTTCTTTGCCGCCAACTCTCACGCCATTCTTGAAGGTGATTACTGTCCCCTGGGGACGGAAGCTGCGCCCCGCGAGCTTGTATGGCGCGCTGATGCGGTGGACTTCCATTACGCCCGAGAGGACTTCCAGGTTCCGGGTGTCGAAATCCGAGCGTGCCCCCACGGCGGCCAGAATCGTCTGGCGTTCACCAGTCGTGCGGTGGACGGAGAAACCCATCTCGATCAGGTGTTCGGTCACCACCTGGATCTGGTCTTCGGTTGCGTTTTCCTGCATTGCGACGATCATAAGTAAGCTGTTGGCTCGTGTGCTTGGGATTTCGCTGCCGGCCTCAACGATTGCTGCCGCGAACCGTAGGCCAAACCGCCAAGAGCCGATTCAGTCGTTAACCTCCGGATCAATCTCGGTGTCGCCCAAACCATCGGCAGGCTTCAAAGTCTCGGGTGCAATCTCTTCCTGCTGGATATGGCGCATCACGTCCATGATGCGTTCATAAATGCGCTGCAGGTCGCGATTCGGCAAAGGCCCTTGATTTGCCTTTTGCGTGTTTTCAAAAACATGGCGTTCTCGGTCGGGCTCGTAAATCGGCATCCCGGCATCGTGTTTCAGTTTGCCGATTGCGTGCGCCGCCTGCGCTCGTTCGCTGAGTAAAGCCACCAGCTTGCGGTCGATCTCATCGATTTTGCGTCGCCAATCTGCGATGTCCATACGTCGTCGATCGTCGTTCCTTGGTCGCTAGTCGTCGGCAAATACACCAGCCCCAAGCCTGGAACGAAACCCGCCAGCTTTTCAGCTTGTTATGCGAGAACCTGATGGAGTCAGGGGCTGACAGCCGAAGGCCGACGGCCGACGACTTGTGCTATCAATTCTGCCACAGCTTGCGCTTCCTTGCCGGGATTCTCCTCCATGGCTTGCACAAGGGCGCTGCCGACGACGGCAGCATCGGCAAAACGGCCCACCGAGCGAAAATGCTCCGGCCCGGAGATACCAAATCCGACAGCAATCGGCAACTTGGTGAATCGGCGCAGGCGCTCCACCAGTTTGCGTGCATCTTCTGCCAGGTCTTTGCGTGCACCGGTTACCCCTGTCCGGGAAACGGCATAAACGAAGCCGGTGGACACCGCGCAAATTCGCTTGAGGCGATCGTCGGTGCTAGTGGGAGCGGCCAGAAAGACCGTAGCCAGATCGCTTTTCCGCATGCGTTCGAGATACTGGCCGGCTTCTTCAACCGGGAGATCGGTAACGAGCGCGCCATTGACTCCTGCATCTGCCGCGGCCGAGGCAAACCTGTCCAGGCCCATTCGCAGGATGGGATTGAAATAGGTGAAGACCACCATTCCGACGTCGCTTTGGCGCCGGATTTCCGCCGCCACCTTCAAAACGTCCTCGAGCGAAACTCGATTGCGCAACGCTCGTTCGCTGGCGCGCTGTATCACCGGTCCGTCAGCAACCGGATCGCTGAAAGGAACACCGAGTTCGAGGACCTCGGCACCCGCCCCGATGGCTGCCAGGGCGGCGCTTTTTGTGGCGCCGAGATCAGGGGCACCGCAGGTGAGATAGGCTACCAGGCCGGGATGATTCTTGAATGCGAGGCTCATGTTCATCTGCAAGCTGAGTCGAGCTGCAAGTTCTCGCGCAAAATCCCAATATCCTTGTCTCCCCGCCCCGAGATGTTCACAATCACCACATCCGTCTTCTTCATCTTGGGAGCGCGCTTGATCACCTCGGCAACCGCGTGCGACGACTCCAGTGCGGGAATGATTCCTTCGGTCTGCGCGAGCATCTTGCAGGCGGCCAGGGCTTCCCCATCTGACGCTGCCACATACTGCGCTCGCTTCTGGTCTGCGAGCCATGCGTGCTCGGGGCCGATCGAGGGATAGTCCAAACCAGCGGAAACCGAGTGGGTGCTGGCGATCTGTCCGGCTTCGTCCTGCAGCACGTAGGAATAGGTTCCCTGCAAAACACCCGGAAGCCCGCCTCGAAAACGCGCCGCGTGCTCGCCGAGCTTTTCGCTGCGGCCACCCGCTTCGACGCCGATCAACTGAACTTTCTTGTCGCGGATGAAATCGTAAAAGATCCCGATGGCGTTCGATCCGCCGCCGACACATGCAATCACCGAGGTGGGGAGTCTACCCTCAGCCTGGAGTACCTGTTTGCGCGCTTCCTGTCCGATCACCCGATGAAGGTCGCGGACCATCGTCGGATAGGGATGTGCGCCGAGGACGCTGCCGAGCAGGTAGTGGGTTGTGCGGACATTCGTGACCCAGTCTCGCATGGCCTCGTTAATCGCGTCTTTCAGCGTGCGCGATCCCGAATCCACTCCGCGAACTTCGGCTCCCAGGAGGCGCATGCGGAAAACGTTGAGTTCCTGCCGCCGCATGTCTTCAGTCCCCATGTACACCACGCATGCAAAGCCAAACAGGGCGCAGACCGTCGCCGTCGCCACTCCGTGCTGACCGGCGCCGGTTTCTGCGACGACTCGATGCTTGCCCATCCGCTCGACCAAAAGGGCCTGCCCCAGGCAGTTGTTGATCTTGTGGGCGCCCGTGTGCAGAAGGTCTTCGCGTTTGAGATAAATTTTCGCGCCGCCGACTTTTTCTGTGAGCCGGCGCGCGTAGAACAACGGTGTCGGCCGTCCAGCGAAGCTCTTGAGCAGTTCCGCGAGTCTCGCCTTGAACCTGGGATCGCGCTTGGCCTTTTCGTACTCGCGCTCCAGTTCCTCGCAGGCCGCCATGAGCGTCTCCGGAACATAGCGTCCGCCCCAGGGGCCAAAACGGCCAGGAACCACGCCCAGTGGTGGCGTCCGCTGGTTCCCCCGGCTGGAAGCGTGCGGAAGACCGACCGGGGCCCTGCCCTTCGAGCCGCTTCGCTTGCCCAGGCCAGGCTTCAAACGACTAGGACGAGATTTCATTGTCACCGATACTGTTGCCATTTAATTCTGACTCGCTTTATCTGCCTCGCGCACCGCTCGCAGGAAGGCACGAATTTTGTGTGGGTCTTTCTTTCCCGGGCTTGCCTCGACTCCAGAGGAGACATCCACCCCCCAGGGGTGCAGGATTTCGATCGCTTCGCTCACGTTCTGTGGCGTGAGTCCACCGGCCAGTACAACATTGACCTGCTTGTTCATATCTTCGACCAGTGGCCGCGCGGCCTTCCAGTCGAAAGCACGCCCCGTGCCCCCGGGTTGTGCGGGGGTACCAGAATCGAGGAAGACGGTGTCAAAGATCCCCTTCGGCAAAGCGCCACCCCGCAGGGCCCTAAAATCCGGGCTCGACTTCCGCTCGATGAAGGGGGCAGCCGGCAGCGCCAGGAACAGCTTGTCGGCGGGAGCAAAATCCTGCATTCCGGTCGCATAGGAAGCCGCGTCGCTGCCCATTAAGGGAGCCATCACGGAGAGATGAAGCTGCAGTGCGCTCACTCGGGCAGTGCGCGCGATGAAAATAATTTCGTCCAGCGAATGCGGTACGACAACTCCAACCCGCTCCAGTTCGGCGGGGAGCTTTTCCGAGATTCTTGCCGCATCTTGGGGATCGATGTGCCTTGGGCTCCTCGCATGGAACACGAACCCGATCGCATTGGCGCCCGCTTCGACCGCAATCAGTGCATCTTCGAGGTTCGTGATGCCACAGATCTTCACCCAAGTCATAATCGCCTTCGCTGGTTCCTGATTGGCCGAGCCTCAGTTCGCGCCCGACGCCATCGCCATCGCCTCTGCAATCAGCGTCTTTAGCGCCTCGCCTGGCGATTCCGCCTTCATCAGGGTTTCGCCGATCAGGAACGCGTCATAGCCGGCGGCGCGCAGACGCGCGATATCGCGGCCATTCTCGATCCCGCTCTCGGCGACAGCAATGACTCCGTGCGGGAGCATGTCGCCCACCCGAAACGCGGTGTTCAGGTCGACCTTGAAAGTCCTCAGATCGCGACTGTTGACGCCGATCAGGTCACAACCTGCGTCCAAAGCGCGGCCCAGTTCTTCCTCGTCGTGCACTTCGGCCAGCACACCCAGTTTCAATTCCGACGCCCGCTTGGCTAACCTGACCAACTCGTCCTGCGGCAAGGCCGCTACAATCAGCAGGATCGCGTCGGCGGAATTCGCACCGGCCTCTATGACCTGAAATTCATCGACGATAAAATCTTTGCGAAGGCAGGGCAGAGAGGTACTCGAAGATGCCGCACGCAGGTTCTCAAGCGATCCCTGGAAATGCTCCTCCTCGGTGAGGATGGAGAGCGCGGCTGCGCCTGAGACAGCAAGTTCCTTGGCGAGTCCTGTCGAATCGAAGTTGCTGCGGATCAATCCCCTCGAGGGAGAAGCCTTCTTCAGTTCCGCAATGATCGCTGGCCCGGACGCCGTTGCACTCTCGAGTGCGCTACGAAATCCTCGCGGGAGGTGCGCCTCGGCTCTCCGCTCGAGATCGCGCAAATCCGCATTCGACCGACACTCAGCCACCCTTCGCCGGGTGGCGGCAATGATTCCTTCGAGAAGCGTCATGGCTGAATTTAGTGATTATACGGGAACAGGGCTCGATTGATCAGCAATCGGAAATCAGCCCGAGACCGGCTCGGTAGAGTGCGGAGAGCGGATTAACTGCCCTTTTTCAGCTCCACCAAAACCTGGCGGGCGATTTCTTTCAGGGTCTCGAACACGCCCTGGCCTTGAAAGGCAATTGCTTCAAGGACCGGTTCCCCTTTGCGCTGCAGTTCGCGGGCAAGCACATCCACGGGAAGAACATTGGGGAGATCACGTTTGTTCAGCTGCAGGACATAGGGAATGTTGTTGAAGTTATAGCCGTGCTCTTTCAGGTTCGACATCAGGTTGTCGAGCGCTTCGGCGTTGGCGTCCATGCGTTCCTGTTGGGAGTCGGCAACGAACACGATGCCGTCAACGCCGCGCAGGATCAGCTTGCGGCTGGCATCGTAGAATACCTGCCCAGGAACCGTGTAGAGGTGGATGCGGGTCTTGAACCCGCGAACGGTGCCGAGATCCAAAGGCAGGAAGTCGAAGAAAAGAGTTCGCTCGGTTTCGGTCGCGAGCGAAATCATTTTGCCCTTCTGCTGTTCGGCGGTCGTCTGGTAGATGTGCTGCAGGTTTGTGGTCTTGCCGCCAAGTCCCGCGCCATAGTAGACGATCTTGCAATTGATCTCGCGGGCTGCGAAGTTGATGAAGCTCAAGACTTTCCTCAGACAGCGGATGGACCCGGCTTCCCTCTACCACCCCGCAAGCTGCTGATAATGCGGGCCAAGCCTCTCCGCAAATTTTTGGGCTGTAACAATGGTTTATACCACACCGAGGCGATCCAGGTAGGGTTACGCCCGTTACTAGATAAGGCTCATGGTGCCTAGTCGCTGGTTTGAGATTGACGGGGAGGGGCCGGGTAGTAGCCATCCGGTGCCTCCACATTCACGCAAGGGCGGATCGAGGACCGGCAGCTTGGCCGGTTAACCAGAACCTCCCAGGTACGATAAGCCGAGGTCGGCGGAGCATGGGTAACATAGCCGAGCGTGTATTGATTTCGGGCATTGCTCATGGCTTGCGTGTAGGCATCTTCAATCGCGCTGCGCGTACCCCCCAACATCGATTGACCTCCCGTCGTCGCATTCACGTATTTCGGGAGGATGTCGGTGAAGCCGAAACGAGGCACATGCAGCCGGGCTAACGTGCTGTAACCAGGGACCGACGGCGCCCCGACCCAAATTGCATACACCATGATGTTGTTGGTCAAAAGCACGTGAAGAACATTGCGGTAGCTGGCTTGGCTGCGATATTCGCGTCCGTCGCTGATCACGAAAATGACCTTGCGGCGGCGCTTGTCGCGCTTGGCGAGATCGGTTGCGGCCCGCAGAATAGCGTCGTTCATTACCCGCGCGGGCTGGGTTGCCGCCATGGGGCGCTGGTTAGCCGGGTCGACGGGGATTCCGTTGATCATGGGACCTCCCGCGGCCATCGGTCCACTCACCACCGGAGGTCCGTTGTTCTGACCACGTACGGTGCTCAATTCCTCTAACCGTGCCGAGAGCGCCGGGCCCACCGCTCCCCAGCCAGTTTGCTGGCCGACGGTGTTGCTGTAGGTGTAGACGGAGAGCTCATCGAATTCGCTGAACGCGCCCTCTAAGGCAGGAAAACTATGGCTTACCTTCTGCAGATCGACGTCTTTCATCCCCAAGTCGATCAGCACGGCCGCAGACAGGGCAAATGGATCGGAGGTGAAGAAATTCAACTTCTGCTTCTGCCCGTTCTCAAGGAGAGTGAAATCTTTGGCGGTCAGGCCGGCCACCAGACGGCCGTCTTCGCCGCTCACCGTGACCGGCACAAGAACCTGGTTCACGATGACGGGTGGGAGCTTGTAAGGCTCCCCGCCTTCCACATCGTTTTCGCCGTTTTCGCCCGCAGCCCCGCCGGGGGGAACGGGCCGAATGTTGACCGGCGGCAACTTCCCGCCCGGTTGATTGGCGGGTTGTCCGCCAGGAGTCTCTGGCGCCGGCTCTTGCTCAGGCGCCCCCTGTTGTTGGGGAGGCTGCGAGGCTTGAGGTGGCTCCGTGCTCGGCGGCGGCGTGGGCAATGGCTTCGCTGGTTGCACCGTCGAGGGCGCGTCAGGAATGTTCTGGTCCTGCTGGTTTGTTCCCGAAGAAGTGCCTGAACTTGCAGCGTTCCCGCTCGTCGATGACTGCGCATCGAGCCAAGCCGCCCCGGCCGTCAGGATGGTACAAACCCCGGCCAGCAACACAATCCGCCAGAAATGTCCCCAACAAATACGCAATCGTTCCTCGCGCTTCTATGCATTGGGATGCAAGGGTCAGCAGATTTGGTGCATCTAACCCGTAGAGAGATAGACTACCAGAAACCCTCAGGGACAGAGCTTATGCTTCCGAATCTCCATTCGCGTGCTGTACAGGTTCTTCTTACGTTTCTCGTTCTCCTGGCAGCTGCGATCGCCCCCCATGCCCAAGACGTTCAGATGGTCCCCGACCAGAACGATCGCGAGGCCGCCGAGAAAGCGCAAAGGCACAAAAGCGAAGAAGAAGAACCGGTCACGACTCTGAAAGCGCGAACCGACCTGGTACAGCTGTTCTTCAACGTGAAAGACAAGAAAGGCGGCCTGATTCCCAGCCTCACAAAAGATGAGTTTGAGATCTTAGACAACAAACAGCCGCAGTCGATTAAGTACTTCACCGCAAGTTCCAACCTGCCGCTGACGCTTGGAATCATGATTGACACCAGCCTCAGTCAGCAGAACGTACTTGGAATGGAACAGCAGGTCGGGGGCGCGTTTCTGGGGCAAATCCTTGCCGAAAAAGATCAGGCGTTTGTCATCGATTTTGGTGTGCGGGTGAGCTTGGTGCAGGATTTCACCAGCAGTGTGCGCCGGCTGAAAGACGCGCTTGACAGCGTCCGAATCGATAGTGGCGGACAGGGGGCGGTTTCTGGAGTTCCGGGAATGGGCGGAGGGCCGGTGCCCACCATGGGTACTCCCAAGGGCACACTGCTCTACGATGCCGTGTACCTTGCGTCCCATGATCAAATGGGCCAGCAGGTGGACCGCAAAGCACTCATCCTGCTCACCGACGGCGAGGATCAGGGCAGCCAATACAAGGTTCGAGATGCCATCGAGGCTGCCCAGAAAGCGGACACGATCGTATACGTACTGCTGTGCGCCGACCGCGGGTTCTACTGGAACGCGGGGGCCTCCTTCAGCGGCGATAGCGAGATGAAGAAGCTGACGCTTGAGACCGGCGGCCGGGTGATCGAGGTGGGGAATAAACCGGAAAAGCTGAAGGCCGCCTTTCAGCAGATTTCCGACGAACTCCGCAGCCAGTACAACATCGGATATGTCCCCGTAAATCCCAAGCGCGACGGCAGCTTCCATAAAGTGGAAATCAAATCGAAGCAGGGATACAAGGTCCAGTCACGGAGCGGGTACTTCGCAATACCAGACTGAAGCGCCATTGCTTATTCCGAGTCAAGGGCGTCCGGCGAGGGCGGCACGCGTGTGATACAAAAAGCCTGAAGCCTCTCCTCATGCCTCATCCGAACTGGCTCAACATCCTCAACCAGGAAGTTATTTCCTGTAGTCTTTGCCCGCGTCTGGTCCTCTATCGCGAGCAGATCGCGCGCGAAAAGCGCCGCGCTTACCGTGACTGGGAGTATTGGGGCAAGCCTGTGCCGGGGTTTGGAGACCCCATGGCGCGTGTTCTCGTGCTCGGTCTTGCGCCCGGCGCGCATGGTTCGAACCGTACCGGACGTCCGTTCACCGGAGATGCCTCCGGAAACTTCCTGTATCCCGTGCTCTACCAGACTGGATTCGCGAGTCAGCCGTGCGCCACCTCCAGAAATGACGGCCTCACTTTGAAAGATCTCTATATCACCGCGGCAGCCCGCTGCGCGCCGCCCGACAATAAGCCGTTCCCAATCGAGTTATCCAATTGCGCCCCCTATCTCCAACGGGAGTTCGAGGGACTGAAGCGCCTGAAGGTGATCGTTGCTTTGGGGAAGATCGGATTCGATGCCTATTTGAATTACTTAAAACAGCTCGGCCAATTGGGCAGCAAAGGCAACTATCGGTTCGCTCACGCGGCGAAATACAAAATGCCCGACGGCCGCATCCTTCTCGCCTCCTACCATCCGTCCAACCAGAACACCCAGACTGGGAAACTCACCCGCCCCATGTTTCTCGGCATTTTCCAGCAAGCCGCGGAGCTGGCGGCGGAATAGATTCGCCGCCCGATTCGCTGCGCAGGTCACGGCAACTTCGTGGCCGTCATCTCAAGCTGAAATTGTCGATTTGAGTTCGGGTCATCCATGCTGCCAATAAGGATTGGCTTGGCGGTGATCAACCGCGTCGTACCGTTGATCTGGATTTGGCGTACGACAGGCGGTAGTTGAGGATGATCGCGACCGGCACTCATGTCGAGGTTGCTCACCTCGCTTTTTACATCGAGTCGGAGTTCGCCTCCGCCTTGAACGCCTATGCTCGCCCAAATCCTTGTACCCACGTCCATATACTGGTAGCTCGTCGCCGGCATAGCAGAGTTTTCCCCAGTTGCGATGGGTACGCGCGATCCGATCTTCAGCTCGTTGCCGCTGCCCGAAGTCAAATTGAGCGAGTAATGTCGCGTATTGATTTTCTTCCCGTCTTCCAATTCATTGAATGAGAAATCCAGGCGGTATGCTTGAGGGGTCCAGCCCTGCTGTCCGGGTTTCGCATTTTTCTCCGCGGATGGTTTCTCCGGGGAGGATTCCTCCGAGTTTTGTGCGCGCACAAGGCACAGCGTGTTTCCAAGAAGGGCGGCTGCCACCGCCAGGAACATCATGCGTCTTTTCATACAAGGGCTCACCTTTCCTCTGAGTTGGAACTTCTTTGAATCTGTTGCTCGGCTTTCTCCACCGCGGCTTGAAACTGATCCTGCTGCTCGGCAACGAGCATCGCTTCGTCCGGATAATGCTGGACATATTCAAGAAGCAGGAGTTCCTGCTGGCCCATGGGGCGGGGCGATGGGAACTGTGGCAACTTGGCTTCCGCTTCCTGGGCAACCTTCACGGCCGCACGGGTTCCCCTCGCGTGACGGGCTTTCGCGGAGATCGAGGGCAGGGCTTCTGGCAGCGGACGAGCAACCGCTTTTTCCTCGCGCACTGGAGCGGGACGGGGGGCGATCTCATGCGAGGAATGGCCAAGCCAGAGTGCGACAGCAACCAGCAGCGCGCCTGCACCGGGGAGGGCCCACATCCATGTCGAACTAGTGAGCCTCCGCTCCCGATGCGCCGCCAAATTTGCGAGCACCCGTGCTTCTATTCCCGGGCGCGGCTCTACGTCTCCATACCGCTTGAGCGCCTCCTCGAGCAGATCGTCCAATCGGTCTTTATCTTTAATCTTTATCTTTATCTTGATCTTGTAATCCCATGTTGCACTTCCAAAGCCTTGAGCTTGCTCCTCAAAATCTGCCTCGCACGAAATAACCTTGAACGCACCGAAGCCTCGCTTGTTTCGAGCACCCTTGCGACCTCGCTCGGCAGCAACTCCCCAACGGTCGACAAGGTGATTGCACCCCTCAGCGGTTCCGGCAAGGCTCTGATCAATGACTCGAGGATCCTCGCCATTTCTGCACTCGCGGCCGATTCCTCGGTCGACTGCCCGCCAACCCGCAAATGCGAAATCGCGTCCCCCGACTTCCTTCTCACCCAATCCACCCGCGGGCCGCTTTTTCTCCTGTCCGACTGCCACCCGCCAGGCAATCCGCGCGATCCACATCTTCGGATCGTCAATGCCTTGGAGCTTTCGCCGATAACGCAGTATCCGCAGGAACGTCTCTTGGGTCGCATCCTCCGCGTCATGATGATTGCGAGAAACCGAATAGGCGATCCGGTAAACCAAGCGCGCATGTTCTCGGACGGCAGCCTCCAGAGCATCTTCGTTCGTCGCAGTCATCAGCAGAGCGTTCGGGGTAAGGGTCCCTTCGGTCACTGTCTGCCTTCCCTCCTATATAAAGAACGGAGAAGCTCCGGTTTCGTTCGACATTTTATTCCGGCCCGCGCGATGCCCAGCAGCCCTGAAAACCCACTAAACTATCCCCATGTCCACCACGTCGCTGAACTCGCTGACCCAGGCTTCGTCTTCCTATCTGCGTTCGGCTATGCACCAGCCGGTCGAGTGGCACGAGTGGGGGGAGGAAGCCTTCGCGCTGGCCAAGCGCGAGAATAAGCCAATCCTCCTCGATATCGGTGCTGTGTGGTGCCACTGGTGCCACGTCATGGATCGCGAGTCCTACGAGGATGCTGAAATTGCGCAGCTCATCAACGAGCGCTACGTGGCCATCAAGGTCGATCGCGACGAGCGCCCAGACATTGACAGCCGGTACCAGGTTGCGGTGCAGGCGATCAGCGGCCAGGGGGGGTGGCCACTGACCGGCTTTCTCACGCCGGATGGCAAGCCATTCTACGGCGGAACCTATTTCCCCCCGCAAGATCACTACGGGCGGCCGAGCTTCCGGCGCGTACTGATCGCTATCTCCGATGCTTTTCGTGAGAAGAACACCGACGTGATCGAGCAGGCGGGGCTGGTGGAAGAGGCGATTCGTAGGTCTGAGTCGCTGGAAGGCAACAGCGGCCAGTTCTCGACCGCCGCAGTCGAGGAGATCGTCGCCTCCGCCCTCAACATGTTCGATGACCGCAACGGAGGCTTTGGCAGCGCACCCAAATTTCCGCATCCATCCATCATCGATCTGCTGATTGACCGATACGTCCGTTCTCGTGATGACCGGCTGAAGGCGGTCTTTTCGCACACCCTGGAAAAAATGGCGCGGGGCGGTGTTTACGACCAACTTGGAGGTGGATTCCATCGTTACTCGGTGGACGAGCGCTGGATCGTGCCTCACTTTGAGAAAATGTCCTACGACAATTCCGAGCTGCTGAAGAATTACGTTCGCGCCTATCAAGCGACCGGCAATGAATTCTTTGCCAGCGTGGCCCGGGACATCATCCGTTGGGTGGACCAGTGGCTTAGCGACCGCGAACGGGGAGGCTTCTATGCCTCGCAGGACGCTGACTACTCCATGGACGACGATGGCGATTATTTCACCTGGACTCTGGAGGAGGCCAAAGCAGTTCTGAATGATCAAGAAGCTCAGGTCGCTTGCCTGCACTACGACATCACCGAAGTCGGGGAGATGCACCACAATCCGGCGAAGAACGTCCTGTTCGAGCGAGCTTCACTCCAGGAGATTGCCAGCCGGCTCAATCTCCCCGTTGATCGAGTGCGTGAGATTCTCGAAATCGCCAAGCAAAAAATGTATGCCTCACGCATGAACCGCCCCACACCCTATATTGACCAGACCGTGTACGTAGGCTGGAACTCGCTTTGTATCTCCGCTTACTTGCAGGCTGCCCGCGCCCTCGATCTGGCCGACGTTAAACATTTTGCTCTGCGCTCTCTGGACCGCATTCTGAGGGAAGCTTGGAATGTGCCATCCGGCCTAAAGCACGTGGTGAGCTACTCGAATCCCAGTGCGGCGGCCCGCGAAAGCGGCGGCTTTCTCGATGACTACGCCTCGACTACGATCGCCTGCCTTGACGCCTACGAGGCTACCTCGGACATGACCTACTTCCGCAGGGCGGAACAAATTGTCGAACAAATGGTCGAACGCTTCTACGATGATCAAGCAGGCGGCTTCTTCGACTCTCAGCCAGGGCTAGCTTCCCTGGGCGTATTGGCCACTCCCCGCAAGGCCTTCCAGGACTCCCCGACGCCCGCCGGAAACCCGATGGCGGCGATTGCGCTCGTCCGCATTCTCGCCTACAGTGGAAAAACGGAGCATCGCGACCGGGCGGAGAAGACGCTCGGACTGCTGTCTGGAGTCGCTGGACAGTACGGAATCTTCGTCGCAACCTACGGGATTGCCGCGACCATGTTCGCCAATCCCCATGAGCAGATCGTGATCGTCGGAGACGATCAGGCGGCGACGGAACTTTACCGCCGAGCCAGTGCTGTCCCGAAACTCGGTAGGAGCGTACTCCAGCTGGCGTTCAACCAAGTTGCACCAGAGAACCTTCCCCGCACGCTGGCGGAAACCCTCCCCCATTTGACCGTCCAGGGAGGGGCAAGCTATGCAGTGGTTTGCACGAATGGGTCGTGCAAACCACCCACCTTGACGGTTGACGAATTGGATGGCTTGCTGTCACAGTCTTGAAACCCGTTGAAGCGAGGATGAGAAAGATGCCTGCGGCTACTAAAAAACCGGACTGGCTGAACCATGAGATCACGGTCGGCCCTGTCGAACAATATGTGTACTCGTTGCTCCCTGCCCGCGACGAGGTGCTGACCGAGATCGAGGACCAGGCGATCAAACGCAGCATTCCCATTGTCGGCCCTGCGGTTGGCCGTTTCTTGTACCAACTGGCGCTGGCCACGGGTGCGAAGACCGTCTGTGAACTGGGCTCGGCGGTTGGATATTCCACCATCTGGTGGGCGCGGGCGGTTGGCGAAGGGGGGCGCGTCATCTATACAGATGGCGATCGCCAGAAAGCCGACGAAGCGCGCGGCTACTTCGAGCGGGCGGGACTCGCCGATCGAATCACCATCAAAGTCGGCGACGCGCTAGAACTGCTGTCGGAGCAGAAACAGGAGTTCGACATCATCTTTTGCGATATCGACAAGGAAGACTATCCCCGCGCGTTCAAACTGGCCGTGCCCCGCATTCGAAAAGGTGGCCTGCTCGTTACCGACAACGTCCTTTGGAGCGGTCGGGTAGTCGAACAGAATCCTTCCGAGGCATCGACGAAGGCGATTTTGGAATTCAATCGACTGCTGTATTCTTCGCCGGATCTGTTCCCCACAATCCTGCCAATTCGAGATGGAGTCGCCGTGGCGGTCAAGAAGTAGCGCGGTGCGCCAGACGGTCTCGCGGCTCGGCTTGATTCGCCAAGCAGAATAGCGCTCGCGGTTTCGGAAAGGTCCGTGAACCGGGCGGCGCTTTTGCCTTAGATCGATTTCACCGGTATCACGGTTACGTCTTCCACGAGCCCGACTTCTTTCTGCAGAAAAGGCTCGCCATAGGTGACACCCGCCAGCATTCCATAAAACCGTGCCATGGACTCAACGCGTGCGCGGATCTCATCGCGAGCCGGAAAGATGTCTTTGCCGGTTTCCTGATCGCTAAATTGAGTCTTGTAGGCCATCAGCGAATCAAAGCGCGCTTCGAACTGGTCGGTAATATCCACCACAAATGTTGGTCGAATGTCGTAGTACAAGCTCGCGTAGAGGATCTTGAAAGGGCGGTGCGGAGCATGCCTGGAATCCTGCTTCTCGTTGGCCGTGACGCTGGCGATGGCGGAAGCGACCTGACTGAATGCTGCAGGCTGAGTTCCGAGTGCATGTTCCAGGTCCAACTTGGCCAACCCCGAGAGGAAGCAGGCTTCGTAGCCGAGCTTGGAAGCCGTATAGTGGTCCGGATGCCGGCCTTTCCAGTAAGGAAGAATGACCACCCGCGGCCGCGTCTCACGGATCACGCGAGCCACTTTCAGTCGGTTCTCCCAGGTGTTCTCGACCCGTCCATCCGGAATGTCAAGCGCTTCCCTCCAGCTAACCCGCAAAATCCTGGCTGCGTCGGCGGCTTCCGCGGCCCGGTCTTCTGCCGACCCGCGCGTACCCATCTCCCCCCGAGTTAAATCCAGAATGCCAGTTTTTTTGCCCTGTTCGGCCATCTTGAGCAGCGTGCCGCCGCAGGTCTGCTCGACATCATCCCGGTGCGCGGCCATGGCTAAAACATCGAGAGCGTCGGTTGTCATCAGTCCAGGTTCCCCTGCTCGAGCACAACGTTCTCCCGCACGATGAGCCGGTGGGCGGCCATTTCCTTCAACTTGGGTAGAACCCGGGTGACGTGCTCTTCAGTGTCTACAAAGGTGACAATGACCGGCAGTTTGCCTCCCGCATCCACAAGATGGCTGGTTTTCACCCGCATACGTCCGAGAAAGCCAGCGACCGCGTGCACCACGCATGCCGCAAAAACGTTCTCGCCGTGCAAGTAATTGAGCACAGCCAAGTGCAGCGGCCGCCCTTGCCACTTGTCGGATTCGTTGAGGTACATCGTGATTTGAACTGCCATCGCGTTCTGCATTCTACTTCAGCCCCGAGTCGAACTCCTGCTTGAGAATCGAATAAAGCTCGACGTCCACGAAATTCCCCCATTTCAGGATGTTTTGCCGCATGCAGCCTTCGTACTTCATCCCGATCTTTTGCAGGACTCTTCCCGAAGCAGGGTTGTGTTTGAAATGAGCAGCGAAGATGCGGTTCAAGTGGGTTTTCTCAAATCCGTATTTCACCACGGCACGTGCCGCCTCGGTGGCATATCCCTGGCCCCAATATGGAACGCCAATCCAGTACCCCAGTTCCGCGCGCTTGTGTTCCGGATAGGGATGCAGCCCGAGGCCGCCAATCAGAGCTCCGCTTCCGCGCAACCTGATGCCGAGCCTGAGTTCGTTCTCACCGGCCGGGCGGTTGAGGAATTCTCGCGCATGGTTCTCGGCGAAGGGATGAGGAATGCGTAGCGTAGTCGCAGCGACTCTTGGATCGCCAATGAGCGGCACCAACTCAGCGATATCGGACTCGCTCAAGGTCAGCAACCTCAGCCGCTCGGTCTCGATCACCACCGGTTCCATGTCGTTCGCTCTAGAGCGCTCGCGCCAGCGCCATTCCACCCAAGGCTGCGAGGAGGCAAAGCAGATTGTTGGAAACGAAATTGGTCGCCATCAAACCCCACTGCCCCTGTTCGAAAAGGGCCATGGTCTCATAGGCGAAGCTTGAAAACGTGGTGTAAGCCCCGCAGAAGCCGACAACGATCAGCAATCGCCAGCGAGGATCGATCAGGACACGTTCTGTCGCCCAGATCATGAAGAACCCCACCATAAAACTGCCGCTGACGTTAATCACCAGCGTTCCATAAGGAAACCAGGGAGAAATCGCCTTTGCGAGATAGCGGCTGATTATCCAGCGCGCATTGGCACCAAAGATGGCGCCGAGTGAGATAACCAGCATGTCCTTCATTGTGTTGAGCAAGATGGAGTCTCCGCCACTGATGTGGTAGGAGTTATCAGCCTGTGCCAACCATTCGAGCACGGGCGGTTATGGCGAACTCCATCGCCCTTTACTGAACCCTTTGTAACCTGCTGATCAGCTTTTGCGCAAGGTTCTCGTCTGATTCCGACCACAACAGCCGTGTCTCAGCTCCAATGTTCTGCTCCACGCGATTGATGTAGTCCACCAGCAACTGTACATTTGCGCGAACCCGCGATTCCAGTTCTCGAGTGAGCTTGAGCTCTTCGTGCAAAAAAGCAGTATCCAGACCGAAATCAACCTGGATTTCGCCCTGCGCGGTCGCTTCACCATCCTCAAAGTCCTGGGCGCGGGCAATAAACTTCACCGGGCTTGGGCGCTTGTGCCACTCACCCTCGAGTGATTCCGGAGTCCAGAGGTCCCAGTTCGCCTCAAACACATAAGCGTAGTCTTCGTGCAGGAGATCGGAAGCAGCTAATACCGCCTCCTCCGGCTTGATTCCCGGGCCATAGCGCTGCTCAAAAATCGTGGCTTCGTTCCATGACACAGGATGAATGGAGAGACCCGCGATGCCGGGCAATCCCTGGGAGTACGAGAACTGCTGCATGGCGCGTAATCCGTGAGGCAAGAGGTCCTCTAGTTCGGAATCGCGAAACCAGAGGCTGAGATAGACAGAATCGGCCATATCGGATTCTCGCCACGAGAGCACCGTGACCGAGACAAGAAACGGGTGTCAAAAAAAAGCGGGCCCTGTAACGAACCTCTTATTTTAAAACTTACCATTGATCGATCCGGGCGTGCACTAGCTTCGATCGCTACTCGGCTATGCGCTCATCCGCGATCGGTCGTCGACCTACGCTGCCTGGGTTTTGACTTCCACCCCGGCCCACTTTTCTAGCAGCATCAACGTGGCTGCGAAATCCAAATCCCCATGACCGTCTTCCATGGCGACCTCATAGATCTCTTCTACAGTTTCGATCCCCGGCAGTTTTACCCGCGCTTCTTTGGCCGCCTCCAAAGCGAGACCAATATCTTTGCGCATGAGCCGCAAGGGGAAATTGGCTGTGAAGTCGCGTTGCAGGACGAAAGGAGACTTGTATTCCACTACCCCGGATTTGACCATGGAGGCATGAATGAGGGGAATCAGCGTGCCTGGATCGACTCCGAGCTTCGCGGCCAAGGTCAGCCCTTCAGCAAAGCCCTCATAAATCATGGCGATCTGCAGGTTCATCGCGACCTTTGCCGATTGCCCTTTCCCGGTTTCGCCCATGCGGAAAATCTTCTTGCCCATGGCAGCATAAAGCGGTTTCAGTTTCTCGATCGCCTGCTCCTCGCCGCCCACGATGAACAATAGCGTGCCGGCTTCGGCGCCGACTTTCGAGCCGGTTACCGGAGAATCCACATACTGCACGCCTTTTTTCCCCACACGCTCGGCAAACCGACGAGTGGCCGCCGGAGAGATCGTACTGGAGTCAGCGATGATCATCCCGTCGGCAAGAGACTGCTCGATCCCATTCGGGCCGAACAGGACCTGCTCAACGGCCGCGGTGTCGGAAACGCATATCCAAACAACCTCGGCTCCTTGCGCGGCTTCGGCTGGGGTCGAGGCCAGCCGCGCGCCCTCGACCTCTTTTCCGGGGCTGCGGTTCCAAACGCTGACCTCATGTCCGGCTTTGATCAGATTCGCGGCCATCGGCCGTCCCATAATTCCCAAACCCACGAAAGCAACTCGCATCTAAGTCTCCTGATGGACGAAGGATTCAAGAGAATTAGAAATGACACTCGGTAGCGGGTCAAGCTAGAGCAGCAGATTGGTAGAATGCAAAGTGTCAGGCATGTGTCAGCCATTGGACTGCGAGAACTGGTAGAACGAAACACGGAATTCTCGGGAGATTGGGAAGCAGGAACGCAGGCATGCCATGCTGAAAAACGCGATTAAGAACCCGGCGCTGCGTAAACGGGCCAAGCAATTCGGGAAATTGGTTCGCCATTCCGCCATCACCCCTCGAACCGGGGAGACCCACAAGCCTGTGCTCGTCTCGAACGGACAGATGGGGGTCACATTTATCGGGCATGCCAGTTTCTTCCTGCAAATCGGCGGCGAAAATGCGGTGATCGATCCCAACTTTGCGCGCTGGCTGTTTGTCCTCAAGCGTCTTCGAAAGCCGGGGCTGCGTATCCGAGACCTTCCACCCATCGATCTGGTGCTGATCACGCATGCGCATTTTGATCACCTCCATCGGCCCTCGCTTCGAGCCATCGTGCAACATACCAAGCAGCACCGAGGTTCTGGGCCGACCGCGGTGGTGCCAGAGCACGTTTTTGATTTGGTCTCAGACCTTGGGTTCCGCGACGTCGTAGAACTGAATTGGTGGCGGAGCTATCGCCACCGCGACGTTACGATCACGCATGTCCCATCCCGCCACTGGGGAGCCCGCATTCTCCGCGATGCTCACCGGGGATACGGCGGTTACGTCCTTCGCGCGGGAAAGAACTCGATCTACCACGCCGGCGATACTGCCTACTTTTCCGGATTTCGCGAGATCGGCACCCGGCTGGCGCCGCAAGTAGCCCTGCTTCCCATTGGTGCCTACAATCCGCCGGCATTTCGCAACGTGCATACGAGTCCCGCCGACGCTACGCGGGCCTTCCTTGACCTCAACTCGCGCTGGATGGTTCCCATGCATTACGGAACCTTCCGCTTGTCCCATGAGCCCATGGAGGAGCCTTTGCAGCTCCTCGAGCAGGAAGCCGCCGCCGCCGGGGTGAGCGATCGGGTGCTCGTTCTCCCTGAAGGCGTAACCAAGTTATTTTGAAACTGGGCCTCCAATCCAGCTGCTCTCGATTTTTTTGATTTTTGACAATTTTTAACAGGCGGCTCGACTAGAATCTCCCGCCTGAGGAGGTTTTCATGCCACAACAAACCCAACCGGTTCCTCCAGGATTCCATACACTCACACCCCATTTGATCGTCCGTGATGCCGACCAGGCGATTGAGTTTTACAAGCGAGCATTCGGTGCGGAGCTAGTCGGCGGCCCTGCACGCATGCCCAACGGCAGGGTCATGCACGCCCTGTTGCGCATCGGGGACTCGAACTTGATGCTCAATGACGAAATGCCGGAATTTGGAGCGCTATCGCCGGCCTCAGGCGGGAGCTCTTCGGTGACCATCCACATCTACACGCCCGACGTCGATAAAGCGTTCGAACGGGCGACTTCGGCCGGTGCACAGGTAAAAATGCCGCTCGCCGACCAATTCTGGGGCGACCGCTACGGGCTCGTAACCGATCCATCCGGGCACCAGTGGTCGATCGCCGCCCACGTGAAGGACCTCTCACCGGAGCAGATCAAGACGGCAATGGACGAAGCCATGAGCAAGATGCCGCCGCGGCAGGTTGAGAGAAAAACAGCCTAGGACGGGCATCGGTTGCCGGCCATGGCATACCAACCGAAATGTACGAAATTGAGTCGTCACCCCATTCATTGCGTGAATTGCGCCCCTGAGCTCGACTTCCTGGAATGTGCCTCAGTGGGCCAGTAGAACCCTTAGGTCTCGCAAATTGTTGCCCGTGGGCCCAGTCCTGATTGCGTCTCCGAGTGCTTCAAACAGCGGATTGGCATTGAAGCCTCGCAGGTAGGATTCAGGATCGAGCCCGCGGGCTTTTGCTCGCTCCGCGCTTGTTCCATCGACGATGGCGCCGGCGGCGGAACTATTGCCGTCGATTCCGTCTGATCCAGCGCTCAGAACCGAGATCGCCTCGCCGGCGATTTTCTGCCCGCAATACAGCGCAAATTGCTGATTACGGCCACCGATGCCACCGTTTTCGACCTGAACGGTTACTTCGCCGCCGCTGAGCAGGCAAATGCGCTCCCCTGTCTTGCGTAATTCGCGCAGGCGCCCGAGAAGGTAGTCGGCGGCACGAGCGTATTCCCAGTCGTCGCAGCGGTTGTCGATCTCAACCTGAAAACCCTGACGTTCAGCCTCGGCCTTTGCGGCCTTCAGCATCCTGGAATTCGACAGCACCGTCCACCAGCGTGAATGAAGGAATACGGGATCGTCTGGCTTGGGAGTCTCCTCGAGAGCACGCCGCTCGAATAGCTGCGCCACATTGCGGGGAAAGCCAACTGAATCTCGGTTGTCCCTCTGTTCACGCCTTTCAAGCGGTGGGATCAATTGGTACTTACCTGCAAGCTCGTAGCAGTCTTCAACCGTGGTCCGGTCCGGGATCGTCGGACCGGAGGCAAGTGCGTCGGGCGTGTTCTCGGGTACGTCCGAAACCAGAATCGATACCTGCTGCGCCGGATAAGCAGCCTGTGCCAGTCTGCCGCCCTTGATCCCCGACAGATGTTTTCGGATCGCATTGATCGCTCCTATTGGAGCGCCGCCGAGCACCAGGGCGCGATAGGCCGCAATCAAGTCTGCCAGCGATATTTCGTCGTCAATCGGCTTCTCGGCGCACGCGGACCCTCCGCCACTGATCAAGAAAATGGCGAGTGAAGATTCGTTCAAAGCGCTCGCCGACTTGAGCATGGCCTCGGCGGCGCGAATCGAATCTGCACTAGGCAGGGGATGCCCGCCTTGGAAATACCTGAATCCTCGAACCTGAAATTCCGGCGCAACCGGACTTGCCACAATTCCCTCGAACCGCTCTCCGGTTTGCTCCTGCAAGGCCGCGAGCATCGAGTGTGCCGCTTTCCCAAGCGAAAGCACGAACACCCGGCTGTAGGAGTCAAGGTCGTACAGGTCCTCGCAGATGCGAACGACACCACGCTCACACGAGACATGTTCGGCGAACGCCGAACCGACGCTGCTCTCGCGCAGTGCATGATCGAAGATATGACGAGCAACGATTTTCATGAGAATGCCGGCGTTCTCAGGCGAAGCCAATTTCGCGGACCCACCCCTCAACAGCCTCCCGCATCTCGCGCAATCTGCCCTCAAAGAAATGGTCAGCGCTCTCGATAATGACCAGCTTCTTAGGTTCCGGTAGCGATTCCACGAAGGCCTGCAATTTCACGCGCGGCCCAAACGGATCGCGGCTCCCACTGACAAAGAGTTTGGATTTGCGGTAGGAACCGAGACACGACAGATCGTAGCTCCGCCCCTCAACCGGCTGCACAGGAACTCCCAGGCCAATGGCTGCAACTACGCGTTCGTCATGGCACACGGCCTGCAATCCGACCGCTGCGCCAAATGAAAATCCCGCCAGGATGGTTGGCAAGCCGAACTCCCGGTGCAACCAATCAAGGGCAGTACGCACATCTTCGATTTCACCCTGTCCGAAATCGTGCTCGCCATGGCTGAGACCAGCCCCGCGAAAGTTGAATCGCAGAGCAGGGAACCCGAATCCATTCAGCGCTTTCATCGCATGAAACACGACTTTGTTATGGAGGGTTCCCCCATAAACCGGATGCGGATGGCAAACCAGGGCGGAGTGGGTGGGGTTTTCCGTGCCCAGGTTGAGAATGGCCTCAAGCTGCCCGGCGGGTCCCTCGAGAAATAGCGAGCGAATTGCGCCGGCACCGGTGGGCATCGCGACTAGATTATCGCAGCCAAGCCCCAATCGCGTGTTTTACGATCGATGGGGCGCCCCCCTTGCCCTTTGCAGGTTAAGGCCGGTCCGATCGTTGCCATCCAAATCCTGAGTTCGCCCAATCCCTGAGGCCTAAGGTATTCTCGAAGCACATGGATGTCGCTGTTTTCACGCGTCAACTTATCGATATCGAGTCCATCACCGGGAATGAGGGGCCGGTGGGGAAATTCCTCGCGCAGGAATTGCTCCAGCTTGGATACGAAGTAAAAGTCACCATTGCCGAGGGTGAGAGGGCAAACCTGTTTGCCACCTCTGCACAGGAACCCAACCCCGCTCTCGTTTTCTCGACGCACATGGACACGGTGCCGCCGTTCCTTCCTTCCTCCGAGGATGACACTCGCGTCTACGGTCGCGGAGCCTGTGACGCAAAAGGCATCATTGCTGCGCAAATTGCCGCAGCCGGCAAGCTGAAGCAGGAAGGAATCTTTGTCGGCCTGCTCTTCCTGGTGGGCGAAGAACGGGACAGCCTTGGCGCCAAAATCGCGAATGAGCAGCCCAACCGCTGCAAATTCCTGATCAATGGTGAGCCAACCGAAAATCGCGTGGCTACGGCCTCCAAAGGAGCCCTGCGCGTCGAGTTGATGGCTTCCGGGCGCATGGCGCACTCGGCTTATCCGGAACTGGGCGAATCCGCGATTGACAAGCTGGTCGAAGCTCTCCACCGCGTGCGTCGGTTGAAACTGCCTGAGGATCCTGAGATTGGCCCCTGCACGGTCAACGTCGGCCTGATCGAAGGTGGACGCGCGCCTAACGTTATTTCCGACAAAGCGCGTGCCTTGTTGCTGTTCCGGCTGGTTGGGCCATCCGAGCCTTTGCGTCAGCAAATCGTCTCAGCCATTGGCGACCTGGTCCAAGTGGAATTCACCCTCGACCTTCCCTTCGTCCGCCTGCACACCTTCGAGGGGCTTCCCACCATGGTGGCCAAGTTCACCACCGACATTCCCGCGCTCAACAATTGGGGGCACCCGTTGCTTCTCGGCCCCGGCTCCATTCACGTCGCCCACACCGACGGCGAGTATGTGGAGAAGAAGCAATTGCGCGAGGCGGTAGAGCTATATTGCGCGGTAGCTCGGAAACTGCAAGGGATCTGAATTAAGGAGTGAGATTTACTGCTGCCCGTCCGCGAGGCCAATGCTCGTAATTTCGCGCAGAGTCGCGGAGGCATCCTCCTGCCCAGCCAGGAGCTTGGTTGCGCGGTATTCGCTGTAGGCACCGCCAACCATGACGTGGAAACACCAGTGGCGCCGTTCTTCTTCGGGCTCCACTAGGCCGAGGTCCTTCAGGGGCCGCATGTAGTCCTGAATCCACTTGATCTGCGCCTTGCTCAGTCCACGCCTCTGCAAGTCCACCGTCAGGCCCGCCAGATGCGATGATGCGGTCTCGCCGCTTTCGGGAGCCGCATTCCGATTGTGACGGCGAAGCTTCTTCTGTACGAGAACCGTGCGCACCGCGGAATTCACCTGGATCTGTTGACCGTATTCTTTGTAATAAGCGGCGCTGATGTCGTTCAGGAAATCCAGCGTCCATGGACGGCAATACCGACGAGCGGGGTCTAGCGATGGTTGAATCCGTAGAGCTTCGGTAGGAACGATGGGCACGAGCTCCCCATCTGCTTTCAACTGTTCGAGCTGCCGATCGTCGCGAATGCGCGGAAGATTCAAGCGATTAATTTCGGCGTTCTGCAATAGCAAAGATTCGTGCGAAGGTCTGAAGACTGGATTCCAGCGAACTCGACGGAGGCGATGCATGCGGTGATACCGCGGAGCCACGACCGGCCGCACGGCAAACGCCTGGCAACTTAAGGCCAGAATCACAATGACGAATGTGGCTTTCTTCTTCCGCATGGGCGATTCGTTCTACACAGCAGGGGCTATTGTAAGCGAGACTCGGAAAATTCCAAGCTCAAAAGTACATTTTTGGCGGTTACCCTAGATATCCAAAACCGCCGGCCTGCTGATTACCTCCCGGTTACTCTGACTTCAGACGTTCAACTTACCTGCACCTCAGATGCCGGATCGAGCTACCAGGCTGCCGAACCATTATCTGCTTTGAATTCAGTGCTGGCGGTCAGCTCCGGGCAATACGACACGGGACGCGTGACCGGATCCAAGGTCAAAAAGCGGCAAACTTCTTCGGTCACAGTTACGAAAACTGTCAAATTCGGGATAAGGCGCTATCGCCGGAAGATGTCCCCAAGAGCCTGCTTCATCACCGCTCCCCCGACCTCGGAGATCGAGCGAGTGAGCGGGATGTCCTTGGGGCAGATCTCTACGCAATTTTGCGCGAAGCCGCATTCCTGGATCCCACCATCGCCCATGAGGGCCGTCAGGCGTTCTCGTTGCAGTGCCGCCCCCGTGGGGTGGGTGTTGAAGAGCCGGACCTGAGAGATGGTGGCTGCGCCGACAAAGCCGGTGTGTTCGTTGAACTGGGGACAGACCTCCATGCAACAGCAGCACGAAATACATCGTGACAGCGGGTAGGCTTGCTCCTGCTCTTCCATGGTCATGCGCGGCCCGGGACCTAGATCGTAGGTGCCATCTACCGGGACCCAGGCCTTCACACGCTTCAAGTTCTCGAATAAGACGCTGCGGTCCACGGAAAGGTCGCGAACGATGGGAAACTTCGAAAGGGGTTCAATGCGGATCGGCTCCTCCAAGTCATCGAGCAGCGCCGAGCAGGCCATTCGCGCCTTGCCATTGATCAGCATGGCGCAGGATCCGCACACTTCTTCGAGACAGTTGGAGTCGTAAGTGATCGGCGTCGTCGGCTTCCCGTCCCGCGTAACCGGGTTCCGCGCAATCTCCATGAACGAGGAAATCACGTTCATTCCCGAGTGCCAGGCCAGCTCAAATTCTTCCCAGCGCGGCTTCTCGTTCGGATTGCCCTGACGCCGGATTTTTAGAGCGACAGTCTTATCAGCCATTCGGTTGAGCTCTCAGGGCACGCTGATTCCTTAGGATAAACCAAAATTCGCGGGGTCTAGGTTTGCGAGCTTACCTGGTCACCGCACGAATTTCCTGCCACAACTCATCGCGACCGGCGCCGGTTCGCGCCGAATAGGGCATCACCCGGGCAGTTGGGATCGCTTGCGAAAAGGTCTGCAGGGCATGACGCAAGGTGTTTCCGGAAAGCTTGTCGGCCTTAGTACCGACGATCAGGGCTTTTCTTCCCGCCGCATCGAGGTAGTCGAGCAGCTGCTTGTCGTTCTCCTGCGGGGGGACATTGAGATCCACGAGCGCCAAGCAAAGCGCAAGAGACTTCCGTTCTTTCAAATAGGGTTCGACAAACGAAGACCAGCTGGCCGCAACTTCCTTTGCGACCTTGGCATAGCCATATCCTGGCAGATCGGTGAAAACCAGCTCCGGTTGCGGCCTCCCCGGCCACCTCACTTCGAAGAAATTGATCGACCGCGTCCGCCCGGGGGTCGAACTCGTCTTGGCAATCTTGGTCCCCAGAAGAGAATTGATGACGCTGGATTTTCCGACGTTGGAGCGACCAAGAAATGCTATTTCGGGCAGGGCTGTAGCGGGAAACTGGCTTACCGCTGTTGCTGCGCACAGGAATCTTGAAAGGACGCGCACATTCCAGTTTCGATTTTCTGCAAAGAACTTGCAAGTCGGACACGAAGTTCACAAACCGCGCCTGCGCCGTTCGGGTCTCAATCAAGACCGAGCGGGCGCTTGTTGTCGACGTCCTTGTCGGTGATTGGGCGGTATTTGTTGCGCAGGTAAATCAAGCCCGCGAACACCACGCCAATTCCCAGGCTGATCGCGAAGAACACGCGATAAGCGGAAAATGCGACGAGCACAGCGACTATGATTGCGGCGGCAACAATGAGCCCCGTCGTCCCCTTGACGTTGATGGTCATCTTCGGGAGCATGGCCCGATTGTAGCCCCGCCTCGAAGCTTTTGCAGCGCCCGCAAGAGGCGAGGGCTCACTTGCGACCGTTTCGCCGTGAGCCGGCCTCCTGACGAGCGGGAATCTGAGCTTCCTTCCATATAGAACCCCGCCTGCGCTACGGTATTGACTGTATTTCATCGAACAATCTGGAATTGTTAGATTCCTCTTGTGACACGTCGTTTCCCCCATCGACTTAGGATTGCTAAGCGAAAACTGAGACCGGCAGATGGACCAATTCAGCCTCATCTCGTGTTGCCCAGGGAGAGCCACGAGACCGAGCAGGACCCGCTATTGCATCAATACGTCAAGATAGGAGAGACGGCGCTCAAGGACTCTTCCGATCCGGGGGAAGAGGACGCAGCCTGAATTTGACCGCACACTTTGTCGTTGCTGCCTCCCCACGAAGCCCGCTGACTACCACCAGCGGGCTTTCCTTTTCCTCGCTCCCACCCCGCCCCTAGCCCGAAAAATTATCCCATCGTCAGGAGTACACAGGCCGGGCTACAAAGGCCGGGCTACAAAGGCCGGGCTACAAAGGGAAAGATCACCAAGCTCTAGGGGGAATGCACCCTCCATGTAAGTCAAACCGGGAAGGCTGGCCTCAAGGGGGGCAAGAGATGGCTAGAGGATGTGCGCCTCGAGAAGCAACTACTGGTGCGCGCTCGGCGCGTCGGCCTCACCGATCGATGCGATGGTAGGCTGTTCGGCCGGAAGTTCAACTACCGGCAGTGCCTGCTCGAGAGCAATCGCGAGCACCTGGTCCATTGTGTCCACGAAGTGCAGCTTCATGGCGCTGCGCAGGTTTTCAGGGACCTCTGCCAGGTCCTTCTCGTTGTCCTTGGGAAGAATGACCTCGAACAGGCCCGCGCGATGTGCGGCGAGAAGTTTTTCTTTCAATCCCCCGATAGGCAGAACTTTGCCGCGCAGCGTGATTTCGCCGGTCATTGCGAGATCGCGGCGCACGGGAATCTTGCTGAGCGCACTGGCAATTGCCGTGGCGATCGTAATACCGGCAGACGGACCATCTTTTGGAATGGCGCCTTCGGGCACGTGCACGTGAATATCAAAGTTGCGATAGAAGTCGCGAGTCAGTCCGAGGCGCTGCGCGCGTGAGCGGATATAGGACATGGCGGCGTGCGCCGACTCCTGCATCACGTCGCCGAGTTTGCCGGTAAGCGTGAGCTTGCCCTTTCCGTCGACCACCGTGGCTTCGGTAGAGAGGATGGAACCGCCAACCTCGGTCCACGCCAGGCCGGTGACCAGCCCTACTTCGCTCCTGTCGTGCGCGAGGGTGTCGCGGAACTTGATCACGCCCAAGAAGTCGTTCACATTCTCGGCGCTCACGGTAATCGTGAAGTTCGAGCCTTCTTTTACCACTTTGCGCGCGATCTTACGGCAGACGTTACCGATTTCGCGCTCCAGGTTGCGTACGCCGGCCTCGCGCGTGTAGCTGCGGATGAGCGAGACGATGGCATCGTCCGTGAACTTGATGTTCTTGTCGTTGAGTCCGGCCGCTTCCATCTGCTTGCGCACCAGGAACTGCTTTGCGATCTCAACCTTCTCTGGCTCGGTATAACCGTGCAAACGCAGCACTTCCATGCGGTCCTGCAGGGCTGGCGGGATGGTGTGCATCACGTTGGCCGTGGCTACGAAAAACACCTGCGAGAGGTCGTACTCAACATCGAGATAGTGGTCAACGAACATGTAGTTCTGTTCGGGGTCGAGCACTTCCAGCAGCGCCGCTGATGGATCGCCGCGGAAGTCCATGGACATCTTGTCCACTTCATCGAGCATGAAGACCGGGTTCTTGGTCCCCGCCTTTTTCATCATCTGAATGATTTGACCGGGCAGGGCACCGATGTAAGTCCGGCGATGGCCTCGAATTTCCGCTTCGTCGCGCACGCCGCCAAGCGACATGCGAACAAACTTGCGCCCGGTGGCCTTTGCGATCGACATTCCGAGGGAAGTCTTCCCGACGCCCGGGGGGCCGACGAAGCATAGAATCGAGCCTTTGGGGTTCTTCACCAGCTGGCGCACTGCGAGAAATTCCAGGATGCGCTCTTTGATTTTCTCCAGCCCATAATGATCTTCGTTCAGCACCTTCTCGGCGCGCGAGATGTTGCGGATTTCTTTCGACCGCTTCTTCCACGGCACCGCCAGCAGCCAGTCAAGGTAGTTGCGGGAAACAGTCGATTCGGCGGACATGGGCGGCATTGCTTCGAGCTTCTTAAGCTCCTGGATGGCCTTGTCCTTTACCTCTTTCGGCATCCCGGCGTTTTCGATCTTTTTCTTCAGTTCGTCGAATTCGCTCTTTTCGCCGCGGCCCAGTTCCTTCTGGATAGCCTTGATCTTTTCGTTGAGGTAGTACTCTTTTTGTGCCCGTTCCATCTGCCGCTTTACGCGCGACTGGATGGTGCGGTCCATGTTCAGCTTTTCGATCTCGACGTCGAGGACATCGGCGATGCGCGTCAGGCGCTCGGCCGGGTCAAAGATTTCCAACAACTCCTGTTTCTCTTCGATCGAAAGCTGTAGGTTGGCGGCGATGGTGTCGGTGAGTTTGGCCGGGTCCTCCATGCGGACGGCGGCGATCATGGTCTCGTAATTCAGGGATTGGCAGAGCTTTACGTACTGTTCAAACAAGGACGTGACTCGCTGCATCGCCTGCTCAACCGAGGCATTGGTTTCAACCGCGTACCGCGCCAGCCGAACCGTGGCCTGCATGAACCCTTCAGCTTCGGTGATCTGCAGGACCTTGCCACGTTCAATGCCCTCAACCAATACCTTGATGTTTCCGTCCGGGAGCTTGAGGCTCTGAACGATGTTAACCACCGTCCCGACCTGGTAGATCTCGTTTGCCTTCGGTTCGTCAACGCTGGCGTCGTGCTGGGTGGCCAGAAAGATCTTTTTGTCCGAGGTCAGCGCTTCCTCAAGAGCCCGTATGCTGGACTCGCGGCCCACGACAAATGGGGTCATCATGTGCGGGAAGATGACCACGTCACGGATGGGCATCATCGGAAGTTTGCGAGTCTCGAATTTTTCCTTGGATGTGGTCACGAATGCTCCGAAAGCGGCATCAGGCGTCTGGCGCCTGGGGTTAAACCTAGTGTATCAAGGCCAGCAAATTCGTATGTACAAACGAAGCTAAGAACTAGAAGCCACGGTACCCCACGAATCGAGGGCGGGATCGATTACCCCGCCTTTTCCATCATGGTGAGTGAGACGTTGCGCTTTTCGACCATTTCCCGGGTGACCTCGAACTCTTTTACTTTCTTTTGGCTAGGCAGGTGGTACATCAAATCGAGCATCAGCTCTTCGAGGATCATGCGCAGGCCTCGGGCACCGACTTTGCGGGCCATGGCCTGGCGGGCAACCGCACGCAGAGCATCATCGCTGAACTTCAGGCGTACATTCTCGAACTCGAACAGGCGCTGATACTGCTTGACGATGGCGTTCTTGGGCCGGGTGAGGATTTCAATAAGAGCGGACTCGTCGAGCTCTTCGAGAACGCCGACGACCGGTAGCCGGCCAACAAACTCTGGGATCAATCCAAACTTGATGAGGTCTTCGGGCTGAACGTCGCTCACCAGCTCCTGCCGGTTTTTCCCCGCCAACGCCTCCGCTTGTGCCTGCTTTGCCTCTTCCTCGTCCGTGCGGAAGCCCAGGGCCTTTTTGCCTGCCCGGCGGCCAATCACTTTATCCAAGCCTACAAAAGCGCCGCCACAGATGAACAGGATGTTGGTGGTGTCAACCGGCGTGAATTCCTGGTGGGGATGCTTGCGCCCACCCTGGGGGGGGACATTGGCAATGGTACCTTCAAGAATTTTGAGGAGCGCCTGCTGCACCCCTTCTCCGGAAACGTCGCGCGTGATGGACGGGTTTTCGTCCTTGCGCCCGATCTTGTCCACTTCGTCGATGTAGATGATTCCAGTCTGGGCGCGGCCCACGTCGCCATCGGCAGCCTGCAAGAGTTTGAGGATGATGTTCTCGACATCTTCGCCAACGTACCCAGCTTCGGTTAGGGTGGTCGCGTCCACGATGGCAAAGGGAACGTCCAGCATGCGGGCGAGCGTCTGAGCCAGGAGGGTCTTGCCGGTGCCGGTTGGACCGATCAAAAGAATATTGGATTTCGTCAGTTCAATACCGTCGCCGCTTGCGCGCTGACGGTTCATGTAAATGCGCTTGTAATGGTTGTAAACCGCTACCGCCAGTTTCTTCTTGGTTTGCTCCTGGCCGATGACGTATTCGTCGAGGAAGGCCTTGACTTCATGCGGCTTCGGGAGTTGGTTCGGGGTCGAAGCTGGTGGCGTCGCCGCCCGGTCATCTTCGAGAATCGAGTTGCAGACCGCAACGCATTCGTCGCAGATATACGCGCGAGGGTAGTCGCTCGGCGAGGAGATTAGCTTGGCTACCGCATCCTGCGATTTGTGGCAGAACGAGCAGCGGAGAATTTCTTCAGATCCGGTTCGGTTTTTCAATCAGCCCCCTTATTCCCTGCAGCATGCGGCACCGTCCAACCGTGCTGCTTTCCTCCGGCCAGGATCGCTGCTCCGAGCCCGCCCACAACGGGTTACAGAAGGGCGATCATACAGCCTAGCGAGTCTTATAGATGATATCGTCGATGATTCCGTATTCCTTGGCCTGCTGGGCGTTCATGATAAAGTCGCGTTCCACATCCTTCTCGACCTTATCCAGCTTCTGGCCACTGTGCTTTGCCAGCAACTGATTCGTAATCTCACGCATCCTGAGAATCTCGCGGGCATGGATGTCGATGTCGGTTGCCTGGCCGGACAAGCCTCCCATCGAGGGCTGATGAATCAGGATCCTCGAATTGGGCAGGGCTAGCCGCTTCTTGTTCTCTCCTGCAGAGAGCAATAACGCTGCCATGCTGGCTGCCTGACCAATGCATATTGTAGTGACATCGTTCTTCACATACTGCATTGTGTCGTAAATTGCCATACCGGCGGTAATCGACCCCCCGGGAGAATTTATATAGAGCTGGATATCCTTCTCGGGGTCCTCCTGGGCCAGGAAGAGCATCTGGGCGATAACCAGGTTGGCAATATTGTCGTCGATAGGAGTGCCAATAAAGATAATGTTGTCGCGCAGAAGGCGCGAGTAGATATCGTAAGCCCGCTCACCCCGCCCGGTCTGTTCGATGACCATGGGCACCAGCATCATGCGTGCGTCTTTGTCGTTCATGTGGCTTCTCACACTCCTGCCCGGATGCACCGGGAATTCTGAGGGGAATTGA